>NZ_JAOWFU010000010.1:0-229 GCF_030333525.1 Citrobacter sp. CK188
AATCTTTTACCCTGATACTGCGTTGGCTGCGCTCGTAAACTCAGTCACATACCTGTGTATGCTCCTTCCTTTCCTTCGCTTGCCGCCTTGTCTCAGCGTAAAATCTTTCGTTTTCGCAAAATCTGTAATCAAAGCTGAATATTGTTTGTGTCTCTCAGTCCGCCAAAACACCTTCGGCGTTGTAAGGTTAAGCCTCACGGTTCATTAGTACCGGTTAGCTCAACGCATC
>NZ_JAOWFU010000011.1:0-209 GCF_030333525.1 Citrobacter sp. CK188
GTAAGCGCAGCGATGCGTTGAGCTAACCGGTACTAATGAACCGTGAGGCTTAACCTTACAACGCCGAAGATGTTTTGGCGGACTGAGAGACGATTTTCAGCTTTGATTACAGATTAGTGTTTAATGCGAGAGGCATTAGACGAACAGAATTTGCCTGGCGGCCGTAGCGCGGTGGTCCCACCTGACCCCATGCCGAACTCAGAAGTGAA
>NZ_JAOWFU010000012.1:0-123212 GCF_030333525.1 Citrobacter sp. CK188
GATGGTGCATCCGGGAGGATTCGAACCTCCGACCGCTCGGTTCGTAGCCGAGTACTCTATCCAGCTGAGCTACGGATGCAAATGGCGGTGAGGCGGGGATTCGAACCCCGGATGCAGCTTTTGACCGCATACTCCCTTAGCAGGGGAGCGCCTTCAGCCTCTCGGCCACCTCACCACGCGCCTCTTACGAGTGCTTCGAAGAACTTGTTTCTGCTCATCGTCGCTGCGTGGCGCACATATTACTTTCTGGGACTTATAAGTCAAACAATTTTTCCCACGCTTTTATCGTTTGCACACTTCACGCTCAATTAGTCTGCAAAAACGGCAAAAAGGGTGTTTTATCAACAGATAAATCGGCGTGTTACACCGCCTGAGCGCAGGCAGAAAAACAGAATAACCAGGAAAGAGCCTGCCGGCACCGGAAGCGATACGGAAAAAGAGTGAAGAAAAATGAAAAAGAGAAAGGAAGCGAGGAGCAGGTTGCGCCTCATCGGAAGAGATGAGACGCGAAAACCTTAGTAACTGGACTGCTGGGATTTTTCAGCCTGGATACGCTGGTAGATCTCCTCACGATGGACAGAGACTTCTTTCGGGGCGTTTACGCCAATGCGCACCTGGTTGCCCTTTACCCCTAAAACTGTCACGGTGACCTCATCTCCAATCATGAGGGTCTCACCAACTCGACGAGTCAGAATCAGCATTCTTTGCTCCTTGAAAGATTAAAAGAGTCGGGTCTCTCTGTATCCCGGCATTATCCATCATATAACGCCAAAAAGTAAGCGATGACAAACACGTAAAGTGTAAGCAGTCACGGCATCACATTCTGTTAAACCTAAGTTTAGCCGATATACACAACTTCAACCTGACTTTATCGTTGTCAATAACGTTGATGCAAACGCCGCAGACCGGGGCCTGCGGCGTTAGATAACGCTTATAGTTATTACAGTTTTGCGCTAACCCAGCCTTTCACACTGGCTAACGCTGCTGGCAGAGCAGCCGCATCCGTACCACCGGCTTGCGCCATGTCTGGACGTCCGCCGCCCTTGCCGCCCACCTGCTGAGCGACCATGCCGACCAGCTCCCCTGCTTTCACGCGGTCGGTCACATCCTTCGACACGCCCGCAATCAGAGAAACCTTACCTTCCGCTACCGTTGCAAGAACGATAACGGTAGAACCCAGTTGATTTTTCAGATCATCAACCATCGTACGCAGCATTTTTGGCTCAACGCCCGCAAGCTCGCTAACCAGCAGCTTCACGCCGTTGATATCAACCGCTTTGCTGGAAAGGTTCGCACTTTCCTGCGCGGCAGCCTGTTCTTTCAACTGCTGCAACTCTTTTTCAAGCTGACGCGTACGTTCCAGTACAGAACGGACTTTTTCGCCCAGATTCTGGCTGTCGCCCTTCAGCAGCTGTGCGATATCGCTTAAGCGATCGCTTTCAGCGTGCAGCGTAGCAATCGCGCCTTCGCCCGTAACCGCTTCAATACGACGAACGCCTGCCGCAGTACCAGATTCAGAAACGATGCGGAACAGACCGATATCCCCCGTACGGCTGGCGTGCGTACCGCCACACAGTTCGGTGGAGAAATCGCCCATGCTCAGCACACGAACGCGATCGTCATACTTCTCGCCAAACAGCGCCATCGCGCCTTTGGCTTTCGCCGCTTCAAGGTCCATGATGTTGGTTTCGACCGGCAGGTTGCGACGGATTTGCGCATTCACCAGATCTTCCACCGCACGGATTTCAGACGGTTTCATCGCTTCATTATGCGAGAAGTCGAAACGCAGGACTTTGTCGTTAACCAGCGAGCCTTTCTGCGCTACGTGCGTGCCCAGAATCTGGCGCAGCGCCGCGTGCATCAGGTGCGTCGCAGAGTGGTTCAGGCGAATACGCGCCCGGCGAGCGTCATCCACATCAGCCTGCACCGCATCGCCCACTTTCAGGGAACCGGTCGAAAGCGTACCGATATGTCCAATCGCCTGGCCATATTTTTGCGTATCGCTAACCGCAAACGCGAATCCTGCGCCTTTCAGTTCGCCTTTATCGCCAACCTGACCGCCGGATTCCGCATAGAACGGCGTCTGATCCAGTACGACAACGGCTTCCTGACCCGCGCTAATCGCATCTACCGCTTTACCATCCACAAACAGCGCGGTCACTTTACCGTTCAGTTCCAGATGGTCATAACCTTTAAATTCTGACGCGCCGTCAACGCGGATCATCGCGTTATAGTCTGCGCCAAAACCGCTGGCCTCACGCGCGCGACGACGCTGTTCTTCCATCGCGGCTTCAAATCCCGCTTCATCAACTTTGATGTTGCGCTCGCGGCAAACGTCCGCCGTCAGGTCAACCGGGAAGCCGTAGGTGTCATACAGACGGAAAGCGGTTTCGCCATCCAGCGTGTCGCCGGAAAGCTTCGCCAGCTCTTCGTCCAGCAGCGCCAGACCACGTTCCAGCGTACGGGCAAACTGCTCTTCTTCCGTTTTCAGAACCTGCTCAACCTGCGCCTGCTGGCGCTTCAGCTCTTCACCGGCAGAGCCCATAACGTCAATCAGCGGCCCAACCAGCTTGTAGAAGAAGGTCTCTTTCGCGCCCAGCATGTTGCCATGACGAACCGCACGACGAATGATACGGCGCAGCACATAGCCACGGTTTTCATTCGACGGAACCACGCCGTCGGCGATCAGGAAGGCGCAGGAACGGATGTGGTCGGCAATCACGCGCAGCGACTTGTTGCTCAGGTCGGTCGCGCCAGTCACCTTCGCAACGGCTTCAATCAACGTGCGGAACAGGTCAATTTCATAGTTGGAGTTAACGTGTTGCAATACAGCGGCAATACGCTCCAGACCCATACCGGTATCGACGGACGGTTTCGGCAGCGGTTCCATCGTACCGTCAGCCTGACGGTTGAACTGCATGAAGACGATGTTCCAGATCTCAATATAGCGATCGCCATCTTCTTCCGGGCTTCCCGGAGGGCCGCCCCAGATGTGATCGCCGTGGTCGTAGAAGATCTCGGTACATGGACCGCACGGCCCTGTATCGCCCATCTGCCAGAAGTTGTCGGACGCGTATGCCGCGCCTTTGTTATCACCAATTCGGATGATACGTTCGCGCGGAATGCCGACTTCTTTTTCCCAGATCTCGTAGGCTTCATCGTCAGTTTCATAGACGGTCACCCACAGACGCTCTTTTGGCAGGGCAAACCAGTTTTCACCGGTCAGCAGTTCCCACGCAAACTGAATCGCGTCGTGTTTGAAATAGTCGCCGAAGCTGAAGTTACCCAGCATTTCGAAGAAGGTGTGGTGACGTGCAGTGTAACCGACGTTTTCCAGATCGTTGTGTTTACCACCCGCACGTACGCAACGCTGCGAAGTGGTGGCGCGGGAATAATTACGCTTGTCGAGCCCAAGGAAAACATCCTTGAACTGGTTCATCCCGGCGTTGGTAAACAACAAAGTTGGGTCATTGTTTGGCACCAGGGAGCTGCTGGCAACTACCTGATGTCCCTTACTGTGGAAAAAATCGAGAAACGCCTGACGGATCTCAGCGGTGCTCTTGCTCATAATTATCCTGAAATCAAGCTAACGAAATATCATTACCCGCCTCAGCGCTCATATGCCCTGCCCGGCTGGCAATTGAAAAAAGTGGGAATAAGATAAGTTTTCTTTACGGGGAAGTAAAATCCCGTATGCAGTCAATCGTCAAAATTTCGCCATATCTCCTGAATATCCTCCATCAGATAGCCACGATAAAGCAGGAAACGCTGGACTTTGACCTTTTCCGAAAATGCGGCTGGTAAGGGTTCGCCATATTTTCGGATCGCCTGTTCGCGTGCAAGAAGCAACCACTCAATCTCACATTCACGCATCGCGCGTTCAATCGCCTCACGCGCAATGCCTTTTTGATTCAGCTCCTGCCGAATACGTGCCGGGCCATAACCTTTACGGCTGCGGCTGGCGATAAAGCGCGAAACAAAACGATGATCATCAAGGTAGTTGTGCTCATGGCACCAGGCGATAACCCGTTCATAGTCTTCCGGTGCCGCATCGATCTCTTCCGGCCCGTTTTTTCCCATAACCGGTGCAGAGAGTTTACGCCGCAGTTCCTGTTCACTGTGATCGCGTACCGCCAGAATACGTACCGCGCGATCCAGCAGACGGTTATATGCGGGGCGTCGCGGTGTGGATTCACTCATAACAAACCTTCGGAAAAAGAAATGCAAAAAGGGCCGCAAGATATGCAGCCCTTCAAAGTATAAGCCCGATAAAACGCCAGAGCGCCGCCACCGGGCAATGCAACGATTAGAAATCTTCGTTGGTTTCTTTCACACCTTCACCGTTGTCATCAACGGAGAAGTCTGGCGTCGAGTCCTGATTGCTCAGCAGCAGCTCACGCACTTTTTTCTCGATCTCTTTGGCGGTCGCCGGGTTCTCTTTCAGCCAGGCAGTGGCATTCGCTTTACCCTGACCGATTTTCTCGCCGTTATAGCTGTACCATGCACCGGCTTTCTCGATCAGCTTCTCTTTCACGCCCAGGTCAACCAGTTCGCCATAGAAGTTAATGCCTTCGCCGTAGAGGATCTGGAACTCTGCCTGTTTAAACGGCGCGGCGATTTTGTTCTTCACAACCTTCACGCGGGTTTCGCTACCCACGACGTTTTCGCCCTCTTTCACCGCGCCGATACGGCGGATATCCAGACGAACGGACGCGTAGAATTTCAGCGCGTTCCCCCCGGTAGTGGTTTCCGGGTTGCCGAACATAACGCCAATTTTCATACGGATCTGGTTGATGAAGATCAGCAGGGTGTTGGACTGTTTCAGGTTACCGGCCAGCTTACGCATCGCCTGGCTCATCATACGCGCCGCGAGGCCCATATGAGAGTCGCCGATTTCACCTTCGATTTCCGCTTTCGGCGTCAACGCCGCCACGGAGTCAACAACGATAACGTCTACAGCGCCTGAACGCGCCAGCGCATCACAGATTTCCAGCGCCTGCTCGCCGGTGTCCGGCTGGGAGCACAGCAGGTTGTCGATATCGACGCCCAGTTTGCGGGCATAGATAGGGTCCAGCGCATGTTCGGCGTCGATAAACGCACAGGTTTTGCCTTCACGCTGTGCAGCGGCAATCACCTGAAGC
Organism: Citrobacter sp. CK188; assembly: GCF_030333525.1. Taxonomy (NCBI): domain Bacteria; kingdom Pseudomonadati; phylum Pseudomonadota; class Gammaproteobacteria; order Enterobacterales; family Enterobacteriaceae; genus Citrobacter; species Citrobacter sp. CK188. The sequence continues at coordinate 5,142 of NZ_JAOWFU010000012.1, forward strand.
GTCAGGGTGGTTTTACCGGAGGATTCCGGCCCGTAGATTTCTACGATACGCCCCATCGGCAGGCCACCCGCGCCCAGCGCGATATCCAGAGAAAGCGAACCGGTGGAGATGGTTTCCACATCCATGGAACGGTCTTCACCCAGGCGCATGATGGAGCCTTTACCGAATTGTTTTTCGATCTGGCCCAGCGCTGCCGCCAACGCTTTCTGTTTGTTTTCGTCGATAGCCATTAACTACTCCTGTCATGAGCCGGGGTCCGCTTGCGCTTGTACCGGATAGTGAGTTCTGTACTGTTAGGTGCGATTATACTGTACAGTCATACAGTATCAAGTATTTTGTAGAAATTGTTGCCAGAGCGTTTTGAGCGCATATTCCGTCGCCTGGCGACGCACGCTGTCACGGTCGCCGCTAAAGCACTCCCGGCGGGTGATCCCCTCGCCCTGCGCGGTTGCGAAACCAAACCAGACAGTGCCGACGGGCTTCACGTCGCTGCCGCCGTCCGGCCCGGCAATACCGCTGATAGAAACGGCATAATTCGCGCGGGCCGCTCTGAGCGCGCCAATCGCCATCTCAATCACCACCGGTTCGCTGACCGCGCCGTGCTGCTCAAGCGTCGGTTCGCGCACGCCAATCATTTGCGCTTTCGCTTCATTACTGTAGGTAACAAAACCGCGTTCAAACCAGGCGGAACTCCCGGCGATATCGGTAATCACTTTCGCTACCCAACCGCCCGTGCAGGACTCCGCTGTCGTTAACGTTGCGCCGCGCTGTTTCAGCGCCAGCCCTACCACTTCGCTTAACTGCATCAATTCATGGTCAGTCATCATCGCTTAAGGCTCCTGAAAAACGTGCAGCACAAGATAGCACTTTCTGAGCAGATATGGGGACGAGGTGCGGATTTTACGAGGAGGCTTCAGAAAAAAGCCGATGCGAAGCATCGGCCAATCGTACGGTTACTTCATGCTGTTGGCGATGGTCTCAACATTGTGGCGAAACGCTTTTACGTAGCTATCCGCCACGCCGCCTTTTGCCGACAAGGCTTCAGGATACAGCTCGCCGCCCGGCTGTGCGCCCGTCGCGCTGGCGATCTGTTTTACCAGACGCGGATCGAGCTGATTCTCCATAAACCAGGTGTTCACCCCATCAGCTTTAATCTGCTTAATGAGCGCGGCGACCTGCGCGGCAGAGGCTTCACTTTCCGACGACAGCCCCTGCGGCGCCAAAAACTCAACGCCGTAGGCGCGACCGAAATAACCGAAGGCGTCGTGGCTGGTCAGCACCTTGCGTTTCTCCTGCGGGATCTGGCTAAAGCGCGCTTTCGCCCACGCGTCCAGTTCAGTCAGCTGTGCGATGTAAGGTTTGCCGGAAGCCTCCAGCGCGGCTTTATCCTGCGGGTCGGCGTTGACCAGCCCGGAAAGAATATTCTGCGCATACAGCGCGCCGTTCGCTGCGCTATTCCAGGCATGCGGATCGGTGACGGTTTCGCCGTCTTCATCCAGCGTATGCGTCTTCACCCCGTCGGAAGCCACCACCAGCGTACCTTTGAAACCGGAGGCTTTTACCAGCCGGTCAAGCCACCCCTCCAGCCCCAGCCCGTTCACTACCACCACATCCGCTTTGCTCAACGCCGCGCTGTCTTTCGGCGAAGGCTCGAAGGTATGCGGATCGCCATCCGGCCCAACCAGCGTAGTGACGTTGACATTCTTACCGCCGACCTCCTGGGTGATGTCGCCGAGAATAGAAAAACTCGTCACCACATTCAGCGTTTTCGCCAGCGCGCCTTGCGTCATCAACCCCAACGCGAGCGCAATCATTACCCCTGTACGTTTCATCTTTTCCCCTTGCATTAAAAAAGCGCGCGCAGACTGTCAGCCAGCCTGCTGCGCGTGCCGAATAAAATGGAAATAAAGAACAGCGCGCTGGCGGTCAGTACAATCGACGGCCCGGCGGGTAAACTCACCGCCCAGGAAAGGCTTAGCCCCAGCCATGCACAGACGACGCCGCTGCCGCCGGCGAGCAATAACAGCCCCGGTAACGTGCGCGCCCAGCAGCGGGCCGCAACGGCAGGAAGCATCATCAGCCCTACCGCCATCAGCGTGCCGAGTACCTGAAAGCCAGCCACCAGATTCAACACCAGCAACGAGAGAAACAGCCCGTGCAGCAGCGAAGGCAGCCAGCGCGCGTTAACCTGCAACCATGCGGTATCAAACGCTTCACTCACCAGACCACGATAGAAAATCGCCAGCATGATCAATGTGAATGCGCATACCCCCGCCACGAACAGCGCGGAATCGCGATCGACCGCCAGAATGGAACCAAACAGAAGATGCAGCAGATCGACATTTGACCCGCGCAGCGACACCAGCGTAACCCCCAGCGCCAGCGATCCCAGGTAGAACCCGGCGAAGCTGGCGTCTTCTTTTAGCGGCGTACGGCGACTCACCATTCCCGCCACCAGCGCTACCGTAATCCCGGCGATAAACCCGCCGATGCTCATTGCCAGCAATGACATTCCACTGAGCAGATAGCCCACCGCCACGCCGGGTAGCACCGCATGCGACAGCGCGTCTCCCATCAGGCTCATATGTCGCAGCAGTAAAAAGACGCCAAGCGCCGTCGTGCTGACCGAAAGCGCCAGACAGACCACCAGCGCCCGCCGCATAAAGCCGTATTCAATAAACGGCTGAAAGAAGATATGCCAGATCATGCCACCCTCACCCGCTCGGTCATCCAGTGAGACACATCCGTATCCAGCCGTAACGTCTGCGGAAAATAGCGCGCCACCCGTTCGCTGTCGTGCAGCACCGCCAGCACCGTTTGCCCTCGCTGATACATCTCCAGCATCAGCCCCATCAGTACGTTGCAGGTCTCCTCATCCACGCCGGTAAAGGGTTCATCCAGCATGACCAGCGGCGCTTCCTGCACCAGCACACGGGCAAACAGCATGCGTTGAAACTGACCGCCAGAGAGTTCATCAATGGTCATCGTCGCCATTGCCTCCAGCCCCACGCGCTCAATAGCGTGGGCGACACGCAGACGGGTTTTGCGTTGAAATCCCCCCAGCAGGGAAATAGCAGGCCAGCACCCCATGCTCACCACGTCCTGAACGGTAAGCGGAAACTGCGTCTCCAGCGCGTGACGTTGCGCCAGCCAGCCAATTACCGGGCGGCGTCCGCGCCAGCGAAATGCGCCGCTCACCGGAGGAAGAAAACCGGCCAGCGTTTTCAGCAGCGTTGATTTGCCGCAGCCGTTAGCGCCGATAATCGCCGTCATGCTGCCGCGTTCCAGCGTGCCGGTCAGCGGCGACGTGACCGGCTGTCGCTCGTAACCGGCCACCAGTTGATTCAGGATAATCATGGCAATGCCACCGCCCAGCGCACGGCTAGTCCGATAAACAAAACAAGCGCGATAGCCATCAGCAGGCGAGTCAGAGCCGAAAGAGAGAAGAGTGAAGCAGACATATTCGCACCACAATAAAATGTTATAACATAACAATAATGAAATACGATGCGGATGTAAATGCCAGGAAAAAAGGGAGTGTGGCGAAATGTTTCAGACGTGAAATAGCGCAGCAGCGGCGCTGCACGCTCCCCTTTCTCTCAGGGAAAAGGGAGCGTAATCCAGACCGGGTAAGCGTAGCCCCCCGGAAAACACACCGCGGCTACTGACTAAACGGCGACGCCGCAGGTACACGCGCCAGCGCGACGGCCTGACCAAGCTGCCAGACCGCCATCGCATAGTGAGTGCTGTGGTTATAGCGCGTGATGGCATAGAAGTTCGGCAACCCGTACCAGTACTGATAGCCCGTACCCACATCCAGACGCAGCAGGCTGGCCTGCTGATGATTACCCAGCGACTGCTGCGGCGTCAGCCCGGCGGCCGCAAGCTGAGCAATGCTGTACTGGGTTTTAAAGCCGTTCGCCAGCCCTGGCGCCTGACCGTTGGCCGGAACGGCGACCACATCGCCTTTCACCCAACCGTGGGCTTTGAAATAGTTCGCCACGCTGCCGATGGCATCAACCGGGTCCCACAGGTTGATGTGCCCATCGCCGTTAAAGTCCACCGCGTACTGCTTATAGGACGACGGCATAAACTGTCCGTACCCCATCGCACCGGCAAAAGACCCTTTCAGATCCAGCGGGTCGTCCTGTTCATCACGCGCCATCAGCAGAAACGTTTCCAGCTCGCCGGAGAAATACTCCGCCCGACGCGGATAGTTAAACGACAGCGTCGCCAGCGCATCCAGAATTCGCGTTTTACCCATGATGCGGCCCCAGCGGGTTTCCACGCCAATAATGCCGACGATAATCTCCGGCGGGACGCCATAAACCTGCCATGCACGGTTCAACGCATCCTCATATTGATTCCAGAACGCCACGCCGTTTTGCACATTGTCCGGGGTAATAAACTGCTTGCGATAGCGCAACCATGCGCCATTCGGCCCCGCTGGCGGTTGTGTGGTCGGCGCCTGTCTGTCCATCAGTCGCAGAACGTAGTCCAGGCGCTTCGCCTGCGACAGGATCTCCTGCAACTGCTGGCGATTAAAACCGTGCTTGTTCACCATCTTCTCAATGAACTGCTGCGCGTTCGGATTATTGGCGAAATCACCGCCCATCACCATGACATTGTGCTGTGGCTCAAGCAGGAAACCGCCGGACGGCGCTCCCGTTGTCGTTTGAATTTCTGAAGACTGTGGTTTGCTGCTACAGGCAGCAAGCAACGCAAAGAGAGGAAGTAGTGCTACATAACGACGCTTGAACATGAGACATCCATTAAACAGATTCAGCCAGGGGGAAGTATGGTAAAGCATCCCGCTTCGCACAAGGAAGCGCTCTTCACAGAATACGCACTATTCTCCCGTAACATCCCTGCTTTTTTTCTCCGCAACAAACGCAAACTTTCACTTTAAAATATTTATCTTTCATTTTGAGATCAAAATAACACTTTTAAATCTTTCGATCTGATTAAAATAACTCACCAATTGGCAAGATAACAACAAACCCTACAGGAGAGAACAATGATCGAAACCATTACACATGGTGCGGAGTGGTTTATCGGGCTGTTCCAGAAAGGCGGAGAGGTGTTCACCAGTATGGTGACCGGCATCCTTCCGCTTTTGATAAGCCTGCTGGTCATCATGAATGCCTTAATAAACTTCATTGGCCAGCAGCGTATTGAACGTTTTGCCCAGCGCTGCGCCGGGAACCCGTTATCCCGTTACCTGCTGCTGCCGTGCATCGGTACGTTTGTGTTTTGTAACCCGATGACGCTGAGCCTGGGCCGCTTTATGCCAGAAAAATACAAGCCCAGTTACTACGCGGCGGCCTCCTACAGCTGCCACTCGATGAACGGACTGTTCCCGCACATCAACCCCGGCGAGCTGTTTGTTTACCTGGGCATCGCCAGCGGCCTGACGACACTCGGCCTCCCGCTTGGCCCGCTCGCCGTCAGCTATCTGCTGGTCGGTCTGGTCACCAACTTCTTCCGTGGCTGGGTGACTGACCTCACCACATCCATCTTTGAGAAAAAAATGGGCATTCAACTTGAGCAGAAAGTCCACCTGGCTGGAGCAACATCATGACGCGTATTCGTATTGAGAAAGGCACCGGCGGCTGGGGCGGCCCGCTTGAACTGGATGCAACACCCGGAAAGAAAATCGTCTACATCACCGCCGGGACGCGTCCGGGGATTGTCGACAAACTGGCGCAACTAACAGGCTGGCAGGCGGTGGATGGCTTTAAAGAGGGCGAACCGCCTGAGGAAGAGATCGGCGCGGCGATCATCGACTGCGGCGGCACGCTGCGCTGCGGGATTTACCCGAAGCGGCGCATTCCAACCATCAACATCCACTCTACCGGGAAGTCGGGGCCGCTGGCGCAATACATCATGGAAGATATTTACGTCTCCGGGGTGAAAGAAGAGAACATCACGCTGAGCGGCGAGGCGCCTGCAAACGCGCAGCCTGTCGCCTCGCCTGCGGGCCGCGATTACGACGCCAGCAAAAAAATCACCGAACAGAGCGATGGCCTCTTGGCGAAAGTCGGTATGGGGATGGGCTCAGCGGTAGCGGTGCTGTTCCAGTCCGGGCGCGACACCATCGATACGGTGCTGAAAACCATTCTGCCGTTTATGGCCTTCGTCTCGGCGCTGATCGGCATCATTATGGCCTCCGGTCTCGGCGACTGGATCGCTCACGGCCTGGCGCCGCTTGCCAGCCATCCGCTGGGGCTGGTCACGCTGGCGCTCATCTGTTCATTCCCGCTGCTGTCGCCCTTCCTCGGCCCTGGCGCGGTGATCGCCCAGGTTATCGGGGTGCTGATTGGCGTGCAGATTGGTCTGGGTAATATCCCTCCCCATCTGGCGCTGCCCGCGCTGTTCGCGATTAACGCTCAGGCCGCGTGCGACTTTATTCCGGTCGGTTTATCGCTGGCAGAGGCCCGCCAGGACACCGTTCGCGTCGGCGTGCCTTCCGTACTGGTGAGCCGCTTCCTGACCGGCGCGCCTACCGTTCTCATCGCCTGGTTTGTTTCCGGCTTTATTTATCAATAAGAGGTTCAGAGATGACCGTGATTTACCAGACCACCATCACCCGTATCGGCGAGAGCGCGCCGGACGCGCTCTGCGACAGGATGCTGATTACCTTTCGTGAAGGCGCGCCGGCGGATATCGAAGCGTTTTGCTTTATCCACTGCCACGGCGAGCTGAACGGCACGCTGCAACCCGGCGCACAGTTTCAGCTGGGTGAGCATCGCTATCCGGTGACTGCTGTGGGCAGCGTGGCCGAGCAGAATCTGCGTGAACTGGGGCATATCACCCTGCGCTTCGACGGGCTGAACGAGGCGGAATTTCCCGGCACCGTACACGTTGCGGGGCCAGTACCGGACGACATCGCGCCGGGCTGTATTTTGAAGTTTGTGGCTTAAAGGTTTAAGGAGAGAAAAATGAATCAGGTTGCCGTTGTCATTGGTGGAGGCCAGACCCTGGGGGCCTTCCTCTGCCGTGGGCTTGCAGAGGTTGGTTATCGCGTCGCCGTTGTCGATATTCAGAGTGATAAAGCCGCAAATGTGGCGCAGGAGATTAACGCCGCGTTTGGCGAAGGCATGGCGTACGGTTTTGGCGCCGATGCCACCAGCGAGCAGAGCGTTCTGGCGCTCTCTCGCGGAGTCGATGAAATTTTTGGCCGGGTTGATCTGCTGGTCTACAGCGCGGGCATCGCCAAAGCGGCGTTTATCAGCGACTTCCAGCTCGGCGATTTCGACCGTTCGCTACAGGTGAATCTGGTGGGGTATTTCCTTTGCGCTCGCGAATTCTCCCGCCTGATGATCCGCGACGGCATTCAGGGACGCATTATCCAGATCAACTCCAAGTCCGGGAAAGTGGGCAGTAAACACAACTCCGGCTATAGCGCGGCGAAGTTCGGCGGCGTGGGCTTAACCCAGTCGCTGGCGCTGGATCTGGCAGAATACGGCATTACCGTGCATTCGCTGATGCTTGGCAACCTGCTGAAATCACCAATGTTCCAGTCGCTGCTGCCGCAGTACGCCGCCAAGCTTGGCATCAAGCCGGACGAAGTGGAGCAGTATTACATTGACAAAGTTCCGTTAAAACGCGGCTGTGATTATCAGGACGTACTGGACATGCTGCTGTTTTACGCCAGCGCGAAGGCGTCGTACTGCACCGGACAGTCCATCAATGTGACCGGCGGTCAGGTGATGTTTTAAGAGGTATGATTGCCCGGTGGCGCTGCGCTTACCGGGCCTACGAATATTATGTAGGCCGGATAAGGCGCAGCCGCCATCCGGCAAAATCAAAGGAGCGCATTATGGTTTCCGCACTGATCACCGTCGCCGTTATCGCCTGGTGTGCGCAACTGGCGCTGGGCGGCTGGCAAATCTCCCGCTTTAACCGGGCGTTTGACAAACTTTGCCAACGAGGGCGAGTGGGCGTCGGGCGCTCCGGCGGACGCTTTAAACCGCGAGTGGTGGTCGCCATCGCTCTGGATGACCAGCAGCGCGTCACGGATACCTTATTCATGAAAGGTCTCACCGTCTTTGCCCGACCGGTTAAAATTCCCGCAATACAGGGCAAACATCTTGATGAATTACAGCCTGATGTGATCTTTCCCCATGATTCGCTCTCACAGAATGCACTATCATTAGCGCTTAAACTGAAACATGGGTAATTTCGTTGTGAATGCTAATTGCTTGCGAAATTATCATTTCACAACTTATACATCAGTCAGGGTAATTACGCCTATGAAACCACGTCAGCGTCAGGCTGCTATTCTGGAGCATCTGCAAAAGCAGGGAAAATGCTCGGTTGAGGAGTTGGCCCAGTACTTTGACACCACGGGCACCACCATTCGCAAAGACCTGGTCATTCTGGAAAATGCCGGAACCGTTATTCGCACGTATGGCGGCGTGGTGTTGAATAAAGATGAATCCGACCCGCCTATCGATCACAAAACGCTGATCAACACCCATAAAAAGGCGTTGATCGCACAAGCGGCCGTTCAGTTTATCCACGATGGCGACTCCATCATCCTTGATGCCGGAAGCACCGTGTTGCAGATGGTGCCGATGCTTACCCGCTTTAGCAATATCACCGTCATGACCAACAGCCTGCACATTGTTAACGCCCTTTCGGAGCTGGACAACGAGCAGACCATCCTGATGCCCGGCGGCACATTCCGCAAAAAATCTGCGTCATTTCACGGTCAGCTGGCAGAAAACGCCTTTGAGCAGTTCAGTTTTGATAAACTGTTCATGGGCACCGACGGCATCGATCTCAATGCCGGAGTGACCACCTTTAATGAGGTCTATACCGTCAGCAAAGCGATGTGCAATGCCGCGCGCGAAGTGATTCTGATGGCGGACTCCTCAAAATTTGGGCGTAAAAGCCCCAACGTTGTGTGCAGTCTGGAAAGCGTCGACAAACTGGTTACCGACGCGGGTATCGACCCCGCGTTTCGTCAGGCGCTGGAAGCAAAAGGGATTGAAGTGATCATAACCGGAGAAACCAATGAGTGATGCATTACTGAACGCGGGTCGCCAGACATTACTGCTGGAGTTACAGGAAGCAAGCCGTCTGCCGGAACGCCTGGGCGATGATTTTGTCCGTGCCGCCAATACTATCCTCCACTGCGAAGGCAAAGTGATTGTCTCCGGTATTGGCAAGTCAGGCCATATCGGCAAAAAAATCGCCGCGACTCTCGCCAGTACAGGAACGCCCGCGTTCTTTGTCCACCCGGCAGAAGCGTTACATGGCGATCTCGGCATGATCGAAAGCCGGGATGTGATGCTATTCATCTCCTATTCCGGCGGTGCGAAAGAGCTGGATCTCATTATTCCGCGCCTGGAAGATAAATCGATAACCCTGCTGGCGATGACCGGAAAGCCGACCTCCCCGCTGGGTCTGGCGGCAAAGGCTGTGCTGGATATCTCCGTTGAGCGTGAAGCCTGCCCGATGCACCTGGCGCCGACCTCCAGCACCGTCAACACCCTGATGATGGGCGACGCGCTGGCTATGGCGGTGATGCAGGCGCGCGGTTTCAATGAAGAGGATTTCGCCCGTTCACACCCTGCCGGGGCGCTGGGCGCGCGTCTGCTCAACAAAGTCCATCACCTGATGCGCCGTGACGATGCGGTGCCGCAGGTTCAGCTCACCACCAGCGTGATGGACGCCATGCTGGAGCTGAGCCGTACCGGGTTAGGTCTGGTTGCGGTATGCGACGCGCAGCGCGTTGTAAAAGGCGTCTTTACCGACGGCGACCTGCGCCGCTGGCTGGTTGGCGGCGGCACACTGGCTACGCCGGTCAGCGAAGCGATGACCCACAACGGCATTACGTTGCAGGAGCAGAGCCGCGCCATCGATGCCAAAGAACTTCTGATGAAGCGCAAGATCACCGCCGCGCCGGTGGTGGATGAAAACGGTAAACTCACCGGCGCAATCAACCTGCAAGATTTCTACCAGGCAGGCATCATCTAACTTTTCAGCCCCAGACGCTTCGCCAGCCGATGCAGGTTGGCGACGTCTGTCTCCAGCGCCCGCGCGCAGGCAGCCCAGTTGTGGTTATTTTGCGCTAACGCACGGCGAATCATCTCCCGCTGGAAAGCCTCGGTCGCGTCGCGCAGATTGTGATTTGCCGGTAGCGTCGGCGTACTGTCGTCAGGCAGAGCGGGAGAAACCTCCTCCTGTAAGGCAAAATGCTGCGCTTCCAGCACCACCTCATCCCCCGCCCGGGTCGCTCTTGCCAGAACCACCGCACGGTGGATCGCATGTTCCAGTTCGCGAACGTTCCCCGGCCAGCCATAGCTCAGCAGGTGGCTACGCGCCCCCGGGCTCAGCACCACGCGGGAAAGCCCCAGCCGCAGGCGGCACTGTTCGCAAAAATACCCGGCCAGCAAGACCACATCCTCACCACGCTCACGCAGCGGCGGCACGGAGAGCGGGAACACGCTCAAACGGTGGAACAGGTCGGCGCGAAAACGCCCGGCCAGCACCTCTTCGCGTAAGTCGCGGTTAGTCGCCGCCAGCACGCGTACGTCGACGCGCAGGCTGCGATCGTCCCCGACGCGTTGAATATCGCCATACTGCAAAACGCGCAGCAGTTTCGCCTGCAACGCCAGCGACAGCTCGCCGATCTCATCAAGAAACAGCGTGCCGTTATCGGCCATTTCGAACTTACCGCTACGGTTGCTGATTGCCCCGGTAAACGCCCCTTTGACGTGGCCGAAAAGCTCGCTCTCCGCCACGCTTTCCGGCAGCGCGGCGCAGTTCAGATACACCAGCGGGTTCACCGCCCGTGGCGAGCCTTCGTGAATCGCTTTCGCCACCAGCTCTTTCCCGGTTCCCGTTTCGCCGCTGATCAGCACGTTGAGATCCGACCCCGCCACAATCTCAATCTCTTTTTTCAACTGCATCATATTTGGCGACAGGCCGATCATCTGCGTTTCTTTCACCTGTTCGAAAGAGGCGGAAGACCCCGGCAACATATTCTGGCTTTCTAATTGCTCAATAAGCAGCGCATTGCTCAGCGCCCCCGCCGCCAGCGCTGCGATGAGCCGCAGCTCTTCATCGCTGAAAACATCAAACTGATCGGGTTCCATGCCGTCAAGCGTGAGTGCGCCAATCAGGGTTTGCCCGGCGAACAGCGGCAGCCCGATACAGGCGTGTACCTTCAGGCTCTCCTGATCCGGGATCAGCCCGTCATACGGGTCCGGCAGATCGCTGTCGGCCGGAAAACGCACCACATCCCCGGCACGGGCAATGGCTTCCAGTCGCGGATGCCCTTCCAGAGTGAAGCGCCTGCCCAGTACATCCTGCGCCAGACCGTCGATCGCCAGCGGAATAAACTGCCGCCCCTCATAGCGCAGCAGCGCCGACGCATCGCACTCCAGCACCTGACGCAGCGTGGTGATCAGGCGCTGAAAGCGGTCCTGATGCCCGATACCACTTTGTAATTCAATGGCGATGCCCGCCAGGACATCAACTGAAAAGCTCATGGCTACCTCATTGTCATTTTGACAATCAATAGTGTCATATTGACAATTAATTGAATAGTCTTTTTGACTACCATTTTATGAGTATAAATTTTTTAATTATTTAAAATCAATCAGTTAAAAAGTTGGCACGCATTCTGCTATTAGCAATACATCTTTCTTAAAAAAACTGTATTTACTGAGGTTGCTATGTCTATTCTGGTTAAAAATAACATTCATTGGGTTGGCCAACGTGACTGGGAAGTTCGTGATTTTCACGGGACCGAATATAAAACGCTGCGCGGCAGCAGCTACAACAGCTATCTCATCCGTGAAGAAAAAAATGTTCTGATCGATACCGTAGATCATAAATTCAGCCGCGAATTCGTGCAAAACCTGCGTAGCGAAATCGACCTGGCCGACATTGATTACATCATTATTAACCATGCGGAAGAAGACCACGCGGGCGCGCTGACCGAACTGATGGCGCAAATCCCGGATACGCCGATCTACTGCACCGCAAACGCCATTGACTCCATTACCGGTCACCACCATCACCCGGAATGGAACTTTAACGTCGTAAAAACAGGCGACACGCTGGATATCGGCAACGGCAAGCAGCTGATTTTTGTTGAAACCCCGATGCTGCACTGGCCGGACAGCATGATGACCTACATGACGGGCGACGCGGTACTGTTCAGTAACGACGCCTTTGGTCAGCACTATTGTGACGAACGTCTGTTCAACGATGAAGTCGATCAGACCGAGCTGTTCGAGCAGTGCCAGCGTTACTACGCCAACATCCTGACGCCATTCAGCCGTCTGGTCACGCCAAAAATCACCGAAATCCTCGGCTTCAACCTGCCGGTAGATATGATTGCCACCTCTCACGGCGTGGTATGGCGCGACAACCCAACCCAGATCGTTGAACTGTATCTGAAATGGGCGGCAGATTATCAGGAAGATCGCATCACCATTTTCTACGACACCATGTCCAACAACACCCGCATGATGGCCGACGCGATTGCGCAAGGCATCAACGAAGTTGACCCGAACGTGGCGGTGAAAATCTTTAACGTCGCACGCAGCGATAAAAACGAAATTCTGACCAACGTGTTCCGTTCCAAAGGCGTGCTGGTCGGTACTTCTACGATGAACAACGTGATGATGCCGAAAATCGCCGGTCTCGTTGAAGAGATGACTGGCCTGCGCTTTCGTAACAAACGCGCCAGCGCTTTCGGTTCCCACGGCTGGAGCGGTGGCGCGGTAGACCGTCTGTCCACCCGTCTGCAAGATGCCGGCTTCGAGATGTCACTGAGTCTGAAAGCGAAATGGCGTCCTGATATTGATGCCCTGGAACTTTGCCGCCAGCACGGCCGCGATATTGCCCGTCAGTGGGCGCTCGCTCCGCTGCCGGAAACAAATGTGAAAGCGTCAACCCAGGAAGAAGAGTGCGCCTGTGCCGCCGCCGCTGCGGCTGACCTCGGCCCAAGCATGCAGTGCAGCGTATGCCAGTGGATTTACGACCCTGCAAAAGGTGAGCCGTTGCAGGATGTCGCGCCGGGTACGCCGTGGAGCGACGTACCGGATAACTTCCTGTGCCCGGAATGTTCATTAGGTAAAGACGTCTTTGATGTGTTGGCAACGGAGGCAAAATGAGCCGGGGAATTGTCATTATTGGTTCGGGCTTCGCCGCCCGCCAGTTAGTCAAAAACATCCGTAAACAGGACGCGACCGTAGCGCTGACCCTGATTGCCGCTGACAGTATGGACGAGTACAACAAACCCGACCTCAGTCACGTCATCAGCCAGGCGCAGCGTGCCGACGACCTCACCCGCCAGTCGGCGGGGGAGTTTGCCGAACAGTTTAATCTGCGTCTGTTCCCACACACCTGGATTACGGACATTGATGCCGACGCCCATGTGGTAAAAAGCCAGGACAAGCAATGGCAGTTCGACAAACTGGTACTGGCGACAGGGGCATCAGCCTTTGTTCCGCCGGTTGCCGGACGTGAGTTAATGCTCACACTGAACAGCCAGCAGGAGTATCGCGCCTGTGAAACGCAACTGCGTGACGCGCAGCGCGTACTGATCGTCGGCGGCGGTCTGATTGGTAGCGAGCTGGCAATGGATTTCTGCCGTGCGGGTAAAGCCGTCACGCTGATTGACAATGCCGCCAGCATTCTGGCCTCGCTGATGCCGCCGGAAGTGAGCAGCCGTTTGCAGCATCGTCTGACCGATATGGGCGTACATCTGCTGCTGAAATCGCAGTTGCAGGGTCTGGAGAAAACCGCTACCGGTATTCGCGCCACGCTGGATCGCGATCGTCAGGTAGAGGTGGATGCGGTCATCGCCGCGACCGGCCTGCGCCCGGAAACCGCGCTGGCGCGCCGTGCCGGGTTGACCATCAACCGTGGCGTCTGCGTTGACAGCTATCTGCAAACCAGCCACCCGGATATTTATGCGCTGGGAGACTGCGCGGAAATTAACGGCCAGGTTCTGCCTTTCCTGCAACCGATTCAGTTAAGCGCCATGTATCTGGCGAAAAATCTGCTCGGCGGGAACGCGCCGCTGAAGCTGCCCGCCATGCTGGTGAAAATCAAAACGCCGGAATTGCCGTTACATCTTGCAGGCGAAACCCAGCGTTGCGACCTGAACTGGCACATTGCGGCGGAGTCCGAAGGGATGGTCGCCCGAGGCATAAATACCGAAGGTCAGCTTTGCGCCTTTGTGGTGAGCGAAGACCGCATGAAGGAGGCCTTTGCGCTGCTGAAAACGCTGCCCGCGTAAGTTCATTGTGCCGGATGGCGGCTGGCCTGCAAATCATGACGCCGTAGGTCTGATAAGCGCAGCGCCATCAGGCAATGTTCGAACATCTTTGCCGGATGGCGGCGTAAACGCCTGATCCGGCCTACGGGAAGCGCCTGTTTGTACGTCGCCATCCGGCGATACTGCCACTGATTTATTAACCTCACGCACACGGAAGTGCGCTGCTGCTTGTCGGTATGCCCCGACACGTTTCGCCCCGCCAGTCCCGGGGCTTTTTTTTATTTCTGCGCCAGCTCGCGCGCTGCGGCAATCGCTCCCTGCCCTAACGACACTCCCCCATCCCCGGCTGGTAAACGCTGCGGGAACAGTAAGGTAAAATCAGCAAGACAGAACGCCAGACGCCTGCACAGCAAGCGGTTATGCAGCACGCCGCCGCCGAATACCAGCGTGGTGATCCCGCGTGCGGTCGCTTCCTGACGCAGCAGCGCGGCGAACCCATGCGCCAGCGCGTCGTGAAAGGCCCACGCCCGCTCCTCGGGAGCGGCCTGCCAGTTCAGCCACTGCCGCCAGAACGTGGCTAAATCCAGCTGGTTGTTTTTAACCGGCATCGTCACCGGATGTTCAACGCGATTGCATCGCGAAGCCAGCGCCTCCAGCGCACAGGCCGCTTCTCCTTCATAACTGAGTGTGTCAGGCGCGCAGCCTGATGCGGCGGCGACGGCATCGAACAGGCGTCCGCACGACGACGCCAGCGGGGCGTTGATTCCGCGCTCAATGGCCCGCGCCAGCACGTTCCACTGCTGTCGTTGCAGCGCAGCCGTTTCTGGATAGTCCCGCCAGTCAGGAACGAAGCGCAGACACTGCGCCAGCAGGTTGCGCCAGGGCTGCTTCGCGGCGAGATCGCCGCCCGCCAGCGCGACGGCGGGCAGGCCGCCAAGATGCTCGCATTCACGGTAATTAACGCGTAAACACTCTCCGCCCCACAGCGCGCCGCCCTCTCCCATACCGATGCCGTCGAGCGTCAGGGCAATCACATCGCCGCCGTTCAACGGCCAGCCGTGCTCGACCATGCATGCCGCCGCATGCGCATGGTGGTGCAATACCGTTTCGGTCGGAAGCGTCATCTCGCTGGCCCACTGGCTGGAGACGTAGCCCGGATGCGCGTCGCAGACAACGCGTTGCGGCGTAAAATCGTAAATGTTCTGAATCAAACGCAGCGCGTCACGCCACTGCGTTTGAATGCCGTCATCGCTGAGATCCCCCAGATGCTGGCTTACCACCGCCTGCTCGCCGCGCACCAGACAGAAGGTATTTTTCAGATCGGCGCCCAGACAAAGCATCGGCGGCACATCGCGAAATCCCGGCGGCAGCGCGATCGCATCCGGCACATAGCCCCGCGAACGGCGTAGCATTTCGCCGCTGTCACGCACGACCGAGTCATCCATTCGCTGCACGATATCGCGGTTGTGCAACAGAAAACCGTCGGCGATCGCCTTCAGGTCGTCCAGCGCCTGTTGGTTAGTGATGGCCGGCGGTTTACCGCTAAGGTTGCCGGAGGTCATCACCAGCGGACAATTCAGCGCCTGTAAAAGCAGATGCTGGAGCGGATTCGCAGGCAGCATTACCCCCACTTCCGCCAGCCCCGGCGCGATCCCCTCGCACAGCGACGCGACATGCTGTTTATCCACCAGCACGATGGGGGCGGCCGGCGTAGTCAGCAGTCGGCGCGCCGCATCCGGCAAGCCTTCCGCATCCGGCAACATTACCGCCAGCGGTTTCGCAGGGCGGCGTTTACGCGCCCGCAGCATCGCCACCGCCTCATCGTTTTGCGCATCGCAGGCCAGATGAAAGCCGCCAATACCTTTGATGGCGACAATGCCCCCCGCTTTTAACATCGCGACGGCAGCCTGTAGCGCAGCGTCTTTTTCCGCCCGCGCGCTGCCAGAGCGCCACGCCAGATGCGGGCCGCAGGCCGGGCAGGCAACAGGTTGGGCGTGGAAACGGCGGTCGTACGGATCGCGGTATTCCGTCGCACACTTCCTGCACAACGGAAACGATGCCATCACGGTAAACGGACGGTCGTAAGGCATCGCACGAATGATCGTAAAACGCGGGCCGCAGTGGGTGCAGTTGATAAAAGGGTAACGGTAGCGCCGCTCGCCGGGCGTATTCATTTCGGCGAGACAGGCCGGGCATGTGGCCGCATCGGGCACAATTTGCGTATTCATCGTTCCGCCCGCACTCTGGCGGATGGAGAAATCGGCAGGCAGTTGAGACCAGGCAAACGACTCGCTCTCGACGCTGTCAATACGGGCCAGCGGCGGGCAATGCTGATGTAACTGCACAATAAACTCCGCCGGATCTTCCTGTAAGCGCACAACCACACCGTCACCGTCGTTACACACGTCGCCATGCAGTTGTAACCGCTGCGCCAGTTGCCAGACAAAAGGCCGAAAACCAACGCCCTGCACCTTGCCACGAATACGCAACTGTACGCCGGAGTGGTTGTTTATTGTCATGAAGTCGTTCCCGCAGTCATCTATCCCGGTTTGCCTGATGGCGCTACGCTTATCAGGCCTACGGGGATACGAACAGTAGGCCGGATAAGGCAAGGCCGCCATCCGGCATGAATACCACCGTATTTTACGCGGTTTTTCAGGAATCAGAAAAGCAAAGACGCGGAGGAGTCCAGCGCCGCACGGCGACGTTTTTCCGCGCTCAGTTGTTCAAGTTTGTTGCGATCGACGCAAATCAGCGCGTGGGTCGGACAGGCTTCCATACAGGCAGGGCCGGCCTCGCGGTGGTGGCAAAGGTCGCATTTGTTGGCCTCCGCTTTTTCCGCCCGGACGTTCAGACCCGCGCCGCTGTTGCGAATCACCGGACGCACAACCACTTCCATCGCGCCGTATGGGCAAGCGACCACGCAGGTTTTACAGCCAATGCAACGCTCCTGCATCACATGTACGAAACCTTTATCACGGCTGATGGCGCCGTTCGGGCAGACATTGGCGCACGGCGCGTCTTCACACTGGCGGCACAGCGTCGCCGTGGAGACATTCACACCTTTGATCACATGGATGCGGGGTAAGAAAGTTTCAGGGGTCAGCGACGCGCAGTCCTGGTTTTCCTGATGAGACACCACACAGGCCACTTCACAGGTACGGCAACCAATGCATTTATTGGCGTCGGCAATGATGAAACGGTTCATCAAATTCTCCAGCAATGACAGATTATGTGCCGAAACATTCATAAATCGTGCCAGTTTTTAACTGATTGTTATTGCTTGATATTTGATGATGACATTGTGACCAGGCACTGTCATCGTCACGAATGACGATGACAAATGACAATGTAAAGCGAGATCAGCGGGCAGGCAGCGGCGCTGCCGAATCGCGCAGGATCAGCGCACCGGTAAAGGTTTTTGGCGGCGTAAATTCACCGCCGTCCAGCATGAAGATAAGACGTCCAATCGTCTCCTGAATCATCTCCGTGACCGGAATTTTAACGCTGGAAAGCGCCGGGATGGTATAGGGCGCCATCGCGATATCGTCGAATCCAATGACCGAGGTCTGCGCAGGCACGCTCATGCCACGCTCGTGTAACTGTTTGATGGCGCCAATCGCCATATCGTCATTACTGGCTACCAGCACGGTAAAACTCACCTTGCGCGCCAGGAGCGTATCCACCCCTTCAGCACCGCTGGCGGGCGTCCACTTTCCGTTGACAATCAATTCGTTATTGATAGCGATGCCGTGTCGCGTCAATGCGTCTTTATACCCTGAGAGACGCTCTACGCCGGTAGGGGAATCCATCGAACCGGTGATAAACGCAATCTCGCGATGCCCCCCGGCGATCAACTGTTCCACCGCGTTAAAACTGGTCTGCTTCTGGTCGCAATAAACGCAGTGGCTGCTGTTTCTTCGCAGCCGACGGTTAAGCACCATAATGGGCTGGGCGTGTGAGTCGATAATGTCGTCAATCTCATCCACGCTAAGAAAACGGGGATAAATCATAATGGCGTCGCAGCGCAGATCGAGCAGATACTGAATCGCCTGACGCTCTTCTTCCGCGCTGTGTTTGCCGTCCGCGAGCAGAAGCTGACGCCCCTTATCCTCTGCCATCCGCGCCGTATGAAACAGCAGCTCGCTAAAATAAACGCCGTGGTAAAGGGTGTTCGTCACCACCAGACCGAGGGTCTGCGTTTTCTTCGCCGCCAGACTGCGCGCTAACAAATTGGGTCGATAGCCGCTCTCTTCAATGGCCTGAAACACGCGGTCTTTGGTCTCCTGGCTGACGTAGCCGTTACCTGAAAGCACCCGGGAAACCGTCGCTTTCGACACCCCGGCGCGTTTCGCCACCTCCAGCATCGTCGTCATATTACTCATCCATTAGCACTCAATGACACGCAGTGTACTTCACCGTACCGTTGTTGTCCTTGATGGTAAATCACCGCCCAAAACAACAAGTGATCATTCTCACAATTATAAAAAATGATCAAATTGTGATCTTGTGTCATTCAGTGAAACTATTCATGATTTTGTGGAACCGGTTTCCTATTTTGCGTTTCATTGCCCACGTTTTTTTAGCGAAAAGGCGTAAGACGATAAAACTACCCTATTGATAAAACAGGATAAAATCCGATGTCTAAGAATTATGCGGCACTGGCGCGCTCCGTGGTGACGGCGCTGGGCGGTGTGGATAACATCACCGCCGTGACACACTGTATGACGCGTCTACGTTTCGTTCTCAAAGATGACGCGCAGGTCGACAGCGCGACGTTGAAAACCCTCAGCGGCGTTCTCGGCGTGGTTCGCAGCGACAACCAGTGCCAGGTGATTATCGGCAACACCGTTTCACAGGCGTATCGCGAAGTCGTCAGTCTGCTGCCGACCGATATGCAGCCCGCAGCGCCCGTCGGTAAACCTAAACTCACCTTTAAACGCATCGGCGCGGGGATCCTTGACGCGCTGATCGGCACTATGTCCCCGTTGATCCCGGCGATTATCGGCGGATCGATGCTGAAACTGCTGGCCATGATCCTCGAAATGACGGGACTGCTGGAAAAAGGCGCCTCCACGCTGACCATCCTGACGGTGATTGGCGACGGCGCGTTCTTCTTCCTGCCGCTGATGGTGGCGGCGTCAGCGGCAATCAAGTTCAAAACAAACATGTCGCTGGCGATTGCCATCGCAGGCGTGCTGGTTCACCCGAGTTTTATCGACCTGATGGCGAAAGCCGCCGAAGGTGAACACGTTGAATTTGCCCTGATCCCGGTGACGGCGGTGAAATACACCTACACGGTGATCCCGGCGCTGGTGATGACGTGGTGTCTTTCATACATCGAACGCTGGGTGGATCGCATTACCCCGGCCGTCACGAAAAACTTCCTGAAACCAATGCTGATCGTCCTGATCGCCGCCCCGCTCGCCATTGTTTTAATCGGCCCAATCGGGATCTGGATCGGTAGCGCCATCTCCGCGCTGGTTTACACCATTCACGGCTATCTGGGCTGGCTTTCCGTCGCCATCATGGGCGCGCTGTGGCCGCTGCTGGTCATGACCGGGATGCACCGCGTCTTTACCCCAACCATCATCCAGACCATTGCTGAAACCGGCAAAGAAGGCATGGTCATGCCGTCTGAAATTGGCGCTAACCTGTCGCTGGGCGGTTCCTCTCTGGCCGTCGCATGGAAAACCAAAAACCCGGAACTGCGCCAGACGGCGCTTGCCGCCGCCGCTTCCGCAATTATGGCGGGGATCTCCGAACCGGCGCTGTACGGCGTGGCGGTACGTCTGAAGCGTCCGCTGATTGCGAGCCTGATTAGCGGCTTTATCTGCGGCGCGGTGGCAGGTATGGCGGGGCTTGCCAGCCACTCGATGGCGGCACCGGGCCTGTTCACCAGCGTCCAGTTCTTCGATCCGGCGAACCCGATAACCATCGCCTGGGTGTTTGGCGTGATGGCGCTGGCCGTGGTGCTCTCTTTTGTTCTGACGCTGCTCCTCGGCTTTGAAGATATCCCCGTGGAAGACGCAGCCGCACAGGCAAGAAAAAACCAGGCCGCGCAACCGACTACTGCAAAAGAAGCCAGCATCTGACTGGCGCATATTGAGGATGACTATGTCTGTATTTCCGCAAGGATTTTTATGGGGCGGCGCACTGGCCGCCAACCAGTCTGAAGGGGCATACCGGGAAGGCGGCAAAGGGCTGAGCACCGTCGATATGATCCCGCACGGCGAGCACCGGATGCCGGTAAAACTGGGGCTGGAGAAACGCTTTCAACTGCGGGATGACGAATTTTATCCAGGCCATGACGCGATTGATTTTTACCATCGCTATAAAGACGATATCGCCCTGATGGCGGAGATGGGCTTCACGGTGTTTCGCACCTCGATCGCCTGGAGCCGTCTCTACCCTGACGGCGATGAGCTGACGCCGAACGAAGAAGGCATCGCGTTTTATCGCGCGGTGTTTGAAGAGTGTAAAAAGTACGGTATTGAGCCGCTGGTCACGCTGTGCCACTTCGATGTGCCGATGCACCTGGTGACGGAGTACGGCTCCTGGCGCAATCGCAAAATGGTGGAATTCTTTACCCGCTACGCGCGAACCTGCTTTGAAGCCTTTGACGGTCTGGTGAAATACTGGCTGACGTTCAACGAAATCAACATCATGCTGCACAGCCCATTCTCCGGCGCGGGCCTAGTGTTTGAGGAAGGTGAAAATCAGGATCAGGTGAAGTATCAGGCCGCACATCACGAGCTGATTGCCAGCGCGCTGGCGACCCAAATCGCCCATGAGGTCAACCCGCAAAACCAGGTCGGCTGTATGCTGGCGGGCGGTAATTTTTATCCGTACTCCTGTAAACCGCAGGACGTCTGGACCGCGCTGGAGAAAGACCGCGAAAACCTGTTCTTTATCGATGTGCAGGCGCGCGGCGCTTACCCGGCCTATTCCGCCCGCGTCTTTCGCGAGAAAGGCGTGGTGATTGAAAAAGCCCCGGAAGACGACGCTATCCTGAAGAACACCGTCGATTTCGTCTCGTTTAGCTACTACGCGTCACGCTGCGCTTCAGCGGAGATGAACGCTAATAACACCAACGCCGCCAACGTGGTGAAATCGCTGCGCAATCCGCACCTTGACGTCAGCGAATGGGGCTGGGGGATTGACCCGCTTGGTCTGCGCATCACTATGAATATGATGTATGACCGCTACCAGAAGCCGCTGTTTCTGGTGGAAAACGGCCTCGGCGCGAAAGATGAGCCGGACACGAAAGGTGAGATCCATGATGATTACCGCATCAGCTACCTGCGTGAGCATATTCGGGCGATGGCCGACGCCATTGAAGACGGCGTGCCGCTGATGGGTTACACCACCTGGGGCTGCATCGATCTGGTGTCCGCCTCGACAGGCGAAATGAGCAAACGCTACGGGTTTGTGTATGTCGACCGTGACGACGCTGGCAACGGCACGCTGGCGCGTACCCGCAAAAAATCATTCTGGTGGTACAAGAAAGTGATTGCGAGTAACGGGGAAGATTTGGCGTAGCCCGTTTTGCCGGGTGGCGGCTTAGCCTTACCCGGCCTACAAAACCGTAGGCCCGGTAAGCGTAGCGCCACCGGGCACCCGCTCAGAACGGAGAAAATCCCCCGTCGCCAACCCACTCTGCAAGCCTTGAATAAACCACTTCCACCGCCTCTTTCACCGGCGGCGTCATCGGATAATAAAAGCCAACGATATCCGGCTGGATGCCGAGGAAAATCACGTCGCCAACGTCCTCTTTCAGCTGATCCACCAGGTAATTCAACGGCATATTGTGGGTGGTCATCATAAACATTTCGGCGATGTCATCCGGGTCGATGATGCGGATCTCGCCCGGATTCAGCCCCATGTCGGTCGCATCGACAATCAGCAGACGATCCGGGCGCAGTTCGCGGATCGCGACAATATCGTTCTCCGGCGCGCTGCCGCCGTCAATAACAACCCAGTTGCCTTTAGGCTGCGCGGCGCACATCTCGGCCAGCAGCGGCCCGGCGCCGTCATCGCCCATCATACTGTTGCCGACGCACAATAAAACGTCAGTCACGGTGTCTCCTCACCATCAGATAGATGGCGCTTTCCTGATGAATATCGTGGAGCATACTCAGCATCAGCTTGCTCCACGCCTGCTGTTGCGGGCTTTGCGCAGCGAGCGCGCTGTCGAAAGCGCGCGCCAGCATTTGCACATGGTTAAAATCGATGACGATCTCGCCGTACTTCGGCACGCCTTCCATTTTACGTCTGGCCTCGCTTCCCTCTTCCAGAGTCGCGATCCACGCCAGATAATCCTCCCACGGGCAGGTTAACGCCGCTTCCAGGCAGTCGATGACCCCAAGGTGGTGGCCAATCGCCAGGCTGTAATAGACAACCTGCTGCGCCTCGGCGGGCGTCGCATCGTTCTCATCAATAAACTTACGGCTCAGTTGACTGAACACCACCGTTTCACTCATCGGATACGCGCCTCTTCAACCACATGATTCAGGTGAGTGACAATCTCGGTCAGACGCGGATCGTTTTCCACTTCCAGCCAGCGCGCCACCTGATGTTCACCCTGCCCCAGTTGGGTCAGGTAATCATCGGCGATCTGACGGCCATAGCGATAACCCGCCAGACGACGCGCCGCGCGATCCACCTTCACGCGCAGCGGCTGCACCATGTCGGGATGCAGAATCTCTGCCGCCTGCTCGTCCAGTTCACCCGGCGCGCGGGCGTGAATTTTCTGCTCCAGCAAACCCAGCGCCATCGCGAAACCGTACAACGTTGCCGCAGGCGTCGGCGGGCAGCCCGGAATGTAGACATCCACCGGTACGATTTTGTCGGTGCCGCCCCAGACGCAGTACAGGTCGTGGAAGATACCGCCGCTGTTGCCGCAGGCGCCGTAAGAGATACAGATTTTTGGGTCCGGCGCGGACTGCCAGGCGCGCAGCGCCGGAGAACGCATCGCGCGCGTCACCGCCCCGGTGAACAGCAGAATATCCGCATGACGCGGTGACGGGACGACTTTGATGCCAAAACGTTCGGCGTCAAACAGCGGAGAAAGGGTGGCAAAAATTTCGATTTCGCAGCCGTTGCAGCCACCGCAGTCCACGCGGTAGACATACGCCGAACGCTTAATGTTTTTCAGCAAAGACGCCTTCATGCTGGCGATGGATTCATCCACCGTCATCGGCAGCGGAATGCCGTTGGCGTCGCGTGGGCCTAATAAATTGCTCATCAGCTGGCCTCTTTCATATGGCGAGTCAGTTCAATACGGTCGGACGGCACCAGGCATTTCTGACGCTTGCAGTCCGGGCAGGTCTCAAAGCTTTCACGGTGATATTCCGCGCGGCTGTCGCCATTGTGTTTCAGCAGCGCGATGGCGTAATCAATCTCTTTCTGCACCGCGAAAGGACGGTTGCACACGCGGCAATTGCACAGCGTAAAGCGGGACTGTTGCAGAAAGTCCGCTTTCTTCCACACCGCCAGCTCATATTCCTGAGAGAGTTTAATCGCCGCTGTCGGGCACACTTCTTCACAGCGGGCGCAAAAGATGCAGCGCCCGAGGTTGAACTGCCAGGCCAGCTCACCGGTAACAAGGCAGGTTTCAACCGTCAGCGCATTCGACGGGCAGGCATTAACGCAGGCTGCGCAGCCAATACACTGCTGCGGATTATGCTCCGGTTTGCCACGGAAGTTTTTATCGACCGCAATCGGCTCCAGCGGATACGACGACGTCGGCGCGCCGGTTTTGATAACTTTTTTGATAAAGGTAAACATGGCGATTCCTTATTTCAGCGGCGAGTTTTTACGCTCAATGCTGTAGCGCTCAAGTTCTTTGTACGGCACGACTTTGCTCTTCTTCTTACGCACATCCACCACGGTCATGCGGTCGGTACAGGAGTAGCAAGGGTCGAGGCTACCGATGATCAGCGGCGCGTCGGAGACCGTGTTACCGCGCAGCATATAGCGCAGGGTCGGCCAGTTGGCGTAGGTCGCCGCACGGCAGCGCCAGCGGTACAGCTTCTGGTTGTCGCCGGTCATGCTCCAGTGGATGTCATCCCCGCGCGGCGCTTCGGCAAAGCCCAGCGCAAAACGGTGTGGGATATAGGTAAAGCCTTCCACCATCAGCGGGCCGCCCGGCAGGTTATCCAGGCCGAAATCGATCATGTTCAGCGCGGTGTACACTTCGTTGATGCGCACTTTCAGACGGGAGATGACGTCACAGCCCTGCTCGCTATGCACTTCCATCGGCAGCAGGCCGTAGCCGACAAACGGGTGATCGGCGCGGGTATCGCGGGCGTGACCGCTGGCGCGCACCATCGGCCCCACGTTACTGAAGTCGCGGGCGATTTCCGGGTCGAGGCGCCCAATGCCGACGGTGCGCTGCTCCATGTTCGGCGTGCTGAGCAGCATATCCACCAGTTCTTGCACCTCGCGGCGCATCTGCTGCGCCAGTTGACGGGTCTGGATCATGTCCTCTTTCAGCAGATCGCGACGAATCCCGCCGATCAGGTTCAGACCGTAAGTTTTACGCGCCCCGGTAAGGATCTCCGCCATTTTCATCGACGTTTCACGCACGCGGAAGAACTGCATAAAGCCGGAGTCAAAGCCGGTGAAGTGACAGGCCAGGCCGAGGTTCAGCAGGTGCGAGTGCAGACGCTCCACCTCCAGCAGAATGGCGCGAATCATCTGCGCGCGTTCCGGCACCACGATGCCCATCGCATTCTCGACGGAGGTGGTATAGGCGGTGCTGTGAGCAAAGCCGCAAATGCCGCACACGCGGTCCGACAGGAAGGTGACTTCGTTGTAACCCATACGGGTTTCCGCCAGTTTCTCCATGCCGCGATGGACGTAGAACAGGCGGTAATCGGCGTCGATAATGTTTTCGCCGTCAACAAACAGACGGAAGTGACCCGGTTCATCAGAGGTGACGTGCAGCGGGCCGATCGGCACCACGTTGTTTTTCTTGTCACCCAGCTCGTTGATAAATTCGTAGGTTTCGGCATCGGTGGTCGGCGCCGGGCGTTGACGGTAATCCATGCTGTCTTTACGCAGAGGATAGAGTTCATCCGGCCAGTCATCCGGCAGCACCAGGCGGCGTTCGTCAGGCAGCCCTACCGGAATCAGGCCATACATGTCGCGCACTTCACGTTCGCCCCAGACGGCAGCCGGCACGCGCGGCGTCACGGACGGAAACTCCAGTTTGTTGGCATCGACTTCAACGCGCACGGTAATCCAGCACTTCGTCCCCTGCTCCATCGACAGCACGTAGTAAACGGCATAGTGGCCGCACAGCTGGCGTTCGTCGTTGCCAAACAGTACCGAGAGCCATCCGCCCTGTTTGTAGTAGAGAAACTCCACCACTTCCGGCAGGTAGTTCACCTTCACGGTGAGGGTCAGCTGATCTTTGGTCTGCCAGGCTTCGTCCAGCACCACGCCCGGAAAAGCCTGGTGCAGCGCCGCAAGGTATTGTTGACCTAATTTTTCTTCAGACATGCTCAAACTCTCTTAAATCACGCCACCAGCAAGGAGACGAATGCTAAAAACGCAAACCCAAAACCGGCCCAGGTCACGCGTGAAGTGGCGCAAAAACGCAGGCGCGCCATGCTGTTTTCGAACAGGGCAATCACCAGTACG
Organism: Citrobacter sp. CK188; assembly: GCF_030333525.1. Lineage (NCBI taxonomy): Bacteria > Pseudomonadati > Pseudomonadota > Gammaproteobacteria > Enterobacterales > Enterobacteriaceae > Citrobacter > Citrobacter sp. CK188. Next base: position 31,039 of record NZ_JAOWFU010000012.1, read on the forward strand.
CCAGCGATCAGCTTGACGATGGCAATCACCAGCGCCAGCAGCAGCCCACCCGCGCTGAAGGTTTCCATCTGTCCCCACGGCAGGAATACGCCGACAAACATTTGCAGCACCACCAGCTGTTTCAGGCTGATGCCCCACTTCAGCACCGCGAAGCCGCTGCCGCTGTATTCGGTCAGTGGGCCTTCCTGCAACTCCTGCTCCGCTTCCGCCAGATCGAACGGCAGTTTGCCCATCTCGATAAAGGTGGCGAACGCGCAGGCGCACAGCGCCAGCATCAGCGGAATGCTGCGCGCTGCCGGCCAGTGGTAAATCGTGTCGGTGATATTGCTGATGTGTGTGGAACCGGCCACCTGCGCCGCCACCCACAGGCCGAGCAGCAGGATTGGCTCCACCAGTACGCCGAGCATCGCTTCGCGGCTTGCGCCGATCGCGGTAAACGGACTCCCGGTATCCAGACCGGCAATAGAAAAGAAGAAGCGGGCGATCGCAAAGAGGTAGATCAGGGTGATCAGATCGCCCAACTGCGGCAACGGTGAACCAACCGTCACCACCGGCAGCGCGGTCGCGATAGTCAGCATGACGCCGACCATCACAAACGGCGTCAGGCGAAAGACCCAGCCGGAATCGGCAGGCGCAACGCTCTGGCGCCCCAACAGCTTGATCAGGTCACGATACTCCTGCAAAACGCCCGGCCCGCGACGGTTGTGCAACCGGGCACGCGCCACGCGGGTAATACCGGACAGCAGCGGCGCTGCGGCGAATAACACCAGCGCCTGAATTAACGGATATAACACACTCATTCTCAGGCTCCTCGTGAAACCACAATCACCACCAGCACCGCCAGCTCAATCAGCGCCAGGCGGCGGAACAGAACCGGTGCCGCCGCATTCTGCCAGCCCGGAACCAGCGATACCGGGTTAAGCCATTTACGCAACTTGAGTACCGGGGCAAAGGCCTCTTTCACCGGCATGGCGAAACCGTGGGCGGTAATCACCATCGACTGCTCGTGGTCGTAGCCACAGACCCAGGCCGCGCCGCGTGAACGCGACGGCAGACGGTTGCCTTTGAAAATCGCCATGATGATGAACGGCAGCAGCGGACAGGCGATCAGCAGCAGCGCGATCATCGGCTGAGAAACGGTGGTATTCGCCGTCTCCAGCGGCAGAGGCACGGCAGCGGAGATCAGCGGCAGCAGCCACGGCGCGGCAACACCGCCCAGCACGCAGCAAATGGCCAGCGCGACGACGCTCACCCCCATCAGGATTGGCGCACAGCAGGCGTTTTCCGCCTCTTTGGTACGCGGCGCGCCGAGGAAAGTGACGCCATAGACTTTCGCCATACACATCACCGCCAGCGCACCGGTAATCGCCAGCCCGACGGCCAGCAGCGGCCCTAACAGACGGCCAATGAACGCGCCGCTGTTGCCCAGTTTGAAGAAGGACTGATAGATAACCCACTCACCGGCAAACCCGTTCAGCGGCGGCAGCGCGGCCATCGCCATCAGGCCAATCAACATCGCGACAGAAATCACCGGCATACGTTTACCAATACCGCCCAGTTTTTCGATGTCGCGGTGCCCGGTACGGAACCAAATGCTGCCCGCGCCCAAAAACAGCACGCTTTTGAACAGGCTATGGTTGACCAGATGATAGAGACCACCGGTCAGGCCGAGCGCAATCAGCGCCGGTTGATTAAGGGCGATACCGGTGACGCCCGCGCCCAGACCGAGCAGGATAATGCCGATGTTTTCCAGGGTGTGGTACGCCAGCAGACGCTGAATGTTATGTTCCATCAGCGCATACAGACCGCCGACAAACGCGGTGATCATGCCGAGCACCAGCAGCAGAACACCCCACCACAGCGGCGCATTGCCGCCAATCAGCGATAAAGAGAGAATGCCCAGCAGACCCATTTTCATCACCACGGTAGAGAACAGGGCCGCTGCCGGCGCGCTGGCGTTGGCGTGCGCCTGCGGCACCCAACCGTGCAGCGGGATAATCCCGGCCAGCAGACCAAAACCGACTACGCCGAGCAGCCAGATGTCAGAACCGAGCGGCAGCGCCTGGGCGCGCAGATCGAGCAGACGCAGTTCCAGCGTGCCGTAACGCTGCCACACCAGCCAGCAGGCGACAGCCAGCAGCAGCGTACCGATACGCCCCAGCGCAAACCACAGTTTGCCCTCTTTGCTGCAACCGGTAAGAAACACCGCGCACAGCGCCATGATTTCCGCCATCACCACCAGCGTGCCGAGATTGCTGGCGACGACCGCGCAAACTGCCGCCGCCATCAGCAGGTTTACCAGCAGCCCGTTGGCTAACACCTGTGGGTGACGATGCCAGTCGATGTTGTACAGGCTGACGAACAGCCCGCACAGCCCCAGCGTAATCAGCCAGATGGCGTTCAGCGGGGTGATTTGTAAACCATGACCGATCAACGGCATCACGCCGCTGACCGCTGTCGCATTCACCAGGACGGAAAAACCCGCCGCCGCGGTATACAGACTGCCGACCGCGCCGCCGACACCGGCGACCCAGCCGCTCAGCGCTTTATGAAAGGAAAACAGAAATGCCAGTACGGCCGCCGCCGCGAACCAGGCCACACCGCTATTGATCAGTGAAATTGCGTTCATTTTGCCTCCCCACTTTGCGCCTGCTGAAACAAGGTGAGATCGCCAAAATCGGTGTTGAAGGTCAGCTCACGTTTGCGCTTGCTGGCGCGGGCGATATCCATGTTATTCACCAGGTGTAACGCGTTGGTCGGACACATCCGCACGCAGGCCGGGCCTTGTTCGTCGAAGCTGCACAGATCGCATTTGACCGCGATGGCGCGCACGCCCGGCACCCAGTCCAGCAGCGTGCTGACGCGTGCCGGCGCGGGAGGCGCCGGCGGGGCTTTCGGTGAATTGGCATTCGCCGGAATATGCAGCGGACGGCTGCCGGAAAATTCAATCGCGCCGAACGGGCAAGCAATGCCACACAGCTTGCAGCTTACGCACAGGCTTTCATTCAACTGTACGGCGCCGTCTACCCGATTGATGGCGTTCACCGGGCACACCACGGCACAGGGCGCATCTTCACAGTGGTGACACAGCTGCGGCGCGGATTCTTTTTCATTGAGCATCACTTTCAGCCGCGGCATTGATTGCAGGCCGTGCTGGCGATGCGTCTCTGAACAGGCTGCTTCACAGGTGTGGCAGCCAATACAGAGCGTGGAGTCAGCAATTACAAAACGATTCACCAGGCATTCCTCAGGTGATAGTCATTTTTGACGAAAACATGTCTGAAAAATGTCATTTTCGACACTTATCGACATTCCCATCCCCTCAAACATTCATATGCAGCGTGAAGCGCACGCCGCGAGTAACAACGGGCAGCGCCTCGTGCTTATGCCGCCGGGCTATTTCCCTTTACCAGTTGACGTAAATTCACCGGGCGATTGTTTTCCACGGCGGTGTACAGGCTGTCGTAAACGCTGGCGATTTTTTCGAGATAGTGCTCCAGCACCTGCTCGCGATCGCGGTTACTGACCTTCTCATCAACGAGGCCGTCAATGGTCAATTGCGCTTGTGCAATCAACTGCTTATCTTCACCGTCTTTGGTTTCGACGTAATACTCGATGGTGTGGCTGTTAAAGCCGTCCGCCAGGGTGACGTAAATCGTGAAGTGCTCGAAAAGCACAAAGCACAGATCTTTGTCCGGCGCACAGCTCATGGCGTGATGCAGACGCGCTTTTGATAAGGTGATCCCCTGAACCAGTGAGTTGCAGTAGATTCGCCACTGGTCCAGCAGGCGATGATGCCGCTGCGCGATGTAATCAGCCTTTTCGCTTATTTCCCAAATAGTCATGTCAGGTTACCCGGTTAGCAGAGATAGCCAGCCTTAAGCATTTTCCATGCCAGTTTTTAAACCTTTATTTTTCATGATGATACAAAAATAGCTATCACGTTCGACGCTGTGACGACATGTCATTTCGTCATCGTCGTCATTGTCACAAGCAAGGGAAAAATAATTGGCATATTTATTGCTTATTCAGGGCAATGAATTCGGGAGGCGATATGCACGAAATAACTCTCTGCCAACGGGCACTGGAATTAATTGAACAACAGGCCGCAGCGCACGGTGCAAAACGGGTAACTGGGGTCTGGCTCAAAATTGGCGCATTTTCTTGCGTAGAAACCAGCGCTCTCGCCTTTTGTTTTGATCTGGTATGCCGTGGCACCCTGGCGGAAGGTTGTAAACTCCACCTCGAAGAACAAGAAGCCGAATGCTGGTGCGAGTCTTGTCAGCAGTACGTCACGTTACTGACGCAGCGCGTGCGCCGTTGTCCGCAATGCCAGAGCGACACGTTACGCATTGTGGCCGATGACGGGTTGCAGATTCGCCGAATTGAAATAGACAGTAATCCAACGCCGGATAGCGACGCCTGAGCGTCTTATCCGGCCGACAGGAATGGCCTGAGTTGTAGGCTGCATAAAGCAAAGCCGCCATCCGGCAATAGAGTTACCGCAAGATAGAGATCAGGAGTGAGCGATGTGTACGACATGCGGTTGCGGTGAAGGCAACCTTTATATAGAGGGAGATGAGCATAATCCCCATTCGGCGTTTCGTAGCGCGCCTTTTGCCCCGGCGGCTCGCCCGGCACTGAACATCACCGGCGTGAAGACATCCGCCTTTACCCCGAGCCAGACCGCAGAAGGCGATCTGCACTACGGTCACGGTGAAGCGGGAACCCATGCGCCGGGTATGAGCCAGCGCCGGATGCTGGAAGTCGAAATTGACGTGCTGGACAAAAACAACCGTCTGGCCGAGCGCAACCGCGCCCGCTTCGCCGCCCGCCAGCATCTGGTGCTCAACCTTGTCTCCAGCCCCGGTTCCGGTAAAACCACCCTGCTGACCGAAACGCTGATGAAGTTAAAAGACAGTGTGCCGTGCGCGGTGATTGAAGGCGACCAGCAGACGGTCAACGACGCCGCCCGCATCCGCGCGACCGGTACGCCCGCTATTCAGGTCAACACCGGCAAAGGCTGCCATCTTGATGCGCAAATGATTGCCGATGCCGCTCCGCGTCTGCCGCTGGCCGACAACGGTATTCTGTTTATCGAAAACGTCGGCAACCTTGTCTGCCCGGCCAGCTTTGACCTCGGCGAGCGCCATAAAGTGGCAGTGCTTTCCGTTACGGAAGGCGAAGACAAGCCGCTGAAATACCCGCATATGTTCGCCGCCGCTTCGCTCATGCTCCTGAACAAAGTCGATCTGCTGCCGTACCTCAATTTTGACGTTGAGAAGTGCATCGCCAGCGCCCGGGAAGTCAATCCTGACATTGAGATCATCCTCATCTCCGCCACCAGCGGCGAAGGGATGGATCGGTGGCTGAACTGGCTGGAGGCACAGCGATGTGCATAGGCGTTCCGGGGCAAATTCGCTCCATTGACGGCAATCAGGCGAAAGTCGATGTCTGCGGCATCCAGCGCGATGTCGACCTGACGCTGGTTGGCAGTTGCGATGAGAGCGGTGAGCCGCGTCTGGGCCAGTGGGTGCTGGTTCACGTTGGTTTTGCCATGAGTGTGATTAACGAAGCGGAAGCGCGCGACACCCTCGACGCGCTGCAAAACATGTTTGATGTCGAACCGGACGTCGGCGCTTTGTTGTATGGCGAGGAAAAATAATGCGTTTTGTTGACGAATATCGCGCACCGGAACAGGTGATGCAGTTGATTGATCACCTGCGTGAACGTGCCGCGCATCTCCCTTATACCGCCGAACGTCCGCTGCGCATCATGGAAGTATGCGGCGGTCATACGCACGCCATCTTCAAGTTCGGCCTCGACCAACTGCTGCCCGACAACGTGGAGTTTATCCACGGCCCCGGTTGCCCTGTCTGCGTGCTGCCGATGGGCAGAATTGACAGCTGCGTGGAGATCGCCAGCCATCCTGAGGTGATTTTCTGCACCTTTGGCGATGCCATACGCGTACCGGGGAAACAGGGTTCGCTATTGCAGGCCAAAGCCCGTGGCGCAGATATCCGCATTGTTTATTCGCCAATGGATGCCCTGAAACTGGCGCAGGAAAACCCAACGCGCAAAGTCGTTTTCTTCGGTCTGGGATTTGAAACCACCATGCCGACCACCGCCATCACGCTGCAACAGGCGAAGCTTCGCAACGTGCAGAACTTTTACTTTTTCTGCCAGCACATCACGCTTATTCCAACGCTGCGCAGCCTGCTGGAGCAGCCGGATAACGGAATTGACGCGTTTCTCGCGCCGGGTCACGTCAGCATGGTGATCGGTACCGACGCCTATAGCTTCATCGCGACGGATTTCCATCGTCCTCTGGTGGTGGCGGGATTCGAACCGCTTGATCTACTGCAAGGCGTCGTCATGCTGGTTGAGCAGAAAATAGCCTCCCATAGCCAGGTTGAGAACCAGTACCGTCGCGTGGTGCCGGATGCCGGTAATCTACTGGCGCAACAGGCTATCGCCGAGGTGTTTTGCGTCAACGGCGACAGCGAATGGCGCGGGCTGGGCGTGATTGAATCATCCGGTGTCCACCTGACGCCAGACTACCAGCGGTTTGACGCCGAAGCGCACTTCCGCCCGGCGCCGCAACAGGTGTGCGACGATCCGCGTGCGCGCTGCGGAGAAGTGCTCACCGGCAAGTGCAAACCGCACCAGTGCCCGTTGTTTGGCACGACCTGTAACCCGCAGACGGCGTTCGGCGCGTTAATGGTCTCCTCCGAGGGGGCATGCGCCGCCTGGTATCAATATCGTCAGCAGGAGTGTGAAGCATGAACAGCGTACAACTTGCCCACGGCAGCGGCGGTCTGGCCATGCAGCAGCTGATTAACAGCCTGTTTATGGAGGCCTTTGCCAACCCGTGGTTGGCTGAGCAGGAAGATCAGGCGCGTCTTGAACTGGCGCAACTGGCGGCGGAAGGCGACCGCCTGGCCTTCTCCACCGACAGCTATGTTATTGACCCGCTGTTTTTCCCCGGCGGCAATATCGGCAAACTGGCGATTTGCGGCACGGCCAACGACGTGGCGGTCAGCGGCGCGATCCCGCGTTATCTCTCCTGCGGCTTTATCCTCGAAGAAGGTCTGCCGATGGAGACGCTGAAAAGCGTGGTGAACAGCATGGCGGCAACCGCGCGCGAAGCCGGTATCGCCATTGTGACCGGTGATACCAAAGTCGTTCAGCGCGGCGCGGCGGATAAGCTGTTCATCAACACCGCCGGGATGGGGGCGATTCCCGCCAATATTCACTGGGGGGCGCAGACATTAAGTGTGGGAGATGTGCTGCTGGTCAGCGGCACGCTCGGCGATCATGGCGCAACGATCCTCAATTTGCGTGAACAACTGGGGCTGGATGGCGAGCTGGTCAGCGACTGCGCAGTATTAACCCCGCTTATTCAGACGCTGCGCGATATTCCAGGCGTGAAAGCCTTACGCGATGCGACGCGCGGCGGCGTGAATGCTGTCGCCCATGAGTTTGCCGCCGCCTGCGGCTTCGGTATTGAGTTGTCCGAATCCGCGCTGCCGGTCAAACCGGCGGTGCGCGGCGTTTGCGAACTGCTGGGGCTGGATGCGCTTAACTTTGCCAATGAAGGCAAACTGGTGATCGCCGTTGAGCGTCAGGCCGCAGACGCGGTGCTTGACGCGCTGCGCGCGCATCCGCTGGGCCGCGATGCGGCGCCGATCGGCGAGGTGGTTGAACGCAGAGGCGTTCGCCTGGCCGGTCTGTATGGCGTGAAACGTACCCTTGATTTACCCCACGCCGAACCGTTGCCGCGTATATGCTAGCGCCTGATGGCGCTGTGCTTATCAGGCCTACGGTTCAATGCAGTTTGTAGGTCGGATAAGGCGTTTACGCCGCCATCCGGCAAAGGTGCCTGATGGCGCTGCGCTTATCAGGCCTACGGTTCGACGCAGTTTGTAGGCCGGATAAGGCGTTTACGCCGCCATCCGGCAAAGGCGCCTGATGGCGCTGCGCTTATCAGGCCTACGGATGGACAGGCCTGCGGTGATACCCAAAATATATTACCTATATCTATAATTTATTTACCGTTTTCGCACCGCATCGCGGTGCTTTTCTGGAAAAGCAACATGTCGTATACACCGATGAGCGATCTCGGACAACAAGGTTTGTTCGACATCACTCGTACATTATTGCAGCAGCCCGACCTGGCGTCGCTCAGTGAAGCGCTTTCGCAACTGGTCAAGCGCTCAGCGCTGGCCGACAGCGCGGCTATTGTGTTATGGCAGCCACAGACACAACGCGCGCGTTATTATGCAACTCGCGAAAATGGTAAAGCTGTCGCGTATGAAGACGAAACCGTGCTGGCACACGGCCCGGTTCGGCGCATTCTCTCGCGCCCCGATGCGCTGCACTGCAATCATCACGAATTCAGCGAAACCTGGCCGCAACTGGCGACAAACGGGCTGTACGGTGAATTTGGCCACTACTGTTTGCTGCCGCTGGCCGCTGAAGGGCGCATTTTTGGCGGCTGCGAATTCATCCGCCAAAACGACCAGCCGTGGAGCGAGAAAGAGTACGAACGTCTGCAAACCTTCACCCAGATTGTCGCAGTGGTCGCTGAGCAAATTCAGTGTCGGGTCAGCAATAACGTTGACTACGATCTCCTGTGCCGTGAGCGCGACAACTTCCGCATTCTGGTGGCGATCACCAATGCCGTGCTTTCACGGCTGGACATCGACGAACTGGTGAGCGAAGTCGCGAAAGAGATCCACCACTACTTTAATATCGATGCCATTAGCATCGTCCTGCACAGCTCCCGCAAAAACAAGCTGAGTATCTATTCCACGCATTATCTGGATGAACATAATCCCGCGCATGAACAAAGCGAAGTGGACGAAGCGGGAACACTCTCTGAACGGGTTTTCAAAAGCAAAGAGATGCTGCTGATTAACCTGAACGAGCGGGATACGCTTGCGCCGTACGAACGTATGCTGTTCGACACCTGGGGCAACCAGATACAGACCCTGTGTCTGCTGCCGCTGATGTCCGGCAATACAATGCTCGGCGTGCTGAAGCTGGCGCAATGCGAAGAAAAAGTGTTTACCACCGCCAACCTCAAACTGCTGCGCCAGATTGCCGAACGCGTGGCGATTGCCGTGGACAACGCCCTCGCCTATCAGGAGATTCACCGGCTGAAAGAGCGTCTGGTCGACGAGAACCTGGCGCTTACCGAGCAGCTCAATAACGTGGATAGCGAATTTGGCGAGATAATCGGTCGCAGCGAAGCCATGTACAACGTGCTCAAGCAGGTGGAGATGGTGGCGCAAAGCGACAGCACCGTCCTGATCCTCGGTGAAACAGGAACCGGTAAAGAGCTGATTGCCCGGGCGATTCATAATCTGAGCGGGCGTAACGCACGGCGAATGGTGAAGATGAATTGCGCGGCGATGCCCGCCGGGCTGCTGGAAAGCGATCTGTTTGGTCACGAGCGCGGCGCCTTTACCGGCGCCAGCGCGCAGCGTATTGGTCGTTTTGAGCTGGCGGATAAAAGCTCGCTGTTTCTTGATGAAGTGGGCGACATGCCGCTGGAGCTACAGCCGAAACTGCTGCGTGTGCTCCAGGAGCAGGAATTTGAACGTCTGGGCAGCAATAAACTGATCCAGACGGACGTCAGGCTGATCGCCGCCACCAACCGCGATCTGAAAAAAATGGTGGCCGATCGTGAGTTCCGCAACGATCTCTATTACCGTCTGAACGTCTTTCCGATCCAGCTCCCGCCGCTGCGCGAGCGCCCGGAGGACATTCCGCTGCTGGTCAAAGCCTTCACCTTTAAAATCGCCCGCCGGATGGGGCGCAACATCAACAGTATTCCTGCCGAAACGCTACGCACGCTGAGCAATATGGAGTGGCCGGGGAACGTCCGCGAGCTGGAAAACGTCGTCGAGCGCGCCGTTCTGCTGACGCGGGGCAACGTGCTGCAACTCTCGCTGCCGGACATGGGAATGCTCACGCCGGGCGCGCCGCCGGTCGCCACCGAAGTCGCCCAGGAGGGCGAGGATGAATTTCAGCTCATTATGCGCGTGTTGAAAGAGACAAATGGCGTGGTGGCGGGGCCAAAAGGCGCCGCGCAGCGTCTGGGGCTGAAGCGCACCACCCTGCTCTCTCGCATGAAACGATTAGGCATTGATAAAGATGCATTGGTATAGCATCTCTGGCTATACTGGCAGATATCTCAACGAAAGGAGGCAGTATGGCGGTATCAGCACGTAATCAACTGACCGGTACGGTTAGCGCAGTCGCAACGGGTGCGGTGAATGATGAAGTTGAACTGACGCTGGCGGGCGGCGCAAAACTGGTGGCGATTGTCACTCACAGCAGCCAGCAGGCGCTGGGTCTGACAAACGGAAAAGACGCCATTGCTTTGATTAAAGCCCCCTGGGTTACTCTGGCAAGCGAAGATTGCGGCCTGAAGTTCTCCGCCCGCAACCAGTTTGCCGGTAGCGTATCTCAGGTAACGGAAGGCGCGGTCAACGCGACTGTACACATCAAAACCGACGCTGGTTTTGAGATTGTGGCCGTTGTCACCAATGAAAGTCAGGAAGAGATGAAACTGGCGCAGGGCAGTCGCGTTATTGCGCTGATTAAGGCGTCAGCGATTCTGATTGCGACCAAAGCGTAATGGTGTTGCCCGATGGCGCTAACGCTTATCGGGCCTACGCAACTGCGATTAACTCCCGCCATCCGGCAAGACACATTTATTTCTTGCGCTGATACTTTTCCGGCAATTCCGGGACGGGGCGTTTGTCATCAATAAGGTGACGGATGGTCAAAATCGGATGGCGCCAGAGCATTCTTGGGCCTGCCCAACGCATGATCTGCTTCATCTCCTCACGCTTCGCGGGCTGATAACAGTGCACCGGACACTGCTTACAGGCCGGTTTTTCCTCGCCAAACACGCACTTATCCAGCCGCTTTTGCGCATAGGCAAACAGCGCATCGTAATGACCTTGCTCGTTTGAGGCCTGCGGGCACTGGCTCTCGTACAGCGCGATCATTTTTTTAATCGTCAGTTTTTCACGAGCAATACGCTTACCGGACATGATGCCTCCACAAATAAGTTGCATAAATAATACACCTTATCTTCTCTCAGGACTATCACCCTAAGGTGACACATCCTTAGCGCCCTACGTAAATAAGAATTATTTTCATTTATCTATACCTTGTGCTATATAACATAGCAAAGGCTATATTCGATGAATAATTAACCGCATTATGATGAGGGATACTATGCCGCACTTGCTCCGTCTGAAATCCATTCTCCTTGCCAGCGCGCTGGCGATGCTTGCGCTGTCGCCTGCTTATGCAAAAGATAAATTTAAGGTCATCACAACGTTTACCGTCATCGCCGACATGGCGAAAAACGTAGCGGGCGATGCGGCGGACGTCAGTTCAATCACGAAGCCTGGCGCGGAGATCCACGAGTATCAGCCGACGCCCGGCGACATTAAGCGGGCGCAGGGCGCGCAGTTGATCCTCTCTAACGGCCTGAACCTGGAGCTGTGGTTCGCCCGGTTCTACCAGCACTTATCCGGCGTGCCGGAAGTTACGGTATCCAACGGCGTGAAGTCGATGGGCATTACCGAAGGGCCGTATAACGGCAAACCCAACCCGCACGCCTGGATGTCGGCGGAAAATGCGCTGATTTACGTGGATAACATTCGCGATGCGCTGGTGAAATACGATCCAGATAACGCCGCGACGTACCAGAAAAACGCCGAAAACTATAAAGCCCAAATCCGCCAGACGCTCGATCCACTACGCGACGCGCTGGCGAAGATTCCTGCCGACAAGCGCTGGCTGGTGACCAGTGAAGGGGCATTTTCCTATCTGGCGCGCGATAACGACCTGAAAGAGCTGTACCTCTGGCCGATCAACGCCGATCAGCAAGGCACGCCTAAACAGGTACGCAAAGTGATCGACGCGATCAGGGAACATCACATCCCGGCGGTGTTCAGCGAAAGTACCGTTTCCGATAAACCGGCCCGCCAGGTCGCGCGTGAATCCGGCGCGCACTACGGCGGTGTGCTATATGTTGATTCTCTGAGCGCTGCCGACGGTCCGGTGCCGACGTATCTGGATCTGCTGCGCGTCACAACTGAAACCATCGTCAGCGGCATCACTGACGGGCTGAGGAGCCAGAAATGAGTCAATCTGCGATTACCGTTGATCGCGTCACGGTGACGTATCGCAATGGTCACACTGCCCTGCGGGACACAACGTTTCAGGTGCCTGGCGGCTCAATTGCCGCGCTGGTTGGCGTCAACGGTTCAGGGAAATCGACGCTGTTTAAAGCATTGATGGGGTTTGTCCGACTGGTGAAGGGAGAAATCGCCATCCTGCAACAGCCCGTCAACAAAGCGTTGAAACAGAATCTGATCGCCTATGTCCCGCAATCTGAAGAGGTGGACTGGTCGTTTCCGGTACTGGTGGAAGATGTGGTAATGATGGGGCGCTACGGCCATATGGGGTGGCTGCGCCGCCCCAGCGCGCGCGATCGTGAAAGCGTGGACGCTGCGCTGGCGCGGGTGGACATGCTGGAATATCGCTATCGGCAGATTGGCGAGCTTTCCGGCGGGCAGAAAAAACGCGTCTTTCTGGCCAGAGCCATCGCCCAGGACGGGCAGGTTATTCTTCTGGATGAGCCTTTTACCGGTGTTGACGTGAAAACCGAAGCCCGCATTATTGCCCTGTTGCGCGAGCTGCGCGATGAAGGCCGCACCATGCTGGTTTCAACGCATAACCTCGGCTCGGTAACGGAGTTTTGCGATTACACGGTGATGATCAAAGGCACCGTGCTGGCGAGCGGCCCGACGGAAACCACCTTCACCGCTGAAAACCTCGAACTGGCGTTCAGCGGCGTATTGCGTCATGTGGCGCTGAGCGGCGGCGAGGAGCATATCATCACCGACGACGAGCGTCCCTTTATCTCACGGCGCGCAGCAGGCGGAGGTGAATCATCATGAACTGGCTTGTGGAACCGTTCGGCTACCAGTACATGCTCAACGCCATGTGGGTCTCGGCAATGGTCGGCGGCCTGTGCGCCTTTCTCTCCTGCTATCTGATGCTTAAAGGCTGGTCGCTGATTGGCGACGCGCTTTCCCACTCCATCGTCCCCGGCGTGGCGGGCGCATATATGCTGGGGCTGCCCTTCTCTCTCGGCGCGTTTCTCTCCGGCGGCCTGGCGGCGGGCAGCATGCTTTTTCTCAACCAGCGTTCACGCCTGAAGGAAGACGCGATTATCGGTCTTATCTTCTCCTCTTTCTTTGGCATCGGGCTGTTTATGGTTTCGCTCAATCCGATGTCGGTCAACATCCAGACCATTATCCTCGGCAACGTGCTGGCTATTGCGCCGGAAGATATTCTGCAACTGGCGATCATCGGTACGGTCTCTCTGGTGATTTTGCTGCTGAAGTGGAAAGATCTGATGGTGACTTTTTTCGACGAAAACCATGCGCGATCGATTGGGCTTAACCCCGCCCGGCTGAAGCTGCTGTTTTTCACGTTGCTGTCGGTCTCCACCGTCGCCGCTCTGCAAACCGTCGGCGCTTTTCTGGTGATCTGTCTGGTGGTCACGCCTGGCGCCACCGCCTGGCTGCTGACCGATCGTTTTCCGCGCCTGTTAACCATCGCCGTCGCCATTGGCAGCCTGACCAGCTTTTTCGGCGCCTGGCTCAGCTACTGGCTGGATGGTGCGACCGGCGGGATCATCGTCGTCCTGCAAACGCTATTGTTTCTGCTGGCGTTTATCTTCGCTCCGAAACACGGCCTGCTTGCCAACCGCCGTCGTGCGCGCCTGAATAAGGAGACCCCATGCGCTTAACCGCCTTACTGGAACCCTTCCAGTTTGATTTTATGATCAACGCGCTCATGGTCTCGGCAATTGTGGCGATCCCCTGCGCGTTATTGTCGGTGTTTCTGGTGCTGAAAGGCTGGGCGTTAATGGGCGACGCCATGAGTCACGCCGTGTTCCCCGGCATTGTGCTGGCCTATATCGCCGGTATTCCGCTGGCCATCGGCGCGTTTATTGCCGGGCTATTCTGCGCGGTTGCCACCGGCTATCTCGACGATAACAGCCGTATTAAGCGCGATACCATCATGGGAATCGTCTTCTCAGGAATGTTTGGCGCAGGGCTGGTGCTGTACGTTTCTATCCAGTCTGAAGTCCATCTGGATCATATTCTGTTCGGCGATATGCTGGGCGTGTCCATCAGCGATATTCTGCAAACGGCGCTGATTGCGCTGGGTATTGCGCTGATTATCGGGCTAAAATGGAAAGATTTTTTACTGCATGCCTTCGATCCACACCAGGCAAAAGCCAGCGGCCTTAATACCTCCCTGCTGCATTATGGCCTGTTGTGCATGATCGCGTTGACCATCGTCGCAACGCTGAAATCGGTAGGGATTATTCTTTCCATCTCGCTGTTAATCGCCCCTGGCGCGATTGCGATTTTGCTGACGCGGCGTTTTGCCCGCGCGCTGATGCTGGCGGTCACGCTGTCGGTCGTCACCTCTTTTCTCGGCGTTTATCTGTCGTTTTTCCTCGACAGCGCCCCTGCGCCAACCATCGTGGTATTGTTCACTGCGATCTTCATCGTGGCATTTATTTACGCTACGTTGCGGGAGCGGCGTTCCGAAATGCAGCTCAAACAGCAGTTATAAAAATCAGAAACGGAATAAGGATCGATAAGTCGTCCATCGCTGCTTTCCCTGAAATGCGTATCTCCGTTATCATGTGCCCCTTATGTGATAACAACGAAAAGAAAAAGCATCGCAATCCATTTAAAATCAGGGAACTGGACACGACTCCATGAGTACAATCGATAATCTCGACGCCCATACCCCCATGATGCAGCAGTATCTCAAGCTGAAAGCCCAGCACCCGGAGATCCTGCTGTTTTACCGCATGGGCGATTTTTACGAACTGTTTTACGACGATGCACGCCGCGCCTCGCAATTACTCGATATTTCGCTGACCAAACGCGGCGCATCGGCGGGCGAACCGATTCCGATGGCGGGCATCCCGCATCACGCCGTCGAAAACTACCTTGCGAAGCTGGTCAATCAAGGGGAGTCCGTCGCAATCTGTGAACAGATTGGCGATCCGGCCACCAGCAAAGGCCCGGTTGAACGTAAGGTCGTGCGCATCGTTACGCCTGGCACTATCAGCGATGAAGCGCTGTTGCAGGAGCGCCAGGACAACCTGCTGGCTGCCATCTGGCAGGACAGCAAAGGCTACGGTTACGCCACGCTGGACATCAGCTCCGGGCGTTTTCGCTTAAGCGAACCGGTTGACCGTGAAACGATGGCCGCAGAATTACAGCGCACTAACCCGGCAGAACTACTATACGCCGAAGATTTTGCCGAAATGGCGCTGATCGACGGCCGCCGTGGTTTACGCCGTCGCCCGCTGTGGGAATTTGAAATCGATACCGCTCGCCAGCAGCTAAACCTGCAATTTGGTACACGGGACCTGATCGGCTTTGGCGTAGAGAACGCACCACGCGGACTGTGCGCCGCAGGCTGTCTGTTGCAGTACGTCAAAGACACCCAGCGCACTTCACTGCCGCACATTCGCTCCATTACAATGGAACGCCAGCAGGACAGCATCATTATGGATGCCGCCACGCGCCGCAACCTGGAGATCACCCAGAACCTGGCGGGCGGCGTGGACAATACGCTGGCTTCGGTGCTCGACTGCACCGTCACGCCAATGGGCAGCCGTATGCTCAAACGCTGGCTGCATATGCCGGTGCGCGACACGAAAACCCTGATCGAACGTCAGCAGACCATTGGCGCGTTGCAGGATGTGACCAGTGAATTGCAACCGGTGCTGCGTCAGGTGGGCGACCTGGAGCGTATCCTCGCCCGTCTGGCCTTGCGTACCGCCCGACCACGCGACCTCGCCCGTATGCGTCACGCCTTCCAGCAGTTACCGGAACTGCGCGCACAGCTTGAAACCGTAACCAGCGCCCCCGTGCAGAACCTGCGCGAGAAAATGGGCGAGTTTACCGAACTGCGCGATCTGCTGGAACGCGCCATTATCGACGCGCCGCCGGTTCTGGTGCGCGACGGCGGCGTTATTGCGCCGGGCTACAACGAAGAGCTGGACGAATGGCGCGCGCTGGCTGACGGGGCGACCGACTATCTCGATCGTCTGGAAATCCGCGAGCGTGAACGTACCGGGCTGGATACGCTGAAAGTCGGCTTTAACGCCGTACACGGTTATTACATCCAGATCAGCCGTGGGCAAAGCCACCTGGCGCCCATTAACTACGTCCGCCGTCAGACGCTGAAAAACGCCGAGCGCTACATTATTCCCGAGCTGAAAGAGTACGAAGACAAAGTTCTGACCTCTAAAGGCAAAGCGCTGGCGCTGGAAAAACAGCTTTATGACGAACTGTTTGATCTGCTGCTCCCTCACCTGGCAGAGCTGCAACAGAGCGCCAATGCGCTGGCTGAACTGGACGTGCTGGTCAACCTGGCTGAACGCGCGTATACGCTGAATTATACCTGTCCGACCTTTAGCGATAAGCCCGGCATTCGTATTACCGAAGGTCGCCATCCGGTTGTCGAGCAGGTGCTGAACGAGCCGTTTATCGCCAACCCGCTGAACCTTTCCCCGCAGCGCCGAATGTTGATTATCACCGGGCCGAACATGGGGGGTAAAAGCACCTATATGCGTCAGACCGCGCTGATTGCGCTGCTGGCGTATATTGGCAGCTACGTGCCAGCGCAAAGCGTTGAGATTGGCCCGATCGACCGCATCTTTACCCGCGTAGGCGCGGCGGACGATCTGGCTTCCGGTCGTTCAACCTTCATGGTCGAGATGACCGAAACCGCCAATATTTTGCACAACGCGACCGAAAACAGTCTGGTTTTGATGGACGAAATCGGGCGCGGCACATCGACCTATGACGGCCTGTCGCTGGCGTGGGCGTGTGCGGAAAATCTGGCGAATAAGATCAAAGCGTTGACGCTGTTCGCCACCCACTACTTCGAACTGACGCAGTTGCCGGAGAAAATGGAAGGCGTCGCGAATGTGCATCTGGACGCGCTGGAGCACGGCGATACCATCGCCTTTATGCACAGCGTGCAGGACGGGGCGGCAAGCAAGAGTTACGGTCTGGCGGTAGCTGCGCTGGCGGGCGTGCCGAAAGAGGTGATCAAACGCGCGCGGCAGAAGCTGCGCGAGCTGGAAAGCCTCTCGCCGAATGCCGCCGCGACCCAGGTGGATGGTACGCAGATGTCGCTGCTGTCGGTTGCGGAAGAGACCTCTCCTGCCGTTGAAGCGCTGGAAAACCTCGACCCTGACTCTCTGACGCCACGCCAGGCGCTGGAGTGGATCTACCGGTTGAAGAGTCTGGTGTAAATCAGAAACGCCCGCTGGCGCTACGCTTACCGGGCCTACAAGAAGCATCGCAATACGTAGGCCGGATAAGGCGCCAGCCGCCATCCGGCACAACGCCCGATGCACAGGCCAGCAAAACACAACCACAATCCGTAGGCCGGATAAGGCGCCAGCCGCCATCCGGCACAACGCCCGATGCACAGGCCAGCAAGACACACCACAATCCGTAGGCCGGATAAGGCGTCAGCCGCCATCCGGCTTTTTTATTAACGCTTATCTTCCGCCAGCAGCGGTGGAATGCTCGGCACCATCGGCGCTTGATCAATATCTTTCTGCGTCATGCGAAACGCTTGCGGATAATGTTCACGGCTGGTACGGCGTAGCGGCTCGGTATCACGCCAGGTGTACAGACAATGCTGGCACTGATACACCGTCCAGATCCCTTTGACCGGAGAGGTCGCCATCAATTCAATATGTTCATCAGCGCAACGTGGACAAATCATCTGCTACTCCTTATTTACGGTTGGCCAGCATGGCAGTCAGCTTTTCAGCCCAGGCTTTGGTTTCCGGTAAATCACATACCGGCTGGCTGTAGTGGCCGCGATTATCCGGCGCAACCGGCGTTGTGGCGTCGATGATCAGTTTGTCAGTGATCCCCGCCGGGCTTGAGCCTGGGTCCAGTTCCAGTACCGACATGTTCGGCAGTTGCACCAGATCGCCTGCCGGGTTGACCTTCGACGACAGCGCCCACATCACCTGTGGCAGGTTGAACGGATCGACATCCTCATCAACCATAATCACCATCTTCACATAGCCCAGACCATGCGGCGTGGTCATTGCCCGCAGGCCGACTGCGCGGGCAAATCCGCCGTAGCGTTTTTTGGTCGAGATAATCGCCAGCAGACCGTGGGTATACATGGCGTTAACCGCCTGCACTTCCGGGAATTCCGCTTTCAACTGCTGATACAGCGGCACACAGGTCGCTGGCCCCATCAGGTAGTCAATTTCAGTCCACGGCATCCCCAGATAGAGCGATTCAAAAATCGGTTTAGTGCGATAAGACACTTTGTCGATGCGCACTACCGTCATATTGCGCCCACCAGAATAGTGGCCGGTAAACTCGCCAAACGGCCCTTCAATTTCACGCTTACGGCTTTCGATCACCCCTTCAAGGATCACTTCTGAACCCCACGGCACATCAAAGCCGGTCAGCGGCGCGGTGGCGATCGGGTATGGGCTTTCGCGCAGCGCGCCCGCCATTTCATACTCAGACTGATCGTATTTCAGCGGCGTGGCGCCCATCAGAGTAATGATCGGATCGTTACCGAGCGTAATAGCAATCGGCAGATCTTCGCCACGCTCTTCCGCCTTATGCAGATGCAGCGCGATATCGTGCATTGGCACCGGTTGCAGGCCCAGCTTGCGCTTGCCTTTCACTTCCATCCGGTAGATACCCACATTCTGCTTGCCGAAGTGATCCGGGTCGAGCGGATCGCGGGAGACGACACAGGCTTTATCCAGATAGAAGCCGCCATCGCCATCGTTGAGGCGAAACAGCGGCAGAATATCAAACAGGTTGATCGCCTCGCCATC
Organism: Citrobacter sp. CK188; assembly: GCF_030333525.1. Taxonomy (NCBI): domain Bacteria; kingdom Pseudomonadati; phylum Pseudomonadota; class Gammaproteobacteria; order Enterobacterales; family Enterobacteriaceae; genus Citrobacter; species Citrobacter sp. CK188. The sequence continues at coordinate 50,009 of NZ_JAOWFU010000012.1, forward strand.
AACGGTGTTTTCCGCCCACGCCGGGTTGGCTCGGCGCTCGGGGGCGACGGGGAACGTGTCCCAGCGGCGGATAAATTCATCAATTTGCTTTTTTACTGGCGTATTGGGCGGCAAGCCTAAAGAGATGGCATGGTTCTGCCAGGAACCAATGGTGTTCATCGCCACGCGCGCATCCGTGAAGCCACGGATATTATCGAACCACAGCGCGGGCGCGCCGTCGCCAATGCGCCCGGTTGCGTTAGCCGCAGCAGCCAGATCCGGCTCTGCATTCACTTCTTCACTGATTTTTAGCAGTTGCCCCTGCTCGTCGAGCGCCTGCAAAAAGCTGCGTAAGTCATCAAATGCCATTATTCATTCTCCTGTGAAAAATTCTGCGCCTGCTGCAACCCCTGCCAGCGCCGGGCACGCGGATGCTCCAGACCAAACTGATCCAGCACACGCGCCACAATATGCTGCGTAATATCATCAATAGTTTGCGGATGGTTGTAGAAAGCAGGCATGGGCGGCACCATCGCGACCCCCATGCGGGAAAGGGCGAGCATGTTTTCCAGATGAATCGTGCTGAGCGGCATTTCACGCGGCACCAGCACCAGTTTGCGCCCTTCTTTCAGCACCACGTCGGCGGCACGGCCAACTAACCCCTCGGCATATCCTGCGCGAATCCCCGCCAGCGTTTTCATACTGCAAGGAATAATGATCATGCCGTCGGTGCGAAATGAGCCGGAAGAGATCGTCGCCGCCTGATCCGCCGGGTTATGGCAGTAATCAGCCAGTCCGGCAACATCACGCGCACTGTAAGGCGTTTCCAGCTCAATGGTCGTTTTGGCCCACTTAGACATTACCAGGTGTGTTTCTACTGTCGGCATTTGCCGCAGCGCCTGTAGCAGCGCAATGCCTAGCGGCGCCCCCGTTGCGCCGGTCATCCCCACAATCAGTCTCATCCATCACTCCATTTTGTTCGTATACGAACGTTTTAGATAAAATACGCTACCCGGAATACCTGGACAAGCTTCATTCCCCATAGCCGCACGGAGAGCTAAAAGATTGAGCATTATAAAAATTGCTACAACCCGTTATGATAGCAACAGATATTTTGCCAGGAGCGCACATGGAGTTACGAAACACAGCGTTTCATCTGTTACGTCAGCTTTTTCAACAGCATACGGCCCGCTGGCAGCACGAATTACCGGAACTGACCAAGCCACAGTATGCGGTAATGCGCGCTATTGCTGAGCATCCAGGCATTGAGCAGATTGCCCTAATGGAGGCGGCGGTCAGTACAAAAGCGACGCTGGCGGAGATGCTAAGCCGAATGGAAAGCCGGGGACTGGTGACGCGGGAAAGCGATCCACAAGATAAACGCCGCCGCTTTGTTTATCTTACTGGCGAAGGAGAAACGCTGCTGACCAGCGCCATGCCGTTGGGGGATCGTGTGGATGATGAATTTTTAGGGCGCCTGAGCGACGATGAGCGCAAACAGTTCACGCAGCTGGTGCGTAAGATGATGGGGTAAAGTCAGCCTGGGATATTTTTGTCGGCCCGATAAGCAAAGCGCCATCGGGCAATAAGTGCCGGATGACGGCTACGCCTTATCTGGCCTACGAACTGACGGCCAAAGAAAAAGGCCAGTCTCACGACTGGCCTTTTTTTGACGAATAATCACTTACTCACGGAACAGCGCTTCGATATTCAGCCCCTGAGTCTGCAAAATTTCGCGCAGACGACGCAGGCCTTCAACCTGAATCTGACGAACACGTTCACGGGTGAGACCAATTTCACGCCCCACATCTTCCAGTGTCGCCGCTTCATACCCCAGCAGACCGAAACGACGTGCCAGCACTTCACGCTGTTTGGCGTTCAGTTCGAACAGCCATTTGACGATACTCTGTTTCATATCATCATCTTGCGTGGTGTCTTCCGGGCCGTTCTCTTTTTCATCGGCCAGGATATCCAGCAACGCTTTTTCGGAATCACCACCCAACGGGGTGTCTACCGAGGTTATGCGCTCGTTGAGACGAAGCATACGGCTGACGTCATCAACCGGCTTATCCAGTTGCTCTGCTATCTCTTCCGCGCTCGGTTCGTGGTCCAGTTTATGCGACAACTCTCGTGCGGTACGCAGATAGACGTTCAGCTCTTTAACAATGTGAATCGGCAGTCGAATCGTACGGGTTTGGTTCATAATGGCCCGTTCGATCGTCTGGCGAATCCACCAGGTAGCGTATGTTGAGAAACGGAACCCACGTTCAGGGTCAAACTTCTCGACGGCACGGATAAGCCCCAGATTGCCCTCTTCAATCAGGTCCAGCAACGCCAGTCCACGATTGCCATAACGGCGGGCAATTTTTACCACCAGACGCAAGTTACTCTCAATCATGCGACGGCGAGAGGCAACATCTCCACGCAGTGCGCGACGCGCAAAATAAACTTCTTCTTCGGCCGTTAACAGTGGCGAATAACCAATCTCACCAAGGTAAAGCTGAGTCGCGTCCAACACACGCTGTGTGGCCCCTTGCGATAACAGCTCCTCTTCAGCCAGGTCGTTATCACTGGGTTCCTCTTCACTCAAGGCTTTTTCGTCAAAAGCCTCTACTCCGTTCTCATCAAATTCCGCGTCTTCATTTAAATCATGAACTTTCAGCGTATTCTGACTCATAAGGTGGCTCCTACCCGTGATCCCTGGACGGAACTAGCAAGTGCAAGCCTGGTTCCGCCGAATTATCGCTGCGGTAAATAGCGCAGCGGGTTTACGGATTTCCCCTTGTAACGAATTTCAAAATGCAAGCGTGTAGAACTGGTTCCGGTGCTACCCATGGTAGCGATTTTTTGCCCCGCCTTAACTTCTTGTTGTTCCCGGACCAGCATCGTATCGTTATGGGCGTAGGCACTCAGGTAATCATCGTTGTGTTTGATGATAATAAGATTACCGTAACCGCGCAGCGCGTTACCGGCATATACGACGCGTCCATCTGCGGTCGCGACAATAGCCTGTCCTTTACTGCCTGCAATGTCGATCCCTTTGTTGCCACCTTCGGTAGCCGCGAAGTTTTCGATCACTTTGCCCTCAGTCGGCCAGCGCCATGTGGAGATTGGCGAACTGGTTGACGTACTGCTTGCAGTCGGTTCGGTTGTGCTCGCTGTTGGTGCCGTTACAGGCGCTGTGACCACGGTCCCAGCAGGCTTGTTGTTCGGCAACATTTTATTAGCACTTTGTTCACCTGAATCCTCAGAATACGTAATTGTCGGTTTCGACGCAACTACAACGGTGGAATTTTGTGCAGGTTTGGTCACAACTCCTTGCTCTACTGCATCCGCCTGCGTAATCGCGTTGCCGCCGGTAATTGGCGTGCCTGAGGCATTGCCGACCTGGAGCGTTTGCCCCACATTCAGGCCGTATGGGGCCGGAACGTTGTTACGCTGAGCAAGGTCGCGGAAATCGTTCCCGGTGATCCAGGCGATATAAAAAAGCGTGTCGCCTTTTTTAACGGTGTATGTGCTGCCGCCGGTGTAGCTGCCTTTCGGAATGTTCCCATACTGGCGGTTGTACACGATACGGCCATTTTCCATTTGCACAGGCTGCTCAGCGACCGGCTGGATCTGCCGGGACTGGGCAACCGGTTGAACAGGCTGCACGGGCTGAATCTGCGGCGTTTGTTGCGCCGTTGTCCCCATTTTGGGCGGCGGTGTGATCAGCATCCCGGAGCTGGTGCTCGACGGGGCATTACCATTAACTGAGCTTACCGGCGCAGGAGGATTCGAAGAATTGGAACAACCTGCCAGCCATAGCGAAACCAGCGACAATGCCGCAATGCGGCTAACGGTGAATTTTGGGCTTCCCGCGCTCATTTATCCCCCAGGAAAAATTTGGTTAACAACCAGTGACGTAATAACCGTGCAAGGCATCGGCCTGGACGCTGGAAACGTCCCCACAATACGCTTACCCTTTATAAAATAACCAGGAAAAATCCGGGTATTAAAGGATGCTTAAGCGAGTTCGCCTTTCACTAAAGGCACAAAGCGGACGGCCTCCACGGTATCGATAATAAATTCGCCTCCCCGGCGACGCACCCGTTTCAAGAACTGATGCTCCTCACCCACGGGTAAAACGAGAATCCCGCCTTCATCCAGTTGCGTCATTAACGCCGTCGGAATTTCCGGCGGAGCTGCCGTCACGATGATGGCGTCAAACGGGGCGCGAGCCTGCCAACCTTGCCATCCATCGCCATGACGAGTTGAAACATTGTGTAAATCAAGCTGTTTCAGGCGACGACGCGCCTGCCATTGCAGCCCTTTAATGCGCTCCACCGAGCACACATGCTGTACCAGATGCGCGAGAATCGCCGTCTGATACCCGGAGCCAGTGCCGATCTCCAGCACTCTGGATTGCGGCGTCAGCTCAAGCAATTCTGTCATTCGCGCCACCATATAGGGCTGCGAAATGGTCTGCCCCTGGCCAATCGGCAAAGCGATATTGTCCCAGGCTTTATGTTCAAACGCTTCATCAATGAATTTTTCACGCGGGACGGCGGCAAGCGCATCCAGCACTTGCTCATCTTTGATGCCCTGAGCGCGCAATTGTTCAAGAAGAGTGTGTACGCGTCTGCTTACCATTGCGCGTCAACTCCCACGCTGTCTAACCAGTCCGAAACCACATCATGCGCGCTATACGCCGTTAAATCCACATGCAGCGGGGTAACGGAGACATAGCCCTCATCCACCGCCGCAAAATCGGTGTCCGGCCCGGCGTCGCATTTGCCTCCCGGCGGGCCGATCCAGTACAGCGTGTTGCCGCGCGGGTCCTGCTGTGGAATAACCTGATCGGCCGGATGGCGGCTGCCGCAGCGGGTTACGCGAATGCCTTTGATTTGATCCAGCGGCAGATCCGGGACATTGATATTCAGAATGCGTCCGGTACGCAGCGGCTCCCGACGTAATGCACGCAAAATAGAGCAGGTTACCGCTGCCGCCGTCTCATAGTGCTGATGGCCGTCAAGCGATACCGCCAGCGCGGGAAAACCCAGGTGACGGCCCTCCATCGCTGCGGCGACGGTCCCGGAATAGATGACATCATCGCCCAGATTAGGGCCCGCGTTAATGCCTGAAACCACAATATCCGGGCGCGGACGCATCAGCGCGTTCACGCCCAAGTAGACGCAGTCGGTCGGCGTGCCCATCTGCACGGCGATATCGCCGTTATCAAAGGTAAAGGTACGAAGCGAGGATTCCAGCGTCAGCGAGTTTGACGCGCCACTGCGGTTACGATCCGGGGCGACGACCTGTACGTCAGCAAACTCACGCAGCGCTTTCGCCAGCGTTTGTATACCGGGCGCGTGGACCCCATCATCGTTACTCAGCAATATGCGCATAATCACCCATTGTGTTAATCAGTTCCCTTACGACGCTGGTGGCGAAACTGCCTGCCGGTAGCCAGAAGCGCAGCTCAACGGTGACGTCATCCCACCAGTTCCAGCGTAATTGTTGCGGATAGAGCAGCATCGCCCTGCGCGCCGCGTCAACCTTTTCGCGTAGCAGTAACGATTGCAGTTCGCTCTCATCCGCAATGGCAGCCTCTTCAAACGCCAGCGCGTCGCGCAGGGTTCCCCACTCGCCGCTACCGGGAAGCGCCGCCGTAATCATCAGTTCTTTTTCGTCAACGCGACGCTGCAATTCCGCCTGTTCTTCCTGCGTGGCCACAAACCAGCTCCCGCGCCCCGCTAATTGTAGCGCATCGCCATCAACAACTTGATTAAAGTCTGGTTTTTTCACGCGTTCGTTGACGATCTGATTAAACAACGCACTGCGGGCCGCCGACAACCAAAAACTGCGTTTATTGCGATCGCGCACCGGCGCATTGCTTTGCGCCCAGCGCAGCGCGCCTTGCAGGTTGCTGCCGCCAATGCCGAATCGCTGCGCGCCAAAATAGTTTGGTACGCCGCGCGTATTGATGGCCTGTAGCCGGGCTTCGACATCATCACGATGGCTGACTTCACGCAGCACCAGCGTAAACGCGTTGCCCTTCAGCGCGCCTAAACGCAGCTTACGTTTGTGACGCGCGTACTCCAGCACTTTACAGCCTTCAATCTGGAATGCGCTCAGGTCTGGCATCTCTTTGCCCGGCACGCGCGCGCACAGCCACTGTTCAGTGACGGCATGCTTGTCTTTCTGCCCGGCAAAGCTCACTTCACGGGCATGAATTTTAAGGAATTTCGCCAGCGCATCGGCCACAAAACGGGTGTTACAACCGTTTTTCAGAATGCGAACCAGAATATGTTCGCCTTCGCCATCTGGCTCAAAACCTAAATCTTCAACCACCACAAAATCTTCCGGGTTCGCTTTAAGCAGCCCGGCGCCCTGCGGCTTTCCGTGGAGGTACGTCAGGTTTTCAAACTCGGTCATTTCGCGGCCTTAATCAGTAGCGCCACCGCTTCGCAGGCAATCCCTTCCCCACGCCCGGTGAACCCGAGTCTCTCCGTGGTGGTCGCCTTGACGTTGACATCATCCATATGACAACCAAGATCTTCCGCGATAAACACGCGCATTTGCGGGATATGCGGCAGCATCTTCGGCGCCTGGGCGATAATGGTCACGTCCACGTTACCAAGGGTATAGCCTTTGGCCTGAATGCGTCGCCATGCTTCCCGCAGCAATTCGCGGCTGTCCGCGCCTTTAAAGGCCGGATCGGTATCCGGGAAAAGTTTGCCGATATCGCCAAGCGCCGCCGCGCCGAGCAGCGCATCGGTCAGCGCATGCAGCGCCACGTCGCCATCAGAATGCGCCAGCAGCCCTTTGTCATACGGGATGCGCACGCCACCAATGATAATTGGGCCTTCTCCGCCAAAAGCGTGTACGTCAAAACCGTGTCCGATTCGCATTATGCATTCTCCTGATATACACATCATCCTTCAAGCTGCCTCTTTGTTGGCTGCCTTTGTTCACCCCAGTCACTTACTTATGTAAGCTCCTGGGGATGCACTCAGTTGCCGCCTCGATGCAGCCTGAATGATTTTGTGTCTAGATTGTTCGGGTCAGATAAAATTCCGCAAGCGCCAGATCTTCCGGGCGGGTGACTTTTATATTATCAGCCCGGCCTTCAACCAGTTGGGGATGAAAACCGCAATACTCCAGCGCGGACGCCTCATCGGTAATGGTCGCGCCTTCGTTCAGCGCACGGCTCAGGCAATCGTGCAGCAGCTCGCGTGGGAAGAATTGCGGCGTTAACGCGTGCCACAGGTCGGTACGCTCTACGGTATGCGCAATAGCGGTTTTACCCGGCTCGGCGCGTTTCATGGTGTCGCGTACCGGAGCGGCGAGGATTCCGCCCGTGCGGCTGGTTTCGCTAAGCGAGAGCAGGCGCGCCAGGTCATCCTGATGCAGACAAGGCCGGGCGGCGTCATGCACCAGCACCCACTGCGCGTCACCGGCCGCCCGTAAGCCTGCCAGTACGGAATCGGCGCGTTCGTCACCCCCGTCCACGACGGTGACCTGCGGATGTTGCGCCAGAGGAAGTTCGGCGAAGCGGCTGTCGCCAGGGCTGATTGCGATAACGACGCGCGTCACCCGGGGATGCGCCAGCAGCGCATGCACCGAGTGTTCAAGAATGGTTTTATTGCCAATAGAGAGATATTGCTTAGGACATTCCGTTTGCATTCGGCGGCCAAATCCGGCAGCCGGTACCACAGCGCAAACGTCCAATAAAGTGGCTGCCATGTCATTTCCTGGGCTGATTTATCGATTAGTTTGCCCCGCAGCCTGAGCACGTTTAGACGCGTCAGGCACCAGACGGTAAAAAGTTTCGCCCGGTTTGGTCATGCTGAGTTCATTACGCGCGCGCTCCTCGATCGCTTCCTGGCCGCCATTGAGATCGTCAATTTCGGCGAAAAGCTGATCGTTACGCGCTTTAAGTTTCGCATTCGTAGCTTGCTGCGCAGCCACATCATCGTTGACGCGGCTGTAGTCATGTATGCCGTTCTTACCGAACCACAGCGAATACTGCAACCAGACCAGTAAAGTCAGCAGCAGCAGCGTTAGTTTACCCATCCTGCCCCCTGAAAAACGGCACCATCATCCCATAACTTTCCCAGAGACTCTACTCTGAGGCGGGAATGCCGCGACAACGCGGGCAAATGTACCACATTTATCCGCCGATCCGCATATCTCGTGCAGGGAGAACATAATCTTATTGTTGGTTACGGTTTGAATTATGGCCACTCTCGCCCGTCATGAAAAGGGAGGGCTGACCTACCCCAACAGCCACATGAAGAGCGCGCCAAACATCGCGCCTACCGTTAATAGCGTAGCCGTAATGCTGTAGAACAGTTTGCCGCTCATGATTGAATGCAGGGCCACGCCGACCACAACCGCAACGGGCATGAGCGCCAGGAAGAAGGGCCAGGTATAGAGGAAGAAAAACAGCGTGTTAGGGCCATAGATGAGAAAGGGAATTCCCAACGCCAGCAGCCACGAGGCAAAACCGACCACGGCGCCCGGCAGTGACCAGGTTGTGTCGTCGTCGGTCGTGAGGGCATCTGACCTTGTGATAATAATGTTATGGCTATTACGCATATCGAATCCTGTAACCTTGACTCACCGGGCATACAAGCCCGGCGGTGTCTCAGGATCTGATAATATCGCCCTGTCTCAGTAGATCTAATAATTGGGCAACCAAATTTGTTACTAATTGTTCACCATCCAGATGAACTTCAGGCGATTCAGGCGTTTCATATACCGAATCAATGCCGGTGAAATTACGCAGCTCACCCGCCCTGGCCTTCTTGTACAGCCCTTTAGGATCGCGCGCTTCACAGGTTGCCAGCGGCGTATCGACAAAAACCTCGATAAACCGCCCCTCCCCGATGCGCTCGCGCACCATCTGCCGCTCCGCGCGATGCGGCGAAATAAACGCCGTCAGCACCACCAGCCCGGCATCCACCATCAGGTTCGCAACCTCCCCCACCCGGCGGATATTCTCTTTACGGTCTGCGTCGCTAAAGCCAAGATCGCTGCACAGGCCGTGACGGACATTATCGCCATCCAGCAACCAGGTGCTGATGCCCAGCTTATGCAGGGCCTCTTCCAGCGCGCCTGCAATCGTTGATTTCCCTGAACCGGAAAGTCCCGTAAACCAGACCACTGCCCCTTTATGCCCATGCAGCGCTTCACGATCTTCGCGCGTTACCGCATGGGCATGCCAGACGACGTTTTCGTCATGCAGCGCCATTACTTGCCTCCCAGCAAATCACGCGCGCCCCAGTGCGGGAAGTGGCGACGGATCAGCGCGTTCAGTTCCAGCTCAAAATCGCTGAACCCGGAAGGCGTCGCGGCGGTGTGCTCAATAGGCTCACGTACCAGCCCCGCGCCAACGGTCACGTTGGACAGCCGGTCGATGATGATTAACCCGCCAGTGACCGGGTTCTGCTGGTATGTATCCAGCACTAACGGTTCGTCAAAAGTCAGTTCGACCAGGCCGATACCGTTCAACGGCAGGCTTTCCACCTCGCGCTGGGTCAGGTTGTTGATATCAACCTGATGGCGAATGGCATCAACGCGCGCACGGGTCTTTTTACCGGCAATCTTGATGTCATAACTCTGCCCGGCCGACAGCGGTTGTTCCGCCATCCATACCACATCAACGGCGGCGCTCTGTACAGCTGGCAGGTTTTCGCCTGCATCCAGCAACAGATCGCCACGGCTGATGTCGATTTCATCTTTCAGCACCAGCGTAATCGCTTCACCGGCGTGCGCCTCTTGCAGATCGCCATCAAAGGTGACGATGCGCGCCACGTTGGATTCAACGCCGGACGGCAGAACTTTGACACGCTGCCCGACCTTCACGCTGCCGGAGGCCAGCGTTCCGGCATAACCACGGAAATCGAGGTTCGGACGGTTCACATACTGTACCGGGAAGCGCATCGGCTGGGTGTCGACAACCCGCTGGATCTCAACCGTCTCCAGCACTTCCAGCAGCGTCGGGCCGTTGTACCACGGCATACTGGCGCTCTGGGTCGCGACGTTATCCCCTTCCAGCGCAGAGAGCGGCACAAAGCGGATGTCCAGGTTCCCCGGCAACTGCCCGGCAAACGTCAGGTAATCTTCGCGAATACGGGCGAACGTCTCCTCGCTGAACCCCACCAGATCCATCTTGTTGATCGCCACCACCAGGTGCTTGATGCCCAGCAGCGTAGAGATGAAACTGTGGCGGCGGGTCTGATCCAGCACGCCTTTGCGGGCGTCGATCAGCAGGATCGCCAGATCGCAGGTCGATGCGCCGGTCGCCATGTTACGCGTGTACTGCTCGTGCCCTGGCGTGTCGGCAATAATAAATTTGCGTTTCTCGGTCGAGAAATAGCGGTACGCCACATCAATGGTAATTCCCTGCTCGCGCTCAGCCTGCAACCCGTCGACCAGCAGCGCCAGATCGAGTTTTTCACCCTGGGTGCCATGACGCTTACTGTCGTTATGCAGCGACGAGAGCTGATCTTCATAAATCTGACGCGTATCGTGCAGCAGTCGGCCAATCAGCGTGCTTTTACCGTCATCGACGCTGCCGCAGGTCAGGAAACGCAGCAGGCTTTTGTGTTGCTGGGCCACCATCCAGGCTTCGACGCCGCCTTCATTAGCGATTTGTTGTGCAAGTGTGGTGTTCATGGCGGCTCCTTAGAAATACCCCTGACGTTTCTTCAGCTCCATTGAGCCCGCCTGGTCGCGGTCAATCACGCGCCCCTGACGTTCACTGGTGGTCGAGACCAGCATCTCTTCAATAATTTCCGGCAGCGTCTGAGCGCTGGATTCCACCGCCCCCGTGAGCGGCCAGCAGCCGAGGGTACGGAAACGCACCATGCGTTTTTTGATCACCTCGCCGGGTTGCAGGTCAATACGATCGTCATCGATCATCATCAGCATGCCGTCGCGCTCCAGCACCGGGCGCTCAGCGGCCAGGTACAGCGGCACGATCTCGATATTTTCCAGCCAGATGTACTGCCAGATATCCTGCTCGGTCCAGTTAGAGAGCGGGAAAACGCGGATGCTTTCGCCTTTGTTAATCTGCCCGTTGTAGTTGTGCCATAGCTCCGGGCGCTGGTTTTTCGGGTCCCAGCGGTGAAAGCGGTCGCGGAAGGAGTAAATACGCTCTTTGGCGCGCGACTTCTCTTCGTCGCGGCGCGCGCCACCGAACGCGGCGTCAAAGCCATATTTATCCAACGCCTGTTTCAACCCTTCGGTTTTCATAATATCGGTGTGTTTAGCGCTGCCGTGAACGAACGGGTTAATCCCCATCGCCACCCCTTCCGGGTTTTTATGCACCAGCAGTTCACAGCCGTAGGCCTTCGCGGTGCGATCGCGGAATTCGTACATCTCACGAAACTTCCAGCCGGTATCAACGTGCAGCAGCGGAAACGGCAACGTACCTGGATAAAACGCTTTACGCGCCAGATGCAGCATGACGCTGGAATCTTTACCGATGGAATACATCATCACCGGATTAGAAAATTCGGCGGCCACCTCGCGAATGATATGGATGCTTTCCGCTTCCAGCTGCCGCAGGTGGGTGAGTCGTTTTTGGTCCATAACCGTTCCTTTGCAATACCGCTATTTTGCTAAACATTCAGATAACACGACTATAGGGAGCGCAGGAGAACGAATGAAATTACGAATTGGAATGAGTAGTTCCTCAAAGGAATAACGATTTGAGAAAGCAAATATCAAAAAGTGCTTAACCCACCGGATTTAGGGCATTTCAGAGCAAATGAAATTGTTTTACGGCAATCACGGTTTCATACTAAGCGGGTAAAAATTTCTGCTCTGTATTTAAGGACTCACTATGTTTTCCGCATCGCGCCTCCGTGCAGCGCTCCTGGCGCTCGGCGTATGCTTTATCCTTCCCGCGCAGGCAACGTCACCGAAGCCTGGCGATATCGCCAATATTCAGGCACGACACATTGCAACATTCTTTCCCGGCAGAATGACCGGAACACCGGCGGAGATGCTCTCTGCCGATTATTTACGTCAGCAATTTGAGCTGATGGGATATCGCAGCGATATCCGAACATTTAATAGCCGCTATATTTATACCGCCAGGAATAATCGCAAGAACTGGCATAACGTGACGGGCAGTACCGTTATTGCGGCGCACGAAGGGAAAGCGCCACAACAAATTATTATTATGGCGCACCTGGATACCTATGCGCCGCTGAGCGATGCCGATACCGACGCCAATCTCGGCGGTTTAACCTTGCAGGGCATTGACGATAACGCCGCCGGGCTGGGCGTGATGCTGGAACTGGCTGAACGCCTGAAAGACATCCCGACGCAGTACGGCATCCGCTTTATCGCCACCAGCGGTGAAGAAGAGGGAAAACTGGGCGCAGAAAACCTGCTTAAGCGGATGAGCGCCGCTGAGAAGAAAAATACGCTGCTGGTAATTAACCTTGATAACCTGATTGTCGGCGACAAACTCTACTTCAACAGCGGGCAGCAAACGCCGGAAGCCGTACGCAAACTGACGCGCGACCGGGCGCTGGCGATTGCGCGCAGCCACGGTATCGCCGCCGCGACCAATCCGGGTCTGAACAAGGATTACCCGAAAGGCACAGGCTGCTGCAACGACGCCGAAGTCTTCGATAAAGCCGGTATTTCCGTGCTGTCGGTTGAGGCCACCAACTGGAATCTGGGGAAAAAAGACGGCTATCAGCAGCGTGCGAAAACGCCTTCATTCCCCGCCGGAAACAGCTGGCACGATGTGCGTCTGGATAACCAACAGCACATCGACAAGGCGCTACCAGGAAGAATTGAACACCGCAGTCGCGATGTCGTGCGCATCATGTTGCCGCTGGTAAAAGAACTGGCGAAAGCCGGTAAAGCCTGATGTGTCGCCCGGTGGCGGCTACGCCTTACCGGGCCTACAGAGCTGCACTTGCCGGATGGCGGCATAAATGCCTTATCAGGCCTACCGTCTACGTAGGCCTGATAAGCGCAGCGCCATCAGGCAAAACAATCACCCTTCGTGCAGCCCGCACTCGCGCTTCAGCCCGAAGAATCGCGTCTCTTCTTCCGCCATGCCGGGCTCCCATTTACGGGTGGTGTGGGTATCGCCAACCGACAGATAGCCCTGATCCCATAGCGGATGGTATTTCAGACCGTGTTTTTGCAGATACTGGTACACCGTCCGGTTATCCCAGTCGATGATGGGCAGCACTTTAAAAACGCCGCGCTGAATCGCCAGCACTGGCAGATGCGCCCGGCTCCCGGATTGTTCGCGGCGCAGGCCAGCAAACCACGTTTGCGCGTTAAGCTCTTTTAACGCCCGGTTCATCGGCTCGACTTTGTTGATGTCATTGTATTTCTCAATGCCCTCAACGCCTTGCTCCCACAGTTTACCGTAGCGGGCTTCCTGCCAGGCCGCGCTTTCCGTCGCACGGTAGACTTTCAGGTTCAGGTTCAGCTTTTCCGTCAGCTCATCAATAAACTGGTAGGTTTCCGGGAACAGATAGCCGGTATCGGTCAGGATAACCGGAATATCCGGGCGAACCTGGTTAACCAGATGCAGGCTGACCGCCGCCTGAATACCAAAGCTCGACGAGAGCACGTATTCACCGGGTAGATTCTCCAGCGCCCACGCCACGCGTCCTTCAGCATCCAACTTTTCCAGCTGCGCGTTGGTTTCAGCCAGCGCCATGACGCGCTCGACTTTCGGCAATTCATTCAGGGCGTTTAGATCGAGTACGGACATAAGTTCCTCACTGTTTGCCTTGCCTGATGGCGCTACGCTTATCAGGCCTACCGTCTACGTAGGCCGGATAAGGCATTTATGCCGCCATCCGGCGATGCACGTTATTCCCAGAAATCCCGGGCGGGATCGAGCACCGGGCGAATGATGCCCGCACGCACCGTAAAGTCGCCGAAGCCTTCACCCGCTTCGCGCTCTTTCACCCAGCGCCCAATCAGTTCATCCAGCGACGCCAGAATTTCCGGCTCGGTAATGTTCTCTTTGAACATACGCGGGATACGCGTTCCGATGCGATTGCCGCCCAGATGCAGGTTATAACGACCCGGCGCTTTCCCCACCAGACCGACTTCCGCCAGCATGGCGCGTCCGCAGCCATTTGGGCAACCCGTCACGCGCAGCACGATGTGCTCATCGCTCACGCCGTGGTGGGTCATCAACGCGTCCACTTTATCGACAAAAGTCGGCAGGAAACGCTCCGCTTCCGCCATCGCCAGCGGGCAGGTCGGGAACGATACGCAGGCCATTGAGTTTTCACGCTGCGACGTGACCGCATTCATCAGGCCGTGGTTGCGCGCCAGTTTTTCAATCTTCGCTTTCTGGCTTTCCGGCACGCCGGCAATGATCAGGTTCTGGTTGGCGGTAATACGGAATTCACCCTTGTGGATCTTCGCGATCTCCAGCAGACCGGTTTTCAGCGGGCGCCCCGGATAATCCAGAATACGGCCATTCTCAATAAACAGCGTCAGGTGCCATTTGTTGTCGATGCCTTTCACCCAACCGATGCGATCGCCGCGCCCGGTAAATTCATACGGGCGGATCGGTTCAAATTTGATGCCTGCACGACGCTCGACTTCCGCCTTGAACGTCTCGACCCCAACACGCTCCAGAGTGTATTTGGTTTTGGCATTTTTACGATCGGTGCGATTACCCCAGTCGCGCTGAGTCGTCACCACCGCTTCCGCCACCGCCAGGGTATGCTCCAGCGGCAGATAGCCGAACTCGCTCGCGGTGCGGGCATACGTTTTCTTGTTCCCGTGCTCAATAGAAAGCCCGCCGCCGACCAGCAGGTTAAAGCCCACCAGCTTGCCGTTTTCCGCCACAGCGACAAAGTTCATGTCGTTGGCGTGCAGATCGATGTCGTTCTGCGGCGGGATCACCACGGTCGTTTTGAACTTACGCGGCAGATAGGTCTGGCCGAGGATCGGCTCCTCATCTGTTGTGGCGACCTTTTCCTGATCAAGCCAGATCTCCGCATAGGCGCGGGTACGCGGCAGCAAATGCTCGGAGATCTTTTTCGCCCACTCATAGGCTTCGGCATGCAGCTCAGACTCATACGGGTTAGAGGTGCACAGCACGTTACGGTTCATGTCGTTGGCGGTCGCCAGCGCGTCCAGCCCAACGGAGTGCAGCATCTGATGTACCGGCTTCACGTTCTTTTTCAGAATGCCGTGGAACTGGAAGGTCTGACGGTTAGTCAGGCGAATGCTGCCGTAAATCGTATTTTCAGCGGCGAATTTATCGATCGCCTGCCACTGTCTGGTGGTGATAACCCCCCCCGGCAGACGGCAACGCAGCAGCATCGCATGACGCGGCTCCAGCTTCTGCTCGGCGCGCTCGGCGCGAATGTCACGGTCATCCTGCTGGTACATACCGTGAAAACGGATCAGCAGAAAGTTGTCGCCTTTAAAACCGCCGGTCAGGCCGTCATTCAAATCTTCAGCAATGGTGCCGCGCAGGTAGTTGCTCTCAAGCTTCATGCGCTCGGCATCTGCCAGTTTACCTTCGACCACCAGTGGGCCTGGATGTTTTTCGCTCATTAGTAGACATCTCGCTGATAACGGCGCTCAACGCGCAGCTCACTTAAAAATTCATCCGCCGCTTCGGCATCCATACCGCCGAATTCGGCAATCACTTCCAGCAGTGCCTGCTCAACGTCTTTCGCCATGCGATTCGCGTCGCCGCAGACATAAATGTGCGCGCCGTCATTAATCCAGCGCCACAGCTCTGCGCCCTGTTCGCGCAGTTTGTCTTGTACGTATATTTTTTCTTTTTGATCGCGGGACCAGGCCAGATCGATGCGGCTCAGGACGCCCTCTTTGACGTAGCGCTGCCATTCCACCTGGTAGAGGAAATCTTCGGTAAAGTGCGGGTTGCCAAAGAACAACCAGTTTTTACCCGGCGCTTCATCTGCCGCACGCTGCTGCATAAAGGCGCGGAAAGGGGCGATCCCGGTGCCTGGACCAATCATGATCACCGGTGTTTCCGGGTTGGCCGGCAGACGGAAATTATCGTTGTGTTCGATAAATACGCGCACTTCACCCTCTTCTTCCACGCGGTCGGCCAGGAAGCTTGATGCCCCGCCCGCCCGCGCCCGGCCTTCTATTTCATAACGCACGGCGCCTACGGTGATATGCACTTCGCTCTCGACTTCCGCCTGGGAAGAGGCTATCGAGTAAAGACGCGGCGTTAGCGGGCGCAGCAGCCCCACCAGCGCGTCAGCATCCAGCTGAGCCGGAGAGAAACGCAGCATATCAACGACAGGCGTCGTCGCGGCGTAATGCTGCAACTGGGCTTTATCACCCACCAGCGGCAACAGCGATTCGCTGCGGGTCAGCGTGGCGTAGTTTTCCACGATATTGGCGGTGTTCACCGTCAGCTCAAAATGCCACTGCAAGGCTTCGGCAAGCGGCAGCACCTTACCGTTAACGGTGACCGGCTCCGTGCCTTTCAGCCAGACCAGTTCGACGATCTCTTTGACCAGTTCAGGATCGTTCTGATACCAGACGCCCAGGGCATCGCCCGGCTGATAACGCAGGCCGGAATCGCCCAGATCGATTTCGATATGGCGCACATCTTTTTCCGAGTCGCGGCCGGTGATTTTCTGATTGACGGCGAGCGAGGCGCTCAGCGGCGCTTCTTTGGTATAAGGGCTGGAATGCACATCATTCACGGCCCCCGTTGCTGCGACAGCGACCTGCGCTGCCGATGCGCTCGGCGCGCGCGCTTTCAGTACGTCAACAACGCGAGCCCGCCATTCTTGTGCCGCCGCCTGGTATTCCACATCCGCATCGACGCGATCGAGCAGACGCTCCCCCCCCAGTTCCGCCAGCTTGCTGTCGAAATCTTTACCCGCCTGGCAGAAAAATTCATAAGAGGTATCACCGAGGCCAAAAACGGCGAAGGCGGTGTTGTCGAGCTTCGGCGCTTTTTTAGAGAACAGAAACTTACGCAGCGCAACGGCTTCTTCCGGCGGTTCGCCTTCGCCCTGCGTGGACGCGACCACGATCAGCAGCTTTTCATTGGCGATCTGTTTGAATTTGTAGTCGCCCGCATTAACCAGCGTGACGCTCAGTTTTGCCGCCAGCAGGTCATCGCGCAGGGCTTCCGCCACGCGCCGCGCATTGCCGGTTTGCGATGCAGAAATAAGCGTAATACCCGGCATTTCAGCGACAGGCGCTGGCGTGGCGGCGAGCGTGCCCGGCTGCTGGTTCAGCATTCCCCAGAAATAGCCGGAAACCCAGGCAAGCTGGGTGGGAGAAAGATCGGTTGTGGCCGCCTGAAGGCGTGCCAGCTGCTCCGGGTTTAGCGGAAGCAAAGCGGATGGTGGGGCCTGTGTTGTCATGCGTCGTTATGTTCCAGTAGCAAAGCGGAATTTATGCAAAAAGACCAAACTAGCGATAAGGTTAACGGCGGGGATAATAACAATTAAAGAAGGGATGGAAATAACAAATAACCAAATGGACTAACCTGTTTTAGTTATAGTTATTAACAACAAAAGCGATTAAACAACTTATTGAAATAGAAAGAAATAATTCACAATTCTTGTGTAAATCTCATTATCCGCGCGTCAACGCCGTTTTAGTTAATGATAAAAAATGTGCTTTCCGGTACCCTACGGCGGTTTTTGTATTCTTGAGAGTTAATCATCCATGTCCACCACCTTGTTTAAAGATTTCACCTTTGAAGCCGCTCACCGCCTGCCCCACGTACCGGAAGGGCATAAATGTGGCCGCCTGCATGGTCATTCATTTATGGTGCGCCTTGAAATTACCGGTGACGTCGATCCGCATACCGGTTGGATCATGGATTTCGCCGAACTGAAAGCCGCGTTCAAACCGACGTACGATCGTCTGGATCATTATTATCTGAACGATATTCCAGGTCTGGAAAATCCAACCAGCGAAGTGCTGGCAAAATGGATTTGGGATCAGGTTAAACCTGCCGTACCGCTGCTGAGCGCAGTAATGGTGAAAGAGACCTGCACAGCAGGCTGCGTGTATCGCGGCGAGTGATTTTTTTGTTTGTGTCGCGGGTCAATTTTCCTTAAATAACGTTATGTTAGGGTTGTGTTCTCAGGATTTCTGGAGCACAACATGGCTGACGATTTCGATATCATCATCATCGGTGCAGGGATAGCGGGCACTGCTTGTGCTTTACGCTGTGCGCGGGCTGGACTCTCAGTCCTGCTGCTTGAACGCGGTGAGTTTCCCGGCAGAAAAAATCTTTCCGGCGGTCGTTTATATTGTCATGCGCTCGCCGAACTTCTTCCCGACGTTCACCAGTCCGCCCCCCTTGAACGCCGTATCACTCAGGAAAACCTCACGCTATTAACCCGTGATGGCGCGACAACCTGGTCCAGTCTGCAACCAGACGGTGACTCATGGAGCCTACTGCGAGCCCGCTTCGATCCCTGGTTTGTCGCTCAGGCCGAGGCCGCAGGGGTACAGTGCGTTAACGGCATTACGGTTGAAGCGCTCCATATTGAAGATGGCCGAGTCTGCGGCGTCATGTGCGAAGATGAAACGCTGCGCGCCCGTTATGTCGTGCTGGCCGAAGGAGCAAACAGCGTACTGGCGGAACGGTATGGATTCCTGCCTCGCCCCGCCGCGACATCAATGGCGCTGGGGATCAAGGAGGTGCTGGCGCTGGATAAACAAACGCTTGAAGAGCGCTTCCGATTGTCCGGGGCGGAAGGTGCCGCCATGTTGTTTAGCGGAGAAATTTGCGGCGATCTCCCTGGCGGCGCGTTTCTTTATACCAACCAGGAGACGCTCTCTTTAGGCGTCGTGTGTCCACTCTCTTCTGTTGCGCAGAGCGACATTCCGACAGTCGAAATGCTGGAACGGCTCAAAGCACATCCAGCGCTGCGTCCTTTGCTCAGAGGCAGCGAAACGCTGGAGTACGGCGCACATCTGGTGCCGGAAGGCGGCTTACACAGCATGCCCGTCCAGTACGCAGGCGAAGGCTGGCTGCTGACAGGCGATGCGTTGCGCAGCTGCGTCAATACCGGCTTCTCCGTACGCGGTATGGATATGGCGCTCATCGGCGCTCAGGCGGCCGCGCAAACCCTGATTAACGCCTGCCAGAAACATGCGCCGCAAAATCTGTTCCCGGCCTATCATCAGGACATCCGGCACAGTCTGCTGTGGGAGGTTTTGCAACGCTATCGGGATGTTCCCGCGCTGTTGCAGCGCCCGGGATGGTATCGTCAATGGCCTGCATTAATGCAGGATATTTCTCACGAGCTCTGGCATCAGGGGCATCATCCTGTGCCGCCGCTGCGCCAGATCGTCTGGCGTCATTTTCGCCGTCACGGCCTGCGCCATCTGGCAGGCGATATTATCAGGAGCTTACGATGTCTGTAGCCCGCAACATCTGGCGCCCCGCCGATATTTCCCATATCGTTACGGCTGCCGCTGTCGACAGCAAAACGGCAGAACGGCTGATCACGTCCTGCCCCGCCGGACTCTTTTCCCGCACGCCGGAAGGGGGCCTGCAAGTCGACTTTCGCGGCTGCCTGGAGTGTGGCGCCTGTCGACTACTGTGTGATGAAAAAACGCTGCAACAGTGGCGCTACCCGGCATCTGGGTTTGGCATCACTTACCGATTTGGCTAATTTGATACTCTAAATAATTCGAGTTGCGAGGAAAGCCAACGCACCAGCAAATTGAAGTATGACGAGTATATAAGGATAATCTATGCCCCTGTTACACCTGCTCCGCCAGAATCCGGTGATTGCCGCCGTTAAAGATAACGCCAGCCTACAGTTAGCCATTGATTCCGAATGTCAGTTCATCTCCGTGCTGTACGGGAACATTTGCACCATCAGCGCGATTGTGAAGAAAATAAAAAATGCGGGTAAATATGCGTTTATCCACGTTGATCTGCTGGAGGGGGCGTCAAATAAAGAGGTCGTGATCCAGTTTTTAAAATTGGTCACCGAAGCGGATGGCATCATCAGCACGAAAGCGGCAATGCTGAAAGCCGCCAGAGCGGAAGGTTTTTTCTGTATTCACCGTCTGTTTATCGTTGATTCCATTTCATTTCACAATATTGATAAGCAGGTCGCGCAGTCAAACCCGGACTGTATTGAGATCCTGCCGGGCTGTATGCCGAAAGTGTTGGGCTGGGTGACAGAGAAGATACGCCAGCCGCTGATTGCCGGGGGGCTGGTATGCGATGAAGAAGACGCCCGCAATGCGATGAAAGCCGGTGTGGCGGCGCTTTCCACCACCAATACCGATGTCTGGACGTTAGCGAAACACCTTAATTAAGCCGGGCAACGCCGGATGGCGACGATAAATCGTCTTATCCGGCCTACACGTAGGCCCGATAAGCATAGTGCCATCAAGCATTTTTGTAGCCTACACGTAGGCCTGATAAGCGTAGCGCCATCAGGCATTTTTGCAGCGGACCAACTCTTCCAGCACCGGTAGCCAGTCATCGACAATCCCGACATCCGCCTGCGCAAAAACCGGCGCGCTGGCATCGTGGTTTATCGCCACAACAAAACGGCTCTGGCGTACTCCGGCCATCAACGCCGCCGCCCCTGACGCGCCAGCCACGATACAGACATCCGGCGACAGCAGATGCCCCGATATTCCAGTCACGCGATCGGCATCAAAACCGCCGTTCATCACCCGCGCACGGCTGTACCCTACCTCAGCATCAAGCGCCTGACCAAGCGCGGTAATCTTATCTGCATCCGCTTCACTTCCCCCTTGCCCAACCACCAGTACGCGCCCGGCACGTAACAAAGGATGGGTAGCGACGCTATTTACGCTTTCCACCTTATCCAGCCAGTCGGGGGGCGCCGTGGGGGTAATCAGATATTCCGTCATCACAGGCAAGGAATGACCAGAAGCGCTCACCTCCTGCTGTCGCGCCAGCGACAGGCACAAAGGGCGTGCGGTAATTTGCAACGTTGCCGTCAGTGCATTCCCCCAGTGGGATTTTTTCACCAGGCCTTGTCGCACATCCACAGCCTGAACCTGACAGAGGCTGCCGCCATGCAGACGCCAGGCGAGTCGCGTCGCCAGTTCATCGCCCGGACTACCTGCCGGAAAGATCAGCATATCAACAGGTGTCCGCAGCCATTGCGCCGCCAGCGCATCCAGCACCTGCTCTGCAACATCCGGCACGGGATCGATAATCCAGCGCTCCAGTTCTGCGGTGCAAAGCGCATTCTCTGCGATCCAGCTCGCCATCGCCGCACACTCATGCGAGTCAGTAATGATGGCAATTTTCATGACGGCATCCTCTGGCGCAAATAATCCGCCCATAGCCTCCGGGCTTTTTCCTGCGCCGTCGCGCCGCTGATAATCGTTGCATGCCGCCGCTGCTCCGGCCTCTCCAGACGCAGGCACTGAACCGCTGGTGTTGTCTCAACCACAACGTTCCGACGCTCGACGTCTGCTTTCGCCGCCGCCAGACGCTGGCGCATCCCCGGTACGGGAAGCGCCACTTCACCACACTGCCTGACGGCGATGACGGCCGGGAACCGTACCCGACAACGCCGAAACCCGGTCATCGTTCGCTGCTCAACCACAATAAAAGGAGGCTCAAGCGTAAAACGCTCCACCTGGGTAAAACAGGGCCACGCCAGCATTTCAGCAACCAGAAATGGCGTCTGACTGTTCTGACCCTCGCTACTCTGACAGCCCGTTATAATCAGATCCGCACCGTGATTACGCTGCCAGTCGGCAATGTTCCTGGCGATAAATTCGGGAGCAAACCGCAGGTCTGCCGTCGTCTCCAGCAACACCGGCGTCTCAAAACCCAGCGCGACAAAATAACGTAACCAGTGGAGCGCCCGCTCGTCGCCGATGCTTAACGCAGTCAACGTCATCTCACAGCCCCCATTGCGCTGAGCCAGCAGCAACGCTGCCGCCGCCTGTTCATCCGCACCTGGGGAGCAACGCAGCAAGGAGACATCCGGGCCGTGGGTATCCACCGTCGCCGCCTGCCAGTCTTTCTCCGCCAGCATGCCGGGATCGGGCTCTGCCTTAAACGCTAACAGAATGTTCATTCACACCTCCCTGTCTTTTGTCCACACTCCCGGCAGCCACCAGCGGCAGCGCCTTGGTTTCCGGCGCCCACAGCCAGGTCACCACAAATCCGATGACTAATATCCCAGCCAGCAGTAATAGCGTGACCTGCATTCCCCACTGCGCCAGCGTCCAGGGCAACAAACTGGTGCTGATCGCCGCCCCTAATCGGCTCATTGCCGTGGCAAACCCGACGCCCAGGGAACGAATATCCGTCGGGAAGCTTTCCGCAGGCAGAACCCCCACCAGATTGCTGACGGCAGAAATGGTGGTACTGAACAACACAAACAGCAACAGCGTCAGGCTGCTTCCCGCCGGTAAACAAGCCATGACGACAAGCGTCGCGGCGAGCAGCATAAAACTGCCGAGCAGAAATTGGCGGTGCGCCAACAGGTGTGTTAACAACAGCCCCAGCAGCGCGCCAACAATCAGCAGCGCGTTAAGCATCAGGCTGGCGGTTAGCGCATTTTCAAGACCGATCGTTTGTGCAATGGTGGGAAGCCAGGTGTAAATCACAAACCACGGGATCACCAGGCAGACAAAGAACACGCTGTTAAACGCGGTTCTTCGCCAGTAATGCGTTGAAAATAGCGTTTTGATATGTCTGCTCGTCGGCGCCGCCACCTCATCGCCGAGCAGCACATGCGTGCCAAAATAGCGGTGCACAATCGCATACGCTTCTGTTATCCGCCCCTGACGCATCAGCCAGCGAGGCGACTCCGGCGTTCCCCAGCGTAAGAACGTAATGCACAGCGCGGGTAATGATGCCGATGCCAGCAGCCAGCGCCAGGCATCCGGCGTTTCCTGAATAAAATGATGCCCCACCAGGCTCGCCAGAACATAGCCGATAGTCCACACCACACTGAATGCGCCCAGTAATATTCCCCGATGGCGACGCGGCGCAAATTCAGCCAGCAATGTATGACCAACCGAGTAGTCACCGCCAAGGCCGATACCAATCAGAATGCGCAAGCCAATAAGCTGTTCCGGCGTTGTGGCAAAAAACTGTAGGAAAGAGGCGATGGTTATCAGCATAAAGCTGAAGGTAAAAATTTTCTGACGCCCGATATAATCAGATACCCATCCCAGGATCAGGCTACCGAGAAAAAGTCCAACCAGCGCCGAGCCGCCAATCATCCCTTCCATAAAAGGCGTCAGTTGCATGGCGGGGGTCAGTTGGATCATGGCATAGCCGACGACGCCTAATACATAGCCATCGGTCAAATGCGCGCCGAATGTCAGCGCAGCAATGCGGCAATGAAAACCATTCAGCGGTAAATCATCCATTCGCACCGGTGAAGTGTTCATCGTAGCCCCTTCATTGTCCGGTAAAGTCGCGGCTTCCCGGTTGAGAAGCCGTTTATACGCTTCGCCCTTTAAGCTGCCTGATGCAGCTTAAAGGATTTTGCGTATAACTCTCTATTTTTCAATCGGGTAGATCGTGCCTGTATTCATAATACCGTTTGGATCAAACTGGCGCTTGAGACCTTCCAGCAGCGGCCAGGCGCTACCGTGTTCCAGCTTGCTCCAGTGAACGCGGTGCTTACCAATGCCGTGGTGATGCACCATTGAGCCGCCAAGACGGATCGTCTCTTCGCAGATGATCTTGTTGAGCGGGTTATGGTACTTATCAATCTCCTCTTCCGGCTTGCAGTCCACCACGTTGTAGTCGTACACAAAATACATGTTGGTGCCGTTGATATAGCTGTGAGAAGAGTGGCCGCCCAGCATGGTGATATCGTCCGCATGCGGGAACTCGGTACGGATACGGTTGATCACGCTTTCGTAGATTTGATGGATGCAGCTCCAGCAACCGGATACTTCCGTCGTAAAGCCCATATTGCCGGTTTTCAGGATCTGTACGCGTTCGGCAGCCACTTTTTCCGGCCCCCAGTTCAGATGGTTGAACCAGTTTTCGATAAGTTTGCTGTCCACCCGCTGGCACTGCGGGTAGCGCGCCACGATCTCCGCAATCCCTTCGCCGGTGGCTTGCGCCAGTCGCGGATTGCCTTCAGCCATAAAAATCAGCACACATTTGCCGTCGGCAAAATGCGTGAAGTGCTGGGTTCCATCTTCGGCGTCGTACAGGCGCGCAATGGAGGGGCGATAGCCTTCCACCATGACTTCACGCAGGATGTCGAAACCGGTTTTCATGTCGTCCAGCACATAGCCGTAGTAGAGGTTGTTTTCGGGCGTGAACTTAAAGATTTTCACTGTGACTTCAGTGATGTAGCACAGCGCGCCTTCGTTCCCAATGATGATATGGCGGATATCCGGCCCGGCCGCCCGGCGAGGCACGTTTTTGATGCGGGTAATGGTGCCGTCCGCCAGTACGGCTTCCAGCCCCACCACCATATCTTCAATCGCGCCGTACAGCGTGGAGAACTGGCCGATACTGCGAGTGGCGACCAGACCGCCCATCTGCGCCAGCGGCTTAGACTGCGGCGAGTGCCCGGTGGTATAGCCTTTTTCACGCAGCACGTTTTCCAGAATCTCAAGCGGTACGCCACATTGCGCGGTTGCCTGCATGTTTTCGATATCAATACTCAGGATTTGATTCATCCCTGCGCCGTCCAGCACCACAGAATCTTTGACGACAGTTTCCAGACCGCCTTCCGTCGCAGACGCGCCGGTACGCGGCACGCCATTGATTTTATGCTGGTTCATGAATGCCAGAACGCGAGAGACCTGCTCCGTCGAACCGAGCTTAACCACGGCCGCCGGAATGGGCAACGTGTAAACGCCGTGAATATCCGCATATTTGCGAAAACGGTCAATACTGTTTTTCTTTAATACGGTTTCATCCGTAATAACACGCCCGGAACCCACAATTTCTTTTAACTGGTCAACAATCGCTTCACGGGATAATGACATAATAAATCCTTCCTGATAGTCAATGCAGAATAAAATAAAAAACAGAAACCACCGATATTAAAATTAACGCACCAGATAACCGCCATCGACAACCAAAAGATGACCATTAACATAATTTGATGCCTGACTGGCGAGGAATATCGCCGCCCCCATAAGATCCTGAGTATCACCCCAACGATTGGCCGGAATATGATCCAGTACACGCTGATTAGTTTCCGGGTTACTGCGGGTTGCCAGCGTAATATCAGTGGCATAATAACCCGGCGCAATACCGTTAACCTGAATATTATATTGCCCAAGTTCATCGCAATATGCTTTGGTAAAACCAGCAAGCGCATGCTTGGTTGCTGAATAAGCCGGAGACCACTGCCCGCCAAGATAAGAGAACAAAGAGCAGATATTAATAATTTTCCCGCTATTTTGTGGGATCATAATTTTTGCCGCTTCATAGCTCAGCTCAAACGCCGCGGTCAGGTTAACATCAATCATCGGGTCCCAGTCCGCGCGGCCAAAGTCCAGAACCTTATTCAGCTTACAGATCCCGGCGTTGTTCACCAGAATATCTACCGTGCCAAAACGCTCGCAGCAGGCGGCAATAATCTTCTGCGGCGCGCCTTTCTCGGTGATGTCCACTTGCATGAACGCCACTTCAACACCTTGTGCTTCAATGAGTTCTTTCGTTTCACCGTTATCCTTTACGAAGCTGGGAATAAAAAGGTTGGCTCCGGCTTTCGCCAGCGCCATTGCGAAAGCCTGGCCCAGACCACTGTTCCCGCCCGTTACAATTGCCGTTTTCCCTTTCAGGGAGAAAAAATCCATTGAGAATGCATTGAGAGATTCGATCGACATAGTTGGCTCCAAATTCCTTCAGGCAAAAAAAAAGAAAGGTAACTTCCCCCGCGAGAGGGAAGTTACCTTTCTCATTATCTCTGGTAACTGGCGTAAATTTTTAGCACAACCTCCAGACATCTAATGTGATCGTAATCACAGATGAACCGTTCGCTTTGTAATTATGGTAAAAAACAAGAAGCGTGATTATTCTCACACTATAAGCTGCCCTTCCATGCTATTTCTAACGTAATTACTAGAGACCTGAGAAAAGTAATCCTCCTGAAAAGGCGGCTTACTTTTCTCTTTTTTTTGTCCATTACAAATGGGAATTCGATATGCAACACAACTCATATCGCCGCTGGATAACCCTCGCCATTATTAGTTTTAGCGGTGGCGTCAGTTTTGATCTGGCTTATTTACGCTATATATATCAAATTCCCATGGCAAAATTTATGGGATTTAGCAATACCGAAATAGGGCTAATAATGAGTACCTTTGGTGTTGCTGCTATTATTCTTTATGCGCCCAGCGGAATCATCGCCGATAAATTTTCCCATCGCAAAATGATTACCTCCGCAATGATTATTACCGGACTACTCGGTCTGGTCATGGCGACGTATCCACCGCTATGGGTCATGCTGTGCATTCAGGTCGCGTTCGCAATTACGACAATCCTGATGCTGTGGTCCGTATCCATTAAAGCCGCGTCGCTGCTTGGCGATCACAGTGAACAAGGCAAAATTATGGGCTGGATGGAAGGGCTGCGCGGCGTCGGCGTAATGTCGCTGGCAGTGTTTACCATGTGGGTCTTTTCTCGCTTCGCGCCGGATGACAGCAACAGCCTGAAAACGGTGATTCTGATTTACAGCGTGGTCTATATCCTGCTGGGCATCCTGTGCTGGTTCTTCGTCAGCGATGGTCATCATCACAGCAGCGCGGCGAAAGAAGAGAAAAAATCATTCCAGCTCAGCGATATTCTGGCCGTGTTACGCATCAGCACCACCTGGTATTGCAGCATGGTCATCTTCGGCGTCTTTACGATCTATGCCATCCTCAGCTACTCCACCAACTACCTGACCGAAATGTATGGCATGTCGCTGGTCGCCGCGAGTTACATGGGCATTGTGATCAACAAAATTTTCCGCGCTATCTGTGGCCCGCTGGGCGGCATCATTACCACTTACAGCAAAATTAAATCGCCGACGCGCGTCATTCAGCTTCTCTCCATTGTCGGAGCCGTCGCGCTTATTGCGCTGCTGGTCACCAACTCAAATCCGCAGTCTGTCGTGATGGGGATCGGCCTGATTCTGCTGTTGGGCTTCACCTGCTACGCCTCACGCGGGCTTTACTGGGCCTGCCCTGGTGAAGCCAGAACGCCGTCTTACATCATGGGAACGACGGTAGGTATCTGCTCGGTTATCGGTTTTCTGCCCGACGTTTTTGTTTATCCGATCGTAGGCCACTGGCAGGACACGCTCCCGGCAGCGGAAGCCTATCGCAACATGTGGCTGATGGGACTGGCGGCGCTGTGTATGGTGATTCTGTTTACCTTTTTGCTCTTTCGCAAAATTCGTACCGCTAACGCCACACCGGAAAAGATGACATCGCTGGCCGCAGAAGCCTCCGGCGAGTGAAGAGAGAAAATTAAGGAGAATGACAATGTCGACGAAATACATCATTGGAATTGATGGCGGAAGTCAGAGTACGAAGGTCGTGATGTACGATCTCGAAGGGAATGTGGTGTGCGAAGGGAAAGGATTGTTACAGCCCATGTATACACCCGATGCCAATACGGCAGAACATCCTGATGATGATTTATGGACGTCTTTATGCTCCGCAGGGCAAGACCTGATGAGTCAGTTTTCGGGTGACAGAAAAGACATTGCTGGAATCGGTCTGGGTTCCATCCGTTGCTGTCGCGCATTATTAAAAGCCGACGGCACGCCCGCAGCTCCGCTGATTAGCTGGCAGGACGCGCGCGTAACCCGTCCCTACGAGCATACCAACTCCGATGTGGCTTATGTCACCTCATTTTCAGGTTATCTGTCGCATCGCTTAACCGGTGAGTTTAAAGACAATATCGCCAACTACTTTGGGCAGTGGCCGGTGGATTACAAAACCTGGGCGTGGAGCGATGACGATGAGGTGATGAAGAAGTTCAACATTCCGCGCAGGATGCTGTTTGACGTCCAGATGCCGGGAAGCGTGCTCGGTCATCTGACTGAAGCCGCCGCCCTGGCAACGGGTTTCCCTGTCGGCTTGCCCGTGGTCTGCACCACCAGCGACAAACCGGTGGAAGCACTGGGCGCAGGATTGCTGGACGATGAAACCGCAGTTATCTCATTAGGCACCTATATCGCCCTGATGATGAACGGCAAAGCGCTCCCCAAAGATCCGGTCGCTTACTGGCCGATTATGTCTTCTATTCCCGAAACCCTGCTCTATGAAGGCTACGGTATTCGTAAAGGCATGTGGACGGTCAGCTGGCTGCGGGATATGTTGGGCGAATCACTGATTCAGGACGCCAAAGCACAGGGACTGTCGCCGGAAGATTTACTCAATAAGAAAGCGGCCGGCGTACCGCCTGGCTGTAACGGTTTAATGACGGTTCTCGACTGGCTGACCAATCCCTGGGAACCGTTCAAGCGAGGAATCATGATCGGCTTTGATTCCAGCATGGATTACGCATGGATTTACCGTTCTATTCTGGAGAGCGTTGCGCTGACGCTGAAAAACAACTACGACAATATGTGCAATGAAATGAACCACTTTGCTAAACATGTGATCATCACCGGGGGTGGTTCGAATAGCGACCTGTTTATGCAAATCTTTGCCGATGTGTTCAATCTCCCCGCCAGACGCAATGTGATAAATGGCTGCGCGAGTCTGGGAGCGGCAATTAACACGGCCATAGGGCTTGGTCTGTACCCGAACTATGAGACCGCGGTTGAAAAAATGGTGCGGGTAAAAGATGTGTTTATGCCGATAGAGAGCAATGCCAGACGCTATGACGCGCTGAATAAAGGGATTTTCCGCGACTTAACGCAATACACCGATGTGATTTTGAAAAAGTCGTATGAAGTGCTGCATGGCAATCTGGATAACGTCGATTCGATTCAAAGCTGGTCGAACGCGTAGTATTCCTTATCTCGCGTCTTATCCGGCCTGTAAATGAACGGGCGAACGTGCCGGATGGCGACGCGTTGCGTCTTATCCGGCCTACAAATGAGTATGACCGTAGGCCGGGCAAGCGAAGCGCCCCCGGCAAGCGAAGCGCCCCCGGCAAGCGCGCTAACGATTTTTTTATCACGCAATATTCAGATATTTGTGCGTCTGCATTGATAAGCGCCAGTTACGCGCGATACAGGTTTCAATGCACAGACGCGTCGCGTCTTCTTTCTGGCTGATTGGCTGCAAGGCAATGATTCGCGGCTTATCGTCGCTCAGCGTCGCCAATAGCTCATCCAGTGCTTCAATATCACGGACGCGACCAACAGGGTGCTTGATTTCATTCGCACGCTCCAGCGCCTGCGACAGGACATCATAGCCACCGCGCATATTCACCTTCGGCGAGACCGTCACCCAGGTATTGGGCGTACAGCGCACCTCGTGGGTACCGCTGGTTTCAATCTGACAGCTGAATCCATTCTTCTCGAGTAAATCAGTCAATGGCATCAGGTCATGGATGCAGGGCTCACCGCCGGTGATCACGGCATGACGCGCGGTATACCCCTGTCGGTTTATCACCGCCAGCAGGTCTTCGCTACTTGCCGCGCCCCACTTGTCGCTCTCTTTGGTCTTCGCCAGGATGCTGTACAACGACACTTCCCGATCTTCAAGCTTATCCCAGGTGTGTTTGGTATCGCACCAGGCACAGCCAACCGGGCATCCCTGTAAACGAATAAAAATGGCGGGGACGCCGGTAAAGTAACCCTCACCTTGCAGGGTCTGGAATATCTCGTTAATCGGGTACTGCATAGCATTCTCTGTTAAGGGGATAATCAGTGATTATCGCAGAAAACCTCGCTAAGGTCATGCACAGCAGCTGTTTAAGGTAAGATTCCGCTGTTCCCCACAAAGCATATATCGAGCTTAGTTTCTCTACCGCTTACCCATTAGTTTAATCTGAACCTTGATGCCCCAAACCAGATTGATAAAGAAAGAGTTAAAGAAAACTGAAATCAAGGCTAAGGTGAGGCAACAAAGTATATAAATTATAAATATCTCATTGTTGCAGGGAAAAGTATAGAGAAAAACAACGTACCACTAAACCAGTCACTTACAGCCCTCGCAACTTGATATAAATTCTCCATATCTTAAAGTAGCCTTTATGAAATCGGCAGGTTAATTCAATGACAAAAAACGACAAACCGAATATTAAAAAGAAAGACCATAATTCACTGAAGTCCTTTTGTGCAATTGAAAAGGCAAAGAGTAATAAAATCGAAACCATGATAATATCAACTCTGATAACACTTGCATCTTTTAGCCAATAAGCTTTCTGCAAACTTATTTTATTTTCATTAGCAAAACGAATAAGTTTCTGTGCTTTATATTCACTTAAACCCGCAAGTTTAATACTTTCAGTTAAAGACTTATCATTCTGATCATATGTTTTGAAGATCATTTCCTTATTCCCTCAATTCAGCCCAGTTAGTACTTTCTCCACCAAGAAGTTGATAAATGGTGAATCCACTAACTGCATCACCGGCTAACTCACTCGCGCTTCCAACAGCTCCCAAGGTTCTCCAGCTGCGAATATAATCTTCCTGTATATAGCGGAATAATTTCCACGAATCTGTTCTCAATGTCAGCGTTGAGGCTGAACCGAAAGAAAGAACAAGATCTCCCGTTGAAAAAGCAATATCACCATCCTTTTCATCCCCACCCAAAAGCTTTGTTGCCTGACGGTAGGCATACCGCAAAGGCATTTTCCTGGGGTCTTCATGATATAATAAATAATAACCATTTTCCCAAATATTCTCGCTTCCCTGCATCATTAAAGGAACTCCATAACTTTTACATGCAGCTCCAAGGGTTGCTTTACATAAACCAAAACCACCGATAACTTGCATTGTCCCACTAACAAATCCAACTCGTTTTAATGTTATGGTAAGTGTAGAATGCCTTTCTCTTTCACGCTCAGCTATTGCATATAATTTAATACTCCCCATTTTTAATTGCATATAATATTTAGTTAAAGACATATGATATTCACGTAATCTATCCATCGCCCTGCCAAAATCTAATTTTCCATACCGATATTCATCAAGGCAATATGATGTAACTCTACGTTCCTCGATCATATATTTTGAACGCATAGCCGGATCATGAAGATATTGAAAACCGATATCATAGACAAGTCGGTCAGTCTTTTCTTTTTCGCGCTGTAAATTCATTAATCCATAAATACTCAAAATAACCTCCTGTTATTTTCCGATCAACTTAACTTGAATTTTAATACTCCGAATTAAATTTATGACAAAGGGTGTAAAGAAGAGTGAAACTAGAGCTACAGCAATACAGAAGAGAACGTTTACTATAAAGTACTCAATTCCCTCAGAAAGGGAGGCAAAAATGACTGCCAATAGTAAAGCTCCACTCCAGGCATAATATTTCCATGCATACAAAAAAAATGCCCGACCCAAGCTGATATGTTTCCTTTTTGCCAGCTTAATCAGGATAGTAGCATCCTTTTTTTTCATGCCCGTTTTCGCCAGTATGTCTTCCAATTCATTATCCATTCAATATTTCTATTATTTATTAATGATAAATATAAAAACACATATTAGTAAATAGTCACACCATTAAATTACTCTCTGTAAAATAATAACAAAGTGACAAAGATCAAATCGATCATTAAAATTTTCAAATAAGAATATATTACAGACATAAAAAAACCCGCCGGAGCGGGTTTTTTACGTTAAGAGTGAAAGCAGGATTACGCCTGACCTTTAATCTCTTTACGACCGTTGTACGGAGCTTTTTCGCCCAGCGCTTCTTCGATACGAATCAGCTGGTTGTATTTAGCAACACGGTCAGAACGGCTCATAGAACCGGTTTTGATCTGGCCTGCTGCGGTACCAACAGCCAGGTCAGCGATGGTCGCGTCTTCAGTTTCGCCAGAACGGTGAGAGATAACGGCAGTGTAGCCAGCGTCTTTCGCCATCTTGATAGCAGCCAGCGTTTCGGTCAGAGAACCGATCTGGTTGAATTTGATCAGGATGGAGTTAACGATGCCTTTGTCGATACCTTCTTTCAGGATCTTGGTGTTGGTTACGAACAGGTCGTCACCAACCAGCTGGATTTTGTCGCCCAGCACTTTGGTCTGGTATGCGAAACCGTCCCAGTCAGACTCGTCCAGACCGTCTTCGATGGAAACGATCGGGTACTGTTTGGTCAGGTCTTCCAGGAAGTGAGTGAATTCTTCAGAGGTGAATGCTTTGTTGCCTTCGCCAGCCAGAACGTATTTGCCGTCTTTGTAGAATTCAGATGCTGCGCAGTCCATCGCCAGAGTGATGTCTTTGCCCAGCTCGTAGCCAGCAGCTTTAACCGCTTCAGCGATAACAGCCAGTGCTTCAGCGTTGGAGCCCAGGTTCGGCGCATAGCCGCCTTCGTCACCAACAGCAGTGTTCATACCTTTAGCTTTCAGAACTTTAGCCAGGTTGTGGAACACTTCAGAACCCATACGTACTGCTTCTTTCAGGGTTTTAGCGCCAACCGGCTGAATCATGAATTCCTGGATATCAACGTTGTTGTCAGCGTGCTCGCCGCCGTTGATGATGTTCATCATCGGAACCGGCATGGAGTATTTACCCGGGGTGCCGTTCAGTTCAGCGATGTGCTCGTACAGCGGCTGACCTTTAGAGGCCGCAGCGGCTTTGGCGTTAGCCAGAGACACAGCCAGGATCGCGTTCGCACCGAAGTTAGATTTGTTTTCAGTACCGTCCAGGTCGATCATGATTTTATCAATGCCAGCCTGATCTTTGGCGTCTTTGCCAAGGATTGCCTGAGCGATCGGGCCGTTAACCGCTGCAACAGCTTTGGTTACGCCTTTACCCAGGAAACGGGATTTGTCGCCATCGCGCAGTTCCAGCGCTTCGCGGGAACCCGTAGAAGCACCTGACGGAGCGGCTGCCATACCAACGAAACCACCTTCCAGGTGTACTTCGGCTTCAACAGTCGGGTTACCACGGGAGTCGATGATTTCACGACCGATGACTTTAACGATTTTGGACATTAGGTTTTCCTCAGTACAAGTTAAACTAAAACTCCAGACAAACAACGCGTACCTTTGGTACGCGTTGCCGTTCTAACTTTTTTTACTTCTTACTTCGCCTGACGCTTCTGATATTCGCTGGCGGCTTTCACAAAGCCTGCAAACAGCGGATGCCCGTCACGCGGCGTTGAAGTAAATTCCGGGTGGAATTGACAGGCAACGAACCACGGATGGTTCGGCACTTCGATGATCTCGACCAACTGATCATCCCCGGAACGGCCCGCAATGCGCAGACCCGCAGCTTCAATTTGGTTCAACAACATGTTGTTGACTTCATAGCGGTGACGATGGCGCTCAGTGATTGTCGGCGTACCGTACATCTGGCGAACCAGGCTCTCATCGGAAAGCTGACACATCTGCGCGCCAAGACGCATGGTGCCACCCAGATCGCTCTTCTCCGTACGGACTTCAACGTTGCCGTTCTCGTCACGCCACTCGGTAATCAGCGCCACAACAGGGTACTTACAGTCTGGCACAAATTCCGTTGAGTTGGCGTTTTCCATACCCGCTACATTGCGCGCAAATTCAATCAGCGCAACCTGCATACCCAGGCAAATACCCAGATAAGGAATATTGTTTTCACGCGCATAACGCGCCGTCGCGACCTTACCTTCAACGCCACGGTAGCCGAAGCCGCCAGGGATCAGGATAGCGTCTAAATCTTTCAGAATTTCGACGCCGCGCGTTTCAACATCCTGCGAATCGATCAGCTTGATGTTGACGGTGACACGGTTCTTCAGGCCACCGTGTTTCAGCGCTTCAATCACCGACTTATAGGCATCCGGCAGTTCAATGTACTTGCCGACCATACCGATAGTCACTTCGCCCGCCGGGTTCGCTTCTTCGTAGATAACCTGTTCCCATTCGGCCAGGTTCGCTTCCGGGCAGTCTAAGCTGAATCGTTTACAAATATAATCGTCCAGACCCTGAGATTTCAACATGCCCGGAATTTTATAAATAGAATCGACGTCTTTCAGAGAAATAACGGCCTTTTCAGCAACGTTACAGAACAATGCAATCTTCGCACGCTCATTGGCCGGAACGGCGCGATCGGAACGGCAG
Source organism: Citrobacter sp. CK188 (assembly GCF_030333525.1). Lineage (NCBI taxonomy): Bacteria > Pseudomonadati > Pseudomonadota > Gammaproteobacteria > Enterobacterales > Enterobacteriaceae > Citrobacter > Citrobacter sp. CK188. The sequence continues at coordinate 84,102 of NZ_JAOWFU010000012.1, forward strand.
ATCAGAATATCCGGCTGGATACCGATGGAGAGCAGTTCTTTAACGGAGTGCTGCGTCGGTTTCGTTTTGACTTCGCCTGCCGCGGCCATGTACGGCACCAGCGTCAGGTGCATAAACAGCGCGTGCTCACGACCGATATCAACCGCCAGTTGACGAATCGCTTCCAGGAACGGCAGGGACTCGATATCACCGACAGTACCGCCGATTTCGACCAGCACCACGTCGTGGCCTTCGCCGCCTTCGATGATGCGCTCTTTAATCGCGTTGGTGATGTGCGGGATAACCTGTACGGTTGCGCCCAGATAATCGCCACGGCGTTCTTTACGCAGAACGTCAGAGTAAATACGACCCGTGGTGAAGTTGTTGCGGCGGCTCATCTTGGTGCGAATGAAGCGCTCATAGTGACCCAGGTCCAGATCGGTTTCGGCGCCGTCTTCAGTAACGAACACTTCCCCGTGTTGGATTGGACTCATAGTACCAGGATCGACGTTGATGTACGGATCCAGTTTCATGATGGTCACGTTGAGGCCACGGGCTTCAAGAATGGCTGCGAGGGAGGCTGCGGCAATGCCTTTACCCAGAGAGGATACGACCCCGCCGGTCACAAAAATATAGTTCGTTGTCATGCTGAACCTGAGAAGTTAGGTTTAAAAGACGATGGAATAACCAGGACGGGAAAGCAGTATACCCGAACATGGCGTACGCCACAAACTTTCATTATCCCCTCTCCTTTGTTCTTCAAGCCGCACCAGTGTTAGCTTCCTTCACTCACCCCAGTCACATCGCATTTCTATGTTCCTGGGGATTCTTTCAGTCGCCGCCTTGTTGCGACTCGAATAACTCGAAGAGGCAGTATACAAGGTGTTTCATCAACATAACGGGAAGAGAAAATAGCCCCTTTGGGGTAAATGTTTTTGACGTAAATCAAGAGCTTGTTATTTAAAAAATCACACAAAACGCCCTTGACTGCCTAAATTCGTTAGAGATCAATTTCCTGGCGTTTTACCTGCTGCCAGACTTCTTCCATTGTTTCCAGATCAACCCCCGTCATTTCCAGGCCTCGCGCCGCAACAATCCGCTCAACTTCACGAAAACGCCGTTCAAACTTTTCATTGGCTTTTTGTAACGCGGTCTCTGCTTTTGTCCCTAAATGACGCGCCATATTGACGGTGGCAAAGAGCAGGTCGCCCATTTCCTCCTCCAGTTTAGCCTGGTCTACGACAGCCTGCCGCGCCTCGAACATGACCTCGTCGATCTCTTCATACACCTTATCGACAACCGGCCCTAACGTCGTCCAGTCAAAGCCGACGTTCGAACAGCGCTTCTGGATTTTTTGCGCGCGCATTAACGCCGGTAAGCTGCGGGGAATATCATCCAGCGCCGAATGCTGCGCTTTCTGCGCGCGCTCTTCGGTTTTGATTTGCTCCCAGCGGGCTAATACCTCGGTACTGTTGTTAGCGGCAACGTCCGCAAAAACATGCGGGTGGCGACGTTCCAGTTTATCGCTGATGGCGGCGCAAATATCATTAAAGTCAAAGCGCCCTTCTTCCTGCGCCATCTGCGCATAAAACACGACCTGAAACAGCAGATCGCCCAGCTCTCCGCGCAGGTCGTCAAAGTCCTCACGGGCAATGGCGTCGAGCACTTCATAGGTTTCTTCAAGGGTATACGGCGCAATGGTGGCAAACGTCTGCTCTTTGTCCCACGGGCAGCCGTTTTCCGGGTCGCGCAAGCGTTGCATGATGCCAAGCAGGCGATCGATTTGATTCATTGGAATATCCTGAAAATTGTCACCAACGTAGGCCGGATAAGGCGATAGCTGCCATCCGGCAACTGGCAATGCCTGATGGCAACGCTGACGCGTCTTATCAGGCCTACAAAGCTTATCCGGCCTGGAAAAATTAATTGCCGTGTAAACGACGCGCGTCGATCACATCCGGCACCTGGTTGAGTTTACTGAGAACGCGCCCCAGCACTTGCAGGTTGTAAATTTCGATGGTCATATCGATGGTAGCGAGCTGCTGCCGGGTGTCGCTGCGGCTGGCCACCCCCAGCACGTTCACCTTCTCGTTAGCCAGAATGGTGGTGATATCCCGCAACAAGCCGCTGCGATCGTTGGCCTGAACGCGTACCACCAGCGAATATCCCGCAGAGTAGCTCTCGCCCCACACCGCATCCACGATACGTTCCGGTGCATGAGAACGCAGCTCCACAAGCTGTTCGCAGTCCGCCCGGTGAACGGAGATCCCACGCCCCTGGGTGATAAACCCGACAATCTCATCTCCAGGAATCGGCTGGCAGCAGCGCGCAATGTGGTGCATCAGGTTGCCGACCCCTTCCACCACCACGCGACCATCGTCTTTACGGCGATTCTGCGGGGCGTATGTTTTCTGCTGAAGCTGTTTCAGCGCGGCGGCATCCTGTTCAGCGGCGCTCGGCTTATTAAACTGCGATTGCAGGAAGTTCACCATCTGGTTAAGGCGAATATCCCCGCCGCCAATCGCCGCCAGCAGTTCCTCCAGCTCATTGAAGTTGTAGCGCGGCAGCAGGTGTTTTTCCGCCTCTTTCAGGCTGATGCCCAAATGCGCCAGTTCATCGTCGAGGATTTGCCGCCCGGCGAGAATGTTCTTGTCCCGATCCTGCTTGCGGAACCAGGCGTGGATTTTAGAACGGCCACGGCTGGTCGTCACATAGCCCAGGTTCGGGTTGAGCCAGTCCCGGCTAGGGTTTGGCTGTTTCTGGGTGATGATTTCAATCTGATCGCCCATCTGCAACTGATAGGTAAACGGCACGATACGCCCGCCGATTTTCGCCCCGATGCAGCGATGCCCCACATCGCTGTGGATATGGTAGGCAAAGTCAAGCGGCGTGGAGCCTGCGGGCAGATCCACCACATCGCCTTTTGGCGTAAAGACATACACCCGGTCGTCAAAGACCTGGCTGCGCACTTCATCCAGCATTTCGCCAGAATCCGCCATCTCTTCCTGCCAGGCGATCAGCTTACGCAGCCACGCAATTCTGTCTTCATGGCCCGTGCGCGCCCCCCCGGAGACCGCTCCCTCTTTGTACTTCCAGTGCGCCGCGACGCCCAGTTCGGCATCTTCGTGCATCTGTTTGGTACGAATCTGGATCTCAACGGTTTTACCGCCAGGGCCAAGCACCACCGTATGGATTGACTGGTAGCCATTAGGTTTTGGATTGGCGACGTAATCATCGAACTCGTCCGGCAGATGGCGATAGTGCGTATGCACAATCCCCAGCGCGGCATAGCAGTCCTGCAAACGTTCGGCCACAATACGCACGGCTCGCACGTCAAACAGCTCGTCAAACGCCAGATGCTTTTTCTGCATTTTGCGCCAGATGCTGTAGATGTGTTTCGGGCGGCCATAGACCTCCGCCTTCACACCTTCGGTTTTCATTTCAGAACGCAGATGCCCGACAAACTCTTCAATGTAATGCTCGCGGTCAATGCGGCGTTCGTGCAACAGTTTGGCGATCCGCTTGTATTCCGCCGGGTGCAGATAGCGGAAGCAGTAATCTTCCAGCTCCCACTTCAGTTGCCCGATGCCCAGCCGGTTAGCCAGCGGAGCATAGATATTGGTGCACTCTTTCGCCGCCAGTACGCGTTCATCTTCCGGCGCGTCTTTAACCTCGCGCAGATGGGCGATACGTTCCGCCAGCTTGATGACCACGCAGCGGAAGTCGTCCACCATCGCCAGCAGCATCCGACGAACGTTATCCACCTGCTCGGAGGAGACGGAATCGTTATGCGTCGCTTTCAGCTGACGAATCGCCGCCATATCGCGCACGCCGTGAATCAGATTGACGATCGATGTCCCCACGCTCTCGCGCAGGATATCTTCGCTGACAACATTGGCGTCAGCCAGAGGGAAGAGCAGCGCCGCCCGCAGCGTGTCGATATCCATACTTAACGTCGAGAGGATTTCCACCATCTCCACGCCACGCCACAGCAACAGTTCCGCATCGGGATGTCCTTGTGTCTGTTGCAGGCAATACGCCCAGGTTTCGGCTAAGCGTTCACACGACTGCTGGCTGGAGATACTCAGACTCGCGATCCATTTTTTCGGATCAAACTCACCAGCTTTATTAAGATGTGCACTTCTTACCGCAACCATTGTCCTCTCCTTAAGGGACCAGGCCTACCGAAGTCAGCAAGCCATGACTCATTACAAACGCTCAAACAACACCATTGATTCCAGATGCCCAGTGTGTGGGAACATGTCGAGCATCGCCAGCCGCTGAATTTGGTATCCGGCATTCAACAAGGCGTCGCTATCCCGTGCCAGCGTAGCAGGATTACAGGATACATAAACAATACAAATTGGTTTTAACTTTATAATGTGTTTCATCACGCCTGCCGCCCCGGCACGAGCGGGATCGAGCAAAATTTTGTCAAAACCGTTTTTCGCCCATTGCTGCTTCGTGACATCTTCTTCGAGATTTTCGTGAAAGAATGTCACATTCTGTAATCCGTTACGCCGCGCGTTTTCCCGGCCTTTTTCCACCAGCGCCGGAACGCCTTCAACGCCCACAACGCTGGCGGCGCGCGTCGCCAGCGGCAGAGTAAAATTCCCCATGCCGCAGAACAGATCCAGAACCCGGTCGTCAGGTTGAATATCCAGCCATTCCAGCGCCCGGGCGACCATTTTCTGGTTCACCCCTTCGTTGACCTGAATAAAGTCGCGCGGGCTGAAGGTTAAGCGTAGCCCGTTTGAATCATACCAGGGCGTCTCCCCGGTAAGCGGTTCAAGTATGTCGCTTTGAGAGGCCAGAAACAGAGACAGTCCCTCAGAATGCGAAAAGCGTTCCAGTTTTTCTCTGTCTGCCGCGCTCAAGGGCGCCGTATGACGCAGCACCATCAGGGTGCCATTCCCCGCCTGTACCAGCTCGACATGGCCAAAGTGGCGGTTTCCTTGCAAACTTTCCAGACACGCCCTGACGCGAGGCAGCAGCGCCTCAAGCTGGGGCACCAGAATGGGGCACTGCCTGACATCCACGATATCGCTGGAGCCCGCCTTGCGAAATCCCATCTGCAATTGCTGAGTTTTAGGCAGATAATTCAGGCTTAAACGCGCACGGCGCCGATAGCCCCACGGCGTATCGGCGATCACCTCGGCGACATCGCATTTCATTAAGCGCGACAGCGCGGCGCTTTTGCTGCGTTGTTGCAGCGCGACGCTGGCATGCTGCTGCTGGCAGCCGCCACAGACGCCAAAGTGCGGGCAGCGCGGCGTTTCCCGTTCCGGGCTATTATTCAGGCGACGCTTAACTTGCGCGCGGGCGAACTGTTTTTTATCTTCGGTAATGACGACGTCGCCCTTTTCCTGGGGCAGTAATCCCGGTATAAACAGCGCCTTTCCATTATGGCGAGCCACGCCCTGACCAAAAGGATCGAGGTCATTGACCGTAACGGTTATGATCTGACGCGTCGTCACGCGTCGTTTTGCAGAGTAGAATTGCGCCATCGACGAGATATTTCTCAATTTAACAGTGTGACCCTAATTGTCCCATAACGGAACTCCATGACCAACTACAGCCTGCGCGCACGCATGATGATTCTGATCCTGGCCCCGACCGTCCTCATTGGTTTACTGCTCAGTATCTTTTTCGTTGTGCATCGCTATAACGACTTGCAGCGTCAACTGGAAGATGCTGGCGCCAGCATTATCGAACCTCTTGCGGTCTCCAGCGAATATGGCATGAACCTGCAAAACCGCGAATCAATCGGGCAGCTCATCAGCGTTCTCCATCGCCGCCACTCCGACATCGTGCGCGCCATTTCCGTTTATGACGAGAATAACCGGCTGTTTGTCACATCCAATTTCCATCTCGATCCGTCAGAAATGCAGCTCGCCACCGGGGAGCCGTTTCCCCGCAGGCTGAGCGTGACCCGCCACGGGGACATTATGATCCTGCGAACGCCGATTATCTCCGAAAGGTATTCACCGGACGAATCCCCCGTAACAGACGCCAAAACGCCGAGAAATATGTTGGGATATGTGGCGCTTGAACTGGATCTCAAGTCCGTCCGCCTGCAACAGTACAAAGAGATTTTCATCTCCAGCGTGATGATGCTGTTCTGTATCGGCATTGCCTTAATTTTTGGCTGGCGTCTGATGCGCGACGTCACCGGCCCCATTCGTAATATGGTCAATACCGTTGACCGCATTCGTCGTGGGCAGCTCGACAGCCGCGTCGAGGGCTTTATGCTGGGCGAGCTGGATATGCTGAAAAACGGCATCAACTCGATGGCGATGTCGCTTGCCGCTTACCATGAAGAGATGCAGCATAATATCGATCAGGCCACTTCGGATCTGCGCGAAACGCTGGAACAGATGGAGATCCAGAACGTTGAGCTGGATCTGGCGAAGAAGCGCGCTCAGGAAGCGGCGCGTATTAAGTCTGAGTTTTTGGCCAACATGTCGCACGAACTGCGCACGCCGCTTAACGGCGTGATTGGCTTTACCCGTCTGACGCTAAAAACCGAACTTAATACAACCCAGCGCGATCACCTCAATACTATCGAGCGTTCGGCCAACAACCTGCTGGCGATCATCAATGACGTGCTCGATTTTTCCAAGCTGGAAGCGGGCAAGCTGATTCTGGAAAGCATTCCTTTCCCGCTACGCAGCACGCTGGATGAAGTGGTGACGCTGCTGGCGCATTCATCCCATGACAAAGGGCTGGAACTCACGCTAAACATCAAAAATGACGTACCGGATAACGTCATCGGCGACCCGCTGCGCTTGCAGCAGGTCATTACCAATCTGGTCGGTAATGCCATTAAATTTACCGAAAGCGGCAATATCGACATTCTGGTTGAAAAGCGCGCGCTCAGTAATACCAAAGTACAGATTGAAATCCAGATCCGCGATACCGGCATCGGCATTCCCGAGCGCGACCAGTCGCGTCTGTTCCAGGCTTTCCGCCAGGCGGACGCCAGCATTTCACGCCGTCATGGCGGAACCGGTCTGGGGCTGGTGATTACGCAAAAACTGGTCAATGAGATGGGCGGCGATATCTCGTTCCACAGTCAGCCCAATCGCGGTTCCACTTTCTGGTTCCACATTAATCTCGATCTCAACCCGAATGTGATAAGCGACGCGCCGCCAACGCGCTGTCTGGTCGGAAAACGGCTGGCCTACGTCGAACCGAACGCCACCGCCGCGCAATGCACGCTGGATATGCTGAGCGACACGCCGCTGGAGGTGATCTACAGCCCGACGTTCTCAGCGTTGCCGCTGGATCACTACGATATCCTGCTCATCAGCGTTCCGGTGACCTTTAACGAACCGCTCACCATGCAGCAAGAACGGCTGGCAAAAGCCGCCGCCATGACGGACTTCCTGCTGCTGGCGCTGCCTTGCCATGCCCAGATTAACGCCGAAAAACTCAAGCAAGGCGGCGCGGCGGCCTGTCTGTTAAAACCGCTCACCTCAACGCGTTTACTGCCAGCGCTGACGGAATACTGCCATTTAAATCAGCATGTTGAACCGCTGCTGACGGATGAGAATAAAATCGCCATGACGGTAATGGCGGTCGACGATAACCCGGCCAACCTGAAGCTGATCGGCGCGCTGCTGGAGGACAAAGTCCAGCATGTAGAGCTTTGCGACAGCGGGCATCAGGCGGTGGAGCGGGCCAAACAGATGCAGTTTGATTTGATCCTGATGGACATTCAGATGCCGGATATGGACGGTATCCGCGCCTGTGAGCTGATTCATCAGCTTCCGCATCAGCAGCAAACGCCGGTGATCGCCGTGACGGCACATGCGATGGCGGGTCAGAAAGAGAAGCTGCTGAGCGCGGGGATGAATGACTATCTGGCCAAGCCGATAGAAGAAGAAAAGCTGCACAGCCTGCTGTTGCGCTATAAGCCGGGGGCCGTGGTAGCAACCCGATTACCCGCCGCTGAATCGGCTGAGTTTATCGTCAACCCGAACGCAACGCTCGACTGGCAACTGGCGCTGCGCCAGGCGGCCGGAAAATCCGATCTGGCGCGGGATCTGCTACAAATGCTCATCGACTTCCTGCCGGAAGTGCGTAACAAAATTGAAGAACAGCTGGTGGGAGAGGCGCCCGAAGGGCTGGTGGATCTCATCCACACGCTGCACGGCAGTTGCGGCTACAGCGGGGTGCCGCGCATGAAAAACTTGTGCCAGTTAATTGAGCAGCAGTTACGCAGCGGCACCAAAGAAGAGGAGCTTGAACCCGAGTTCCTGGAGCTGCTTGATGAGATGGACAACGTCGCGCGCGAAGCAAAGAAAATATTAGGATGAGGGGATGCCGGATGGCGACGCTAGCGCGTCTTATCCGGCCTACAGGTGCGTGACCGTAGGCCTGATAAGCGCAGCGCCATCAGGCTGTTAACGTAAATGCTGCCCCACGTTAAGGGTGGCGGCGATATTGCGCGCAGCCATGCGCACATTTTCTGCGGCATTCTCCAGCGCCTCATCCAGCGTACAGATGGTATAAATCACGCTGAAAACAGCATCCAGCCCATGTTGGTGTACAACCCCCACATCCGCCGTCAGGCTACCTGCAATGCCAATCACGGGCTTATTATGTCGTTTCGCGACCTTTGCCACGCCGACAGGCACTTTGCCGTGAATCGTTTGGCTGTCGATGCGCCCTTCTCCGGTAACAACCAGATCCGCATCAGCAACGCACTCTTCCAGATGCAAGGCATCGGTCACGATCTCAATGCCGCGCCGTAACTCCGCGCCGCAAAACGCATATAATGCGGCTCCCAGACCGCCCGCCGCGCCGCCGCCCGCCAGTTCGAATACATTAATATCCAGATCGCGGGAAATCAGCCGGGCATAGTGCGTCAGCGCATCGTCTAAGCGTTGAATCATCTCCGGCGTGGCGCCTTTTTGCGGACCAAATACCGCAGATGCCCCCTCTTTCCCGGTCAGCGGATTCGTAACATCGCAGGCGACTTCGATACGACACGCGGCAAGACGTTTATCAATACCGCTGATATCAATCTTTGAGAGCGCTTCCAGCGCCGCGCCGCCTTGCGTAATCTCCTGGTGCTGCGCATCCAGCAATTTCGCCCCCAGCGCCTGCACCATACCGGCGCCGCCGTCATTCGTCGCGCTACCGCCAAGGCCAATAATAATATGTTCCACCCCGGCATCGAGAGCGTGGCGAATTAACTCGCCGGTTCCCCACGAGGTGGTTTTTAGCGGATCGCGTAATTGCGGTGGAACCAACTCCAGCCCGCTGGCGGCGGCCATTTCGATAAAGGCCGAACGCTCGTCGCCAGAAAGCCCATAAAATGCCCGCACGCTGTCACCGAGCGGGCCTGTCACGTCAACATCAACAATCCGGCCTGCCGTGGCCTCGACCATCGCTTCAACCGTTCCCTCACCACCATCAGCAACCGGGAGTTTTACGTAATCCGCATCAGGCCAGATTTCACGAAACCCCTCCTCAATGGCGGTCGCTACCTCAAGAGCGCTCAAACTTTCCTTATAAGAGTCCGGTGCGATCACTATTTTCATAAAGCATCCTTACGCATGTTGACTGTACTAAGCATACACCAGGAGAAGAACCGACCCCATGACGAAACCGGTTCAATACAGTCAGCGCACCATGCACGGGCGCTTATTGTCGAATGTCCAGTTCGGGATCAGATACTGCATTCCCATCGCATCATCACGCGCGCCCAGGCCGTGTTGCTGATACAACTCGTGCGCCTTCATCACCTGATCCATGTCAATCTCAACGCCAAGACCTGGTTTATCAGGCACCTGCACCATACCGCCTTTGATTTCAAACGGCTCTTTGGTCAGACGCTGATTACCTTCCTGCCAGATCCAGTGGGTGTCAATCGCGGTGATCTTGCCTGGCGCGGCGGCGGCCACATGCGTGAACATCGCCAGGGAAATATCAAAGTGGTTATTGGAATGCGAACCCCAGGTCAGGCCGAACTCATGGCACATCTGCGCGACGCGAACTGATCCCTGCATCGTCCAGAAATGTGGGTCAGCCAGCGGAATGTCCACAGACTGCAAGGAGAGCGTATGCCCCATCTGACGCCAGTCAGTGGCGATCATATTGGTGGCCGTCGGCAGACCGGTCGCGCGACGGAACTCCGCCATCACTTCGCGGCCAGAGAAACCCTGCTCCGCCCCGCACGGATCTTCCGCATAGGCCAGCGAGCCTTTCAGGTACTTACCGATTTGGATTGCTTCGTTCAGCGACCAGGCGCCGTTCGGGTCCAGCGTCACGCGGGCATTCGGGAAGCGTTTCGCCAGCGCTACAATGGATTCCGCCTCTTCATCTCCCGCCAGAACGCCGCCCTTCAGTTTAAAGTCGTTAAAGCCATACTTCTCGTATGCCGCTTCCGCCAGGCGGACGACCGCATCAGGAGTCATCGCCTCTTCGTGACGCAGACGATACCAGTCGCATTTCTCATCCGGCTGACTCTGGTACGGCAGCGGCGTCGCTTTACGGTTGCCGACAAAGAACAGATAGCCAAGCATTTCCACTTCGCTACGCTGTTGCCCCTCACCCAGCAGGGATGCCACGTTAACCCCCAGGTGTTGGCCTAACAGATCAAGCAGCGCCGCTTCAATGCCGGTGACCACATGAATGGTGGTACGTAAGTCGAAGGTTTGTAAGCCGCGCCCACCCGCATCACGATCGGCGAACTGATGACGCACGGCATTCAGCACGTTTTTGTACTCACCCAGCGTTTTACCCACCACCAGCGGGATCGCCTCTTCCAGCGTCTGGCGGATTTTCTCGCCGCCGGGGATTTCCCCCACGCCGGTGTGACCAGAATTGTCTTTAATAATGACGATATTACGGGTGAAGAACGGCGCATGCGCCCCGCTCAGGTTCATCAGCATACTGTCATGCCCCGCAACCGGGATAACCTGCATAGCGGTAACAACAGGGGTCGTAAATTGTGTACTCATCATTCAGTCCTTATATGAATTAGCGACGGCCGAAAACGGGGCGTTTACGATCAAAAGTCCAGCCGGGGATCAGGTATTGCATCGGGCCTGCGTCATTGCGCGCGCCGCCGGGCAGTTTTTTGTAAGCGTCATGCGCTTTTTGCACCTGCTCCCAGTCCAGCTCCACGCCAAGACCCGGCGCATCCGGCACTGCAATTTTTCCGTCTTTAATTTCCAGCGGTTGCTTCGTCAGGCGACAATCGCCCTCCTGCCAGATCCAGTGGGTGTCAATCGCCGTCGGTTTACCCGGCGCGGCAGCGCCAACGTGAGTGAACATCGCCAGGGAAATATCGAAATGGTTGTTCGAATGGCAGCCCCAGGTCAGCCCCCAGTCATCGCATAATTGCGCCACGCGCACCGCGCCGGAGAGCGTCCAGAAGTGCGGGTCGGCGAGCGGAATATCCACCGCGTTTAACATCACCGCATGGCCCATTTCACGCCAGTTGGTGGCAATCATGTTGGTCGCGACCGGCAGCCCCGTCGCACGACGGAACTCCGCCATCACTTCACGCCCGGAGAATCCTTGTTCTGCGCCACACGGATCTTCAGCATACGTGAGCACATCGTTCAGCCCTTTACACAGCGCGATGGCTTCATCCAGCAGCCAGGCGCCGTTTGGGTCAACCGTGATTCGCGCATCCGGGAAGCGTTTTTTCAGCGCGCGGGCCGTGTCGATCTCCTGCTCGCCGGGCAACACGCCGCCCTTCAGTTTGAAATCTTTAAAGCCGTAGCGATCCTGCGCCGCCTGCGCCAGATGCACAACCGCGTCGCTGGTGAGCGCTTCCTGATGGCGCAGGTGATACCAGTCATGATTGCCCGGCGTTTTTTCGAGATAAGGCAAATCCGTTTTGGTGCGATCGCCCACGTAGAAAAGGTAGCCCAGCACAGTCACCGCATCGCGCTGTTTGCCCGGCCCTAACAGTTCGCACACCGGTACATTCAGCGCTTTGCCCAGCAGATCCAGCAGCGCCGCTTCCAGCGCCGCTACCGCATTCACCCGCAGTTCGAAAGTCCAGGCGCCTTTACCAAAGGTATCAAAGTCGGCAGCCTGATTACCTTTATGCACCTGTTGCACCACTTTATTCAGGCGGGCCACTTCCTGGCCTAAAACCATTGGAATCGCATCCACCAGCGTCTGGTAAATCACCTCGCCGCCGGGCGCTTCACCCACGCCGGTGTTACCGGCGTTATCGGTGAGGACGACGATATTGCGCGTGAAATACGCGTTATGCGCCCCACCGATGTTGAGTAACATACTGTCATGTCCGGCCACCGGAATGACTTTCATATCGGTAATGACGGGACTTGATTGCGTTGTCATATTTATTGTCCTGCTACAGGTTTCAGTTCGATGCGTTTAATATCCCCGACCAGCACGAGGTAACTCAGTACCGCCACCAGCGCATGGACGCCAACGTAAATCAGCGCGCCATTGAACGAGCCGGTCGTGCCGACGATGTAGCCAATCGCAATTGGCGTTACGATGCCGGAAATATTGCCAAACATGTTGAATAAGCCGCCGCTCAAGCCGCTGATTTCTTTCGGCGCGGTGTCCGCCATGACTGCCCAGCCCAGCGCGCCAATGCCTTTACCGAAGAAGGCCAGCGCCATGAAGCCGATAATCATCCATTCGACGTTGACGTAATTACAGAACACCATCACCATCGACAGCAGCATCCCCATCACGATCGGCGTCTTACGGGCGATGTTCAGCGAGCCGGTACGACGCATCAGCCAGTCGGAAATAATGCCGCCCAGCACGCCGCCCACGAAGCCGCAAATAGCCGGGACGGAAGCGACGAACCCCGCTTTCAGAATCGACATGCCACGCGCCTGCACCAGATAAACCGGGAACCAGGTGATAAAGAAATAGGTCAACGCATTAATGCAGTACTGGCCGATATAGACGCCGATCATCATGCGGGAACCCAGCAGCTGTTTGATTTGGCCCCATTTCACGCTAAACGGGACTTTCACCTTCGTATCTTTCTGATCCATATTGATCAGCGCGCCGCCTTCAGCAATGTACTCCAGCTCTTTTTTGTTAACGCCGGGATGCTGGTTTGGTTCATGGATCACTTTCAGCCAGATAAAGCTGATCACGATCCCCAGACCGCCCATAAAGAAGAAGACATGCGACCAACCCACTTCATGGGTCAGCCAGCCCATGATTGGCGCAAAGATAACGGTGGCAAAGTATTGCGCGGAGTTGAAAATCGCCACCGCCGTTCCCCTCTCCTGCGCCGGGAACCAGGCCGCGACGATTCGGCTGTTGCCGGGGAAAGATGGCGCTTCGGCTAACCCGACCAGGAATCGCAGGGTAAACAGCGCCACGATGATGCCAAAACCGCTGAAGATATCCACAAAGCCCTGTAACAGGGTAAACATGGACCAGATAAAGATGGACCAGAAGTAGACACGTTTAGAACCAAAACGGTCGAGCAGCCAACCGCCGGGGATTTGCCCGATCACGTAGGCCCATGAGAAAGCGGAGAACACGTACCCCATGCCTACCGGGTCGAGACCAATATCTTTGGCCATTTCCGATCCGGCAATGGACAATGTGGCGCGGTCGCCATAGTTGAAGGATGTGACGATAAACAGCATCACCACTATCCAGTAGCGGGCATTGGTGCGTTTTTCCGCGCCGCTCACCACGTGACTTAATGAACTCATTGTTGCACTCCTGAATTTTCGCGTTATCTACGCTCACTCTGAACTGCACAACCGGTAGGGAATCAGAGATGACGTTTCGTGTTTTTTTGCAGCTTTTTATGAGGTCGTTTGCCTTGTGTACTGCATTTTTAATAACTGGCACGAGAAGTATAAAAAGCACACCTCGCACTCTCACCGTGCAACAACACAGTATTTCGGCAGCGTATCACGTATGTTTGTGGCAAAAGCCCAGGGCAATGGAAGCCACTTCACGGAAATGAAAAACGAAGAGGTAAACAGACAGGGTGCGAGAAGCAAAAGAAGAGGAGTGTGAAACGGGTCGCTTGACCCTATGAAAATGCCTCTGAAAACCCTTTCGTATGAAAGGGTTTTAGGGCACATGCCTGATGGCGCTACGCTTATCAGGCCAAAAGACTGCGCATGTAGACCGGACGTCGCCATCCAGCTGGGTTTTGCTCAGGAGAGCAATGTTCCCCAGTTTTCGACCCAGGGGTTGGATTCGCTCTCCGGCTCCGGGTGTTCGCTGGCGTCAATCAACAGCATCTCCCCAACACGCTGCGCGCTTTGCTCCTGCAACAGCGCATCGAACTGTTTGCCGCCATTGCAAAAATTAACGTAGCTGCTGTCGCCCAGCGCAATCACGCCGTAACGCAGATTTGGCTGAAAACCGAGATTGTCCTTTATTCCCTGGAACAGCGGCACAATGCTGTCCGGGAGATCGCCCTGCCCCGTCGTCGATGTCACAACCAGCACAACTTTATCCAGATACGGCTGCCAGTCGCTCAGTTGCGGATCTTCAAAGACGGTTGCTTTATGCCCCTGCGCGGTAAGGATCGCCTCGGCCTCTTCGGCAACCAACAGCGAGTTTCCATACATGGTGCCGACAAAAATACCAATTTCCGCCATTAACGTTTTCTCCCTGATTTAAGCCTGATTATTTTCATCCTGCCGGGACAACGCACTAAACTCAACCCTTTCATTCTCAGGGAGAAGTCCGCGCCAGCCAAACTGTGATAACGCCTGCATCCAGACGTCGTCCAGACCGGCGCGCAGGATCAGCGGTTCACCGGTAAAGGGGTGGGTAAGCGTCAGTTGACTGGCGTGCAGCATTAAGCGCTGGCAACCAAAATGCTCTGCGGCGCTGCGATTCTGACGTAAATCGCCGTGTTTGCTGTCGCCGATAATCGGATGGCGTAAATGCGCGAGATGACGTCTGAGCTGGTGTTTACGGCCCGTTTTCGGCTCCAGTTCCACCAGACCGTAGCGGGTTGTCGGATAACGCCCGGTCGCCACCGGCATTTCGACCGTCGCCAGCCCCCGGTAATGGGTCACGGCAGGCTGCGGGCCTTTATCTTCGCGGGCAAATTTATCGGCAATCTTATCCAGTTCTTCCACCAGCGGATAATCCAGAACGGCCTCATCCATTAACCAGCCGCGCACAATCGCATGGTAGCGTTTCTGAATCTGATGCTGCTCAAACTGCTGCGCCAGCAAGCGCCCCGCTTCGCTGGAAAGCCCCATCAGCAGGACACCGGAAGTCGGCCTGTCGAGCCGGTGGGCAGTAAAGACGTGCTGACCAATCTGGTCGCGTACGGTTTGCATCACCACGACTTTTTCGTCGCGATCCAACCAGCTGCGGTGAACCAGCCAGCCAGACGGTTTATTCACCGCCACCAGCCATTCATCCTGATAGAGGATTTCCAGCATCAGACGTTATCGCGCGTAAACAGCGCGTCCAGATCCTGCAATGTCGTCAGGATCACCTCGCGTTGAGGATGATCGGCCGTCAGCGCCATTTCATAATACGGCGCGACAGCAAAGGCTTGCGGAAGCGGCTGCGCGTTATCAAGCAACGCGTGCATACGGGGGATCAGCACCCATTGCAGCCATTCAAGCGGTTCCATCGTATCCATACAAAAAGGTTGCGTGCTGGTAAACAGGTGGGCCTGCGGCTCGTCCATCCGCCAGTGATGATGTTCACGCAGCAGGGCTTCCAGCGCGTGGAGCTGCTGGCGCACACGGTCATGAGTCGTCATGAAATTAACCTCAGTGATGAAAAACTGGCGCGAAGAATAGCATCAGTGAAGACGAAATAAAAAAAGGGAGCACTGTAAAAACAGTGCTCCCGGTTCGTTTCGCAGCATTCCGGCTACTTTTGGTGCTCCCTGCTCATCCGTGACAACTTTTCCTGTGGTCTTGCGACCTGCTCATCCTGAACAATTTGCATCCTGCTCACATCACCCCGATGTGAATCGACTTCATCCTGAAGTGTCCTGGCCATCCTGACCCACCGAACATCCTGCCCGGCTCTCGTTCTCCGTCCTGGAGGTGTCCCTTAACGCATCCGGCGTTTTCCACTTTGCTTCATCCTGAAGCCTGTCCTTGTAACACCATCCTGGCGTGTCCTGCTGAAGCGCCATCATCCTGACGTTCGCTTCGTTGTGCGACTCCTTGTCGACAGGTATAGAATCGCCTGTTTCGCCTTGTCTTACAAGACACTTACAGACAATGCCTTAAGGATATTTTCATATGAAAGGCAGGATTGTTAACTCAACTCATTAATATTAAAGGAATTATAGTTAACACCATGAGATAAGTATTCGCTTATTATCTGGCGATCTCTCACAGGGTATGTAAGAGATCTCTCACACGGTGTCTGGCAAAGTGGATTACAGAAGCGGCTTAAGCTGAGTCAGGAATTCCGCAAGAGAGGCGGCCAGAACGGTACGATTGCGCGTTCCCAGGGTCTCTTTGCAAACTTCCCCAGAGAGATTACACACCGAAATGACCTCAAGTTCATTTTCCAGCGTGGCGATAAAAAGCGTAGGCGGTAACTTGAGACGCTTCTGCGTGACCAGATGGCCGATCAGGTTTTCCTGAACGCGTCTGAAGTCATCTGCGCTCCATGTTTGCAGCAGCGTCAGCTTTTCATCCGCGAACTGCGCGTACATATCCCCGGCAAATTGCGTGGTGTAAAAAGCATGGACCGCAGGTTGTATCACAATATCAAATGCGCGTTCAACCGCGTTTACATTCGCCTCGCCTTCAAACGGCTGCGGCTGCCAGTAAACGGCATCGCTGGTCGAAGAGATAATGCACGGGGAAGGCACGCCATACAGCTCTTCGCTGAGCGGCCAGCTGTTGTGTTTCTCATGCCATGCGTCGCAATAACGCGTCGTAAATGCCGTCAGGGCTTGCGATGTCAGTTCGTCCACCGATTTCTCTCTTCATAAAAGCCAGGATACACTTGACGCATAGTGTATCTGGTTTATGACGGTGAAACATGTCTTCTTATGAAAACCATCAGGCGCTTGATGGCCTGACTCTCGGAAAATCAACGGATTACCGGGATAATTATGACGCCAGCCTGTTACAGGGCGTTCCGCGCAGCCTGAATCGCGATCCGCTGGATTTAAAAGCGGACAACCTGCCTTTTCACGGCGCCGATATCTGGACGCTGTATGAACTGTCATGGCTGAACGCGAAAGGCGTGCCGCAGGTCGCCGTTGGTCATGTGGAACTGGACTACACCAGCGTCAATTTGATTGAGTCGAAAAGTTTTAAGCTGTACCTGAACAGCTTTAACCAGACCCGTTTTGACTCCTGGGACGCCGTGCGCCAGACGCTGGAAAACGACCTGCGCGTCTGTGCGCAAGGCGAAGTCAGCGTCGCGCTGTACCGTCTTGATGAGCTGGAAGGGCAACCTGTCGCCCATTTTCACGGCACCTGCATTGATGACCAGGATATCACCATCGATAACTATCAGTTCAGCACCGACTACCTGGAGAATGCCGCCAGCGGCGAAAAAGTCGTGGAAGAGACGCTGGTCAGCCATCTGCTGAAGTCAAACTGCCTGATCACCCACCAGCCAGACTGGGGCTCCATACAAATTCGTTATCGCGGGCGCAAAATCGACCGCGATAAGCTGCTGCGTTATCTGGTCTCGTTCCGTCATCACAACGAGTTCCACGAGCAGTGCGTAGAGCGCATTTTTAACGACCTTCTGCGTTTCTGCCAGCCGGAAAAACTGAGCGTGTACGCACGCTATACGCGTCGTGGCGGTCTGGATATCAACCCGTGGCGCAGCAACACCGATTTTGTGCCTGCGACGGGCAGACTGGTGCGTCAGTAATCTTTTTTTCTCAATTTTGCGCGCCGGATTCCGCGCGCAAGGTTGTGAAAGGTCATAAGCCAGCGCTATTGTAATCAACAGGGAATGACGTCTTGCGTCCCATAAGGAGTTTACTTGATTACACATATTAGCCCGCTTGGCTCAATGGACATGTTGTCGCAGCTGGAAGTCGATATGCTTAAACGCACGGCCAGCAGCGACTTGTATCAACTGTTTCGTAACTGTTCGCTTGCCGTACTGAACTCCGGCAGTCTGACTGATAACAGCAAAGAATTGCTGTCTCGTTTTGAAAGTTTCGACATCAACGTGCTGCGTCGTGAACGCGGCGTGAAGCTCGAACTGATTAACCCGCCTGAAGACGCCTTTGTGGACGGACGCATCATCCGCGCCTTGCAGGCTAACCTGTTCGCCGTGTTGCGCGACATCCTGTTCGTCAACGGTCAGATTCACAATGCAGGCCGCTTCCAGCATCTGGATCTCGAAAGCTCGGTGCATATTACCAACCTGGTGTTCTCGATCCTGCGCAACGCCCGGGCGCTGCACGTCGGCGAAGCGCCAAACATGGTTGTCTGCTGGGGCGGTCACTCCATTAACGAAAACGAATATCTCTATGCCCGCCGCGTCGGCACCCAGCTGGGTCTGCGTGAGCTGAACATTTGCACCGGCTGCGGGCCAGGCGCAATGGAAGCGCCAATGAAAGGCGCGGCAGTAGGCCACGCGCAGCAGCGTTACAAAGACAGCCGCTTTATCGGTATGACGGAACCTTCCATCATCGCGGCAGAACCGCCTAACCCGCTGGTCAATGAATTGATCATCATGCCGGATATCGAAAAACGCCTCGAAGCCTTCGTGCGTATCGCCCACGGCATTATCATCTTCCCAGGCGGCGTCGGTACGTCGGAAGAACTTCTCTATCTGCTGGGGATTCTGATGAACCCGGCGAATAAAGATCAGGTGCTGCCGCTGATCCTCACCGGGCCGAAAGAGAGTGCGGATTACTTCCGCGTGCTGGACGAATTTATCGTGCATACGCTGGGAGAAGACGCCCGCCGTTACTACCGCGTCATCATTGATGACGCCACGGAAGTGGCGCGGCTGATGAAAAAAGCGATGCCGCTGGTGAAAGAGAATCGCCGCGACACTGGCGACGCTTACAGCTTCAACTGGTCGATTCGCATCGCGCCGGACCTGCAAATTCCGTTCGAACCATCGCATGAGAATATGGCGAATCTGCAACTTTACCCCGATCAACCGGTTGAAATTCTGGCGGCGGATCTGCGGCGCGCCTTCTCCGGCATCGTTGCGGGTAACGTCAAGGAGGTTGGCATCCGTGCGATTGAGGAGTTCGGGCCTTATAAAATCCACGGCGACCGCGAGATGATGCGTCGCATGGACGACCTGCTCCAGGGCTTTGTCGCGCAGCATCGTATGAAACTGCCCGGCTCGGCTTACATTCCCTGCTACGAAATCTGCGCATAACGCGCAGCGCCCGGTGGAGCACATCCGCCGGGTCAGACGATCGTCCGCTTTCTCAGACCGGGTCTGGTGTTTTCACCGCCCGGTTTTTTCATTGATACCAGTCACATAGTGAAGCTAAGTTTATAAATGCCGCTTATATTTCAAAATAAAAGCATTAATGCGCAAACGTTTACCTTACAATACCAATAGTAATTTATCAGCCGTAATTCTTATTAGTCGCGACAATCCTCCAAAAACATTGTTTTTTATAGCCAAACCTCCGTATATTGCGCCCCGATCTTTTAGGGCATATGTCGTTAATGGTAGCCTTCGCGCCCGTAAATTCGCTTTGACGTTTTTTTAACAGATTAATGGTCCAAATTTATCCACATAACAGGTGGATTATTGCATTTGGGATCGCGATCACTGATACATTCATAAGTTAAATGTATCTTTCCGCCCGCAAATTATTACGGCGAAAAATTATATAAAAATCGTCATTAAACGAATTTCATTTTACGGTCAGGTCTTTTTTCATTGGATTAGACCACAAACCTGACTTTTAGCTTCCTCCAGGAGAAACAGATGGAAACCACTCAAACCAGCACTATTGCTTCGATTGATTCTCGAAGCGGATGGCGCAAGACGGACACCATGTGGATGCTGGGCCTTTACGGCACGGCAATCGGCGCGGGCGTACTGTTCCTGCCAATTAACGCAGGCGTCGGCGGTATGATCCCGCTGATCATCATGGCGATTATCGCTTTCCCGATGACCTTCTTCGCACACCGTGGCCTGACTCGCTTCGTGCTGTCCGGTAAAAACCCTGGCGAAGACATCACTGAAGTGGTTGAAGAGCACTTCGGTATTGGCGCGGGTAAACTGATCACCCTGCTCTACTTCTTCGCGATTTACCCGATTCTGCTGGTTTACAGTGTGGCGATTACCAACACCGTGGAAAGCTTCATGACCCACCAGTTGGCCATCACCCCGCCGCCGCGCGCGATTCTGTCTCTGATCCTGATTGTCGGCATGATGACCATCGTGCGCTTCGGTGAGCAGATGATCGTTAAAGCGATGAGTATTCTGGTATTCCCGTTTGTTGCGGCCCTGATGCTGCTGGCCCTGTACCTGATCCCTCAGTGGAGCGGCGCAGCGCTGGAAACGCTCTCCTTTGATTCCGCTGCCTCTACCGGCAATGGTCTGTGGATGACGCTGTGGCTGGCAATTCCGGTAATGGTGTTCTCTTTCAACCACTCTCCGATCATCTCCTCCTTCGCGGTCGCGAAGCGTGAAGAGTACGGCGATGCGGCTGAGAAGAAATGCTCTAAGATCCTGGCATTCGCTCACATCATGATGGTGCTGACCGTTATGTTCTTCGTCTTCAGTTGCGTACTGAGCCTGACGCCAGCAGACCTGGCGGCAGCGAAAGAGCAGAACATCTCTATTCTGTCTTACCTGGCGAACCACTTTAACGCGCCAGTTATCGCCTGGATGGCGCCGATCATCGCGATTATCGCCATCACGAAATCCTTCCTCGGCCACTACCTGGGCGCTCGTGAAGGTTTCAACGGAATGGTTATCAAGTCTCTGCGCGGCAAAGGCAAATCCATCGAAATCAACAAGCTGAACAAAATCACTGCGCTGTTCATGCTGGTTACGACCTGGATTGTCGCCACGCTGAACCCAAGCATCCTGGGAATGATTGAAACCCTGGGCGGCCCAATCATCGCGATGATTCTGTTCCTGATGCCGATGTATGCCATCCAGAAAGTCCCGGCAATGCGTAAGTACAGCGGCCACATCAGCAACGTATTCGTTGTTGTTATGGGTCTGATCGCTATCTCCGCTATTTTCTACTCCCTGTTCAGCTAAGTTTTGTAGCGCCGCTTTCGGGCGGCGCTTCCTCCCTGAGATTTAAGCAATGGATGCCCTATGATTAGCGTATTCGATATTTTCAAAATCGGCATTGGCCCTTCCAGCTCTCACACCGTCGGGCCAATGAAAGCAGGCAAACAATTCACGGATGATCTGATTGCCCGCAATATCCTGACCGATGTCACCCGCGTCGTGGTGGATGTCTATGGTTCACTGTCGCTGACCGGTAAGGGTCACCACACTGACATTGCCATTATTATGGGTCTGGCGGGAAATCTGCCGGATACCGTCGACATCGACGCCATTCCGTTCTTTATTCAGGACGTGAATACCCACGGACGTTTACTGCTGGCGAATGGTCAACATGAAGTGGAGTTTCCGGTCGATAAGTGCATGAATTTCCATGCCAACAACCTGTCTCTGCATGAGAACGGGATGCGTATTAGCGCGCTGGCGGGCGATAAGGTCCTCTACAGCCAAACTTACTACTCCATTGGCGGTGGTTTCATCGTTGATGAAGAACATTTCGGTTTGTCGAACAGTGCGCCGGTCAACGTGCCGTATCCGTACAAATCCGCAGCCGATCTGCAAAAACACTGCCAGGAAACCGGTCTGTCGCTTTCCGGCCTGATGATGCAAAACGAGCTGGCGCTGCACAGCAAAGAAGAGCTGGAACAGCACTTTGCCAACGTCTGGGAAGTGATGCGCGGCGGTATTGAGCGCGGCATCACGACGGAAGGCGTACTGCCGGGGAAACTGCGCGTTCCACGTCGTGCCGCAGCGCTGCGTCGTATGCTGGTCAGCCAGGATAAAACCACGACCGATCCGATGGCGGTTGTCGACTGGATCAACATGTTCGCGCTGGCGGTCAACGAAGAGAACGCGGCGGGCGGGCGTGTCGTGACTGCGCCAACCAACGGCGCATGCGGCATCGTTCCGGCGGTACTGGCGTACTACGACAAGTTTATCCGCGAAGTTAACGCCAACTCACTGGCTCGCTACATGCTGGTGGCCAGCGCGATCGGCTCTCTGTACAAGATGAACGCCTCCATTTCCGGTGCGGAAGTGGGCTGTCAGGGTGAGGTCGGCGTGGCCTGCTCTATGGCGGCGGCGGGTCTGGCAGAGCTGCTGGGCGGCAGTCCGACGCAAGTGTGCATCGCTGCGGAAATTGGCATGGAACACAACCTGGGTCTGACCTGCGATCCGGTTGCGGGTCAGGTACAGGTGCCGTGCATTGAGCGTAACGCGATTGCCTCCGTGAAAGCGGTCAACGCCGCGCGTATGGCGCTGCGTCGTACCAGCGAGCCGCGCGTGTGCCTCGATAAAGTTATTGAGACCATGTACGAAACCGGTAAAGACATGAACGCCAAGTACCGTGAAACCTCTCGCGGCGGCCTGGCGATGAAGATTGTCGCCTGCGATTAAGTCCTACCACGTTTCAGGATCTGTAGGCCGGATAAGGCGCTCGCCGCCATCCGGCATTTATTGCCTGATGGCGCTTCGCTTATCAGGCCTACGGATCGCGCTATTTCGCAACACTCGCCTCCTGTCGCCCTGGATGTTACCCTGTCCCCCAAATTTGTCAGGGAGAACACCGTGGCCGTCCATCTGCTTATCGTCGATGCACTGAATTTAATTCGCCGTATTCATGCGGTTCAAGGCTCGCCCTGCGCGGAGACCTGCCTGCATGCGCTTGAGCAGTTGGTTGTACACAGTCAGCCGACGCACGCCGTCGCCGTATTTGACGATGAAGCGCGCAACAGCGGCTGGCGTCATCAGCGTCTCCCGGACTACAAAGCCGGTCGTCCTCCCATGCCTGACGAGTTGCACAATGAAATGCCCGCAATACGCGCCGCCTTCGAACAGCGCGGCGTGCAATGCTGGGTTTCCAGCGGCAATGAGGCGGATGATTTAGCCGCTACGCTGGCGGTCAAGGTCACACAGGCCGGACATCAGGCCACTATCGTTTCTACCGACAAAGGCTACTGTCAGTTGCTCTCCCCGACACTGCGTATCCGCGATTATTTCCAGAAACGCTGGCTGGATGCGCCATTCATTGAGAAAGAGTTCGGCGTCCTTCCCCAACAGTTGCCGGACTACTGGGGACTGGCGGGGATCAGCAGTTCAAAAGTCCCCGGCGTGGCGGGTATCGGCCCCAAAAGCGCGACTCAATTGTTGGTTCAGTTTCAGACTCTGGAAGGGATTTATGCGCACCTCGACGAGGTGGCGGAAAAGTGGCGCAAGAAGCTTGAAGCGCATAAAGAGATGGCATTTTTGTGCCGCGATATCGCGCGCCTGCAAACGGATCTCCATATCGACGGAAACTTGCAGCAGCTACGGCTGACGCGGTAGCTGTGTTGCCGGGTGGCGCTACGCTTATCCGGCCTACATTTCGTGCAATCCTGTAGGCCGGATAAAGCCATCCGGCAAAATTACCAGGCGGTATGATACAACTCGACGATATCGGCAATACTCGCTTCACGCGGATTACCACCGGTGCAAACATCGTCAAATGCCGCCTGCGCCAGCGCCGGAACATCCTCTTTACGCACGCCGACATCGCGTAAATGCAACGGAATACCGACGTCCCGGTTGAGGGTAAATACCGCTTCCACGGCGGCATTACGCGCCTCGCTCAAACTTATCCCTTCGACCTTCTCGCCCATCGCACGCGCGATATCACGGAACTTCTCACCGGTATATTCCGCGTTGTAGCGCATGATATGCGGCAGAAGAATCGCATTAGCAACGCCGTGCGGAGTGTTATAAAACGCGCCCAGCGGATGCGCCATCCCGTGCACCAGCCCAAGCCCCACATTGGAAAAGCCCATCCCGGCAACGTACTGCCCCAGCGCCATCGCTTCGCCCGCTTCACGCTCGCCCGCAACCGAACCACGCAATGCCCCGGAGATAATCTCAATGGCCTTAATATGCAGCGCATCCGTCAACGCCCACGCGGCACGGGTGATGTATCCTTCGATCGCGTGGGTTAACGCATCCACCCCGGTTGCCGCCTTCAGCGCGGGCGGCATGCCGTCCATCATGTCGGCATCAATAAACGCGACCTGTGGGATATCATGCGGATCGACACAAACAAATTTACGCCGCTTTTCTTCATCGGTGATCACATAGTTAATGGTCACTTCCGCTGCGGTTCCCGCAGTGGTCGGGATCGCCATCACCGGCACGCTCGGATAACGGGTCGGCGACAGACCTTCCAGACTGCGCACGTCAGCAAACTCAGGGTTATTGCTGATAATACCGATCGCCTTACAGGTATCCTGCGGGGAGCCGCCGCCGATGGCAATCAGGTAGTCTGCCCCGCTTTGTTGAAATACGTTCAGCCCCTCTTTCACCACGCCGATGGTTGGATTTGGGATCACGCCATCGTAGATTGCCCATGCCAGCCCTGCGGCATCCATCTTCTCCGTGACATTTCTGACCACACCGCACTGCACCAGCGTTTTGTCACTGACAATTAGCGCCTTGCGATAGCCCCGGCGTTGAACCTCATCGGTTAACGCCGCCACCGCCCCCCGGCCAAACCATGCCGTTTCGTTCAGGATCATTCTGTTCGCCATAGCCCGTCTCCTTCGCTGTGCGAAATTACTCTTCGATACGTAATCCGTAGGTTTTGAATTTTTCCAGCACAATGGCGATAGCCTCATCATCCAGTACAGGCACCGGATCGGTAATCGCCAGCGTACTGAGGTACAGCTGCGCCAGTACTTCCACTTCATGCGCCAGCCACAGCGCTTTTTCCAGGTTCTCTTCGCAGGCGATCAACCCATGATGCTGTAGCAGGGTCGCTTTGCGATTTTTGAGCGCAACGGCAACGTATTCAGAAAGTTCACGCGTGCCGAACGTGGCGTAAGGCGCACACGGAATGGAGTTCCCCCCCGCCGCCGCAATCATGTAATGAATGGCTGGAATAGGACGATTGAGGATCGACACCGCCGTGCAGTGAACGGCATGGTTATGGACGACAGCGTTAGCATCCGGGCGCGTCTGGTAGGCCGCCATATGGAAACGCCACTCGCTGGAAGGCAATTTTCCCTGCTCATGCTGACCCTCTGCATCAATAAAGACGATATGTGATTCGGTGAGTTTGTCATACGGAATGCCCGTTGGCGTGATCAGCATCCCGCCCTGATAACGCACGCTCACATTGCCTGCGGTCCCCTGGTTCAGCCCCAGCCGGGTCATCTCCAGGCAGGTGTCGATAATCTGGCGGGCCAGTGTGTTTCGTTCCATTAGTTACCTCTCTCAGTCATTCAAAACGCGACAACAGAACAGCACGTTGCTCTGCTGAATTAATTGAACATTTGGTAACCATCATCATATTGAATAGCGATAAAGAAATTTACATGACTTTATTTTGTGATACGCATCAATTAATCACGTCAGTTAAATACCGTTTTCGCCGGATTCACTCTCGCCAAAATGACCGCTCTTAATATTATTTATCCAAACGGGCATTTTCATAATATTTGTAACAAATGCCCGTTTTCGCAGTAATAAATTAAATCGGTCATCAACGCTGTGGGTTTTTAATTTTATTTACTCAAACGGGCATCATTTTTCAGAAATTAAAGTGATGATAATCACATAAAGCCACCCTCCAGGTGCTAAATGTGACCACCATCATATTAAACAGCGTTTTTTATTTGAAAATGAATTCATGAGTTCACCATCAACAGCCAATTTTCTCTGGCAGATAACAGGAACTCGCCTGGTTTGTCGATCTGGTGAGAAACACCGGTCGTACTTCTAAAATGTTGAACACGCTTCTGAGCCAATGAGGATGCTATGGGAAACACAACAATACAGACGCAGAGTTTTCGTGCGGTGGATACAGGGCAAAGCAAACGCTATATCATTCCGTTCGCTTTACTCTGCTCACTGTTTTTCCTTTGGGCGGTTGCCAATAACCTGAATGACATTTTATTACCACAATTTCAGCAAGCCTTTACGTTAACTAATTTTCAGGCAGGTTTGATTCAGTCTGCTTTTTATTTCGGCTATTTTGTTATTCCCATCCCCGCGGGTATTTTGATGAAAAAGCTGAGTTATAAAGCGGGGATAATTACCGGACTATTCTTATATGCTTTTGGCGCAGCATTATTCTGGCCAGCTGCTGAAGTGATGAATTACACCTTGTTTTTGATTGGTCTTTTTATTATTGCCGCAGGACTTGGTTGTCTTGAAACCGCCGCGAACCCTTTTGTTACGGTATTAGGGCCAGAAAGCGGTGGCCATTTCCGTCTCAATCTGGCGCAAACATTTAACTCTTTCGGCGCTATTATCGCCGTGGTGTTCGGGCAAAGTCTTATTTTGTCTAACGTCCCACATCAATCTCAGGACGTGCTCGATAAAATGACGCCTGAGCAATTGAGTACGTATAAACACAGCCTGGTTTTGTCGGTACAGACGCCTTATATGATCATCGTGGCTATCGTTTTACTGGTTGCCCTGCTGATCATGCTGACCAAATTCCCGGCGCTACAGAGCGACGATCACAGTGACGCCCAACAAAGTTCATTCACCGCTTCGCTTGCCCGCCTGGTGCGTATTCGCCACTGGCGCTGGGCGGTGCTGGCGCAGTTCTGCTACGTCGGCGCGCAAACCGCCTGCTGGAGCTACCTGATCCGTTACGCTATCGAAGAGATCCCCGGCATGACGCCTGGCTTTGCCGCCAACTACCTGACCGGCACGATGGTGTGCTTCTTTATCGGCCGCTTCTCCGGCACCTGGCTTATCAGCCGCTTTGCGCCGCATAAAGTGCTGGCGGCCTATGCCCTGCTCTCCATGATCCTGTGTCTGGTTTCAGCCTTTAGCGGCGGCCATATCGGTCTGTTGGCCCTGACGCTGTGCAGCGCATTTATGTCGATTCAGTACCCCACTATCTTCTCGCTGGGTATTAAAAATCTGGGACAGGACACCAAATACGGCTCGTCGTTCATCGTCATGACCATCATTGGCGGCGGCATCGTCACGCCGGTCATGGGTTTTGTCAGCGATGCGGCGGGCAACATCCCAACGGCTGAGCTGGTCCCGGCGCTCTGCTTTGCCGTCATCTTCATCTTTGCCCGTTTCCGTTCACAAGCGGCAACTAACTGAACATTTTTCCGAATAACGTGAGGAACCTGTAATGAAAAAAATCAGCTTACCGAAAATTGGCATTCGCCCGGTTATTGATGGACGTCGCATGGGGGTACGCGAGTCGCTGGAAGAACAGACCATGAATATGGCGAAAGCCACCGCTGCGCTTATCACCGAAAAACTCCGCCATGCCTGCGGCGCGCAGATTGAGTGCGTGATTGCGGATACCTGCATTGCCGGAATGGCGGAATCCGCCGCCTGTGAGGAGAAATTCAGCAGCCAGAATGTTGGCGTAACCATTACCGTGACGCCGTGCTGGTGCTACGGCAGCGAAACCATCGATATGGACCCAATGCGCCCGAAAGCCATCTGGGGCTTCAACGGTACGGAACGTCCCGGCGCCGTTTATCTGGCCGCCGCGTTGGCCGCGCACAGCCAGAAAGGCATTCCGGCATTCTCTATTTATGGTCATGACGTACA
Source organism: Citrobacter sp. CK188 (assembly GCF_030333525.1). NCBI lineage: Bacteria > Pseudomonadati > Pseudomonadota > Gammaproteobacteria > Enterobacterales > Enterobacteriaceae > Citrobacter > Citrobacter sp. CK188. Next base: position 111,819 of record NZ_JAOWFU010000012.1, read on the forward strand.
GGATGCCGACGACACCTCGATCCCTGCCGACGTTGAAGAAAAACTGCTGCGCTTTGCGCGCGCGGGTCTGGCGGTCGCCAGCATGAAAGGCAGAAGCTACCTCTCTGTGGGCGGCGTCTCAATGGGGATTGCCGGTTCCATCGTCGATCACAACTTCTTTGAGTCCTGGCTGGGGATGAAAGTGCAGGCGGTGGACATGACCGAGCTGCGCCGTCGCATCGACCAGAAAATCTATGACGAAGCCGAGCTGGAGATGGCGCTGGCGTGGGCGGATAAAAACTTCCGCTATGGCGAGGATCAGAACGCGCAGCAGTACAAACGTAATGAAGAACAAAGCCGCGCGGTGCTGAAAGAGAGCCTGCTGATGGCGATGTGCATTCGCGACATGATGCAGGGCAACAACAAGCTAGCGGAAAAAGGGCTGGTCGAAGAGTCGCTGGGATATAACGCCATTGCGGCAGGCTTCCAGGGCCAGCGCCACTGGACCGATCAATACCCGAACGGCGACACCGCCGAAGCGCTGCTGAACAGCTCCTTTGACTGGAACGGCGTGCGCGAACCGTTTGTCGTCGCTACCGAAAACGACAGCCTCAACGGCGTAGCGATGCTGCTGGGCCACCAACTCACCGGAACCGCGCAGGTCTTTGCCGACGTGCGAACCTACTGGTCGCCGGAAGCGGTAGAGCGCGTCACAGGCCAGCCGCTCACCGGCCTTGCGGAGCACGGCATCATTCACCTGATCAACTCCGGCTCTGCGGCGCTGGACGGCTCCTGCAAACAGCGCGATAGCGAAGGCAAACCGACCATGAAGCCGCACTGGGAAATCAGCCAACAGGAAGCGGACGCCTGCCTGGCCGCCACCGAATGGTGCCCGGCGATCCACGAATACTTCCGTGGCGGCGGCTACTCCTCTCGCTTCCTGACCGAAGGCGGCGTGCCGTTCACCATGACCCGCGTGAACATCATCAAGGGTCTGGGGCCGGTACTGCAAATCGCTGAAGGCTGGAGCGTGGAACTGCCGAAGGAGATGCACGATCAGCTCGACGCCCGCACCAACTCGACCTGGCCGACCACCTGGTTTGCGCCGCGTCTTACCGGTAAAGGCCCGTTCACCGACGTTTACTCGGTGATGGCGAACTGGGGCGCTAACCACGGCGTACTGACCATCGGCCACGTCGGCGCTGACTTCATCACGCTCGCCGCCATGCTGCGTATTCCGGTCTGCATGCACAACGTGGACGATGCGAAAATCTACCGTCCTTCCGCCTGGGCTGCGCACGGTATGGATATTGAAGGCCAGGATTATCGCGCCTGCCAGAACTACGGGCCGCTGTACAAACGTTAATGCGTCACTTCTTTGCCCGGTGGCGTAAGCTTACCGGGCCTACAATTTCGCATTTTGTAGGCCGGATCAGCGAAGCGCCATCCGGCAACGTTTCGGAGCTACTATGAAACAAGACGTCATTCTGGTTCTCGACTGCGGCGCCACCAACGTACGGGCAATGGCCGTTGACCGTCAGGGAAACATTGTCGCCCGCGCATCAACAGCGAATGCCAGCGACATCGCCACGGAAAATAGCGCCTGGCATCAGTGGTCGCTGGCGGCCATTCTGCAACGCTTCGCGGACTGCTGTCAGCAACTGAAGACGGAACTGGCGGCCTGCCGGGTTCGCGGCATCACCGTCACGACGTTCGGCGTAGACGGCGCGCTGGTTGATGAACAGGGTCAGTTACGCTATCCGGTCATCAGCTGGAAATGCCCTCGCACCCTTGCCGTCATGGAAAACATCGGCCGCTTTATGCCGCCGCAGCAGTTGCAGGCGATCTCCGGCGTCGGCGCATTCGCCTTTAATACGCTGTATAAACTGGTGTGGCTGAAAGAGAACCACCCGCAGTTGCTCGAACAGGCGCACGCCTGGCTATTTATTTCATCGCTGATCAACCACCGTTTAACCGGTGAATTCACCACGGATATCACCATGGCGGGCACCAGCCAGATGCTGGATATCCACCAGCGGGATTTCAGCCCGGAGATTTTACAGGCCACGGGTTTACCCCGCCGTCTGTTTCCACGGTTAGTTGAAGCGGGCGAACGGATTGGCACGCTGCAAAACGACGCCGCAAACCTGCTTGGGCTTGAGGCGGGTATTCCGGTGATCTCCGCCGGGCATGACACGCAGTTTGCCCTCTTTGGCGCCGGCGCAGAACAGGATGAACCGGTACTCTCGTCCGGTACGTGGGAAATCCTGATGGTACGCAGCGCGCAGGTGAACACGCCGCTGCTCAGCCATTACGCCGGTTCCACCTGTGAACTGGACAGCCAGGCCGGACTTTATAACCCAGGCATGCAGTGGCTGGCTTCCGGCGTGCTCGAATGGGTGCGCAAACTGCTCTGGACGCCAGAAACGCCGTGGCAGACGCTGATTGACGAGGCGCACGCCATTCCGCCGGGTGCTGAAGGCGTGAAGATGCAGTGCGATCTCCTCACCTGTCAAAACGCGGGCTGGCAGGGGGTGACGCTGAACACAACGCGTGGTCATTTTTACCGCGCCGCGCTGGAAGGGCTCACGGCGCAACTGCAACGTAATCTGCAAACGCTGGAAAAGATTGGTCACTTCCAGGCAACTGAGCTTCTGCTGGTTGGCGGCGGAAGCCGCAACGCGCTGTGGAATCAAATCAAAGCCAATCTGCTTGATATACCGATTAAGGTGCTGGATGACGCGGAAACCACCGTCGCCGGGGCCGCCATGTTCGGCTGGTATGGCGTAGGCGAATTTGCCAGCCCGGAACAGGCCCGAGCCCAGGTGCGCTATCAGTACCGCTATTTCTGGCCGCAAACTGAACCCGAATTTATTGAGGGAGTGTGAGATGCTAAAAACTATTTCGCCATTGATATCCCCTGAGTTACTGAAAGTGCTGGCTGAAATGGGGCACGGGGATGAGATTATTTTTTCCGATGCCCACTTTCCCGCGCACAGCATGGGACCGCAGGTTATTCGCGCAGATGGTCTGAAAGTCAGCGATCTGCTCCGGGCGATTATCCCGTTGTTTGAACTGGACAGCTACGCGCCGCCGCTGGTGATGATGGCCGCCGTAGAGGGCGATTCGCTCGACCCGGCGGTTGAAGCGCGTTATCGCGATGCGCTCTCATTGCAGACGCCGTGCCCGGAGATTGTCCGCATCGACCGCTATGCGTTTTATGAGCGGGCGCAAAAAGCCTTTGCGATCGTTATCACAGGAGAGTGCGCGAAGTACGGGAATATTCTTTTAAAAAAAGGGGTAACGCCGTAATCTCTTGCCGGTGCGCCCGCATGATGCGGGCGTTCATCGAATGATGGGGTGAGAAAAGATGAAAGCGGCACGCCAACAAGCGATAGTAGACCTGCTGATCAACCATAAAAGTCTGACCACCGAGGCGCTGTCGGTACAGCTTAACGTCAGCAAAGAGACCATTCGCCGCGATCTCAGCGAGCTACAGGCGCAGGGAAAAGTGCTGCGCAATCACGGGCGCGCCAAGTATATTCACCGGGAAAACCAGGACAGCGGCGACCCGTTCCACATCCGGCTGAAAAGCCACTATGCGCATAAGGCGGATATCGCCAGGGAAGCGCTGGCATGGATAGAACCGGGCATGGTGATCGCTCTGGACGCCAGCTCAACCTGCTGGTATCTGGCCCGCCAGTTGCCGGACATTGATATTCACGTCTTTACCAACAGTCACCCGATTTGCCAGGAACTGGGCAAACGCGAGCATATTCAGCTCATCAGTTCCGGCGGCCAGCTTGAGCGTAAATATGGCTGCTACGTCAATCCGTCGCTTATCTCTCAGCTTAAGCCGCTCGACATTGACCTGTTTATTTTTTCCTGCGAGGGGATCGACCGCGGCGGCGCGCTCTGGGACTCAAATACGATCAACGCGGATTTCAAATCCACGCTGCTTAAGCGCGCATCGCAGTCTTTATTGTTGATCGACAAGAGTAAGCTCAACCGCTCGGGAGAGGCCTGCATCGGGCATCTGGATGATGTGACGCACATCATTTCCGATGAGCGCCAGGGGGTAATTCATGCCTGATAGCCTTGCCGCTTATCAGGCCAACAAATACCCGGCGCAGGCCGGATAAGGCATTTACGCCGCTATCCGGCAATCCATCGTATTACCGCTCGTCGCGACGCCCGCCCACGGCGGCCCACAGCCGACGGACATGCACGGTCACTTCTTCACGATCGTGATACAGCTGTCGCGCCTGAATTTGCGCGTTAATGCCGTGTTCATCAAGCTGCGCCTGAATGTATGCCAGGTTCTGCGACACCTCTTCATAGCGTTTTTTCATCGGCAGCTTGAGATTGAAGATCGTCTCGCGACACCAGCCGTTTACTAACCACTGCGCCATCAGCGCGGCAACTTTAGCAGGCTTTTCCACCATATCGCACACCATCCACGAGATGTTATTGCGATTCGGACGGTATCTGAATCCATCTTCGCGCAGCCAGGTCACCTGCCCGGTATCCATCAGGCTCTGCGCCATTGGGCCGTTATCGACAGAGTAAACCCACATGTTGCGCTTCACTAACTGGTAGGTCCAACCGCCAGGGCAGGCGCCTAAATCCACGGCATACATCCCGTTCGCCAGACGTTCATCCCACTCATCGGCCGGAATAAAAACATGCAGCGCTTCTTCCAGCTTCAGCGTCGAACGGCTTGGCGCATCGGCCGGGAATTTCAGCCGCGGAATCCCCATATAGAACGGCGAGTTGTTGTCAGGATACGAATACCCGGTATAACAGCAGCCCGGCGCGATGAAGAAAACATGCACCACCGGACGCTTTGGCGTTTCATAGTTTGTCAGAATCCCCGCGTCGCGCAGCGCGGCCCGCAGCGGCACCGTAAATTTACGGCAAAACTTCATCAACTCTTTGCTTTCATTGGTGTCTGCGACTTCAACACGCAGCTCGCCGCCTTTTTCCACAACGCCCTGTAGCATCCCGACAATCGGCGTAATGCGATCGTCCGGCGGCAGGTCGCGCAGCAGCTCGCCGACGACGAACATTTGACGCGCAAAAATGAGCGAGGAAAAAGGCAACTCTTTTACTATTTTTTCAGCATCGTCCGGCTGATAGCACTCAAAGACGACGTATCCGGCATTGTCTTTAACACGAGCGAAGCCAAAGATTTCCCGACGCGCCGCCTTATCCGTCATTTCGGCAGCGCACTCCTTTTCAAAACCAGGGCGACACAACAATACAACCTTATTCATGACCAACGCCCTTACGTTTCAAACGGATGGCGCCAATTAACATCAGCACCCAGCCTGCCAGGAAACTCACGCCGCCGACAGGAGTAACAAACGCCCACAGGCGTAAATGAGACAGCGCCAGGCAATACAGGCTGCCGCTAAACAGCACCGTACCTAACGCCAGAAAAACGCTGCTCCAGTAAAACCAGATGCTAATGCGTCGCTGCATCGCAACCGCCAGGCCAAAAATGGCCAGCGTATGAAACGCCTGATATTGCAGGCCGGTCTGGACCCAGCCCATTTCAACCACACCAAGAGTTTTGCTCAGGACATGCGCCCCAAAGGCACCCAGAGCAACATAGATAAAGCCGCTTATCGCGGCAAAAATCAGCATAAAACGGCTGGTCATGGTAGTACCCTAAATAAATTATTGTTCGTAACGAAAGCGGAATTTTTCTTGTTCAGCGGCCGCTTTGGTCAGAATCCACTGACGAAAGGCGGCTATTTTACCCAGTTCTGCCTGACTGTCATGACAAACCAGATAAAAAGCATTTTTACTGACCAGAACGTCGTTAAAGGGACAGACAAGACGCCCGGCTTCAATTTCTGATTGCGCCATGACGTTGTTCGCCAGCGCAACCCCCTGTCCGTGGATGGCAGCCTGTAGCACCATTGCGCTATGGCTGAAAATAGGTCCCTGCTGCACATTAATATGATTCAGCCCCAACTGACGCGTATAGGTCTGCCAGTCTCTTCGCGAAGCATCATGCAGTAATGTATGTTTTGCCAGATCTTCCGGCGTCTTTAACGGCTTATCGCCCGTCAGTAATAACGGTGAACACACCGGCAGTAAATATTCTGCGTACAATTTTTCGACGCGCAAGCCCGGCCAGTTGCCACGCCCATAAAAAATAGCGACGTCGACATCATCAGCCAGCTTATCTTCCTGACGGTCCACGGCCTGAATTCTGACATCGATTCCCGGATAAGTTGAGTTAAAGCTTGAGAGTCGAGGAACCAGCCACTGGATCGCAAAACTGGGCAATAAACTGACCGTAAGCGCGCCTTTTGCACTCCGCGCCTGAAGTTTACGCGTCGCTTCGGTTAATTGCGAAAAAATCTCTTTGATGTCGAGGAAATAGCTCTGCCCCTCTTCCGTGAGCAAAAGCGAACGATTGCGACGACGGAACAGTTTTAGCCCCAAAAAATCCTCAAGTGACTTGATTTGGTGACTTACTGCGGCCTGTGTCACAAAAAGCTCTTCTGCTGCGCGAGTGAAGCTTAAATGCCGCGCTGCGGCATCAAAAACACGTAATGCATTTAAGGGTGGTAATCGTTTTGACATGGCTTTTAGACTTTGATGTTAAATAAATTTAACAATTAGGTAACCTTGTGTAACCTATTAGTTTTTTTAATCTGAGCCATTATAATTTGTCCGTTGAGGTTCTACCAGCAAATACCTATAGTGGCGACACTTCCTGAGCCGGAACGAAAAGTTTTATCGGAATGCGTGTTCTGATGGGCTTTTGGCTTACGGTTGTGATGTTGTGTTGTTGTGTTTGCAATTGGTCTGCGATTCAGACCATGGTAGCGAAGCTACCCTTTTTCACTTCCTGTACATTTACCCTGTCTGTCCATAGTGATTAATGTAGCACCGCCAATTGCGGTGCTTTTTTTTGTCCATGACCGACCGGTTACTGATCCAGTTCGACCATCTCTTTAACGTCAGTACGATTGATCTGCTGTTTGTTGCCGTTAGCGTCTTTATAAGAAATCATGCCGGTTTCATCATCGGTTTTTGGCTTACCGTCTGACACGATAGTACGGCCATCATTTGTGTGCATCACATAATTCGGACCGGAACAGGCGCTCAGGGCAAAAGTCAGCATACATGCAGAGATCATTGCGGCAGTCTTTTTCATTTTCATCTTCTTCTCCTTAAAGCTGTTTATGCTAAATAAAACGGGTTCCGTAACAGGCAAAAACATTCGCCTAACACTATTTAGCATAACCTGCTTCCCTGACTTCACCAGGATAACCAGACAATTCCGATGGTTAGGACAAACCTTGTATCACAGCCCTTTTTGCGCCACGATCGGTATACTGAATTGAGGAATACCATGAACGCTTTCAATCCTGCGCAGTTTCGCGCGCAATTTCCTGCCCTTACCGATGCGGGCGTTTATCTCGACAGCGCCGCGACGGCGCTTAAGCCTCAGGCCGTGATCAACGCCACGCATCAGTTCTACAGCCTGAGCGCCGGAAACGTCCATCGCAGCCAGTTCGCCGAGGCACAGCGGCTAACCGCGCGCTATGAAGCGGCGCGCGGCAAAGTGGCGCAGTGGCTGAACGCGCCTGATGATGCATCGATTGTCTGGACACGCGGCACCACGGAAGCCATCAATATGGTGGCGCAATGCTATGCCCGCCCGCGCCTGCAACCCGGCGATGAGATAATCGTCAGTGAAGCGGAGCATCACGCGAATCTCGTTCCCTGGCTGATGGTCGCTCAGCAGACGGGCGCAAAAATCGTCAAACTGCCCCTGAATGCCCTTTTCCTCCCCGACGTGGAGCGTCTGCCTGAACTCATCACGCCACGCAGCCGGATTCTGGCGCTGGGACAGATGTCGAACGTCACGGGCGGCTGCCCGGACCTGGCGCGCGCTATCACGCTGGCGCACGCGGCAGGGATGGTGGTGATGGTTGACGGCGCGCAAGGCGCGGTGCATTTCCCCGCCGATGTACAGCAGTTAGATATTGATTTTTATGCCTTCTCCGCCCACAAGCTGTACGGCCCGACGGGCATCGGCGCGCTGTACGGCAAACCGGCCTTACTGGAAGAGATGTCCCCGTGGCTCGGCGGCGGCAAGATGATCGCTGAAGTCAATTTTGAAGGATTCACAACCCAGGCCGTTCCCTGGCGTCTGGAAGCCGGCACGCCAAACGTGGCTGGAGTTATTGGCCTTAGCGCCGCGCTGGAGTGGCTGGCGGAAGTGGATATGGCGCAGGCCGAAAGCTGGAGTCGCGGTCTGGCGACGCTGGCGGAAGACGCGCTGGCGAAGCGCCCGGGTTTCCGTTCTTTCCGTTGCCAGGACTCCAGCCTGCTGGCCTTCGATTTTGCCGGCGTTCATCACAGCGATATGGTGACGTTACTGGCCGAATACGGCATCGCCCTGCGCGCCGGGCAGCACTGCGCGCAGCCTCTGCTGGCAGCGCTTGGCGTAACGGGCACCCTGCGCGCCTCTTTTGCGCCGTATAATACAAAGCATGATGTGGATGCGTTGGTCAGCGCCGTTGACCGCGCGCTGGAAATACTGGTGGATTAATGACAAGCCCTCTTTTTGCCGGACACCCGTTTGGCACGACCGTAACGGAAGAGACGTTACGCGCTCTCTTTATCCCGCTCTCGCAGTGGGAGGACAAGTATCGCCAGCTTATTCTGTTGGGTAAGCAACTCCCGGCATTGCCGGATGAGCTAAAAACGCAGGCAAAAGAGATCGCAGGATGTGAGAACCGCGTCTGGCTGGGGCATACCCTGTCAGAGAAGGGAACGCTGCACTTTTTCGGTGACAGCGAAGGGCGTATTGTACGCGGTTTGCTGGCGGTTTTACTCACGGCGGTAGAGGGAAAGACCCCGGCGGAACTGCTGGCGCACTCGCCGCTGGGGTTGTTTGATGAGTTAGGCTTAACAATACAACTTAGCGCATCGCGCAGCCAGGGGCTGCATGCGCTGAATAACGCGATTATTGAGGCTGCCCAGCAAGCCGGATGACGACGCTGATGCGTCTTATCCGGCCTACAACACCGCACGAACCATAGGTCGGATAAGCATAGCGCCATCCGACACAATCAAGCCTGACGCGCCGCCTTCGCCATCATCTTCTTCAGCGCGTGGGACACAGCAACAAAGCCAAAGGTCGCAGTTACCATCGTGGCTGCGCCAAATCCAGAGGCGCAATCCATTCGTTTCGGCCCTTCCGCCGTCGCTTTCATCGCACATACGGAACCATCAGCCTGCGGATAAACCAGCGCTTCCGTTGAGAACACGCAGTCCACGCCCAGTTTGCCCTTGCTGTTTTTCACCACGCCAAAGTCGCTTTTCAGCCGTTCGCGCAGTTTCGCCGCCAGCGGGTCCTGGATGGTTTTCGCCAGATCCGTTACCTGAATCTGGGTCGGGTCTATCTGCCCACCCGCCCCGCCGGTGGTGACTAACGGAACCTTATTTCGGCGGCACCAGGCAATCAGCGCGGCTTTTGGCCGCACGCTGTCGATGGCATCAATGACATACGAAAACCCTGCGCTCATATACTCCGCGACGTTATCCGGCGTGACAAAGTCATCCACCACCGTCACCCGGCACTCCGGGTTGATCTGACGAATACGCTCGGCCATCACCTCGGCTTTCGCCAGACCGACGTTATCGCGCAGTGCATGAATTTGCCGGTTGGTGTTGGTGACGCATACGTCATCCATATCGATGAGCGTGATCGCGCCAATGCCGGTACGCGCCAGCGCCTCTGCCGCCCAGGAGCCGACGCCGCCGATCCCGACTACGCAAATATGCGCACCGGCAAACAGCAGCAACGCTTTTTCACCATACAGACGGGCGGTGCCGCCAAAACGCTGGCGCCAGGCATCACTAATTACAACAGACATACGACCTCAGAATTAAAAAGGGGTAATACGATCGTAGATCGTAGGCCGGATACGTCGCTTGCAACGCCATCCGGCATGATTTGCTTGATGGCGCTACGCTTATCAGGCCTACGATTTAAATCTTCAGCGAAGCCGCCATCAGGCAATCAGCCGCTAAATACGTTACCGGTTCCCGGGGCGTTTTTCAGCACCCAGACGCGCCCATAGTGATTATACCAGCCTGCGCGGTGCCCGGCGTCCGGGCCTATCCCCTGATAAATATCAAAGTGCTGGCCTTTAATCGCGCCGCCCACGTCCAGCGCCACCATCAGGCGCAATTCGTACTGGCCGTTAAACTTGCCGTTGTTATCCAGCAGCGGGACTTCCGCCAGCAGGGTTGTTCCTGCCGGGATAATGCTGCGATCGGAAGCCACAGACGCACGACCGATAAGCGGCACGGCGCTGGCGCCTTTCACCGGGGCAAAAGATTGCGGCTTAAAGAAGACGAATGACGGGTTTTGCTCCAGCAGCTCGCGCACTTCCGCTTCACTGTGGGTTTCTCCCCAGTGGCGAATAGCCTGCATCGACATATCTTCTTTCTTCACTTCACCGCGATCGATCAGCACCTTGCCGATACTGCGGTAAGCATGGCCATTTTTCCCGGCATAGCTGAAGAAATTCAGCGGGCTGCCGTCGCCAAAATCAATATAGCCGCTGCCCTGAACGTCCATGATGAAGTTATCCATCAGCGAGTTGCTGTACGCCAGAATGTAGCTGTCGCTCAGCGCGCCGGAATAGATCTCGGCACGAGACGGTAAGCGGCCGCGTTTTGGCGGCATGCGATAAATAGGGTACTGGAACTCGCCCTGACGGGTATGGCGCGCCTGGATAACCGGCGTGTAGTAACCGGTGAACTGGACGTTGCCGTAGTTATCCGCCCCTTCCATCTGCCAGGCATCAATACCAAACTGGCGCATCATTCGCGTATCGCCACCGGAACGTAACCACTCCTGCACGGCGTTATAGACGTTGCTCTGGTTGCCATACAGACGCGGCGACGCGCTGCGGATTTGGTTGACCTGCTCGGCGAAATCGCCTGCGTTGATAGGCGCCCCAATGGCGTCAGGTTGGTTCACCAGTGAGAAAGGCTGGGTAAACTTCCCGTCTTTATACTGCTGGCCGCGATCGGTCGGTTTAGAGGAACAGGCGGCAAGCATTGCAACCACCGCCCCCATAAGAAGGTAATTTGCCCAACGTCCTTTCATGAGTTCTCGTCTTTTAGCTGTAAATCTTGCGCTATGAAGATAACAAACCCCCGAACCTAATGAAATGCGAAGCGCTCCCCTGACGCAAATTACGCACAAAAAACGTACCAAAGCGCGTTGTTTTTGCACACAATCATCCCAATTTCGTGATCCGGGTGAAAAAAGGGTTGCATGAAAATGTTAGCAGAGTATAGTGCGCATCCACGGACGCGGGGTGGAGCAGCCTGGTAGCTCGTCGGGCTCATAACCCGAAGGTCGTC
>NZ_JAOWFU010000002.1:0-202 GCF_030333525.1 Citrobacter sp. CK188
CATCCGGGAGGATTACTCGGCTGCGCCTCGCCCTACGGGCCGTTGCTGAAGCAACGTTATCCTCCCTGGTGCTTGCGATAGCTTCGCAGACCATGAAACAACAGCGTAACTGTTATAACGGAGAAGATGGTGCATCCGGGAGGATTCGAACCTCCGACCGCTCGGTTCGTAGCCGAGTACTCTATCCAGCTGAGCTACGGAT
>NZ_JAOWFU010000013.1:0-210 GCF_030333525.1 Citrobacter sp. CK188
TAGCTCAGTTGGTAGAGCACGACCTTGCCAAGGTCGGGGTCGCGAGTTCGAGTCTCGTTTCCCGCTCCAAAATTTGAAAGTATCAGCAGATACGCACCACCCAATCGCAGGATTTCAGGCAGCGGCCTGGAAGACGAAGATTAAGCGGGAATAGCTCAGTTGGTAGAGCACGACCTTGCCAAGGTCGGGGTCGCGAGTTCGAGTCTCGTT
>NZ_JAOWFU010000014.1:0-237 GCF_030333525.1 Citrobacter sp. CK188
ATGCGCCTCCACTGACACGGAACAACGGCACACAGGCCGCCGGGTCAGCGGGGTTCAGCGATGAACGCCGGCAGAGAAAAGTGAAAATAAGCACTTGACTCTGAATGAGGAAAACGTATTATACGTCACCTCGCAACGGTGAGCTGAAAGCCGCGTTGCAACTGCTCTTTAACAATTTATCAGACAATCTGTGTGGGCACTCAAAGTGACATGGATTCTTGATGTCTTCGGACAATA
>NZ_JAOWFU010000015.1:0-217 GCF_030333525.1 Citrobacter sp. CK188
TGATGTAATATTTTGCAAAGTAGTTCGAATCACAACAAGGCGGCGACGCAGTGAATCCTTAGGAGCTTACTCCAGTAAGTGACTGAGGTGAACGAGGAAAGCCAACGCAGATGTGGTTTGAAATACGAAGCAGAAAGACGGACGCGGGGTGGAGCAGCCTGGTAGCTCGTCGGGCTCATAACCCGAAGGTCGTCGGTTCAAATCCGGCCCCCGCAAC
>NZ_JAOWFU010000016.1:0-265 GCF_030333525.1 Citrobacter sp. CK188
TTGCCTTTTTCGAGGTCTTTGTAGTGCTCGAAGAAGTGCGTGATCTGCGCTTTCAGCAGTTCCGGCAGGTCGTTCACGTCATTGATGTGATCGTATTGATAACGCCACGCTGGCCGAACTTGATGCCTTGTGCACCAGGGGCGGCGAATATGCACGTCAGTTAATCCAGACACCGTACGGAAGCACATGGATGTATGTGTACCAACGTCCGGTCGAAGGGTTAACGCTGATTGAAAGCGGTAACTGGTTAGACAGAGACCAGTGC
>NZ_JAOWFU010000017.1:0-212 GCF_030333525.1 Citrobacter sp. CK188
ATGGTGCATCCGGGAGGATTCGAACCTCCGACCGCTCGGTTCGTAGCCGAGTACTCTATCCAGCTGAGCTACGGATGCATTGGGAAACTTATTTACTGCCGATATTGATACCGCTACAAAAGCCATATCAAGTAAGAGATGGTGCATCCGGGAGGATTACTCGGCTGCGCCTCTCCCTACGGGCCGTTGCTGAAGCAACGTTATCCTCCCTG
>NZ_JAOWFU010000018.1:0-203 GCF_030333525.1 Citrobacter sp. CK188
CTCAGAAGTGAAACGCCGTAGCGCCGATGGTAGTGTGGGGTCTCCCCATGCGAGAGTAGGGAACTGCCAGGCATCAAATTAAGCAGTAAGCTGATGTGAAATCAGTGGATGTAGAAAAATTCGGTGGAGCGGTAGTTCAGTTGGTTAGAATACCTGCCTGTCACGCAGGGGGTCGCGGGTTCGAGTCCCGTCCGTTCCGCCAC
>NZ_JAOWFU010000019.1:0-203 GCF_030333525.1 Citrobacter sp. CK188
TAGCTCAGTTGGTAGAGCACGACCTTGCCAAGGTCGGGGTCGCGAGTTCGAGTCTCGTTTCCCGCTCCAAAATTTGAAAGCAACACCAGATACCCAATCGCAGGATTTCAGGAAACGGTCTGAAAGACGAAGATTAAGCGGGAATAGCTCAGTTGGTAGAGCACGACCTTGCCAAGGTCGGGGTCGCGAGTTCGAGTCTCGTT
>NZ_JAOWFU010000020.1:0-232 GCF_030333525.1 Citrobacter sp. CK188
TGCCCGGTGGCGCATCGCTTACCGGGCCTACAATGTGTATCCCGTAGGCCGGATAAGGCGTTTACGCCGCCATCCGGCGTTTTGCCCGGTGGCGCGTCGCTTACCGGGCCTGCAATGTATATCCCGTAGGCCGGATAAGGCGTTTACGCCGTCATCCGGCGTTTTGCCCGGTGGCGCATCGCTTACCGGGCCTACAATGTGTATCCCGTAGGCCGGATAAGGCGTTTACGCC
>NZ_JAOWFU010000021.1:0-307 GCF_030333525.1 Citrobacter sp. CK188
ACGACGTAGTCTTTGCAGAGCGTCATCTCGTTGCCTGCGAGGGTCCACATTTTCAGCGGTTTTACGGGAAGGCTGGGACGCCCGGCGACATCGGGGAACCAGACGTCGACTTTGCCACCAGGGGACAGGCCGAAGAGAAGATTATCGTACCAGACGGCATCCCCGTCCCAGGTATGATCGGCAGGGGTTTTCATCCGTAGCCAGGTTTCTGGTCCGAACACGGCGCTGGTCTCGTAAGTTTGTTTGTCGATATAGGATTCCCAGCAGAAGACAATGTACTGAGGCGGTTTTTTGACTTTGTTGAAAA
>NZ_JAOWFU010000022.1:0-1930 GCF_030333525.1 Citrobacter sp. CK188
CATGGATGTATGTGTACCAACGTCCGGTCGAAGGGTTAACGCTGATTGAAAGCGGTAACTGGTTAGACAGAGACCAGTGCTGATCAAAAAACACGCCACCTTCGGGTGGCGTTGTTTTATGTGGTGCCAGCCGTCGTCCTGGATTATCAGGACGTACTTATCTTTTTGTTCATTACGCAAAATGCTTATTAAATGAAACACTAATTAGTGTGAATTATTATTCTTCTTAAAATATTATCTTGTATTATTATAAAGTAATATGATCCCGCTAGCGGAAATAATTTTATTTCAGTCGCATTCTCGTTCTACCAAATAATTATCCAGGTAAGGATAGTAATGGATGAGTGATATTGTTTATCTTAAACTCATTGGTGAGCAACAAGGTGATATTTCTGATGGATGTGGCACAACTGATTCAGTCGGTAATCGTTGGCAACGAAACCATGTGAATGAAATATTTGTGTTTTCTTTGAGTTCGGGGGTAACGAATACAGGTAAAGGTGCGAATCTACAGAGCTTAACATTCAGCAAGCAAATAGATAAAAGTTCACCGCTGTTAGCTAATGCGATTAATAACAATGAAAACCTGTTTCTGGCGTTTTGGTTTTACCGCATAAATAGATATGGTCAATGGGAGAAGTATTATTATATTCAGCTCAGAGGTGCTTCAATATCAAGTATTCAGCTTCGCATTATAAAAGACGAGATAGATACAGAAACAATATCTGTTGATTATGATTATATTCTCAGTAAACATCTGATAAGCAATACCGAGTGTAGTTATCTTGCCCTGCCAGCGGAATACAATAAGCTGTTTGTTCCAACGCCGAAAGCCCAGACTCATACCCTTAACAGCGCTGGCGTAGGGAGACTGCTGGCGGCCGGGGGGATTTATAATGGTAATGTCGATGGGTTTCATCAGACTGCTGAATTGCTCGGTGGTGATGCTCCTGTTGGTTATAACCAGGTAATGAACGATCAGACCAGGGGATTGCTGATTGCTGGCGCTTCAATCGCTGCCGGGTTAGGGATTGGTAGGCTGAGCACTGTAAATGGGCCAGGCGAAATATCGAATTATAGTATGGTCCCGTCCCTTGAATCCCCCTATTTAAAAGGATTCACATCTGAGGCTGGAACATTACTCAATGCCAAACATGCAGTTATCGATCCTAAAAAAATAGCTTCTTATGCTCTAAATTCTGATCATCCGGTTGGGGGAAATAAAGCGCGAGTTTTCGAATCAGCTTTGGGTTATAACCCATCTAATGCAGGGGTCTTAGTTTCCAGAGTTCAGCAGGGAGTCCTGTCTAACCCTGCTGAATTAGGGCTATATGACAGTTTCGGTCAAAGACTGTCCGTCGATGTACCGATTATCGGTGTGAACGGAGAAACTGCGATAGTACGTACTGGTTGGATATATGAGACTGATTCGTTAGTACCTCGCATGACAACCCTCTATGTAAAATAGTAAGGTGAAATGATGAAACTATCACTTCTGGATGTTGTGTTCCTGAATGTTGATTTACCTGCCGTTGGTTTAACGAAAGGTCAGATCGGTGCGGTTATTGATGTGTATCACTCACCATCGTTAGCTTATGAGGTTGAGTTTTGTGATGAAGAAGGAAAGACTATCGTATCTCTGGCTTTATCACCGGAGCAACTGACCAAAGATTTATCATAGTCTCTACACTCGGCACTACTGGAACCAGAGTTTGTCGATAATCCCTCTTAGGCAGTTTTACCCGGTATAAAAAAAGCCCTCGCAAATACGAGGGCTTTTAAAAAATTACGTTGAGCTCAAGCGAAAACGAACTTATTTCTTCGCTGCGCGCTCGAAGGAAGCAACGATTTCAGCTTTAGCCGCTTCAGCGTTGTCCCAGCCGTCAACTTTCACCCATTTGCCTTTTTCGAGGTCTTTGTAGTGCTCGAA
>NZ_JAOWFU010000023.1:0-30226 GCF_030333525.1 Citrobacter sp. CK188
CAAAGGCAGGTTCTTTAAGGTAAGGAGGTGATCCAACCGCAGGTTCCCCTACGGTTACCTTGTTACGACTTCACCCCAGTCATGAATCACAAAGTGGTAAGCGCCCTCCCGAAGGTTAAGCTACCTACTTCTTTTGCAACCCACTCCCATGGTGTGACGGGCGGTGTGTACAAGGCCCGGGAACGTATTCACCGTGGCATTCTGATCCACGATTACTAGCGATTCCGACTTCATGGAGTCGAGTTGCAGACTCCAATCCGGACTACGACATACTTTATGAGGTCCGCTTGCTCTCGCGAGGTCGCTTCTCTTTGTATATGCCATTGTAGCACGTGTGTAGCCCTGGTCGTAAGGGCCATGATGACTTGACGTCATCCCCACCTTCCTCCAGTTTATCACTGGCAGTCTCCTTTGAGTTCCCGGCCTAACCGCTGGCAACAAAGGATAAGGGTTGCGCTCGTTGCGGGACTTAACCCAACATTTCACAACACGAGCTGACGACAGCCATGCAGCACCTGTCTCACGGTTCCCGAAGGCACATTCTCATCTCTGAAAACTTCCGTGGATGTCAAGACCAGGTAAGGTTCTTCGCGTTGCATCGAATTAAACCACATGCTCCACCGCTTGTGCGGGCCCCCGTCAATTCATTTGAGTTTTAACCTTGCGGCCGTACTCCCCAGGCGGTCGACTTAACGCGTTAGCTCCGGAAGCCACGCCTCAAGGGCACAACCTCCAAGTCGACATCGTTTACGGCGTGGACTACCAGGGTATCTAATCCTGTTTGCTCCCCACGCTTTCGCACCTGAGCGTCAGTCTTCGTCCAGGGGGCCGCCTTCGCCACCGGTATTCCTCCAGATCTCTACGCATTTCACCGCTACACCTGGAATTCTACCCCCCTCTACGAGACTCAAGCCTGCCAGTATCAGATGCAGTTCCCAGGTTGAGCCCGGGGATTTCACATCTGACTTAACAGACCGCCTGCGTGCGCTTTACGCCCAGTAATTCCGATTAACGCTTGCACCCTCCGTATTACCGCGGCTGCTGGCACGGAGTTAGCCGGTGCTTCTTCTGCGGGTAACGTCAATTGCTGCGGTTATTAACCACAACACCTTCCTCCCCGCTGAAAGTACTTTACAACCCGAAGGCCTTCTTCATACACGCGGCATGGCTGCATCAGGCTTGCGCCCATTGTGCAATATTCCCCACTGCTGCCTCCCGTAGGAGTCTGGACCGTGTCTCAGTTCCAGTGTGGCTGGTCATCCTCTCAGACCAGCTAGGGATCGTCGCCTTGGTGAGCCGTTACCCCACCAACAAGCTAATCCCATCTGGGCACATCTGATGGCAAGAGGCCCGAAGGTCCCCCTCTTTGGTCTTGCGACGTTATGCGGTATTAGCTACCGTTTCCAGTAGTTATCCCCCTCCATCAGGCAGTTTCCCAGACATTACTCACCCGTCCGCCACTCGTCAGCAAAGCAGCAAGCTGCTTCCTGTTACCGTTCGACTTGCATGTGTTAGGCCTGCCGCCAGCGTTCAATCTGAGCCATGATCAAACTCTTCAATTTAAGTTTGATGCTCGTGAATTAAACTTCGTAATGAATTACGTGTTCACTCAGAGACTTGGTATTCATTTATTGTCCGAAGACATTAAGAATCCATGTCACTTTGAGTGCCCACACAGATTGTCTGATAAATTGTTAAAGAGCAGTTGCGACGCGCTTTAGCGCTCTGTCGCGAGGTGGCGTATATTACGCGTTCCTCTTTCAGAGTCAACCCTGAATTTCAGGATTTTTTTCTTTAATCAACCGGCTGTTTGTGTGAAGTGATTCACATCCGCCGTGTCGATGGAGGCGCATTATAGGGAGTTCTCCGCAGGCCGCAATAGAAAAATGACAGAAAAATGACTGACTGCTGCATTCCCCAGCAAAACCCCGCCTTATACCCTTTTACACACAGAGTTATCCACAATCCTGGCGATCATTTCCTGAATCTCTCCTTAATAAAGACGCGCTCAATACAGGAATAAAAGGGTATCGAATGGAAAAAGAAAAATTCGCGAGCGTTGCGCAAACGTTTTCGTTACAATGCCACCGCAAAACAAGGATGCCCCGTAAGGGGCGTTAGCTGAGTTTTTCACGAAAAATTCAGCTAACGCTCTCTGTAATAGTCAAATCCAGGGGATTTACCATGCAACAACGTCGTCCAGTCCGCCGCGCTCTGCTCAGTGTTTCTGACAAGGCCGGTATCGTCGAATTCGCCCAGGCACTTTCCGCACGCGGTGTGGAGCTGCTGTCTACAGGGGGCACTGCCCGTCTGTTAGCAGATAAAGGTCTGCCGGTGACCGAAGTTTCCGATTACACCGGTTTCCCGGAAATGATGGATGGACGCGTGAAGACCCTGCATCCGAAAGTACACGGCGGTATTCTCGGTCGCCGTGGTCAGGATGACGGAATTATGGAACAACACGGTATCGCGCCAATCGATATGGTTGTTGTTAACCTGTACCCGTTCGCCCAGACTGTCGCTCGTGAAGGTTGCTCGCTGGAAGATGCCGTAGAGAACATTGATATCGGCGGCCCGACCATGGTGCGCTCCGCTGCCAAGAACCATAAAGATGTCGCTATCGTTGTAAAGAGCAGCGACTACGACGCCATTATTAAAGAGATGGATAGCAACGACGGTTCACTGACCCTTGATACCCGCTTCGATCTCGCCATTAAAGCCTTCGAACACACCGCTGCCTACGACAGCATGATTGCCAACTACTTCGGCAGCATGGTTCCGGCATATCACGGTGAAAGCAAAGAGGCCGCTGGCCGCTTCCCGCGTACCCTGAATCTGAACTTCATTAAGAAGCAGGATATGCGCTACGGCGAAAACAGCCACCAGCAGGCAGCCTTCTATATAGAAGAGAATGTGCAAGAAGCATCTGTTGCGACCGCGCAGCAGGTACAGGGCAAAGCGCTTTCCTACAACAACATCGCCGATACCGACGCGGCGCTGGAGTGTGTGAAAGAGTTCAGCGAGCCCGCCTGCGTCATCGTGAAGCACGCTAACCCGTGCGGCGTGGCGGTAAGCTCTTCTATTCTCGACGCCTACGATCGCGCATACAAGACTGACCCGACCTCCGCATTCGGCGGCATCATCGCGTTTAACCGCGAACTGGATGCCGAAACGGCACAGGCCATCATCTCCCGTCAGTTTGTCGAAGTGATCATTGCGCCTTCCGCATCTGAAGACGCCCTGAAGATTACCGCCGCCAAACAGAACGTGCGTGTACTGACCTGTGGCCAGTGGGCACAGCGTGTGCCGGGCCTGGACTTCAAACGCGTTAACGGCGGCCTGCTGGTTCAGGATCGTGACCTGGGTATGGTAACGGCAGGCGAACTGCGCGTGGTAACCAAACGTCAGCCGAGCGAGCAGGAACTGCGTGACGCGCTGTTCTGCTGGAAAGTAGCGAAGTTTGTGAAATCCAACGCGATTGTGTACGCGAAAGAGAATATGACTATCGGTATTGGCGCGGGCCAGATGAGCCGCGTTTATTCCGCGAAGATCGCCGGTATTAAAGCGAGCGATGAAGGACTGGAAGTAAAAGGTTCCGCAATGGCATCTGACGCGTTCTTCCCGTTCCGCGACGGTATTGATGCTGCTGCCGCTGTTGGCGTGAGCTGCGTGATCCAGCCCGGTGGCTCCATCCGTGATGATGAAGTCATTGCCGCCGCTGATGAACACGGCATTGCGATGATCTTCACCGACATGCGTCACTTCCGCCATTAATTCACGGAGCAGACAATGAAAGTATTAGTAATCGGCAACGGCGGGCGCGAACACGCCCTGGCGTGGAAAGCGGCACAATCACCGCAGGTTGAAACCGTGTATGTCGCGCCAGGTAACGCCGGAACAGCGCTGGAACCGGCGCTGCAAAACGTCGCTATTGGCGTCACGGATATTCCGGCACTGCTGAGCTTTGCCCAGAACGAGAAGATCGATCTGACCATCGTCGGCCCGGAAGCGCCGCTGGTGAAAGGCGTGGTGGATACTTTCCGCGCCGCTGGCCTGAAAATCTTTGGCCCAACCGAAGGCGCCGCGCAGCTGGAAGGCTCCAAAGCCTTCACCAAGGATTTCCTCGCTCGTCACCAGATTCCGACGGCGGAATACCAGAACTTCACGGAGATCGAACCCGCGCTGGCTTACCTGCGTGAGAAAGGCGCGCCGATCGTCATTAAAGCCGACGGACTGGCTGCCGGGAAAGGCGTGATTGTGGCGATGACGCTGAGCGAGGCCGAAGCCGCCGTTCATGACATGCTGGCAGGTAACGCGTTTGGCGACGCGGGACACCGTATCGTGATCGAAGAGTTCCTCGACGGTGAAGAAGCGAGCTTCATCGTGATGGTCGATGGCGAGCATGTGTTGCCAATGGCCACCAGCCAGGATCACAAACGCGTCGGCGATGGCGATACCGGGCTGAATACCGGCGGTATGGGCGCTTACTCCCCGGCGCCGGTGGTGACCGACGAGGTTCATCAGCGCACGATGGAGCGCATCATTTGGCCAACCGTAAAAGGCATGGCGGCGGAAGGCAATACTTATACCGGCTTCCTGTACGCTGGGTTGATGATCGATAAGCAGGGCAACCCGAAAGTTATCGAATTCAACTGCCGCTTTGGCGACCCGGAAACCCAGCCAATCATGCTGCGTATGAAATCCGATCTGGTTGAACTTTGTCTGGCTGCCTGCGACGGTAAGCTGGACGAGAAAACGTCTGAGTGGGATGAGCGCGCATCGCTCGGCGTGGTGATGGCGGCTGGCGGTTATCCGGGCGACTACCGCACAGGCGATGTGATCTACGGTCTGCCGCTGGAAGAGGTGGCGGACGGTAAGGTATTCCATGCCGGCACCAAACTGGCGGAAGATGACCGGGTCGTAACAAGCGGCGGTCGCGTACTGTGCGCCACTGCGCTAGGCCATACCGTTGCCGAAGCACAGCAGCGTGCCTACGCGCTGATGGCAGATATCCGCTGGGATAACTGCTTTAGCCGCAAAGATATCGGCTGGCGCGCGATCGAACGCGAGCAAAACTAACGCTGACACCTCTTATCCGGCCTATGGAGAGCAACTGTAGGCCGGATAAGACGCAAGCCGCCATCCGGCAATCATCAGAACGTCTTCTCTATAGGTTGCCAGTGGCAGAAGTCTTCATTGGCCACCAGCAGCAGCTGAGAGCCATCAGGCGCCTCCAGCCATGCCACACTCACCTCTATCGATGAACGCTGCTGACGTCGCTCTATGTGGCTGATAGCCCACGCATCCAGGTCTGGTTTCAACGTTTCGCCTTCGCAGGTAGTTACCGTACGGTCTGCATGCCAGCGTCCCTGACGCAGCACGACGCGCCCCTGACGCAATGCGTCACTGGTCTGGCGGATCTGATTGGCGCGATAGCGGTATAAGGCGATCTGGTCGCTGGAAAGCTGCTGCTTCTGCCCGTCGACTTCATGCTGCATAAAACTGAGCTCGCCATGATCGTCGAAGCGTGCGCGAATATGTTCAGAAGGTTTGCTGTAAATATTGAGTTCAATCAGGGAGAGCATGTCGCCCTGCCAGCGGTATTCGCTGGTTGTGGTGCTGCCGTTACGCCACGGGCTAAAGACCGAGAGCAGATGGACGCCATCGCTGGAATCTTTACGCCAGATGCGTACCGCACCCTGGTCGTCAACATAACCGCTGGCCGTAAACGGTGGAAGCGTCGTGTTATGGCTACAAGCGGACAGCAACAGCGCGCCTGCCAGCGTCAGCATACGACGCCAGACAGACAAAAGGGGCGAGAGCGCCCCTTCATTAAAACTGTTCACTGCCACGCGAATTACTTAACTGCGTCTTTCAGTGCTTTACCAGAAACAAACGCCGGTACATTCGCTGCAGCGATTTTGATTTCTTTACCGGTCTGCGGGTTGCGGCCAGTACGCTCAGCGCGGTGGTTCACTTTGAAGGTACCGAAACCAACCAGTTGTACAGCATCGCCTTCTTTCAGAGACTCAGTAATAGCAGCCAGAGTGGATTCCAGAGCAGCTTTAGCCTGGGTTTTGGACAGTTCTGCTTTGTCTGCAATTACATCAATCAGTTGAGTCTTGTTCATAAGTTATCCTTACAATGTGTTTATCGCTTGCTAAGCATCGAGTGCGACGGAAATGCCAGAAAAGCACTCTCCTGCATACACGCACCGATAGCCACTTTTTTTCGCCCCCCAAATGTAGACCAGACGGGGGGCGGAAGGGAAGCCTCCAGGCACGACAAATCAGGCGTTAAATCACGTTTTCTGGTGTCATTGCTCAAAATTTATACCGATATTGCTCTCACCGGCCTCGCGCAGGTCTGCCCGAAGCCCTTTTATCAGCTCAATATCGCGTTCTTCGCAGTCGGCCAAAAGTCGGAATATTTCCCACTGAATGTCCCATTCCTGTTCAACAGCCGGGTTTTCTTTGAGCTCTTCATCGGTCATTTCTCGACCAGCCTGAGTCATTTCCAGCATCGCAACCGTGGTAATGGATGTCTTACTGACCTCAATGGCATGTTCCAGCGTTTCGCCACTGAGACGAGAATGCATTAACTCGCTTAATGCAACGCAGGCATCAATCGCCGGGTAAACGCCGTACAGATCAAAATCGTCAGCAGCCGGAATCGCTTCCTCAAACTTTTCCAGCTGGCTGTCAAAATTGACCTTCGCATCTTTCACCGTCAGCGTTTCCCAGATGAGATCCAGGATTCGGCGGTACACCTGCCCATCGCCAAAACCCGTCTGCTGACAGAACATGGCATAGTTCGGATACATACGCTCGCACAAACAAGCCATAAAGGTGACGTGCTGCCAGCTTTCCAGGCGTTCCAGACGCAGATGAATCGGGTTTTGTAACATGTTGAATTCTCGAAATCAGAAATGAGCCGCAGTGTACCTGAATCAGCGGTGATTTGCTTGCCAGCGCACAAACGCCGGACGCTCTGATGCCACCGCATCCGCCCAGCGCGTCGGTTCCGGCAGACGGTAGCCTTGCATACAGCGCTGCACCCACGCCAACGCGCTGTCGGTACTCACGCGATGTCCGGTCGCGATAAACAGCGGGTTACAGCGCGCTTTACTGCGCCAGACCCAGGCTAACTGCTCGCCTTTGTCCATCAGCGGAGCCAGCGCGCCAGGTTCGGCGGAAAGCGGCTCAAACTTGCCGCACAGCCGTTTTTTCGCTACGCCGATGGTGGGTACATCCATCATCAATCCAAAGTGGCTTGCCACCCCCAGACGACGCGGGTGGGAGATACCGTGCCCATCGACAAAGACTAAATCCGGTTTTTGCGACAGCTGTTCCCACGCCGCCAACAGCGCAGGATACTCGCGAAAGGAGAGGAAGCCGGGGATATACGGCATGGTAGTGGCGATACGCGCCACTTTGTATTCCACCAGCTCAAGCGCTGGATACGTCAACAGCACCATCGCCGCTCGCGTCACTTCCCCGCCCTGCTCGAACCCAACATCCGCCCCGGCGATCAGATCCGGCGGATCGTTATCAAGGCGATCCTCGCGGATCACCGACGAGGCGAGTTCAATTTGTTGAGCGCGTAGCGACGCGAGATCCATAATGACTCCTTAGCGGTGGTACTGTTCAGACAAGCGGTGTACCGCATCAACAAATGCGCCCGCGTGCTCCGGCGGCACATCCTGGTGGATGCCGTGTCCAAGATTAAAGACGTGGCCTTCACCCTGGCCGAATCCGGCGAGAATCGTCGCCACTTCCTCTTCAATGCGCGCCGGTGGCGCATAGAGCATGGACGGGTCCATATTGCCCTGTATCGCCACTTTATGGCCCACGCGACGGCGCGCGTCGGCAATATCGGTTGTCCAGTCGAGGCCTAACGCATCACACCCGGTTTCCGCCATCGCCTCCAGCCACTGGCCGCCACCTTTGGTGAATAACGTGACCGGTACACGGCGACCGTCGTTTTCCCGCAGCAGACCATCAACGATTTTATGCATGTAATACAGCGAGAACTGCTGGTAATCGCGCCCCGTCAGCACGCCACCCCAGGTGTCGAAAATCATGACCGACTGCGCGCCCGCTTTAATCTGCGCGTTGAGGTACAGAGTGACGCTTTTCGCCAACTTATCGAGCAGCGCATGCAGCGCCTGCGGATCGGCATACATCATTTTTTTGATGACGGTAAAGGCTTTGCTGCTGCCGCCTTCCACCATGTAAGTCGCCAGCGTCCACGGGCTGCCGGAAAAACCGATCAGCGGAACGTCACCTTTCAACTCGCGGCGAATCGTACGCACCGCGTTCATCACGTAGCCCAGTTCGTCTTCCGGGTCAGGAATCGGTAGCTTATCGACATCCGCTTTACAGGCGACTGGCGAAGTAAAGCGCGGGCCTTCCCCGGCCTCAAAATAGAGTCCCAGCCCCATCGCATCCGGGATGGTCAGAATGTCCGAGAAGAGGATCGCCGCATCAAGCGGGTAGCGCCGCAGCGGTTGTAGCGTGACTTCGCACGCCAGCTCAGCATTTTTGCACAGCGACATAAAATCGCCTGCTTGTGCGCGGGTGGCTTTGTACTCCGGCAGATAGCGGCCTGCCTGGCGCATCATCCATACCGGGGTAACATCAACGGGCTGGCGCAGCAGCGCACGCAGATAACGATCGTTCTTCAGTTCGGTCATTTTGCAGTTCCTTCATTGCGTCAGGGTGCCAGTGTACCATCACTCATACTCAGCCCGACACATTGCCACAGTATCTTCGATCAAACGACGCGCCACCGTGCCCGGCGGCGGCAATAACGGAAGATCGTCATAGCGATACCAGCCCGCCTCCAGCAGCTCTTTCGGGTCGATGACAATCTCGCCGCTGTCATACTCCGCCATAAACGCCGTCATCAGCGATTGCGGGAACGGCCAGGGCTGTGAGGTCACGTAACGCAAATTTTTCACTTTGATGCCGCTCTCTTCCATCACTTCGCGCGCGACCGCCTGCTCTAAGGTCTCCCCCACTTCCACAAACCCGGCCAGCACCGTATGAACACCGTTGCGATGGCGCGTATGCTGGGCCAGTAAAATGGAATCGGCGCGCCGGATGGCGACAATAATGCAGGGAGCAATCTGCGGATAGTAACGCTCGCGGCAGTGGCTGCACAGCATCGCCCATTCGGTCTTGCTCGGATACATGGGGTGGCCGCAGTAACCGCAGAATTTGTGCGAACGGTAAAATTCCGCCAGCTGCACGCCCCGCCCCGCCAGTTGAAACAGGCCAACGTCCCGATCGATGACCTGCCGTACCGACCCCATATCATGCCGACGATGCTGTAACACCAGCCAGACAGGCTCCCCTTCCCACTCGCCAATCAGGAGTGCGCGCTGCCCCACAAGATCGAAATTTGTCGCTTCGCCATATGGCAATTCTCCACGAGGCAACCATAATTTTTGCTCGTGACTGACGATCCACCAACCGTGATCTAATTTTTCAATAATACGATCCATAGCTCTTGCACTACCTTTGCTTCACTGGCATGTTGTTAACATTATATTTACATTTTTCAGGTGAGCAGTTTTAAATCTAAACTTGCGGAGTCAATCATGCTAAACCAGCTGGAAAGCCTGACGGAACACGTCGAAGGAAGTAATAAACTGGTTGATCGCTGGCTACATGTACGTAAGCACCTGCTCGTGGCTTACTACAATCTGGTTGGCATTAAGCCTGGCAAAGAATCGTACATGCGGCTGAATGAAAAAGCGCTGGATGATTTTTGTCAGGGCCTGGTCGACTACCTTTCCGCCGGACACTTCAGTATTTATGAACACATTATCCGAGAAATGGAAGAGGGAAACCCGCGTTCGACCGCAACGCGCCTCCATTCATTGCTGGAAGCCAATACTCAACAGATCATGGAATATTACGACTCCAGCCTGGAGAACGCGATCGATCACGATAATTATGCGGAATTTCAGCAAGTGCTCTCCGACATCGGCGAAGCGCTGGAAGCGCGGTTTACGCTGGAAGATAAACTCATCCTGCTGGCCTTCGACAATAATCTAACGCTTAATGCCCAGGATGAAAGCGGAATTGCACGGCCTGCTTGAGTTATGAATCAGTAACGAGTAATTTACATCCATTGCCCCGTCGCCGGGGTTACATCTTGTCGGAGTGCCGTGTGTGAAAACACAGGCTGAGACCGTTAATTCGGGATCCGCGGAACCTGATCAGGCTAATACCTGCGAAGGGAACAAGAGTAAACTGCTTTATGCGTCAACCTGTACGGGCAACGCGCATCCATTACTCCATCCGTCGTCTGACAAGCCACGTCCTTCACTTTTTGGAATGAGCTATGTCTGCAACAAAATTGACTCGCCGCGAACAACGCGCCCAGGCCCAACACTTTATCGACACCCTGGAAGGCACCGCCTTTCCGAACTCAAAACGTATTTATATTACCGGCTCACAACCGGACATCCGCATTCCGATGCGTGAAATCCAGCTCAGCCCCACACTCATCGGCGGCGGCAAAGATAATCCGCAATACGAAGAGAACGAAGCCATCCCGGTCTATGACACCTCTGGCCCCTATGGCGATCCTGATGTCGCCATTAACGTTC
This sequence comes from Citrobacter sp. CK188, assembly GCF_030333525.1. Lineage (NCBI taxonomy): Bacteria > Pseudomonadati > Pseudomonadota > Gammaproteobacteria > Enterobacterales > Enterobacteriaceae > Citrobacter > Citrobacter sp. CK188. The sequence continues at coordinate 10,622 of NZ_JAOWFU010000023.1, forward strand.
AGCAGGGGCTGGCAAAACTGCGTCAGCCCTGGATTGAGGCTCGTACAGACAGCGAAGAATTGACCGACCGTAGCTCGGCGTACACCAAAGAACGTCTGGCCGATGATGGACTGGACGAGCTGCGTTTTACGGGGCTGCTCACGCCGAAGCGCGCCAAAGCGGGCAAATGCGTAACGCAACTGCATTATGCGCGTCAGGGGATTGTAACCCCGGAAATGGAGTTCATCGCTATCCGTGAAAACATGGGTCGTGAGCGCATTCGCGGCGATGTGTTACGCCAGCAGCATCCGGGCGTTGGGTTTGGCGCGCGCCTGCCGGAAAACATCACGCCGGAATTTGTTCGTGACGAAGTTGCCGCCGGTCGCGCGATTATCCCGGCCAACATCAACCACCCGGAATCCGAACCGATGATCATCGGACGCAACTTCCTGGTGAAGGTCAACGCCAATATCGGCAACTCAGCGGTCACTTCCTCCATTGAAGAAGAGGTGGAAAAACTGGTGTGGTCAACGCGCTGGGGCGCAGATACGGTGATGGATCTCTCAACCGGTCGCTATATTCACGAAACTCGCGAGTGGATCCTGCGTAACAGCCCGGTACCGATCGGCACCGTGCCGATCTATCAGGCGCTGGAGAAAGTGAACGGGATCGCCGAAGATCTCACCTGGGAAGCCTTCCGCGACACGCTGCTGGAGCAGGCCGAGCAAGGGGTAGACTACTTCACCATCCATGCGGGTGTGCTGCTGCGCTATGTGCCAATGACCGCAAAACGTCTGACCGGTATCGTCTCGCGCGGCGGTTCGATCATGGCGAAATGGTGCCTCTCTCACCATCAAGAAAACTTCCTCTACGAGCACTTCCGCGAAATCTGCGAAATCTGCGCCGCTTACGATGTCTCGCTGTCGCTGGGCGACGGCCTGCGTCCGGGATCAATTCAGGATGCGAACGACGAAGCGCAGTTTGCCGAGCTGCACACGCTGGGCGAGCTGACCAAAATTGCCTGGGAGTACGATGTGCAGGTGATGATTGAAGGCCCTGGCCACGTACCGATGCAGATGATCCGCCGTAACATGACCGAAGAGCTGGAACACTGCCACGAAGCGCCGTTCTACACCTTAGGGCCACTGACCACCGATATTGCGCCGGGCTACGACCACTTCACCTCCGGTATTGGCGCGGCAATGATTGGCTGGTTTGGCTGCGCCATGCTCTGCTACGTAACGCCAAAAGAGCACCTCGGCCTGCCGAACAAAGAGGATGTGAAACAGGGGCTGATCACCTACAAAATCGCGGCGCATGCCGCCGACCTGGCAAAAGGCCATCCTGGCGCGCAAATCCGCGATAACGCCATGTCGAAAGCCCGCTTTGAATTCCGTTGGGAAGACCAGTTTAACCTGGCGCTTGACCCGTTCACCGCCCGCGCCTACCACGACGAAACCCTGCCGCAGGAATCCGGTAAAGTGGCGCACTTCTGCTCCATGTGCGGCCCCAAATTCTGTTCAATGAAGATCAGCCAGGAAGTCCGCGACTACGCGGCGGCGCAGACCATCGAGGTAGGAATGGCGGATATGTCAGAAAACTTCCGCGCCAAAGGCGGTGAAATCTATCTCAGGAAGGAGGAGGCATAATGTATCAGCCCGATTTCCCGGCGGTGCCTTTCCGCCTGGGGCTTTATCCGGTCGTTGATAGCGTGCAATGGATCGAACGCTTGCTGGAAGCGGGTGTCCGCACCCTCCAGCTACGTATCAAAGACAAGCGCGACGAAGAGGTGGAGGACGATGTATCAGCCGCTATCGCGCTGGGTCGCCGCTACAATGCCCGCCTGTTCATCAATGACTACTGGCGACTGGCGATCAAACACAACGCTTACGGGGTACATCTCGGTCAGGAAGATCTGGAAACCACCGACCTGAAGGCGATTCAGGCTGCCGGGCTGCGCTTAGGCGTTTCCACCCACGATGACATGGAAATCGACATAGCGCTGGCGGCCAGACCGTCTTATATCGCACTCGGCCACGTATTCCCGACGCAAACCAAACAGATGCCATCCGCGCCGCAAGGACTGGAGCAGCTGGCGCGCCATATTGAACGTCTTGGCGATTACCCCACCGTTGCCATCGGCGGGATCAGCCTCGAACGCGCCTCGCCGGTGCTGGAAACCGGTGTGGGCAGTATTGCCGTCGTCAGCGCCATTACCCGGGCGGAAGACTGGCGAGAAGCAACGGAGCAGTTACTGGCAATCGCGGGGGCTGGCGATGAATGATCGCGACTTTATGCGCTACAGCCGACAAATTTTGCTCGGCGATATCGCCATTGAAGGGCAGCAAAAATTGCTTGCCAGCCGGGTTCTGATTGTCGGGCTGGGCGGTTTGGGTTCCCCTGCGGCGCTCTATCTGGCGGGCGCTGGCATCGGTACGCTGGTTTTAGCCGACGATGACGAAGTGCATCTGAGCAATCTGCAACGGCAAATCCTGTTCACCACAGATGATATTGCCCGCCCTAAATCACAGGTGACAAAGCAGCGGCTGGCACGGCTGAACCCGGATATTGAACTGCTGGCGTTACAGCAGCGCCTCACTGGCGATGCGCTCCGCCATGCGGTTGAGCGCGCCGATGTGGTGCTCGACTGTACCGACAACATGGCGACCCGTCAGGAGATCAACGCCGCCTGCGTCGCGCTGGATACTCCACTCATTACCGCCAGCGCCGTCGGCTTTGGCGGCCAGTTGATGGTGCTGACGCCGCCCTGGGAACAGGGCTGCTACCGCTGCCTGTGGCCGGATGATGAAGAACCGGAACGCAACTGCCGCACGGCAGGGATCGTCGGCCCCGTTGTCGGCGTGATGGGAACATTGCAGGCGCTGGAAGCCATCAAGTTACTGAGCGGGATGGACATCCCCGGCGGCGAGTTGCGGTTATTCGATGCCAAAACCAGCCAGTGGCGCAGTCTGGCATTGCATCGCGCCAGCGGTTGTCCGGTATGCGGAGGGCGTCATGCAGATTCAGTTCAATGATGAACCTATGCAGTGCGCTGACGGCCTGTCCGTTATCGATCTGCTCACTCAGCTTAACCAACTGAAACCAGGGGCGGCGCTGGCGCTGAATCAACAGATCCTGCCGCGTGAACAGTGGGAACAGCAAATCGTGCAGGAAGGCGACCAGATCCTGCTTTTTCAGGTTATTGCAGGGGGTTGATATGTTACGTATTGCAGATAAAACGTTTGATTCACATCTGTTCACCGGCACGGGGAAATTTGCCTCTTCACAGCTGATGGTCGAGGCGATTCGCGCTTCCGGCAGCCAGCTGGTCACGCTGGCGATGAAACGCGTGGATTTACGCCAGCACAATGACGCGATTCTGGCGCCGCTTATTGATGCCGGGGTAACGCTGCTTCCCAATACTTCCGGTGCGAAAACAGCGGAAGAAGCCATCTTCGCCGCACAACTGGCGCGGGAAGCCCTGGGCACACACTGGCTGAAACTGGAGATTCACCCCGACGCGCGCTGGCTGCTGCCGGACCCTGTCGAAACGCTGAAAGCCGCAGAAGCGCTGGTAAAACAGGGATTCGTCGTGCTGCCCTACTGCGGCGCCGACCCGGTGTTGTGCAAACGCCTTGAGGAGGTTGGTTGCGCCGCCGTCATGCCGCTCGGTGCGCCCATTGGTTCAAATCAGGGGCTGGAGACGCGCGCGATGCTGGAGATCATCATCCAACAGGCCACCGTTCCGGTGGTGGTTGATGCCGGTATCGGCGTTCCCAGCCACGCCACACAGGCGCTGGAAATGGGCGCCGACGCGGTACTGGTGAATACGGCGATTGCGGTAGCGGATGATCCGGTAATGATGGCGCAGGCTTTTCGCCTGGCGGTTGAAGCCGGAGTTATGGCGCGTCGGGCCGTACCCGGAACGCGCAGCAGCTACGCTCAGGCCACCAGCCCGCTCACCGGATTTCTGGAGGCTTCGGCATGAAAACGTTCACCGACCGCTGGCAACAGCTGGACTGGGACGATATTCGCCTGCGCATCAACAGCAAAACCGCCGCCGATGTGGAACGGGCGCTTAACGCCACGCAACTTAGCCGCGACGACATGATGGCGCTGCTTTCACCCGCCGCCAGCGACTATCTGGAGCCGTTGGCCCAACGTGCGCAGCGCCTTACCCGTCAGCGCTTTGGCAATACCGTCAGCTTTTACGTGCCGCTGTATCTCTCCAATCTGTGCGCCAACGACTGCACTTACTGCGGCTTTTCAATGAGTAACCGCATTAAGCGCAAGACGCTGGATGAAACAGAAATAGGCCGTGAATGCGAGGCGATTCGCGAGCTGGGTTTTGAGCATCTCCTGCTGGTCACTGGCGAGCACCAGGCCAAAGTCGGCATGGACTATTTTCGTCGTCATTTGCCCGCTATCCGTCGCCAGTTTTCTTCACTCCAGATGGAAGTGCAGCCGCTGGCGGAAGAAGAGTATAGCGAGTTAAAAACGCTGGGGCTTGACGGCGTGATGGTCTACCAGGAGACCTACCATGAGGCGATTTACGCACAACACCATCTGAAAGGGAAAAAGCAGGATTTCTTCTGGCGGCTGGAAACCCCGGACAGGCTGGGTCGGGCAGGTATCGACAAAATTGGTCTCGGCGCGTTGATTGGGCTGTCTGATAGCTGGCGTGTGGACTGCTACATGGTAGCCGAGCATCTGCTCTGGATGCAAAAGCATTACTGGCAGAGCCGCTACTCTATCTCCTTCCCGCGTCTGCGCCCGTGTACTGGCGGCGTCGAACCCGCCTCCATCATGGATGAGCGCCAGTTGGTGCAAACCATTTGCGCATTTCGTCTGCTGGCGCCGGAGATTGAGCTGTCGCTCTCAACGCGCGAATCGCCGTGGTTTCGCGATCACGTTATTCCTTTGGCGATTAATAACGTCAGCGCATTTTCAAAAACGCAGCCAGGCGGCTATGCCGATAATCATCCCGAGCTGGAGCAGTTTTCTCCTCATGACGATCGCCGACCGGAAGCCGTTGCTAATGCACTGACCGCACAGGGGTTACAGCCCGTCTGGAAAGACTGGGATAGTTATCTGGGGCGAGCTTCGCAAACATAATGCACGAACGTGACACGGCGTAATTTTTTTGCGCGCCAGTGCGTAATACAAAAAACGGGAGATTGTCGTCAGGCTCCCGTTTTTTTATGTTGTCGTGGTCGGCAGCGGACGCTGACCAGGGCGAAAAATTCCTTCCTCATTTCGCCCTGCCTTCACATCTGGTCAGACGGTCTTTGCAGACCCCATCGGATTACTGCAACCGGTTTCAGTTTTTGTGTGATGCTTTACACACATTCACTTTAAGACGGTTGTTCTCCCCCCGGCCACAGGCTAAAGATGAAGAACCAAGGGAACCGTGAGAGCCGATTATGAAGAATATCGTTTTATGCTGTGCCGCCGGGATGTCCACCAGCATGCTGGTGCAACGGATGAAAGACGCCGCGCAGAAGAAAGGGGTTGAAGTCAGTATCAAAGCTGTTCCGGTGGCTGAATTTAAAGAAAACATCGCCACTGCGGATATTGTTTTGCTTGGCCCTCAGGTCAAGTATGAACAGGCGAAATTGCAGGCGCTTGCCGACCCCTTAGGTAAAAAGGTCGCGGTTATCGACATGATGGATTACGGCATGATGAAAGGCGATGCCGTGCTGGAAAAAGCCCTCAAGCTCATGGAGTAATAGCATGGAAGAGTTAGAGACGATCATCATGGAGCTGCTGGTCAACGCAGGCGCAGCCCGTAGTTCGGCACTGACCGCACTGCAACTAGCGCGAAAAGGCGATTTTGCTGGCGCCGAGAAAGCGATGGAAGAGTCGCGCGAGTTTGTCAAACTGGCACACGGCATCCAGACAAAGCTGATTGGGATTGATGAAGGAACCGGAAAACTGCCTGTTAATCTGATCACCGTTCATTCCCAGGATCATCTGATGAACGCAATGGTTATTCAGGATTTGGCGGGCGATATGATTGAGCTTTATCGTCGGTTGCCGCTGGTGAATTAAGACCCGTTGCCGGATGGCGGCTACGCCTTATCCGGCCTACAAGTTCAACCCGTATCCGTAGGCCTGATAAGCAAAGCGCCATCAGGCATAAAAAAACCCGCCGAAGCGGGTTTTTTATTATGGTCAGCAACGATTAATCGTTATCAGAACCGCCCAGGCCTGCGTTCAGCAGTTCTGCCAGGCTGGCAGACGCATCTTCAGCAGTCACCTGCGGTGCAGCCGGGAGTTCACCCGCAGCACGGCGACGCATACGATCCTGGTGGTACGCATAACCGGTACCTGCCGGGATCAGACGACCCACGATAACGTTCTCTTTCAGGCCACGCAGTTCGTCGCGTTTACCCGCAACGGCTGCTTCGGTCAGGACACGCGTGGTCTCCTGGAACGATGCCGCAGAGATGAAGGACTCGGTTGCCAGAGATGCTTTGGTGATACCCAGCAGATCGCGGGAGAACGTTGCACCCACTTTGCCGTTCGCTTCCAGGTCGCGGTTAGCGATCTTGACGCGGGAGTATTCAACCTGCTCGCCTTCCAGGAAGTCGGAGCTACCTGCGTTTTCGATGGTGGCTTTACGCAGCATCTGACGAACGATAACTTCGATGTGTTTATCGTTAATCTTAACGCCCTGCAAACGGTATACGTCCTGTACTTCGTTAACGATGTAACGAGTAACAGCATGAACACCACGCAGACGCAGAATGTCGTGCGGCGCTTCCGGGCCATCGGAAACCACGTCACCACGTTCTACACGTTCACCTTCGAACACGTTGAGCTGACGCCATTTCGGAATCATCTCTTCGTACGGCTCGCTACCGTCTACCGGGGTGATAACCAGACGACGTTTACCTTTGGTTTCTTTACCGAAGGAAATGATGCCGCTGATTTCAGCCAGGATTGCCGGCTCTTTCGGACGACGCGCTTCGAACAGGTCAGCAACGCGCGGCAGACCACCGGTAATATCCTTGGTACCGCCGGATTCCTGCGGAACACGCGCCAGGGTGTCACCAGAACTGATCTGTACGCCATCTTCCAGCTGAACAATCGCTTTACCCGGCAGGAAGTACTGCGCAGGCATATCGGTGCCAGGGATCAGAACGTCGTTACCCTGAGCATCAACGATTTTCAGCGCCGGACGCAGGTCTTTACCACCCGTAGTACGCTCTGCGGAATCCAGAACCACCAGAGAAGACAGACCGGTCAGCTCGTCAGTCTGACGAGTAATGGTCTGGCCGTCGATCATGTCAGTAAAGCGGACGAAACCACTTACTTCGGTGATAACCGGCATGGTGTGCGGGTCCCAGTTTGCAACGGTTTCGCCGCCGGCAACCTGCTCGCCATCACCTTTCGCCATAACAGAGCCGTAAGGCACTTTATAGCTCTCTTTGGTACGACCGAATTCGTCGATCAGTTTCAGCTCGGTGTTACGGGAGGTGATAACCAGTTTACCGCTGGAGTTCACAACCGACTTCGCATTGCTCAGACGGATGCTACCTTTGTTTTTCACCTGGATGCTGGATTCAGCAGCCGCACTAGATGCCGCACCACCGATGTGGAACGTACGCATCGTCAGCTGTGTACCCGGCTCACCGATGGACTGTGCCGCGATAACGCCGATAGCTTCACCTTTGTTGATGATGTGGCCACGTGCCAGGTCACGACCGTAGCAGTGCGCACATACACCAAAGTCGGTGTCACAGGATACAACGGAACGCACTTTAACGGCGTCAACAGAGTTCTCTTCCAGCAGGTCACACCACTGTTCGTGCAGCAGCGTGTTGCGCGGAACCAGAATATCTGCGGTGCCCGGCTTCAGTACGTCTTCAGCAGTCACACGACCCAGTACGCGATCGCGCAGCGGCTCTTTAACGTCGCCACCCTCGATAACCGGAGTCATCAGGATACCTTCGTGAGTGCCGCAGTCGTCTTCAGTTACCACCAGATCCTGCGCAACGTCAACCAGACGACGAGTCAGGTAACCGGAGTTCGCTGTTTTCAGTGCGGTATCCGCCAGACCTTTACGCGCACCGTGAGTGGAGATGAAGTACTGGAGTACGTTCAGACCTTCACGGAAGTTCGCGGTGATTGGCGTTTCGATGATGGAGCCATCTGGCTTCGCCATCAGACCACGCATACCAGCAAGCTGACGAATCTGTGCCGCAGAACCACGCGCACCGGAGTCGGCCATCATGTAGATGCTGTTGAAGGAAACCTGCTGCTCTTCCTGACCGTCACGGTTAATCACGGTTTCGGTCTGTAGGTTGTCCATCATCGCCTTGGATACACGATCGTTCGCCGCAGCCCAGATATCGATAACTTTGTTATAGCGTTCGCCCGCTGTTACCAGACCAGACTGGAACTGTTCCTGGATCTCAGCAACTTCGGCTTCCGCTTCGGAGATGATCTCGTGTTTCTTCTCCGGGATAACCATATCGTCGATACCAACGGATGCACCTGAACGCGCTGCATAAGCAAAGCCGGTGTACATCGTCTGGTCCGCAAAAATAACGGTCGGTTTCAGGCCCAGAATACGGTAGCAGGTGTTCAGCATTTTAGAGATGGCTTTCTTACCCAGCGCCTGGTTGACGATGGAGAAAGGCAGACCTTTCGGTACGATCATCCACAGAATGGCACGGCCGATGGTCGTGTCTTTCAGGCTGGTTTTCGCTACGAATTCGCCATTAGCATCTTTTTCGTATTCGGTGATACGCACTTTAACGCGCGCATGCAGAGAGGCCAGGCCAGCGCGATAAATACGCTCAGCTTCTTTCGGGCCAGTCAGCACCATGCCTTCGCCTTTGGCGTTAACACAGTCACGGGTCATGTAGTACAGACCCAATACAACGTCCTGAGACGGAACGATGATAGGTTCGCCGTTCGCCGGGGACAGGATGTTGTTGGTAGACATCATCAGCGCACGCGCTTCCAGCTGGGCTTCCAGCGTCAGCGGTACGTGAACAGCCATCTGGTCACCATCGAAGTCGGCGTTATATGCCGCACAAACCAGCGGGTGCAGCTGGATAGCTTTACCTTCGATCAGTACCGGTTCAAATGCCTGGATACCCAAACGGTGCAGTGTTGGCGCACGGTTCAGCAGTACCGGGTGTTCGCGGATAACTTCGTCCAGGATATCCCAAACGACAGCTTCTTCACGCTCAACCATTTTCTTCGCGGCTTTGATGGTGGTGGCGAGGCCACGCAGTTCCAGCTTGCCGTAGATGAACGGTTTGAACAGCTCCAGCGCCATTTTCTTCGGCAGACCGCACTGATGCAGACGCAGGTATGGACCTACGGTAATGACAGAACGACCGGAGTAGTCAACACGCTTACCGAGCAGGTTCTGACGGAAACGACCCTGTTTACCTTTGATCATGTCGGCCAAAGATTTCAGAGGACGTTTGTTAGAACCGGTGATCGCACGACCGCGACGACCGTTATCCAGCAGGGCGTCAACCGCTTCCTGCAACATACGTTTTTCGTTACGTACGATGATGTCCGGCGCAGCCAGATCCAGCAGACGTTTCAGACGGTTGTTACGGTTGATCACGCGACGATACAGATCGTTCAGATCCGACGTTGCGAAACGACCACCATCCAGCGGAACCAGCGGACGCAGATCTGGCGGCAGAACCGGCAGAACGGTCAGGATCATCCACTCTGGTTTGTTACCAGACTGAACGAACGCTTCCAGCAGTTTGATACGCTTGGTCAGCTTTTTACGCTTGGTTTCGGAGTTGGTTTCGTTCAGCTCTTCGCGCAGAGTTTCACACTCTTGCTCCAGATCCATGCTCTTCAGCAGGGCCTGAATAGCTTCCGCACCCATCTTCGCGTCGAATTCGTCACCGAACTCTTCCAGCGCGTCCAGATACTGTTCTTCAGTCAGGATCTGCTGGCGTTCCAGGTTAGTCATACCGCCTTCGATAACCACATAGGATTCGAAGTACAGCACGCGTTCGATATCGCGCAGCGGCATATCGAGCAGCAGGCCGATACGAGACGGCAGAGATTTCAGGAACCAGATGTGAGCAGTCGGGGACGCCAGCTCGATGTGGCCCATACGCTCACGGCGTACTTTAGTTTGGGTCACTTCAACGCCGCACTTCTCACAGATCACACCACGGTGTTTCAGGCGCTTGTACTTACCGCACAGGCACTCGTAATCTTTTACTGGCCCGAAGATACGGGCGCAGAAAAGGCCGTCACGCTCAGGCTTGAACGTACGGTAGTTGATGGTTTCCGGCTTTTTAACTTCACCGAAAGACCATGAACGGATCATGTCTGGCGAAGCCAGAGCAATTTTGATCGCATCAAACTCTTCGGTTTTAGTTTGCGCTTTCAGAAACTTTAATAAGTCTTTCACGGATTTGCTCCCGTCGGAGTTAGCACATTCCGCTGCCGGGTATTACCCCGGCAGCAGTGACCTGTTTGAGCGAGAATTACTCGTCTTCCAGTTCGATGTTGATACCCAGCGAACGAATCTCTTTCAACAATACGTTGAAGGATTCCGGCATGCCCGGTTCCATCTGATGGTTGCCGTCCACGATGTTCTTATACATCTTAGTACGGCCATTCACGTCATCAGACTTAACGGTGAGCATTTCCTGCAAGGTGTATGCTGCGCCGTATGCTTCCAGCGCCCACACTTCCATCTCCCCGAAGCGCTGACCACCGAACTGCGCCTTACCACCCAGCGGCTGCTGAGTAACCAGGCTGTAGGAACCGGTGGAACGAGCGTGCATTTTGTCGTCGACCAGGTGGTTCAGTTTCAGCATGTACATGTAACCTACGGTTACCGAACGCTCGAACTGTTCACCGGTACGGCCGTCAAACAGCGTGATCTGACCGGAAGTCGGCAGGTCACCCAGTTTCAGCAGCTCTTTAATTTCCGCTTCTTTCGCACCGTCGAACACCGGCGTTGCGATCGGCATACCTTTGCGCAGGTTTTCAGCCAGACGCAGAACTTCTTCATCGCTGAAGGTATTCAGGTCAACTTTCTGACGAACATCAGCGCCCAGATCGTACGCACGCTGGATGAATTCGCGCAGTTTCGCGACTTCCTGCTGCTGTTTCAGCATGGCGTTGATCTTATCGCCGATACCTTTCGCAGCCATACCCAGGTGGGTTTCCAGAATCTGACCGATGTTCATACGAGACGGTACGCCCAGCGGGTTCAGTACGATGTCTACCGGCGTGCCGTTTTCATCGTAAGGCATATCTTCGATCGGGTTGATCTTAGAAATTACACCCTTGTTACCGTGACGACCTGCCATCTTGTCACCAGGCTGGATACGGCGTTTAACCGCCAGATATACCTTAACAATCTTCAGCACGCCCGGTGCCAGATCGTCGCCCTGAGTGATTTTGCGGCGTTTCGCTTCGAGTTTTTTCTCGAACTCGTGTTTCAGTTCGTCGTACTGCTCAGCCAGTTGCTCCAGCTGATTTTGTTTCTCTTCGTCGGTCAGGCCCAGTTCCAGCCAGCGATCGCGCGGCAGTTTGTCGAGCTTCTCAGCTTCAACGCCACCGGAAACCAGCACAGCGTGGATACGGCTAAACAGACCAGCTTCGAGGATCTGCAATTCTTCAGACAGGTCTTTCTTCGCCTGCTTCAGCTGCATCTCTTCGATTTCCAGCGCACGTTTGTCTTTTTCTACGCCATCGCGAGTAAAGACCTGAACGTCGATAACCGTACCGGAAACACCGTTTGGTACGCGCAGAGAAGAGTCTTTAACGTCAGACGCTTTCTCACCGAAGATCGCACGCAGCAGTTTCTCTTCTGGCGTCAGCTGGGTTTCACCTTTCGGCGTTACCTTACCAACCAGAATGTCGCCGCCGGTCACTTCCGCACCGATGTAAACGATACCGGATTCATCCAGTTTAGAGAGCGCAGCTTCACCCACGTTCGGGATATCAGCGGTAATCTCTTCCGGCCCCAGCTTGGTGTCACGGGACACACAGGCCAGTTCCTGAATGTGGATGGTGGTGAAACGGTCTTCCTGGACAACACGCTCGGAAACGAGGATGGAGTCTTCGAAGTTGTAGCCGTTCCACGGCATGAACGCTACGCGCATGTTCTGACCCAGCGCCAGTTCACCGAGGTCGGTGGACGGACCGTCAGCCAGCACGTCGCCGCGCTCAACCGGCTCACCCAGAGAAACACACGGCATCTGGTTGATACAGGTGTTCTGGTTAGAGCGGGTGTATTTGGTCAGGTTGTAGATGTCGATGCCTGCTTCGCCCGGGTACATCTCGTCTTCGTTAACTTTGATAACGATACGGGACGCATCCACGTACTGAACAGTACCGCCACGTTTAGCAACCGCAGTTACACCGGAGTCAACGGCAACAGCACGTTCCATACCGGTACCAACCAGCGGCTTATCAGCGCGCAGAGTCGGAACCGCCTGACGTTGCATGTTCGCACCCATCAATGCACGGTTGGCGTCATCGTGTTCCAGGAACGGGATCAGGGACGCACCGACGGAAACCACCTGCTGGGTGGAAACGTCCATGTAGTCAACCTGGTCGCGGCTGAACAAGCTGGATTCGCCTTTGCTACGGCAGGTAACCAGATCTTCTACAAAGTGGCCTTCGTCATCCAGGTTGGAGTTCGCCTGAGCGATAACGTAGTTACCTTCTTCGATAGCAGACAGGTAATGAATTTCGTCAGTCACCACGCCGTCGGTGACTTTACGATACGGAGTCTCAAGGAAACCGTATTCGTTAGTCTGTGCATACACGGACAGGGAGTTGATCAGACCGATGTTCGGACCTTCAGGCGTTTCGATAGGACATACGCGACCGTAGTGGGTCGGGTGTACGTCTCGAACTTCGAAGCCTGCGCGTTCACGGGTCAGACCGCCTGGGCCGAGTGCGGAGATACGACGTTTGTGCGTAATCTCAGACAGCGGGTTGTTCTGGTCCATAAACTGAGACAGCTGGCTGGAGCCGAAGAACTCTTTCACTGCCGCAGAAATCGGTTTGGCGTTGATCATGTCCTGAGGCATCAGGGTATCCAGATCGCCCAGAGACAGACGCTCTTTCACCGCACGCTCAACACGCACCAGGCCAACGCGGAATTGGTTTTCCGCCATTTCGCCTACGGAACGGATACGACGGTTGCCGAGGTGGTCGATATCATCGACTTCGCCTTTACCGTTACGGATATCAATGAGCTTCTTCATCACGTCAATGATGTCGTCTTTGCTCAGGATACCGGAACCTTCAATTTCATCGCGCAGCAGAGAACGGTTGAACTTCATACGACCAACCGCAGACAGGTCATAGCGGTCTTCGGAGAAGAACAGGTTCTCAAACAGGCTTTCAGCCGCTTCACGAGTCGGCGGCTCACCCGGGCGCATCATGCGGTAGATTTCTACCAGCGCGCTCAGACGATCGTTGGTCGGGTCGATGCGTACCGTTTCAGAAATGTACGGGCCGTGATCCAGATCGTTGGTGAACAGCGTTTCGATACGCTTGTGGCCAGACTGGCTCAACTTCGCCAGCAGATCCAGGCTCAGCTCCATGTTCGCTGCGCAGATCAGCTCGCCAGTTGATTCGTCAACATAGTCTTTAGACGCCACTTTACCCGCGATGTACTCAACCGGAACTTCGATATGTTTGATATCGTCTTTTTCCAGCTGGCGAATGTGGCGCGCAGTAATGCGACGACCTTTTTCGACGTACACTTTGCCGTTGGCTTCGATGTCAAAGGAGGCGGTTTCACCACGCAGGCGTTCCGGCACCAGTTCCATCTGCAACTTGTTGTCGCGGATCTCGAAGATCACTTTCTCAAAGAACAGGTCCAGGATCTGTTCAGTGGTGTATTGCAGTGCACGCAGAATGATGGTCGCAGGCAGTTTACGACGACGGTCGATACGGACAAACAGGTTGTCTTTCGGATCGAACTCAAAGTCCAGCCATGAACCACGGTAAGGAATGATGCGCGCGTTATACAGTACTTTACCGGAAGAGTGAGTTTTACCTTTATCGCTGTCGAAGAAGACACCCGGGCTACGATGCAGCTGGGAAACGATAACACGCTCAGTACCGTTGATAACGAAAGTACCGTTGTCGGTCATGAGCGGAATTTCGCCCATGTAGACTTCTTGTTCTTTAATGTCTTTTACGGTGCCTTCCGGCGCTTCGCGCTCGTAGATCACCAGACGCAGTTTTACGCGCAGCGGTGCGGAATAGGTCACGCCACGGATCTGACATTCCTGAACGTCAAACACCGGTTCGCCAAGGCGGTAGCTGACGTATTGCAGCTCGGAATTACCGCTGTAGCTCTGAATCGGGAACACGGAACGGAATGCAGCTTCCAGACCGTACTGCCCTTCAGGATCTTGCTCGATAAACTTCTGAAACGAGTCAAGCTGGATAGAAAGGAGATAAGGTACATCCAGAACTTGTGGACGTTTACCAAAATCCTTACGAATACGTTTTTTCTCGGTATAGGAGTAAACCATAGGGTTCCTCAGCTCGCTGACAAGTCGACCCATCTGTCCTGCGGAGGGACAGTTTGTGCAACACTATTTTGTTGACCGGAAAATGGAATACTTTCCGCAATGCCTGTTGCTATCACGCTTAAACCATTTCATTGCGATTTACACAGAACGGGCGTTCTGTCGCAGTATATTAAGTCGTCGATAGAAACAAGCATTGTCAGGACAACCAGTAGTCAAACAGTGTGAAACGCTACTGGCGCCTTACAGCGCAAAAAGGCTGGTGACTAAAAAGTCACCAGCCATCAGCCTAATTTCTTAGGCTGCAACCGGAAGGGTTGGCTTATTTAACTTCAACTTCAGCGCCAGCTTCTTCCAGAGATTTTTTCAGAGCTTCAGCGTCATCTTTGCTCACGCCTTCTTTCAGAGCGGCCGGAGCAGATTCTACCAGGTCTTTAGCTTCTTTCAGACCCAGGCCAGTCGCGCCACGTACTGCTTTGATAACAGCAACTTTGTTAGCGCCAGCAGCTTTCAGAATTACGTCGAATTCAGTTTTTTCTTCAGCAGCTTCAACCGGGCCAGCAGCTACAGCTACAGCAGCAGCAGCGGAAACACCGAATTTTTCTTCCATTGCAGAGATCAGTTCTACAACGTCCATTACGGACATAGCGGATACTGCTTCAATGATTTGATCTTTAGTGATAGACATTTAAATTGTTCCTGAATATCAGAATAAGTTTATACGTAAGCGGATGCGTTATAAAGATAACTGCGATTAAGCAGCTTCTTTCGCATCGCGTACAGCAGCCAGAGTACGAACCAGTTTGCCAGCCGAAGCTTCTTTCATGGTTGCCATCAGGCGTGCAATTGCTTCTTCGTAGGTCGGCAGAGTTGCCAGGCGGTCGATCTGAGACGCCGGGATCAGCTCACCTTCAAAGGCAGCGGCTTTGACCTCAAATTTTGCATTCGCTTTCGCGAACTCTTTGAACAGACGAGCAGCAGCGCCCGGGTGTTCCATAGAGTATGCAATCAGGGTCGGACCAACAAACGTGTCTTTCAGGCACTCGAACGGAGTACCTTCAACGACGCGGCGCAGCAGGGTGTTACGAACAACACGCATGTAAACGCCAGCTTCACGACCTGCTTTACGCAGTTCAGTCATTTTATCTACAGTTACGCCACGGGAATCCGCAACTACTGCAGACAGCGCGCCTTTGGCTACTTCGCTGACTTCAGCAACAATCGCTTGTTTGTCTTGAAGATTTAAAGCCATTAGCTTTGCTCCTGGATGTTTGCCAGAGCTCATGCTCTGGAACTCACTTCACTCTCCTCAACGAGGAGAGCGTCTTAATACGGTGAGCAGAAACAAGCCAGAGTATAAAAAATAATCTTAGCGTTCTGTCACCGTCTACGCAGGGCATTAAGTTTCTTACGAAACACCTGCGGTCTTCGACGGAGGCCTGGATAGGCCAGGCTCCAACGAACAAATCTTGTCTATGACTTCGCCCTTTGAACCGTAGCCGCGTTAGCTGCTACAATTCAAATGACTCGCATAGAGTTCTGTTTATTTCAACAGAAACGTGGGGGTAAGATTGTAGACAAAATCACCGCCCACGTAAAGGCGAATATTAGTTCGCCACAGTCGCAGTCAGACCGGACTGATCAACGGCAACGCCAGCACCCATGGTGGTGGAGATGCTAACTTTCTTGATGTACACGCCTTTTGCCTGAGTCGGTTTTGCTTTTTTCAGCGCAACCAGCAGAGCTTCCAGGTTTTCTTTCAGTTTGTCAGCGTCAAAATCCACTTTACCGATGGTGGTGTGGATGATGCCGTTTTTGTCGTTACGGTAACGAACCTGACCAGCTTTAGCGTTCTTAACCGCTTCAGCAACGTTAGGCGTTACAGTACCCACTTTCGGGTTCGGCATCAGGCCACGCGGACCCAGAACCTGGCCCAGCTGGCCAACAACGCGCATTGCATCCGGGGAAGCAATAACAACGTCAAAGTTCATTTCGCCTTTCTTGATCTGTTCAGCCAGATCTTCCATACCTACCAGTTCAGCGCCAGCAGCTTTAGCAGCTTCAGCGTTTGCACCCTGGGTAAATACGGCTACGCGAACAGAACGGCCAGTACCGTGCGGCAGTACAGTTGCACCACGTACGTTCTGGTCAGATTTACGCGCGTCGATGCCGAGGTTAACGGCAACGTCTACGCTTTCTACGAACTTAGCAGTGGCCAGTTCTTTCAGCAGAGAGATAGCTTCGTTGATGTCGTACTGTTTGGTCGCATCAACTTTCTCACGGATCACACGCATGCGCTTGGTCAGTTTAGCCATTTCTTAGTCCTCCACTACCAGGCCCATGGAACGTGCAGTACCTTCGATGGAGCGAGTCATCGCTTCAATGTCGGCACCAGTCATGTCGGCAGCTTTGGTCTGCGCGATTTCCTGCAGCTGAGCGCGGGAAATTTTACCTACTTTGTCTTTGTTCGGCTTGCCGGAACCAGACTTAATACCAGCCGCTTTCTTCAGCAGAACTGCTGCCGGAGGCGTTTTGGTAATAAAGGTGAAAGAACGGTCAGCGTAAACGGTGATAACAACCGGAATCGGCAGACCTTTTTCGATGGAATCAGTTTTTGCGTTGAACGCTTTGCAGAATTCCATGATGTTTACACCCTGCTGACCCAGAGCCGGACCTACTGGCGGACTCGGGTTAGCCATACCAGCTGCAACTTGCAGCTTGACGTAGGCTTGTACTTTCTTAGCCATTGCAATTTCCTCGTTTGGGTATAACGCCTGAAAACAGGCTCCCCGTGATATAAAAAAATCGTTTTACGGGCCAGGCCCATAAAAACAAAAGGCGCGAAATTGTATTCCAATCTCGCGCCTTGTGCAACGATTAAATCGCCGCTTTTTTGATCGCTGCTTAGGCTTTCTCAACCTGGGCAAAGTCCAGTTCTACCGGGGTCGCACGACCAAAGATAGAAACAGACACCTTCAGGCGGGACTTCTCGTAGTCCACTTCTTCAACAACGCCGTTAAAGTCAGCAAACGGACCGTCGTTAACACGAACCATTTCACCCGGTTCAAACAGCGTTTTCGGACGCGGTTTATCACCGACCTGTTGCAGACGGTTCATGATCGCATCAACTTCTTTGTCGCTGATTGGCGCCGGACGGTCAGACGTACCGCCGATGAAGCCCATCACACGCGGAACACTGCGCACCAGGTGCCAGCTTGCGTCGTTCATCACCATCTGAACCAGGACGTAGCCCGGGAAGAATTTGCGCTCGCTTTTGCGACGCTGGCCACCACGGATTTCGACCACTTCTTCGGTCGGCACCATGACTTCACCAAACAACTCTTCCATATTGTGTAATTTGATATGCTCACGTAGCGATGTTGCTACGCGGCCTTCAAAACCGGAAAACGCCTGAACGACGTACCAGCGCTTTTTAGGAGCTTCAGACATCTCAGAACCTCAGGCCAGTGATAAAGGATACCAGGCGAACCAGAATACCATCCAGTCCCCACAGGATCAGTGACATTACTGCGGTAACCGCAGCCACAATCAGCGTGGTGTGCAATGTTTCCTGGCGAGTCGGCCAAATGACCTTACGGACTTCGGTACGCGCTTCACGGGCAAAAGCAACGGTTGCTTTACCTTTTGTCGTCAACAGCGCGACACCACCCGCTGCAGCAATCAGAATTACTACGGCCAGCGCACGCAGCGGCAGCATCATGTCGCGATAGAGGTAGTTGCCCACAATAGCCACAAGCAGCAATGCGACAACAACGACCCACTTCATCGCTTCCAGGCCGCGCCCGCTTCCTTGAGCTTCGGTATTCGCACTCATAAACCAACCTGTCAGAAGTATTCTACAAACATTTTCACCCCGCGTATGCGAGGCAATCCAAACCGAAATGCTCTGTGTTGCGTTTCGGACTAAACGCCCTCAGCAGAGCCTGTCTCAGCAATGATTATGACAAAAAAAATCACTGATGAGCCAGGTTCTGATGTGAAAGCGTGCAAAAAGGGCATCAAATGATGCCCTTTTATTGCGCATTGCGTCAAATGTTATCAGCGATTAGCCGAGAACTTTAGCAACCACGCCTGCGCCAACAGTACGGCCGCCTTCACGGATTGCGAAACGCAGACCGTCGTCCATCGCGATCGGGTGGATCAGGGTAACAACCATTTTGATGTTGTCGCCCGGCATTACCATCTCTACGCCTTCCGGCAGTTCGATGGTGCCAGTCACGTCAGTTGTACGGAAGTAGAACTGCGGACGGTAGCCTTTGAAGAACGGAGTATGACGGCCGCCTTCGTCTTTGGACAGGATATAAACTTCAGATTCGAACTTGGTGTGCGGCTTGATGGAACCCGGCTTAGCCAGTACCTGACCACGTTCGATTTCTTCACGTTTGATACCACGCAGCAGAACACCTACGTTCTCACCAGCACGGCCTTCGTCCAGCAGTTTGCGGAACATTTCAACGCCAGTACAGGTAGACTTCGCAGTCTCTTTGATACCAACGATTTCAACTTCTTCGCCCACTTTGATGATACCGCGCTCTACACGACCGGTAACAACGGTACCACGACCGGAGATGGAGAATACGTCTTCGATCGGCAGCAGGAACGGCTTGTCAATCGCACGCTCTGGTTCCGGGATGTAGGAATCCAGGTAGCCAGCCAGTTCGATGATTTTCGCTTCCCACTCTGCGTCGCCTTCCAGCGCTTTCAGAGCAGAACCACGAACGATCGGCGTGTCGTCGCCCGGGAAATCGTACTGAGACAGCAGTTCACGCACTTCCATCTCAACCAGTTCCAGCAGCTCTTCGTCATCAACCATGTCGCATTTGTTCAGGAACACGATGATGTACGGAACGCCTACCTGACGACCCAGCAGGATGTGCTCACGGGTCTGCGGCATCGGGCCGTCAGTCGCAGCAACAACCAGGATCGCACCGTCCATCTGCGCAGCACCGGTGATCATGTTTTTAACATAGTCGGCGTGGCCCGGGCAGTCTACGTGCGCGTAGTGGCGAGTCGGGGTGTCGTATTCAACGTGAGAAGTGTTGATGGTGATACCACGAGCTTTTTCTTCCGGCGCGTTATCGATCTGGTCGAATGC
>NZ_JAOWFU010000024.1:0-301656 GCF_030333525.1 Citrobacter sp. CK188
GGCCGGACTTCGCGCTCCAGGGTTGGCCGTTGTATTGGTAGGCAGCAACCCGGCTTCGCAGATTTATGTGGCGAGTAAGCGCAAAGCCTGTGAAGAGGTGGGATTCGTCTCCCGCTCCTATGACCTGCCCGAAACCACCAGCGAAGCAGAACTGCTGGAGCTGATTGATACGCTTAACGCCGACAACACTATCGACGGTATTCTGGTGCAGTTGCCGTTACCGGCGGGCATCGATAACGTCAAAGTGCTGGAACGCATTGCGCCGGACAAAGACGTAGATGGTTTTCATCCCTACAACGTAGGCCGTCTGTGCCAGCGCGCGCCGCGTCTGCGCCCCTGTACGCCGCGCGGCATCGTCACGCTGCTGGAGCGTTACAACATCGATACCTTCGGACTGAATGCCGTCGTCATCGGCGCCTCGAATATCGTCGGTCGCCCGATGAGCATGGAACTGCTGCTGGCAGGCTGCACAACGACCGTGACTCACCGCTTCACCAAAGATCTGCGTCGCCATGTTGAACACGCCGATCTGCTGATTGTCGCCGTCGGCAAACCCGGATTTATTCCCGGCGAGTGGATTAAAGAAGGCGCCATCGTGATTGATGTCGGAATCAACCGACTGGAAAATGGTAAAGTGGTCGGCGATGTGGTCTTTGAAGACGCTGCCGCGCGCGCATCCTATATCACCCCGGTGCCGGGCGGCGTCGGTCCGATGACGGTCGCAACACTTATCGAAAACACGCTACAGGCGTGCGTTGAATATCACGATCCACAAGGTAAATAACATGGCAACATTCTCTTTAGGCAAGCACCCGCACGTTGAGTTGTGCGACCTGCTCAAACTGGAAGGCTGGAGCGAAAGCGGTGCCCAGGCGAAAATTGCCATTGCAGAAGGTTTAGTGAAGGTTGATGGCGCGGTTGAAACCCGCAAACGCTGCAAAATTGTTGCCGGGCAAACCGTCAGCTTCGCAGGGCAAAGCGTTAACGTCGTCGCCTGATTCAGAGTGCCGGATGGCGACGCTATCGCGTCTTATCCGGCCTACTGGTTATGCCAGTGTAGGCCGGATAAGGCGTTAGCCGCCATTCGGCAATGACGTTATTTACGGCGCCAGGTTGTCCCTTGCGGACCATCTTCCAGCACGATGCCCATCTCATTCAGACGGTCACGCGCCGCATCCGCCGCCGCCCAGTCTTTGGCTTTACGCGCATCCAGACGCTGTTGAATTAACGCTTCGATTTCAGCCACTTCGCCGTCATCCGCCTGCGCTCCGCTTTGCAGGAACGCTTCCGGCTCCTGCTCCAGCAGCCCCAGCACGCCGGAAATTTTACGCAGATGTGACGCCATCGCATTCGCGGCAGCCATATCCTCACTCTTCATACGGTTCACCTCACGCGCCATATCAAACAGCACGGAGTAGGCTTCCGGCGTGTTGAAATCGTCGTTCATCGCCTCCACAAAACGCGCTTCAAACGCTTCGCCGCCCGCAGGCGCAACGGTTTTGTCCGTTCCGCGCAGCGCGGTGTACAGACGCTCCAGGGCGGAACGCGCCTGCTTGAGGTTCTCTTCGCTGTAGTTGAGCTGGCTACGATAGTGGCCGGACATCAGGAAGTAGCGAACGGTTTCCGCGTCGTAGTATTTCAGCACATCACGCACGGTAAAGAAGTTGCCCAGCGATTTCGACATCTTCTCACGATCCACCATCACCATGCCGGAGTGCATCCAGTAGTTCACATACTCACCGTCGTGCGCGCAGGTAGACTGGGCGATTTCGTTCTCATGGTGCGGGAACATCAGGTCGGAACCGCCGCCATGAATATCAAAATGGTTGCCCAGCTGTTTGCAGTTCATGGCGGAACATTCAATGTGCCAGCCCGGACGACCCGCGCCCCACGGCGACGGCCAGCTCGGTTCGCCCTCTTTGGACATCTTCCACAGCACGAAGTCCATCGGGTTGTGTTTTACGTCAACGACGTCAACGCGAGCGCCCGCCTGTAGCTGTTCCAGATCCTGGCGCGACAGCTGACCGTAGTTCGGGTCGGTCGGCACGTCGAACATCACGTCGCCATTGTCCGCCACATAAGCGTGACCTTTGGCGATCAGCTGTTCGGTGATCTCAATAATTTCGGCGATATGGTGCGTTGCACGCGGCTCCAGATCCGGGCGCAGAATATTCAGCGCATCAAAATCTTTGTGCATCTCCGCAATCATACGATCGACCAGCGCGACAAAGCTTTCACCGTTTTCGTTCGCCCGTTTAATGATCTTGTCGTCGATATCGGTAATGTTACGCACGTACTTCAGCGTATAACCGAGGAAACGCAAATAGCGCGCAACGACATCGAAGGCGACAAACGTACGCCCGTGACCGATATGACAGAGGTCGTAAACGGTAATACCACACACGTACATGCCGACTTCCCCGGCATGAATAGGTTTGAATTCCTCTTTTTGGCGCGTCAGTGTATTAAAGATTTTTAACATCGAAGATTCCGTATAGACGTGTGTGGGTAATAATATCCGTATGATACATATTATTCGTAATCGAAGCAGCACACTTTGCGAGGTGATCGCAGCGTGCGGTTATGCTATAACACCCCCCTATATGTGACCCTTATCGGGGTCGAAGCACCACTATATCGGAACAGGATGCAAAAATGGTTACTTTCCACACTAATCACGGCGATATCGTAATCAAAACGTTTGATGACAAAGCGCCTGAAACAGTTAAAAACTTCCTGGACTACTGCCGCGAAGGTTTTTACAACAACACCATTTTCCACCGTGTTATTAACGGTTTCATGATTCAGGGCGGCGGTTTTGAACCTGGCATGAAGCAGAAAGCGACCAAAGAAGCGATCAAAAACGAAGCCAACAACGGTCTGAAAAACACCCGTGGCACGCTGGCAATGGCGCGTACTCAGGCTCCACACTCCGCAACGGCGCAGTTCTTCATCAACGTGGCCGACAACGACTTCCTGAACTTCTCTGGCGAAAGCATGCAGGGCTGGGGCTACTGCGTATTCGCTGAAGTCGTGGAAGGCATGGACGTGGTTGATAAAATCAAAGGCGTATCAACAGGCCGCAGCGGTATGCATCAGGACGTGCCGAAAGAAGACGTTATCATCGAAAACGTGACCGTCAGCGAGTAATCGTGGCGACACTGTTTATTGCAGATCTTCACCTCTGCACGGAAGAACCGGCGATCACCGCCGGTTTTCTGCGTTTTTTAGCCGGTGACGCGCGCCAGGCCGATGCGCTGTACATTCTTGGCGACCTTTTCGAAGCCTGGATAGGCGACGACGATCCCAACCCGTTGCACCGAGAAATGGCCGCAGCCATTAAAGCCGTTGTAGATTCCGGCGTTCCCTGCTTCTTTATTCACGGCAACCGTGATTTTTTGATCGGCAAACGCTTTGCCCGTGAAAGCGGAATGACGCTATTGCCGCAGGAAAAGGTGCTCGACCTCTATGGCCGTCGCGTATTGATTATGCACGGCGACACGCTCTGCACCGACGATGCCGGTTACCAGACGTTTCGCGCCAAAGTTCACAAACCCTGGCTACAGACGCTGTTCCTCGCCCTGCCGCTGTTTATCCGCAATCGTATTGCCGCCAGAATGCGCGCAGGCAGCAAAGCCGCCAACAGCAGCAAGTCACTGGAGATCATGGACGTTAATCCACAGGCCGTGGTGGCCGAAATGGAAAAACACCATGTGCAATGGCTGATTCATGGTCATACCCATCGCCCGGACGTTCACGAACTGAGCGCTAACGGCAAACCCGCGTTCCGCGTTGTTTTAGGCGCCTGGCATAGCGAAGGGTCGATGGTCAAAGTCACGCCGGATGACGTTGAGCTTCTCCATTTCCCGTTTTAACCTCTCCCGTGAATTGACGACGTCATAAGGTACGCAACCGTTTTCCTTGGCGTATTTCCGTGCTATTCTCTGTGCCCTCAAAAGCCGAGAGTTGTGCACCACAGGAGTTTTAAGACGCATGTCTTCCCGCAATAATCCGGCGCGTGTCGCCATCGTGATGGGGTCCAAAAGCGACTGGGCTACCATGCAGTTTGCCGCCGAAATCTTCGATATCCTGAACGTTCCACACCACGTTGAAGTGGTTTCCGCACACCGCACCCCCGATAAGCTGTTCAGTTTCGCCGAGAGCGCCGAAGAGAAGGGTTATCAGGTGATTATTGCCGGTGCTGGCGGCGCGGCGCATCTGCCGGGAATGATTGCGGCAAAAACGCTGGTGCCGGTACTGGGCGTGCCGGTGCAAAGCGCTGCGCTGAGCGGCGTGGACAGCCTCTACTCTATCGTCCAGATGCCGCGCGGCATTCCGGTCGGCACGCTGGCGATCGGCAAAGCGGGCGCGGCGAACGCGGCGCTGCTGGCAGCACAAATTCTGGCGACACACGATAAAGACCTGCGCCAACGTCTGGCGGACTGGCGTAAAGCCCAGACCGATGAGGTGCTTGAGAATCCCGACCCACGAGGTGCGGCATGAAGCAGGTCTGCGTACTGGGTAACGGCCAGTTAGGACGGATGCTGCGTCAGGCGGGCGAACCGTTGGGCATCACCGTCTGGCCTGTCGGGCTGGACGCGGAACCTACCGCCGTTCCGGTTCAGCAAAGCGTGATCACAGCGGAAATCGAACGCTGGCCGGAAACCGCGCTGACCCGCGAACTGGCGCGCCACCCGGCTTTCGTCAACCGCGACGTTTTCCCGATTATTGCCGACCGCCTGACGCAAAAGCAGCTTTTTGACAAACTCTCGCTGGCGACGGCGCCCTGGCAGTTGCTGGCAAGCCGGGACGAGTGGCCCGCCGTATTTGCGCGTCTGGGCGAACTGGCTATCGTCAAACGGCGCGTCGGCGGTTACGACGGCCGTGGGCAGTGGCGTTTACGCGCGGATGAAACCGCTCAGTTCCCGGACGACGGTTACGGCGAGTGCATTGTTGAACAGGGCATTAACTTCTCTGGCGAAGTGTCGTTAGTCGGCGCACGCGCCCATGACGGCAGCACCGTGTTCTACCCGCTGACGCACAACCTGCACCAGGACGGGATTCTGCGCACCAGCGTAGCGTTCCCGCAGGCCAACGCGAAACAGCAGGAACAGGCGGAAGCCATGCTCTCCGCCATCATGCATGAACTGGGTTATGTCGGCGTCATGGCGATGGAGTGTTTTATCACGCCGGAAGGGTTGCTCATCAACGAACTGGCGCCGCGGGTACACAACAGCGGGCACTGGACGCAAAACGGCGCCAGCATCAGCCAGTTTGAGCTGCATCTGCGCGCGATCACCGGCCTGCCGTTACCGTCACCGGTCGTGGACAGCCCGTCCGTGATGGTGAACCTGATTGGCAGCGCTCTGAATTACGACTGGCTGAAACTGCCGCTGGTACATCTGCACTGGTACGACAAAGAGGTTCGCGAGGGGCGTAAAGTGGGCCACCTGAACCTGACCGACAGCGATACCGATCGCTTAAGCGCAACGCTGGAGGCCTTAGTTCCCTTGCTACCGCCGGAATACGCCAGCGGCATCATCTGGGCGCAAAGTAAGCTTAAGTAATACATAAAATGCCGGGAAAGGAATCTTATCCTTTTCCGGCTCCTCCTTCAGCGCGTAAAATCCCCATCATTGCCGTTTGTTTTTTTTCAGGATTCCACAATGAACGATGGGACGGACTATCGCGCCATTCTGGCGGCCGATACGCCTTTAATCGACGTTCGCGCGCCGATAGAATTTACGCAGGGCGCCATGCCCGCCGCGATTAACCTGCCCTTAATGAATGATGAAGAACGCGCGGCAGTCGGCACCTGTTACAAACGCCAGGGGCCGGAAGCGGCACTGGCGTTGGGCCATAAACTCGTTGCCGGCGACGAGCGTCAACGGCGGCTGGAGGCCTGGCGAAAAGCCTGTATTCAACATCCCCGGGGTTATCTCTGCTGCGCGCGCGGCGGTCAGCGTTCGCATATCGTACAACAATGGCTACATGAGTCCGGCGTGGATTATCCGCTGATCCAGGGCGGCTACAAAGCGCTCCGCCAGGCGGCCATGCACATCACCGACACGCTGGTACAAAAACCCATGATCTTAATTGGCGGCTGTACCGGCAGCGGAAAAACACAGTTGGTTCGACAGCAGCCGAACGGCGTGGATCTGGAAGGGCTGGCGCATCATCGCGGTTCGTCATTCGGCCGCACGCTGAAGCCGCAGCTGAGTCAGGCCAGTTTTGAAAACCAGCTCGCCGTGGAGATGTTGAAAACCGACGCCCGTCAGGAGTTGCAGATGTGGGTGCTGGAAGACGAAGGCCGGATGATTGGCGCAAATCATCTGCCCGAATGTCTGCGCGAACGCATGGCGCAGGCATCCATTGCGGTTGTGGACGATCCGTTCGAGCTGCGTCTGGAGCGGCTGCGCGAAGAGTATTTTATCCGCATGCATCGCGATTTCACCCATGCCTGCGGGGAAGAAGACGGCTGGCAGGCGTACAGCGACTATCTGCATCATGGGCTTTCCGCTATTCAGCGCCGCCTTGGTTTGCAGCGTTTTAAAGAGCTGACGGTAAAACTAGACGCTGCGCTGGCCATGCAGCAGGCCAGCGGCAGTACCGACGGGCATCTGGCCTGGCTGGTGCCGCTCCTCAACGAATACTACGATCCAATGTATCGCTATCAACTGGAAAAGAAAGCCGCGAAAATCGTCTTTCGCGGCATATGGCAGGACGTTGCACAGTGGCTTCAAAACTAGCGATTGCAGGCATTCTGCCGGATGGCGGCTAACGCCTTATCCGGCCTACAAATATTATGCCCTAATGTCTGTCGCGTTTATCGGCGCGTTTCGCCAGCCAGTCGCCGAGCATCTGTACAACCTGCACCAGAATAATCAACGCGACCACGGTGACAATCATCACCTGGGTTTCGTAGCGGTAATAACCGTAGCGAATCGCCAGGTCGCCGACCCCGCCGCCGCCGACAATCCCGGCCATCGCGGAATAGCCAATCAGACTCACCAGCGTGATGGTCAGCCCGCGTAGCAGACCGGCGCTGGCCTCTGGCAGCAGTACGGTGCAGATAATGCGCATAGGACTGGCGCCGAACGCTTCTGCCGCTTCGATAATCCCTTTATCAACCTCACGCAGCGCGCTATCAACCAGACGCGCATAGAACGCTATCGCCGCAACAGAGAGAGGGACGGAGGCGGCAATCGGCCCGATGGTATTGCCGAGCAAAAATTGCGTGAGCGGCAACAGCAGCACCAGCAAAATCACGAACGGCACCGAGCGGATAATGTTCACCAGAACCGAACTCACCAGATACACGAAGCGATTCTGCCAGAACAGATTCCGGTCGGTGACAAAGATAAGGAAGCCGAGCGGCAGCCCGCCGACAACCGCCAGCACCGTTGAAATGCTCAGCATTTGAAAGGTTTCATTGAACGCCAGCGTTAAATCCGGCAGTAAATCATCCACGAATCACCTCCACCTGCGCAGTACGTTGCCGAATATGCGCTACCGCGGCATCCACCGCTGACGGGTTGTGCGGCGCAGTCAGTTGCACCACTAAAATCCCCAACGCGCGTTCGCCGATATATTCAATTTTGCCGTGCAGAATGTTCACCGCTACGCCGAACTTCACCGCCACATCAGACAACACCGGCTGCTCTGCCGAATCACCGATAAACAGAATTTTCAGTAACTGTCCGGGCAAATGCTGGCGCAGACGTTCCGGTAACGTCAGATTGAGGGTGTGCGACACCAGCTGCTGTGTGAAGGCGTGCTGCGGATGAGCGAAAACATCAAACACGTCGCCCGACTCCACCACTTTGCCGCCGGACATCACCGCCACGCGATCGCAGATGGACTTGATCACATTCATCTCATGGGTGATCAGCACGATCGTGATCCCCAGCTGTTCGTTAATCTGTTTGAGCAGCGCCAGAATGGTCGCTGACGTTTCCAGATCCAGCGCGGAAGTCGGTTCGTCGCAGAGCAGTACATCTGGATGGTTGGCGATCGCGCGGGCAATCCCCACTCGCTGCTTTTGACCGCCGCTAAGCTGTACCGGAAAGCGGTTCGCCTTATCCGCCAGCCCGACCAGCGCCAGAATTTCGGCAACGCGCGGGGCGATCTTGCTGCGCTCCCATCCGGCGGATTTCAGGCTGAAAGCGACGTTTTGCGCCACCGTGCGGGTATGCATCAGATTAAAGTGCTGGAAAATCATCCCAATACGCTGGCGGGCTTTACGCAGATTCGCCCCTTCCAGCGCAGAGATCGCCACACCGTTCACTTTCACGCTTCCCTGACTCGGGCGCGTTAAGGCATTAAGGGTACGCAGCAGCGTACTTTTCCCCGCGCCGCTGGTGCCGACAATGCCAAAAATTTCGCCCGCCGCTATCCGCAGGCTGACGTCATCCACCGCGCGGGTCGATGCGCCACGGCCTGCCGTGAAATCCACGCAGACCTTTTCAATCTCAATCATGCTCACCTCAGAAATGCGAAAAGGGCAGTCGCCGCTGCCCCGTTAATTCCCTTGCGCAGCGATTATTTGTCTGCGGTCATCCATTCCGGCTTCTGGAAGGCGCTGTAAATATTCTTCGGATCGTCAATAACCGCACGGTAGGCCGGAGATTTCACCGCGTCGACAATATCTTTCGCGAACGGCTTGTCGGCATCTTCACTGCGTACGGCAATGATATTTTTCAGGTTTTCATCCAGTTGCTCTTGTTTTAGCGCGCTGGAAAGATCCAGCCCCGCCGCAACGGCGAAATTACCGTTAACCAGCGCGCCGGTCACGCCATCCAGCGTGCGCGGCAGCTGTGCCGCTTCCAGCGGTTTAAACACCAGCCCTTTCGGGTTGCTGGCGATATCACGCTCAGAGGCTTTCGTCGGGTCGATATTGTCTTTAATGGTGATAAGACCGATTGATTGCAGGAAACGCAGACCGCGCGCCAGATTGGTCGGGTCATTCGACAGGGTGATAATGTCCCCTTTCTTCAGCTCGTCCAGGCTGTTGATTTTACGGGAATAGAACCCCATTCCGGCCGTCGGCACGACGATCAGCTTCGTCAGTTTCAGCCCTTTATCGGCGGTGAATTTTTCAAAATAGAGCGTATGCTGGAACAGGTTAGCGTCAATGCTGCCATTGGATAACGCCATGTTTGGCTGAACATAGTCGCTAAATTCGCGCACCACGACCTTGTAGCCTTTCTCTTTCAGCGTTGGCGCGATGGCCTGTTTGACCATATCGCCATACGGACCCGGCGCGACGCCGAATACAATAGTCTGTGGATCGTTATTAGCATGAGCAAATTGCAGGCCGCAGGCCAGCAAAAGCGCCCCGGCGGCAACGCGTAAACTCTGACGCAGTCCCATAATTTCTCCCTTTTAAATGTTGTGATGCAGTGCAGTACGCCGTGCGATGCGACGTTGTTCATTTGGGCCTGAATACAAGGCTATTTGTTAACATGACACAGTTCACAACCTGTTGTCCTTGAAATTATTTCATGATGTTGCAGAGTATGTCGTTGAAAGGGGATGGGAAGAAATGAAAAAGCCGGATAGCAGCATAAATGCCTTATCCGGCCTGGACGCTCTATTATTGTGCTGCACTCGTAGGCCCGATTAGCGCAAGCGCCATCGGGCATTCGGTTTGGCAGGCGTCAATTAGAAGTCGTAACGCAGACGAACCAGGTTCATATCGCCCAGATCGTCGGTGCTGGAGGTGAATACGTGTTCGTAATCCACGCGGAAACCATAATCCAGCTGGAAGCTAATACCGACGCCATTATCAATACGCTGGTAGTTACGGCCGTTCACATATTCAATACGGTCACCCATAAAGTACGGCTGAATAGATTTCACCGCATACTGGTTGATCGGGAATTTATAACCGGCAAAGTATTCAATACCCCATGCGTCGCCCGCAAAGTAGTCATGCGCGTCTACGCGTTTGGTGGTCATGAAGTTCTGATACCAGCCGCCGCCCAGCGCGAAAGTCCAGTTATCCGGCGTCCAGCTAAGCGCAGTACCAACGATATTTTGATCGTAGTCTTTACCGTCGCCACCGTTACCTGGGCGCATTTCCGCACGCGTATAGTTCCACGCCGTACCCCAGGTCAGATCGTCCGTGATGTGGTAATCCGCACCCAGAGAACCGCCGCCTTTACGCTTGTAGCGCAGGCCGTTGTTCGGGTTGTAATCATCGCTGAACAGATAAGACGCGTAGAGATCGACGTCGCCGACTGTTTTCTTATACTTCAGGGATTTACGGGTACGGTAAGAACCGTCATAGTCGCCGTTGATACCGTTGCCTGGCGCCTGACCAATCATGTCATAGTCCCAGATATCGGTTTTCACGCCAACCACATCATAATAAACGCTGTTCTGTTGACCGAAAGTCAGCGTACCCCAGGTATCGCTTTTCAGACCGGTGTACAGCATACGACGAGTGGTGTCGTTCGCGCCGTCTGCGTAGTGATTATCCCAGTTGAACATCGCCGGGAAGTTAACGCCCAGCTCGTAGTAGCTGACCCAGCTAATGTCATCAAACAGATAGTAATCAGCCGCGAAACGGAAACGGGTGCCGCCATCGAAGCCATTACGTTTGTAACCATTTTTACCGTCGTCGCCAGCCATATTCTGGAACTGAGGACGAATACTGCCGCCAACGGTGAAGTTAAGACGGCTCAGCGGATTACCCGCCTGTGGATCTTGTTTCAGAACAGTGATTTCCGCCTGAGATGCGAAAGACGTTAATGCCACTGCCGCGCCGATCGATGCCGCCAGCGCTGTTTTTTTTATTGTCATTATATTTTCCTTGATAGATTTACCCGTCATTATTCGCACTGCCGGCAAAATACCGGCAACGTAAAAAACAACGGGCATAGCCCGCTAACTATTTAGCAATTAAATATTAACTGGTATTAATCCTGTCGTGTTGGCGGGTTTTTAATGTTTTGTGCTACTAAAAATCGAGGGGTTAACAATTCGTGCCACATAGGGAGTACACACCAGTATAAACACCGGTGCGTAATCATCACGTATATAAATTATATTATTAAAACTACACACCGGTATAAAAACCGGTGTGTGATCATCACATCTATAAATTAATTATTAAACTGGCGAAATAACGCTTTGCCTTTTAACAGACGCGCACCGAGCCATCCGCCGCATAATGAAAGTAATAATGCGCCGCAGACGGGCAAAATAATCCACACGCGCCAGTCCGGTTCCCACGGAAAATCGAACACCTGGCTTTGCAGCACCGCCAGCGCAGTTTCCGCGCCGATCGCCGCCACCAGCCCGGAGACCATACCCAGCATGGCAAATTCACACCAGAGCGTGGTGCGCAGCAGTTTTTTGCCCGCGCCTAAGGTGCGCCAGACCACCAGTTCCTGATGACGTTGACGCATTCCGACCTGAACCTGCGCCAGTAACAACAGCATGCCGCAGGCCGTGACCAGCACCACCATCACCTCCAGCGCCCGACTGACCTGCTCCAGCACCTGACCGACCTGTTTCAGGATCGCGCCGATATCCAGCAGGCTGATGGTCGGGAACTCGCGATTAAGCTGCGTCAGCATGCCGTTGCCATTTTCCCAACGGAAGCTGGTAAGCCAGCTCTGCGGCTGCCCGTCCAGCGCGCCGGAGGGGAAGATAAAGAAGAAGTTAGGCCGCAGACTTTCCCAGTCTACTTTGCGCAG
This sequence comes from Citrobacter sp. CK188, assembly GCF_030333525.1. Taxonomy (NCBI): domain Bacteria; kingdom Pseudomonadati; phylum Pseudomonadota; class Gammaproteobacteria; order Enterobacterales; family Enterobacteriaceae; genus Citrobacter; species Citrobacter sp. CK188. Next base: position 11,706 of record NZ_JAOWFU010000024.1, read on the forward strand.
GCTGCTGACCGTCGCGCTAAAGTCCTGGGTATCGCCCATAAAGGTCACGCGATCGCCGAGTTGTATATTCAGCCGCTTCGCCAGCCCTTCCTCTATCGAGACCTCTCCCGCTTTTGGCGGCCAGCTTCCGGCGGTAATCGGGTTATGATCCGGGCGCGTATCCTGCCACGTCAGATTCAGCTCACGGTTAAGCGCTTCGTCCTGATTTCCTTCGGTCGGCAGACCATTAATCTCCGTCAGTCGCGCCCGCACGATCGGGAAGAATGCCTCCGGGATCACCTGATGCTCAGACAGGAAGGCTTTCAGCGGCACCACCTGTTCAGAAGCGATATTGATGAGGAAATAGTTCGGACTTTCCGGCGGCAGTTGTTGTTGCCAGCGATCCAGCAGATCGCCGCGCAGCACCAGCAGAAGCGCCAGCAGCATAAAAGAGAGCGAAAAAGCCGAGAGCTGGCTTAACGTGGACCACGGCTGGCGCAGCAGTCGGCTTACGGCCAGGCGCAGAGGCAGCGATGTCAACGTCATACCACGCAGCACGTTCAACAGCATCCAGCCCAGCACACCGCAAAGTAGCGCCAGCACCACCGCGCCGGCCAGCACCGCCCACAGCAACATGCTGCCGCCCATCAACCCCGCGAGCAGCGCGACGACGACAACCGTGACCACCGGAAGATACACCTTCAGCGGCCAGACACGCGCAACCACATCACGCCGCAGCACACGCAACGGCTGCGTCGCCAGCAGCAAACGATACGGACGCAGTCCAACCAGCAAAGAAATGATGATCATCGTTCCCAGCGCCCACAGCCACGGCCAGAGGCTGGCTGGCGGCAGAACGGCGGGTAACACCGGTTTAAGAAGCACCATTAGCACGTTCTCGAACAATAACCCAATGGCGCCTCCCGTCACGGCGGAAAGAGCCAGCAGCATCCCCCACTGCCCGACGATCAGCTTGCGCAGCTGCGCCCTGCCCGCCCCCAGCGTTTTGAGGATCGCAATCAGATCGTAGCGGCTGCGGCAGTAGTGGCTCATCGCCACCGCCACCGCCGCGACTGCTAACAGCAACGTTAACAGCGCCGACAGCAGCAGGAACTGCTGCGAGCGTTCAAGCGATTTGCCCAGCGCGCCTTCATCTTGTTCCAGCCCATACCAGCGATGTTCAGGCTTAAGCTGCGGCAATAGCCACTTTTCATAGCCGTCCAACTGCTGCGGCGTACCGCCAAACTTATAACGCCACGTCACGCGGCTTCCCGGCTGTACTGCGCCCGTTTTTTCAACATCCGCAATGTGCATCATCAGGCGTGGCGCCATCTGGAAAGGGTTAAACCCGGAATCCGGCTCCTGTACCACCTCGCCAGCAATACGCAGCGTGGCGTCGCCGACGTCGATGCTGTCACCCGTTTTCAGGTTGAGGAGCGCCATCAGTCTTGGCGCCAGCAACACGGAACCCGGCTGCGGTTTTAACCCCGGCGGATTCGTTTGCAGCTCACCGTACATCGGATAAACGTCATCCACCGCTTTGACGCTGGCCAACTGCGGCGTATCGTCCGCGAAGGTCATGGTGGCGAAGGTCATCTGTTCGCCCACTTTCAGACCGCGTTTGCGCGCCTCATCGATCCACGCCAGCGGTACCTCGCGCGAACTGCGCAGCGCCCGGTCTCCGGCCATAAAATCACGGCTTTGCTGACTTAAACCCTTTTCCATGCGATCGCTGATATTGCCCAGCGCCAGCACGCAGGCCACCGCCAGACTCAGCGCCAGCCAGACAATCAGTAAGGAAGGTGAGCGCCATTCGCGCCAGAACCAGCGTGCAATCATGCCTCCTCCTGCAACTGCCCATCCACCAGGCGTAATCGTCGGTCGCAACGCGCCGCCAGCTGCGGGTCGTGCGTCACCAGAATCAGGGTGGTGCCATGTTCGCGATTAAGCGAAAACAGCAGGTCGGCGATTTTATCCCCGGTCTGCCGGTCAAGGTTTCCCGTCGGTTCATCGGCAAACAGCACGTCCGGCCGCCCGTTGAACGCTCTCGCCAGCGCCACACGCTGCTGCTCGCCGCCGGAAAGCTGGGCCGGAAGATGATCAAGACGTTTCCCCAGGCCTAACTGTTCCAGCAACGCTTTCGCGCCATCGCGGCTTTTCCCGCTGTTCTCTCCCCGCAGCAAGGCGGGCAGTTCAACGTTTTCCAGGGCATTCAGCGTGGGAATCAACATAAAAGACTGGAAAACAAAGCCGACATGCTGCGCGCGCAGCTGCGCCCGCGCCTCTTCATCCATCGTGTGCAGAGACTGCCCAACCAGATTCACCTCACCGCTGCTGCCATCATCCAGCCCGGCCAGAATCGCCAGCAGCGTCGATTTCCCCGATCCCGACTCGCCGATCAGCGCAATAGTCTCGGCGCGTTTGACAACCAGTTCAACTCCGGTAAGGATGGAAAGCTCATGCTCACCCTGACCGACGGACTTCTTAAGACGATGAACTTCAACAATGTTTTCCGCTGGCATTTGCCCTTCCTGTTTCTGGTCCTGTTAACGTTCCGCGCCGCCGCAGCGGACACGTTATTAATTCTGGGTGACAGCCTGAGCGCCGGATACCGCATGTCCGCCAGCGCGGCCTGGCCTGCGCTGCTTAACGACAAATGGCAGGACAAAACGCCGGTCATCAATGCCAGCATTAGCGGCGACACCTCGCAGCAAGGCCAGGCGCGTCTGCCTGCGCTGCTGAAGCAGCATCAGCCCCGCTGGGTTCTGGTCGAGCTTGGCGGCAATGACGGCCTGCGCGGTTTTCAACCTCAGCAAACCGAGCAAACCCTGCGTAAAATCCTGCTGGATGTGAAGGCCGCAAACGCCGAGCCGTTGCTCATGCAAATTCGTCTGCCCGCAAACTATGGTCGCCGTTATAATGAAACCTTTAGCGCCATCTACCCACGGCTTGCCAAAGAGTTTGATATTCCGCTTCTGCCCTTTTTTATGGAAGAGGTTTATCTGAAACCACAATGGATGCAGGACGACGGTATTCATCCTAATCGCGACGCCCAGCCGTTTATTGCCGACTGGATGGCGCAACAACTAACCCCATTAGTTAACCACGACTCGTAAATCAACGGAGATCCTGACAGGTAAAGTTATGCAAAAATCGGTCTTAATTACAGGATGTTCCAGCGGAATCGGTCTGGAAAGCGCTCTTGAACTGAAACGTCAGGGTTTTCAAATTCTGGCAGGTTGCCGTAAACCCGATGACGTCACGCGGATGAACAGCATGGGATTCACCGGCGTGCTGATCGACCTCGACTCGCCGGAAAGCGTGGATCGCGCCGCAGACGACGTGATCGCCCTGACCGATAATCGTTTATATGGGATCTTTAACAATGCCGGATACGGCGTGTATGGCCCGCTTACCACTATCAGCCGCGCGCAGATGGAGCAGCAGTTTTCCGCCAATTTCTTTGGCGCGCACCAGCTCACTATGCGCCTGCTCCCTGCTATGCTGCCGTACGGCGAAGGGCGCATTGTGATGACCTCATCCGTGATGGGGCTGATCTCCACACCAGGGCGCGGCGCCTATGCCGCCAGCAAATATGCGCTGGAAGCCTGGTCCGATGCGCTACGCATGGAGTTGCGTCACACGGGTATTAAGGTCAGCCTGATCGAACCCGGCCCGATTCGTACCCGGTTTACCGATAACGTCAGCCAGACCCAGAGCGACAAACCGGTAGAAAATCCGGGGATTGCCGCGCGTTTTACGCTCGGGCCAGAAGCCGTTGTCGCTAAAGTCCGCCATGCTTTTGAGAGCGACAAACCGAAATTACGCTACCCGGTTACGATGGTGACGTGGGCGGTCACGCTGCTGAAGCGCGTGCTGCCGGGACGCGCAATGGACAAAATTTTGCAGGGTTAAGTTGAAGCGCGCGCGTCAGCCCCCATGTAAAAGAGAACCAGACATAAAGAGAGTGACTCCATGTCCGTACAAAATATTGTCAATATTAACGAATCTAACCTGCAACAGACCCTCGAACAGTCGATGACCACCCCGGTTCTGTTCTATTTTTGGTCTGAACGCAGCCAGCATTGCCTGCAACTGACACCAGTGCTGGAAAGCCTTGCCGCACAGTACAATGGCCAGTTTATCCTCGCGAAGCTCGACTGCGACGCCGAGCAGATGATCGCCTCCCAGTTTGGCTTGCGCGCTATTCCTACCGTGTATCTGTTCCAGAACGGTCAGCCGGTCGACGGCTTCCAGGGGCCGCAGCCGGAAGAAGCGATTCGCGCGCTGCTCGACAAAGTGCTGCCGCGTGAAGAAGAGCTGAAAGCGCAGCAGGCGATGCAACTGATGCTGGAGGGCAACTACATTGAAGCGCTGCCGCTGCTGAAAGACGCCTGGCAGCTCTCTCATCAGAACGGCGAGATCGGCCTGCTGCTGGCGGAAACCCAGATTGCCCTCAACCGTACGGAAGACGCCGAAGCCGTGCTGAAAACCATTCCGTTACAGGATCAGGACACCCGCTATCAGGGCCTGGTCGCGCAGATTGATTTACTGAAACAGGCGGCCGACACCCCGGAAATCCAGCAACTGCAACAGCAGGTTGCGGACAATCCAGAAGATGCAGCGCTGGCGGCGCAACTGGCGCTGCAACTGCATCAGGTCGGGCGTAACGAAGAGGCGCTGGAGTTATTGTTCAGCCATTTGAAGAAAGATCTCGCCGCCGCAGACGGTCAGGCACGGAAAACGTTCCAGGAGATCCTCGCCGCGTTAGGCACCGGCGATGCGCTGGCGTCGAAATTCCGCCGCCAGCTGTACGCGCTGTTGTACTAATCCGCTACATTTTGCCCGATGGCGCTACGCTTATCGGGCCTACAAACGCTAAAAATACCGATCCCTCCGGCATCACATCTTCTTTAAATGCGTCACCACCAGTTGGTGGCGCGAATTATAGAATTTCCGGTAGGTTAAATAGCAGGCGATAATGGTCGACAGGCTTGCTGTGGATAGCAGCATAAAAGTCACCATTATCTGATACTTAATCGCTTTTACCGGATCGATACCGGCAAAAATCAACCCGGACATCATCCCCGGTAAGCTCACCAGCCCAACCGTTTTTGCCGAATCAATGGTCGGGATCAGCGACGCGCGAATACTGTCGCGAATAAGCCCCGCAGACGCCGTTTTCGGCGTTGCGCCCAGACTGAGCTTCTCCTGAATTTGCTGCTGCTCGCTGCTGAATCGCTGGCCCAGATTGTTGTAGCACAGCCCTACCGCCACCATCGCGTTACCCGCAATCATGCCGGAAATCGGGATCACCTGCATCGGCGTAAACTCGATAGATCCTGACAATACCAGTACCGCCAGCGTCAGCCCCGCTCCGGTCGTAATCGCAATAAACGACGAGGTAAACGCTTTATCAATATATTTACTGCGTTTTTGCGCGTTATACGCCGCGTTAAAACAGATAAACAGCACCATCAATAATGTCAGGATGGCGTGATTGACGCCAAAAATGTATTTCAGAACATAGCCGACGATAACAAGCTGGATTACCGCACGGGCAACGCTCCAGAGAATATCTTTTTCCAGCGCCAGTTTCTCTTTGTGGCTAATCAGAATAGCCACAACCACCAGCATCATCGATAACGCCAGCGACTCATTCGTTATATTATGCTCGTTCATAGGTAGCTTCCTGCATTTCTCCGGCATGAGGCTGAAGCGTAATCACATTATCCGCATGATTAATTTCATCTTTATCGTGAGTTACCCACAGCACGGCAATATTTTTATCGCGAACATAGCGATGAATAATGTCATTCACATTCTCTTTATTGCGCTCATCCAGCGCACTGGTGATCTCATCCAGCAGCAGAACCTGCGGCATAAACTGTAAATTACGGATCAATGAGATACGTTGTTTTTCCCCGCCGGAAAGCGCCGTAATGTTTTTCTGTAAAATGGTTTCCGGTAGCTCAAACTGCGCCAGATCGGCGAGAAAAGCCTTCGGTTCCGGCGTTTTGTTGCGGATCTGCCAGGGGAAAATCAGGTTGTCATACACCGTATCGCCAAACAGCACTGGCGTCTGGGCACAATAAGAGACCTGCTGGCGGTAAGTTTCGGGCTTAAGCGTGGCAATCTCTTCGCCTTCGAACAGGATATCCCCCGTATCCGGGCTGATTAATGACGCCACAATCTTTAGCAATGTGCTTTTACCGCACCCGGATGGGCCGGTAATCAGTTTAAATTCCCCGGCATTCAGCATGAAACTGATGTTATTGAGAATTTTCGTGGCGCCAGCCTGGTATCCCACCTTTCTTAGCTGGAGCAAAGGGCTGCTCTCTTTCATCTCACATCCATTTTTCACATCTTTAAAGTAAACAGTGTATCCCTGTAATTTATAAGAGGGGAACTCACTTTGATTAATCGGGTATAATTTGATTAAACAGACCGCAAAGACCGTTTTTTTACATGGACAGCACGACAGGAGGTTTATCAATGCTTATTTTTATCCCTATTCTCATTTTCGTGGCGTTGGTGATAGTCGGCGCAGGCGTCAAAATTGTCCCACAGGGATACCAGTGGACCGTGGAGCGTTTTGGCCGTTACACCAAAACCCTGCAACCAGGCCTGAGCCTGGTGGTGCCGTTTATGGACAGAATTGGTCGCAAGATCAATATGATGGAACAGGTACTCGATATCCCGTCGCAGGAGGTTATCTCAAAAGATAACGCCAACGTCACCATTGACGCAGTGTGCTTTATTCAGGTTATCGACGCTCCGCGCGCGGCCTATGAAGTCAGCAATCTTGAGCTGGCCATTATCAACCTCACCATGACCAACATCCGTACCGTACTGGGGTCAATGGAGCTGGATGAAATGCTTTCCCAGCGCGACAGCATCAACACGCGCCTGCTGCACATTGTCGATGAGGCCACCAATCCCTGGGGCGTCAAGGTTACGCGTATTGAGATCCGCGATGTTCGTCCACCGGCGGAATTGATTTCATCCATGAACGCCCAGATGAAAGCAGAACGTACCAAACGCGCCTACATTCTGGAAGCGGAAGGGGTGCGCCAGGCTGAAATTCTGAAAGCTGAGGGTGAAAAACAGTCGCAGATCCTGAAAGCGGAAGGCGAACGCCAGTCTGCCTTCTTACAGGCTGAAGCGCGTGAACGTTCCGCCGAAGCGGAAGCCCGCGCCACCCAGATGGTCTCTGAAGCGATCGCCGCCGGGGATATTCAGGCGGTGAACTACTTCGTGGCGCAGAAATACACCGAAGCGTTGCAGCAGATTGGTTCGTCGGGCAACAGTAAGGTTGTCATGATGCCGCTGGACGCCAGCAGTCTGATGGGCTCCATTGCCGGGATCACCGAACTTATCAAGGACAGCACCAGCGAACGGAACAAATCATGATAGCGATGATTCTGGTTCACCCGCATATTTTCTGGCTGAGTCTTGGTGGGCTACTGCTGGCCGCCGAGATGCTGGGAGGGAACGGCTACCTGCTGTGGAGCGGTGTCGCCGCCGTGATTACTGGCCTGGTGGTCTGGCTGGTGCCGCTCGGCTGGGAGTGGCAAGGCGTTATGTTCGCCGTATTGACGCTGCTGGCGGCCTGGCTGTGGTGGAAGTGGCTGGCACGGCGCGTGCGTGAGCAAAAACCGGCTGACAGTCACCTCAATCAACGCGGGAAACAGCTGGTAGGCCACCGCTTTATTCTGGAAACCGCGCTGGTCAACGGACGCGGCCACATGCGCGTCGGCGACAGCTCCTGGCCCGTCAGCGCCGACGCGGATCTGAGCGCCGGAACGCAGGTGGAGGTGATTGCCATCGAAGGGATAACGTTGCGCATTAAGGCCGTGTGATCAACGGCGGGCTTTACCTTTGTGATGACAGCAGCCAGAAAGATTATCAATGATCGGGCAATCGGCGCTGTCATTACCCGGGCATGACTCCGCCAGGGTCAGTAATTGCGTGCGCATAGCCTGCAATTCGCTGATGTGGCGTTCAATCTCAGCGACCTTTTCCAGCGTACGTTTTTTCACATCTGCGCTATGGCGCCCCGGATCGTTAAACAAATTCACCAGTTCACCGCACTCTTCCAGGTTAAAACCGACCTGACGCGCCTGACGCAACAGCGTTAACTCGTTTAAATGCTGCTGGCTGTAAGTGCGGTATCCGTTTTCACTGCGCAGCGGCGGCGTCACCAGCCCTTTCTCTTCATAAAATCGAATAGCCTTGCTGGTTAAGCCTGTTTTTTTCGCAACATCGCTAATATTCACATCTCCCCCCCCGCAGAGCATGTTGATGCCGAAGCTCATTATAACCCACATCGCCCCCATGCTATCACGGGGTGGAATGCCCCTGGCGCCTGTGCAATAAATCCTTAGCAATCCTACTGTTATGTGCGATCTCGCTCACACTTATGGTTGTCTTGCTTGCAACATATTGATACAGATCAAAGGTGCATTAATTATACACCTTTCAACCTTGAACTTGTGGATACATCTTCTATATAAACGCGAATGATAATGATGATCATTTACATACTCATAAAGGTTCTCACATGTTGCCACGGATTAGCCAACGGCCATTTATTCTTTCGGCCCTGACATTATGCGTTTCAGGTGCTGTTTCAGCAGCTACGACAACTACAGCACAACATCATAAAGTATCGGATGACGACACGTTAATCGTCACCGCTAACCGCTCAGAAAGTAGCCTTTGGGAAAGCCCGGCCACGATTCAGGTTATCGACCGCCAGGCCATACAGAATTCCACCAGCGTGTCGATTGCGGACGACCTACAGGACATCCCCGGCGTTGAGGTTACTGATAACTCTCTGGCAGGACGCAAACAGATCCGCATTCGCGGCGAAGCCTCTTCACGCGTATTAATTTTGATTGACGGCCAGGTCGTCAGCTATCAGCGCGCCGGGCAAAACTACGGCGCCGGCTTGCTCATTGATGAATCGTCGCTTGAGCGTATTGAAATCGTTAAAGGCCCCTACTCGGTGCTCTATGGCTCGCAGGCCATTGGCGGCGTGGTGAACTTTATTACGAAAAAAGGCGGCGATAAGCCGCTTGGCGGAAGCGTCAAAGCCGTTTACAACTCCGCGACCGCAGGCTGGGAGGAGTCGGCCGCCGCCTGGGGCAGCATCGGCAACTTCGACTACCGCATTAACGGCAGTTATTCCGATCAGGGCAACCGCGACACGCCTGACGGCAGATTGCCCAACACCAATTTCCGCAACAACAGCCAGGGCGTCTGGCTTGGCTACAATCTCGATCGCCATAAATTTGGACTATCACTCGATCGCTACAAAACGTCTACCCAAACCTGGATTAGCGATGCGGATAACCAGTATGACGAATTCAGCGTCCGTATTCCGAAACTGGAACGCGAAAAGGTCGGCGTTTTCTATGACTATGATGCCGATGGCGATTACCTGAAAAAAATCCACCTCGACGCTTACAGCCAGACCATTGAGCGTAAATTTGAGAATCGGGTAAAAACCACCCAGGTCATCCCAAGCCCGATGATTCAGGCGCTGACAGTCAGCAATCAGACCAACACCAATGATAAACAGTACACGCAGGGTGTGACGTTACAGAGCAACTTCTCACTGCCAGCGAACAACGAGCTGGTTATCGGGACGCAGTATCAGCACGACAAAGTGAAGCAGGACACCAATAGCAGCACGCGTCAGACAGCGGCAACCGGCGTCTTCGATATCCAGACCAATACCCTGTCACATATTGAGGCTGAACAAGGTAACGCCTCAATATTTGCGCAAAACGACTGGCGTTTTGCCGATGACTGGACCTGGACCGTCGGCGCACGTCAGTACTGGCTCTCTTCTAAACTGAACCGTAGCGACAGTCTGAGCGGCACAACCTGGCAGTCATCCGGTGGAAAGTCAGCGCATGACGATGAGTTAGTCACCTCAACCAGCCTGCGTTACTCCGGTTTTGATAATCTTGAGCTACGCGCAGCCTATGCTCAGGGATATGTCTTCCCGACGCTGGTTCAGTTGTTTATGCAAACGTCTGCGGGCGGCAGAATCACCTATGGCAATCCTGACCTGAAGGCTGAGCACTCCAATAACTATGAACTGGGTGCGCGTTACAAAGGCAATATGTGGCTGATTGACGGGGCGATTTACTACTCCGAAGCCAAAGACTATATCGCCAGTCTCGCCTGTTCAGGGCAAGCGATTTGTAATGGCAGCAGCACCTCATCCTACTACTACGACAACATCGACCGCGCCAAAACCTGGGGGATGGAGCTGACGGCGGAATACAACGCCTGGGCCGTATCGCCTTATCTGAGCGGCAACCTGATTCGTCGTCAGTATGAAGGCGACGTGCAGAAAACCTGGGATACCGGCGAACCGATGCTGACAGGCCGCGCAGGTCTGAAACACACGCTGCTGCTCAATGCCGCGAATATCACTTCCGATCTCTTCATCCGTGCGGCATCCAGCGCCAAAGACAACACGGGAGAGACTGAAATTCGCTACCCGGGCTGGGCGACGCTTAACCTCGCCTTTAATACTGAGTTTGGTCCGCAGGATCAGTATCAGGTCAATCTGGCGCTGAACAACCTGACCGATAAACGTTACCAGACCGCTCATGAATCCATTCCAGCGGCGGGCTTTAACGCAGCGATTGGTTTTGCGTGGAATTTCTGACGATGAAGAGACTTGTCATTGGCTTACTGGCGCTGGTTAGCGCCTTCAGCGTGCAGGCGGCCGAACGACTGGTGGTGGCGGGCGGTTCTCTCAGCGAGCTTATTTTTGCGATGGGCATCGGCGATCGCGTTGTCGGGGTGGATGAAACCACCTCTTATCCCCCCGAAACCGCTGCACTGCCGCATATTGGCTACTGGAAGCAACTGAACAGTGAAGGCATTTTATCGCTGCGCCCGGACAGCTTTATCACCTGGCAGGACGCGGGCCCGCATATTGTGTTGGAGCAGTTGCGCACCCAAAAAGTCAACGTTGTCACCCTGCCGCGCGTTCCGGCCACCGTTGACCAGATGTACGCCAATATTCATGCCCTGGCGAACACACTCCAGGTTCCTGAGCAGGGCGACGCGCTGGTTAACCACATTCGCCAGCGGCTGGATCGTGTGCAGGACAGCGTGAAGGCGAAAGGCGCGCCGGTTAAGGCGATGTTTATTCTTTCTGCGGGGGGCAGCGCCCCGCAGATCGCCGGTAAGGGCAGCGTCGCTGACGCGATTCTGACCCTCGCTGGCGCGCAGAATGTCGCCCAGCATGCGCAATATAAAAGTTACAGCGCGGAATCGCTGATTGCGGCAAATCCGCAGGTGATTGTTGTGACATCACAGATGGTCGAGGGCGACATCAATCGCCTGCGCGCCATTGCCGGTATCACCCATACCTCCGCCTGGAAAAATCAGCGGATCGTCGCCATTGATCAGGCGTTGATTCTGGGGATGGGTCCCCGCGTCGCTGACGCCGTTGAAACTCTGCACCAGCAACTCTGGCCTCATTAAATGGATTTGGCATTACAATTATGAATACTCAACACACGCTGGATCTCACTCCACATTTTGCGCTGGAGGGGAACCAGCCCTTTAAGGATCGTCGGGCCACAATGCCGTGGCGTGGTGCGATTCCTGTTGCAAAAGAGCAATTGTCGCAAACCTGGCAGAACGTCATCAGCCAGACCGTTCCACCGCGCAAAAGACTGGTGTATTTACATATCCCTTTTTGCGCAACCCACTGTACTTTCTGCGGTTTTTATCAGAACCGCTTTGAAGAGGATCACTGCGCACGCTATACCGACGCTCTGCTACGTGAAATAGAGATGGAAGCCGACAGCACGCTGCACCAGTCAGCACCCATTCATGCGGTGTATTTCGGCGGTGGAACGCCGTCTGCGCTGTCGGCCAGGGATCTGGCCAGGATCATCACCACGCTGCGTGAAAAACTGCCGCTGGCGCCGGATTGCGAAATCACTATCGAAGGTCGGGTACTCAACTTTGATGATGCCCGCGTTGATGCCTGTCTTGATGCGGGCGCCAATCGGTTTTCTATCGGCATTCAGTCTTTCAATAGCAAGATCCGCAAGAAAATGGCGCGCACCTCGGACGGCCCAACCGCCATCGCCTTTATGAACGGCCTGGTGCGGCGGGATCGCGCCGCCGTGGTGTGCGATCTGCTGTTCGGCCTGCCCGGTCAGGATGCCGCCCTGTGGGGTGAAGATCTGGCGATAGCCCGCGATATCGGGCTGGATGGGATCGATCTGTATGCGCTGAATTTGCTTCCCAATACGCCGCTCGGTAAAGCGGTTGAAAGTGGCCGGACGACCGTTCCTTCCCCCTCAGCGCGTCGCGACCTCTACCTTCAGGGCTGCGATTTTATGGATAGCGCGGGCTGGCGCTGCATCAGCAACAGCCACTGGGCGCGTACCACCCGAGAACGCAACCTGTACAACCTGCTGATCAAGCAAGGCGCTGACTGCCTCGCCTTCGGCTCCGGCGCAGGCGGTTCGGTCAACGGCTACTCCTGGATGGTGGAGAGAAACCTTTCCACCTGGCATGAAACTATCGCCGCCGGGAAAAAGCCGTTAATGATGATGATGCGTACCGCCGAACGCGGCTTTCAGTGGCGCCATACGTTACAGGCGGGGATTGAAACAGCGCGCGTACCGCTTGATGAGCTGACGCCTCACGCGGAGCAACTGATTCCGTTACTGACCCAATGGCACAACGCGGGGCTGACCCGCGATGCGTCAACCTGCCTGCGTCTGACCAACGAAGGACGCTTCTGGGCAAGCAATATTTTGCAGTCTCTTGACGAGCTGATTCAGGAACTTAACGCACCGCGCATCGCGGTAGATAAACCATAAAAGGAGTAACTTATGAGCCATGTCTCTTTACAGGATTTTTTGCGCACTGAGCCGGACGGAACGCTGGAAGCGATCGCCGCACAGTACAACACCACGCTTTTAGACGTAGTCAAAAACCTGCCCTCTCATACCCTGGTCAGCGGCGATAAATTCGATACCGTCTGGGACACCGTCAGCGAATGGGGCAAAGTCACAACCCTGGTGCACACCGCCGATGTCATTCTCGAATTTACCGGTGAACTGCCCTCCGGCTTCCATCGTCACGGTTATTTCAATCTGCGCGGTAAAAAAGGCATGACCGGCCATATCAAAGCGGAAAACTGCACGCACATCGCCTTAGTGGAACGCAAGTTTATGGGCATGGACACCGCGTCTATTCTGTTCCTCAACCAGGCGGGCAGCGCCATGTTTAAAGTCTTCCTCGGTCGCGACGAGCATCGTCAGCTACTGGGCGAACAGGTTGACGCCTTCCGCACCCTGGCCTCCTCTCTGAAGGAAAACGCCTGATGACGCCGTGGTTACTTTTCGGTGCAGGCGGTACGGGCGTGGGTGCAAGAACGCTTGAACTCGCGCTGGCGCAACAGCACCCGGTCGTTGCCGTGATTCGTCACCCGGAAACCGCGGCCCTTTTGCAAAGCAAAGGCGTTCAGGTATTTATTGGCGATGCCTGCGACGCAAGCATCGTGTCCTGCGCCTGCCATGCCGCAGGGCCGGAGGCGCTTGTCATTTCATCAATGGGGGGAAACCAGGATTATCTGGCGCACAGAACCGTTATTGATGAAGCGGAAAAAGTGGGCATCAAACGCATGATTCTGGTGACGTCGCTGGGATGCGGCGACAGTTGGGCATTTTTATCCCCTCGCGCGAAAGCCGCATTCGGCCAGGCCGTGCGGGAAAAAACGCTGGCGGAAAGTTGGCTGCAAACCAGTCAACTGGATTATGCCATCCTGCGGCCAGGCGGTTTACTGAATGGCGATGCGACAGGTAAAGCGCAGCGCTACCAGGGACAGGAGTGCCACGGGTTTGTGATGCGTGCGGATGTCGCCGCCCATATTCATGAACTGGCCTGCGCGCCTGCGCTTAACAATCAGATCTACAGTCTGGTTGAGCCTGAACTAAAGCCGGTGTGATCCCCTCGCGGCGCGGAGATCCGCGCCGCAATGACGTTATGGAGATTCGAGTGTTCAAGGATTCACTCTCTTCCCTCAGTGTATTGACGGGGCTTTCACTCTTGCTGATCGCACTGGTGCTGTTCGGCGCCAGCCAGGGGGCGCTGAACATCAGCTTCAGCGCGCTGTTTAACGAAGAGTACCGGGATATCTGGCTGAACATCCGTTTGCCCCGCGTTCTGTTGGCCGTGCTGGTTGGCAGCGCGCTGGCGACGGCGGGCGTGATCATGCAGGGACTTTTTCGCAACCCGATGGCCGATCCGGGGTTGCTCGGCGTCAGCAGCGGCTCCGCGTTAATGGTCGGCGTCGCGATCGTTTTCCCTCTTTCGTTTCCCGTCGTTCTGGCGCTCTATGAACAGATGATCTTTGCCGTCGCCGGCAGCGTGGTGGTCTGCGCGGTTATTTTTCTGATCAGCCTGCGCCACGCTCACGGCGGCATGATGCAACTGCTGCTGGCCGGGATTGCGATTAATGCGCTGTGCGGGGCGGCTATCGGCATACTGAGCTATGTTGGCGACGAACAGCAATTACGTCAGTTGACGCTATGGATGATGGGCAGCCTCGGTCAGGCGCAGTGGCCGACGCTACTGGTGGCCAGTTCGTTCGCGCTGCCCGCCATCACCGCCACCGCCTGTCTTTCCGGGACGCTAAACCTGCTGCAATTAGGGGATGAAGAGGCGCACTATCTGGGGGTAAACGTAAAGCGTAAACGTCAGCAGCTGTTGTTGCTCAGCTCCCTGCTGGTGGGCGCAGCCGTTTCGGTAAGCGGCGTGATTGGCTTTATCGGTCTGGTGGTTCCTCATTTAATTCGCATGATCATCGGCGCAGACCATCGCTGGCTCATTCCCTGCTCTACACTTGCAGGGGCATGTTTGCTCCTGGTTGCCGACACGCTGGCACGCACGCTGGTACAGCCTGCGGAGATGCCGGTCGGCCTTCTGACCAGCCTGATTGGCGGCCCCTGGTTCCTGTGGCTCATTCTGAACAGCCGGAGGGTGGTATGATTGATGCCCAAAATCTGGTTTACAGCATTCATGGACGCCGTTTAACGGACAATGTTTCGCTGACTCTGCCTGGTGGTGAAATCGTCGCTATTTTAGGGCCGAATGGCGCCGGGAAATCCACGCTGCTGCGCCAGCTTACCGGGTATCTGAAGCCCGACTCTGGTCGCTGTACGCTTCTGGGCAAGCCGCTGACCGAATGGCCGCTGACGGAACTGGCGAAGACCCGCGCGGTAATGCGCCAGAACAGCCACATGGCGTTCCCGTTCAGCGTTCGGGAAGTCATTCGCATGGGCAGGCATCCTCATCGGACGCATAATCCACGCGATGAAACCGAGCACATCATGGCGTTGTGCGATTGCAGCCAGCTGGCCTCGCGTGATTACCGGCAGTTATCGGGCGGCGAACAGCAGCGGGTACAGCTGGCGCGCCTGCTGGTTCAGCTCTGGGAACCCGAGCCCTCGCCCAAATGGCTGTTTCTGGATGAACCCACCTCCGCGCTGGATATTCACCACCAGCAGCATCTTTTCCGTCTGCTGCGCCAACTGGTGCGTGAACGGCAGTTCAACGTCTGCTGCGTGCTGCACGATCTCAATCTTGCCGCACGCTATGCCGACCGGGTGGTGCTGATGGCAAACGGCCGCCTTATTGATAACGGCAGGCCGCAGGAGGTGCTGAAACAACAGGCGCTGAAAACGCTTTACGGCGCGGATATCACGGTTTTAAACGATCCATCAAATCTCTCACCGCTGATCGTCCTCGATCGGTAAAACTTGCGGAGCATCGAATGCTGATGCTCCATTTTCTGTAACAATTGCCTGTTATAAGTGATCGCTTTCTCAATTCTGACTCTTTCAACTGGTCATTCTACGCGGGTAGATTTATTAATCTGCGGTAAAAATATAATATCTACGCGAGTAGAACATGAAGAGTATAAACCTGCGACTTATGTCGACAGCTAACTTCAAGGAGTTCTTATGAACACGCATTCATCCTCTGTTCCCCTGACGGACGGCCAACAGGCAGCTCAGGAACGACTGGAAACCCCCGAGGGGCGCCGCGAATTCTGGCGAGCGACATTTTCCTGCTGGTTAGGCACGACAATGGAATATGCCGATTTTGCGCTGTATGGCCTCGCCGCAGGCATTATCTTTGGCGACGTCTTTTTTCCTGAAGCCACACCAGTTATGGCGCTACTTTCCAGCTTCGCCGCCTATTCTGTCGGGTTTATAGCACGCCCCATCGGCGCGCTGTTGTTCGGCTGGATAGGCGACCGTCATGGCCGGAAGACTGTCATGGTTATCACTATCGGGTTAATGGGCATGTCGACCATGTTGATCGGTTTAATTCCCAGCTACGCCCAGATTGGCGTTTGGGCGCCGGTATGCCTGGTCATCTTACGATTTTCCCAGGGGCTGGGCGCCGGGGCAGAGCTTTCAGGCGGCACCGTCATGCTCGGTGAATATGCCCCAGTTAAGCATCGCGGAATGGTCTCCTCAATTATCGCTCTGGGCTCAAATAGCGGAACATTGCTGGCTTCTTTAGTCTGGCTCATCGTACTGCAAATGGATAAAGACGCCTTGCTAAGCTGGGGATGGCGCATCCCTTTTCTTTGCAGCTTCCTCATCGCCGCCGCCGCACTGTTTATTCGCCGCCATATGCGTGAAACGCCCGTCTTTGAGCGTCAAAAAGCACTCCTGCAAGCCGAGCGAGAGAATGCGCTTCGCCAGGGTCAGGAGATGCAACAGTATGACACCCGTAGCTTCTGGCAACGCACCAGAGCATTCTGGACCATGGTCGGATTACGCATCGGCGAAAATGGCCCCTCCTATCTGGCCCAGGGATTCATCATTGGCTATGTTGCCAAAGTGCTGATGGTTGATAAATCTGTCCCTACTGTTGCGGTATTTATCGCCTCTATTCTGGGATTTGCCATTATTCCGCTGGCGGGTTGGCTTTCTGACCGATTTGGCAGACGTATCACTTACCGTTGGTTCTGTCTGCTACTGATTCTGTACGCATTTCCGGCATTCATGCTGCTGGATTCTCGTGAACCGTGGATTGTTATCCCGACGATCATTACCGGAATGGGGCTCGCTTCACTGGGCATTTTCGGTGTTCAGGCTGCATGGGGCGTTGAGCTTTTCGGTGTGACCAACCGTTATACTAAAATGGCTTTCGCAAAAGAGCTGGGGTCCATTATGTCTGGCGGTACGGCGCCACTTGTCGCCTCGGCGCTGCTCTCATTTTACGGACACTGGTGGCCTATCGCCGTCTATTTCACCCTGATGGCCGCAATTGGGCTGGTGACGACTTTCTTCGCGCCAGAGACTCGTGGGCGGGATCTCAACTTGCCCGAGGATGCAATTTGAGGCCAGAGAACGTGAGGTGCGCGTTCTTTACCAAAGATTTTTGGGTCATAACGCCTTATGCTGTCTGGAAAAAAGATCACTCTGAACTCAATCAGGTAGGTGCCTTGTGACCCAATCACATTCACAACGCGTAACACGTTCTGATGTTGCAAAAGAAGCGGGAACATCTGTCGCTGTTGTCAGTTACGTTATTAATAACGGTCCGCGCCCCGTCGCCGAAGCGACCCGACAGCGCGTATTGCAGGCCATAAAAAAAACCGGTTATCGACCTAATGGTATAGCGCGCGCCCTGGCTTCAGGCAGCACGCAAACCTATGGACTCATTGCGCCAGACATCTCTAACCCGTTTATCGCCTCAATGGCGCATGCCCTGCAACGTGAAGCATTTTCTGATGGGAAAGTGCTCCTGCTGGGCGATGCGGGCGACAACAGCGGACGTGAGCGTGAACTGATTAACAATATGCTAAACCGTCAGGTCGACGGGCTTATCTATACCAGTGTTGACCGGCATCCCTATATTGAGCTGATTCAGGAGAGCGGAACCCCCTGCGTCATGCTGGATCGCGTGGACCCTGGGTTGAATGTCAGTGTTATTCAGGTAGATGAACAACTGGCGGCCTGGCAGGTGACGAAGCATCTGATTGATCACGGTTACCGCGATATTGGCATTATTTGTGGTCCGCGTGAAATGTTGAACACCCAGGATCGTATCCGGGGATGGCAGCTAGCGCTGGAAGAGTCATCGCTAATTATCAACCCCTCCTGGATCTTTTCGACTAACTATACCCGCGCCGGAGGTTACGAGGCGACAAAACGCATGTTACAAGGTAAACCACCGCGCGCGCTGTTCGCAACCAACGAACAGCAGGCGCTTGGCTGTTTACGCGCTCTGGCAGAACAAGGATTACGCGTTCCACAGGATGTGGCGCTGGTCTGCTTTAACGCAACACAAGAATCGGCTTACAACGTACCTTCCCTGACCGCCGTCCGACAGCCTGTCGATAAAATGGCTCGTGCGGCAATTGATATGTTGAAAAACTGGGATGGAGAAGTTCGCCGCGTTGAATTTGAGTTTTTTTTACGAGTGGGAGAGTCGTGTGGCTGCCAGGGACATGAAGTACAACCTGAAACCAGATAAAAATAAATCTATGCGCGTGATTATCGACTGCGATCCGGGTAATGGCATTCCCGGCGCCAATATCGATGACGGCCTCGCGCTGGCACTCGCCATTGCCGCGCCGCAAATCTCTCTGGAGATGATCACAACGGTGGCTGGTAATACACCGGTAGAAATCGGATATGCAGTAGCCAAAGATTTCGTTCAACAATTAGGTGTACCCGTTTCTGTCTACCGTGGCGCCGCACGCGCGCTCAGAGAAGATCCGCAGCCCTGGCGGGAAAAGCTTGATCATGGTGTAGACCAATATGGCTTACGCCAACTCTGGGCTGACGTCCCCGTTCCGCAGGCATACCAGGCCACGAAGCCTCTTGCGCCTGAGGCGATAGGTGAGCTGATATGCAATAACCCCGGTGAGATAACGCTGGTCGCAACAGGCCCACTCACCAACGTCGCCATTGCTCTACAGCTCTATCCGCAGCTCGTTCATGCGGTGAAGAATATCGTGATCATGGGCGGAGTATTCAATGTTCCTGGCTACCTGAAAGACACTAATTTTGGCCTTGATCCAGAAGCAGCTCATGCCGTACTCACCAGCGGTGCGCCGGTCACATTGGTTCCGATGGATGTCACGACAAAAACCCAAATGCTTCATACCGATTTGGATCGTCTGGCTGCGGCAGAAAACGTTCTTGGTCGCTATCTGGAGAAAACCATTCGCCCGTGGATCACCTACTCTATGCAGACCCGCAATCTGCCTGGCTGCTGGATCCACGATGTTCTGACGATCGCCTGGTTGCTTGATCCCTCGCTCGCCGCAACGACAGAAGACTTTCTGGACGTCTCGCTTGAAGGCCTTACTCGTGGTATGACCTGTCGTTATGGACGTGACACATTACGCCTGGACGTGGGAATACCCGAGCCCAAAGGCACGATGATAAAAATTCTACAGACTATCGATAACCATCAACTTCTTTCGCTGATTGAACACTACATCCATCGCTACGGCGCATAGCGATGCTGCACAGAAAAAGAAGGTATTCGCGCAGTGTGTAAGGTTATGTTTTTCTGGAGGAAAAATGAATACGTTAGCACTCATCCTCTCTGGTGAAGGAGAACCAATTTTAATTACATTATGCAAAATTTGCGTCGCTTTTTTCCTGGGAGGAATCATCGGTCTTGAAAGAGAATCAAAGGGAAAGCCTGTCGGGTTTAAAACATGTGTGATTATTTCAGTAGCCAGTTGTGCCCTGACCATTGTTTCGATTCAATCAGCGGAGTATTACGCTGAGATTTCAATGAATATCCGTAGCGATCCTATGCGCCTGGCCGCACAAATCATCAGTGGCGTGGGTTTTCTCGGTGCCGGGGTTATCCTCCATCGCCATGATGATGCGATATCCGGGCTAACAACCGCAGCCATCGTCTGGGCTTCTGCTGGCATAGGAATTACCAGCGGAGCCGGTTTTTATCTTCATGCCCTGCTTGCCACAGGGTTATTTCTGCTGGCTATAAAGCTCAGTTATTTTGTGATCTTTTTACAAACAAAAAACCAGCTCCCCGGCAAAGTAAAAATCCGCATTATTCTTGACGAAAAATCAGGGCTACAAACGCTGGTAGAAAGTATTAATCAGCAAAAAAGCATTATTGAGACCATTACTATCCGCGATGTAAAAAAGGGAAAAATAGAGGTCAACCTTAAGGTTGTGATCAGAAAAAAAATAACCTTGCCCGAACTGTACAGCAACCTTTCTACGCTCGAACACGTCTGCGCTATCGCGCTGGAACACTGAAAAACACGAGTATAAAACAAACTTCTTGACCTTCCCCTTGATGGAAGGTTTACCCTTTATCACAGTCAGTTAATCCTGTCATAAAGGAGTGTGTTATGTCTCAAACTATCGACCTGACCCTGGACGGTCTGTCCTGTGGCCACTGCGTCAAACGCGTGAAAGAAAGTCTTGAACAACGTCCTGACGTTGAACAGGCAGACGTCACGGTAACTGAAGCGCACGTTACCGGCAGCGCCAGTGCCGAAGCGCTTATTGAAACCATTAAACAAGCCGGTTACGGCGCGGAGTTAAGCCACCCAAAGGCTAAACCGCTGGCGGAGTCATCAATCCCGTCGGAAGCACTGACAGCGGTTCCCCCTGAGCTTCCGGCAGCGACGGCCGATGATGATGAAAGCCAACAGCTGCTGTTAAGCGGCATGAGCTGCGCCAGCTGTGTTTCCCGGGTGCAAAACGCGTTGCAAAGCGTACCGGGCGTCACACAGGCACGGGTAAACCTGGCGGAACGCACTGCGCTGGTAATGGGCAGCGCGTCCGCCGCAGATTTAGTGCAGGCGGTAGAGAAAGCAGGCTACGGCGCAGAAGCGATCGAAGATGACGTTAAACGCCGCGAACGCCAGCAGGAAACCGCACTCGCCACCATGAAACGCTTCCGCTGGCAGGCGATTGTCGCGCTGCTGGTCGGCGTGCCGGTGATGGTCTGGGGGATGCTCGGCGACAACATGATGGTCACCGCCGATAACCGCAGCCTGTGGCTGGCAATCGGCCTGGCGACCCTTGCCGTGATGGTTTTTGCGGGTGGACACTTTTACCGCAGCGCATGGAAAAGCCTGATGAACGGCACCGCCACGATGGATACGCTGGTGGCGCTCGGCACCGGGGTGGCCTGGCTGTACTCGATGAGCGTCAACCTGTGGCCGCAGTGGTTCCCGATGGAAGCGCGCCATCTCTATTATGAAGCCAGTGCGATGATCATCGGTCTGATCAACCTCGGACACATGCTGGAAGCCCGCGCGCGTCAGCGCTCTTCTAAGGCGCTGGAAAAATTGCTCGACTTAACTCCGCCGACGGCACGCGTGGTCACTGATGACGGTGAAAAAAGCGTACCTCTGGCGGATGTACAGCCGGGCATGTTGCTGCGTCTGACCACCGGCGACCGTGTGCCGGTAGACGGTGAAATCACTCAGGGTGAAGCCTGGCTGGATGAAGCAATGCTCACTGGCGAACCGATCCCGCAGCAGAAAGGCGAAGGCGACAGCGTTCACGCCGGAACCGTGGTGCAGGACGGCAGCGTGCTGTTTCGCGCAAGCGCAGTCGGCAGCCATACCACCTTGTCGCGCATTATTCGCATGGTGCGCCAGGCACAGAGCAGCAAACCGGAAATCGGCCAGCTTGCCGATAAAATCTCCTCGGTGTTCGTGCCAGTCGTGGTGGTGATTGCCCTGGTGAGCGCAGGTATCTGGTATGTCTTTGGGCCGGCGCCGCAAATTGTTTACACGCTGGTGATCGCCACCACCGTCCTGATTATCGCCTGTCCGTGTGCGCTGGGCCTGGCGACACCGATGTCGATTATCTCGGGCGTCGGACGCGCCGCTGAATTTGGCGTCCTGGTACGCGACGCCGACGCGCTGCAACGCGCCAGCACGCTGGACACCGTGATATTTGATAAAACCGGTACGCTGACGGAAGGTAAACCGCAGGTCGTCGCCATCAGGACATTTGGCGATACCGATGAGGCGAGCGCCTTACGTCTGGCGGCCGCGCTGGAACAAGGCTCCAGCCACCCGCTGGCGCACGCTATCCTGGAAAAAGCCGCCGACGCCGCCCTGCCTCAGGTGAATAACTTTCGGACGTTACGTGGCTTAGGCGTTAGCGGCGAAGCGGACGGGCATACGTTGCTGTTAGGCAATCAGGCGCTGCTGAATGAACAACAGGTTGTCACGACCGCAATGGACGCTGAAATTTCAGCACAGGCTTCTCAGGGGGCAACGCCCGTATTGCTGGCGATTGACGGAAAAGCCGCGGCGCTGCTGGCGATCCGCGATCCGCTGCGCAGCGACAGCGTCGCAGCGCTTCAGCGCCTGCACCGCGCCGGGTATCGTCTGGTGATGTTAACCGGGGATAACCCGACCACCGCCAACGCCATTGCCAAAGAAGCCGGGATTGATGAGGTGATCGCGGGCGTGCTGCCGGACGGTAAAGCCGATGCGATCAAACGTCTGCAAAGTCAGGGACGTCAGGTCGCAATGGTCGGCGATGGCATCAACGACGCACCGGCGCTGGCGCAGGCGGATGTCGGCATCGCAATGGGCGGCGGCAGCGACGTGGCGATTGAAACTGCGGCGATAACCCTGATGCGCCATAGCCTGATGGGCGTGGCGGACGCGCTGGCCATCTCACGGGCGACCCTGCGAAACATGAAGCAGAACCTGCTCGGCGCGTTTATCTATAACAGCATCGGCATCCCCGTTGCCGCCGGGATTCTGTGGCCGTTCACCGGCACGCTGCTTAACCCGGTTGTGGCAGGCGCGGCAATGGCGCTTTCCTCAATTACCGTGGTGAGCAACGCCAACCGGTTGTTGCGCTTTAAACCAAAAGAATAAGGCACCTGCGCTAACGCTTATCCGGCCTACGCAGCACTCTCATCGTAGGCCGGATAAGATGCTTTTGCGTCGCCATCCGGCATTTCACGCATTGCACCTTCCAGAGCCACACGCTAGCATGGTTTTCCACTAAGGGAGGGCGTATGGATCTGTTATACCGGGTAAAAGCGTTATGGGCTGCACTGCGCGGCAACCATTATACCTGGCCTGCCATCGACATCATGTTACCCGGCGATCGCTGTTTTCATCTTGTGGGCAGTATTCACATGGGAACGCGCGATATGGCCCCCCTTCCGGCAAAACTGCTTAAAAAGCTCAGGCAGGCGGACGCGCTGATTGTTGAAGCCGATGTTTCAGGCAACGATTCGCCTTTTACCGACCTGCCTGCCTTTGCCGACCTGGATGAGCGAATTAGCGACGAGTTACGTCAGCGCCTGCATAAAATCACCCATGAACTGGGCATTTCCCCTTCTCTCTTTTCGACCCAGCCGTTATGGCAAATCGCCATGATATTGCAGGCGACTCAGGCGCAACAACTGGGGCTGCGACCGGAATACGGTATTGATTACCAGTTGCTGAAAACGGCAAAACAGGCGCAAAAACCGATCATCGAACTGGAAGGCGCTTCCAGCCAGATCGATCTGCTGTGCCAGCTCCCTGATAACGGACTGGCGCTACTGGATGATACCCTGACGCACTGGCATACCAACGCCAGACTGCTGCAACAGATGATGAGCTGGTGGCTGAAATCGCCCCCGCAGAATAATGCTATTTCGTTGCCGAATACTTTCAGTCAGTCGCTGTATGATGTGCTGATGCATCAGCGAAATGTCGCCTGGCGGGAACGTCTGCATGCCATGCCGCCGGGTCGGTATGTCGTGGCGGTCGGCGCGCTTCATCTTTACGGGGAAGGCAATTTGCCTGCACTAATGCGTTAAAAAAATGGCCAATATTTCTATTGGCCCGTCAAAGAGGAATTTCATCGTTATTATTATGCCAGGACGTAGCGCCCTGGTTATGTCGATTGTCGCTCAAAGTCACCATCCTGCCAATACTATTGCGCAAGATGGTACTATTTTTTAGACCACCATCAGGCGTATGCTTTAAGGGTATTTTGTCTGGGCCAGGAATAATTGCTATGACACCCGCCGTAAAATTACTCGAAAAAAACAACATTACTTTTCAGATCCACGCCTACGATCACGATCCGTCAGAAACCAATTTTGGCGATGAAGTGGTGCGCAAATTAGGCCTGAATCCTGATCAGGTTTACAAGACGCTGCTGGTTGCCGTAAACGGCGATATGAAGCACCTGGCGGTCGCGGTAACGCCCGTTGCCGGACAGCTGGATTTGAAAAAAGTAGCGAAAGCGCTGGGGGCTAAAAAGGTCGATATGGCCGATCCGATGGTCGCCCAACGGATGACAGGTTATCTGGTCGGCGGCATCAGCCCGCTGGGGCAGAAAAAACGGCTGCCGACGCTGATTGACGCGCCGGCCCAAACGTTTGCCACCATTTATGTTTCCGGCGGCAAACGCGGGCTGGACATCGAGCTGGCGGCGGGCGATTTAGCCAAAATTCTGGATGCGAAATTCGCCGATATCGCTCGCCGGGATTAAGCGATTTTAGAATGATTGCCTGATGGCGCTACGCTTATCAGGCCTACAAACCGCATTGACCCGTACCGGCACTACGCCCTGTTACTGCCAGCTGACTTCGCCCTTCGGCTCATACGCGCTGGCATCCAGCGGTGAGTTCTTCTGCACGTACTCTTTCAGCACTTCCGCATCAATAAAACCGGTATTCACGTATCCCGGTTTATTATCAATTTGCGGATACCCGTCGCCGCCCGTCGCATTGAAGCTCAGCGTTGCCATCCGGTAGGTTTTCGCCGGGTCAACAGGCTCGTCTTTAATTTTCAGGTCATTAAGTTTGCCGTCTTTCGCCACAAAACTGACGTTCGCAAACTGCGGATACGCCCCGGAATCCGGCTTCATCTGCGCGACGGCGGTCAGGTAATCAATTACTTCTTTACCGCTCATGTCAACATAGACCACAACGTTGCCAAACGGCTGCACCTTGAGCACGCTTTTATAAGTAATGTTGCCGCCTTCAATGGAGTCGCGAATCCCCCCGCCGCTCATCACGCCGAAATCGGCGCTGGTGCGCGCGATTTGCGCGGCCAGAATCAGATGGCCCATATTAGTCTGCACAAAGCGAACTTTGTTGCGATCCCCTTCAAGACGACCATTGACGCTGCCAATCTTCACGTCCAGTTGCGCTTTACCTTTGTTCTGGAATGGCGTCAGAAGCGAGAGCATTTGCTGATTTTCTGAAATTTCCGGGGTGTAAAGTACGCGCTCACTTTTCCCGTTATCCCAGGTGACTTTCTTCTTCAGGTTTACCGGAATGAGCTGATAGTTGACCATTTTCATCTCGCCGTTACGGAACTCAAAGTCCGCGCGGCCAACGTATTTCCCCCACTCATGCGCCTGCACAATCCAGATGCCGTTCTGCTTATCCGGCGCGCAAGGCGTACCCGGCACATAATCAACCTGCTTTTTGTTTTCAGACGCCATGCACACCGGGTCCTGTGAGTGACCACCCACAATCATCGCCAGCGAGCCTTTTGGCAGACTACGCGCCATTTCAACATCGCCCGGCGCGTTCGAACCGTGATCGCCGTTGTCATAGTGCCCCATGTGGGTAGTGGCGATAATGATGTCCGGCTTTTCATTCACTTGCAGTTCCTGAATCACCACCTTCGCTTCTTCAGCCGGTTTACGGAACTCGATATCGGTGAAGAATTCCGGGTTACCGATCTTCGCGGTGTCGTCCGTCGTCAATCCGAGGACGGCGATTTTCAGATCCTGGCGTTTAAAAATAGCCCAGGGCTTGAACAGGCGTTCTCCGGTACTCTTTTGGTAGATATTGGCGGAGAGGAAGGGGAATTTGGCCCACTTTTCCTGCTGACGCAGCACGCTGAGCGGATTATCAAACTCATGATTACCGACGGCCATCGCATCGTAGCCAATCAGGTTCATACCACGAAAGTCAGGTTCCGCGTCCTGCAGGTCGGATTCCGGTACGCCAGTGTTAATGTCGCCACCGGAAAGCAGCAGCACGCTGCCGCCTTCAGCCGCAACCTCTTTGCGAATGCCGTCCACCAGCGTTTTTTGCGCCGATAAACCGTACTCGCCGTATTCGCTGCGCCAGAAATGGCCGTGGTGATCGTTAGTATGCAGAATGGTGATTTTATAGGTTTTATCTTTTTCATAAGCCTGAACAGGCTGGCTTGCCAGCGTAAACGCGGCAAACAATGCCAGCGCCACACCCCGTTTCAAAAATTTCATGCTTCTCTCCCTGACTCAATATCAACCGCTGAAATTACAATGATCTGAAATAATAGTCGAAAATGTTTTCAGAATTGAGACTTCCTTCAAACACCGTCCACAGGTATGTTAGTCGAGTAATAATTACAAATTCGATTATCCCCAACATCGCAAACAAAACAGAAGTGACATTCTATGGCAATGAGTGAACCAACCCAGCCGTTAGCGGGCGCCTCTGCTGCGGCGACTAAAGCACGCACCTCGTTTGGCATCTTAGGCGCGATCAGCCTGTCTCATTTGTTGAACGATATGATCCAGTCGCTAATCTTAGCGATTTACCCGCTGCTGCAATCAGAGTTTTCCCTGACCTTTATGCAGATAGGGATGATTACCCTGACCTTCCAGCTCGCCTCCTCCCTGCTCCAGCCGGTCGTCGGATACTGGACGGATAAATATCCCATGCCGTGGTCGCTCCCCATTGGGATGTGCTTTACGCTGAGCGGTCTGGTACTGCTGGCGCTGGCGGGCAGTTTTGGCGCCGTACTGCTGGCGGCGGCGCTGGTCGGCACCGGTTCTTCGGTATTTCATCCAGAATCTTCCCGCGTGGCGCGTATGGCCTCCGGCGGACGCCACGGGCTGGCGCAATCCATCTTCCAGGTTGGCGGCAACTTCGGCAGCTCGCTGGGGCCGCTACTGGCTGCTGTCATCATCGCGCCATATGGCAAAGGTAATGTGGCCTGGTTTGTATTGGCCGCGTTGCTGGCCATTATTGTGCTGGCGCAGATCAGCCGCTGGTATGCCGCGCAACACCGGATAAGTAAAGGAAAACCGAAGGCGACCATCGTCAATCCGCTGCCGCGCAATAAAGTGATACTTGCCGTCAGCGTGCTGTTAGTCCTGATTTTCTCCAAATACTTCTATATGGCGAGCATCAGCAGCTATTACACCTTTTATCTGATGCAAAAATTCGGATTATCGGTACAAAACGCACAGTTTCATCTGTTTGCCTTCCTGTTTGCCGTTGCGGCTGGAACGGTAATCGGCGGGCCTCTGGGTGATAAAATAGGCCGAAAATATGTTATTTGGGGCTCAATTCTGGGTGTAGCGCCGTTTACTCTCGTTTTACCCTATGCAACCCTGCACTGGACGGGGATTTTAACCGTGATAATTGGTTTTATCCTCGCATCGGCCTTTTCTGCCATCCTGGTGTATGCGCAGGAACTGCTTCCGGGGCGTATCGGTATGGTTTCTGGGCTCTTTTTCGGTTTCGCGTTCGGTATGGGAGGCCTTGGCGCTGCGGTATTAGGCCTGCTCGCCGACCACACCAGTATTGATTTGGTCTACAAAATATGTGCTTTCCTGCCACTTCTGGGGATACTGACCATATTCTTGCCTGACAACCGACATAAAGCCTGATTTTCCTGCGGCCAAAGGTAAACTTTGGTCGCACTCTCTTCCAGTCACCGTAAGCCTTTAGCTCACAGACACCCCGCCAGTTTTCCAATCCGTGCCTTTTTTATTCTAAATTCCACTTTTCATCAAATTTCAACAATTATTCATAAACATAAACATCGAAATTGTCATAAACTATTACCTGGAATTTTGGTTTCTCTGGCGCCATCGTTTGTGAGGCTGTGCGAGCGATGACGCCAGGGCGACCAAAAATGGATCAACATAACGACCAAAGGAGACGGAATGCATCACGCCACCCCGCTTATTACCACCATTGTTGGCGGCCTCGTGCTCGCTTTTATACTCGGCATGCTTGCCAATAAACTGCGTATTTCTCCTCTGGTGGGATATCTGTTAGCGGGCGTTCTTGCGGGGCCATTTACTCCGGGTTTTGTCGCGGATACCAAACTTGCGCCTGAACTGGCGGAGCTTGGCGTAATCCTGCTGATGTTCGGCGTCGGGTTGCACTTTTCATTGAAGGATCTGATGGCGGTAAAGGCCATCGCCATTCCCGGCGCGGTCGCCCAGATAGCCGTGGCGACGTTGCTGGGTATGGCGCTTTCAGCGGTGTTGGGCTGGTCGCTCATGACCGGTATCGTCTTCGGGTTATGTCTTTCAACCGCCAGTACCGTGGTGCTGCTGCGCGCGCTTGAAGAGAGACAGCTTATTGACAGTCAGCGCGGGCAAATCGCCATCGGCTGGCTGATTGTGGAAGATCTGGTGATGGTTCTGACGCTGGTTCTTCTGCCCGCCGTGGCGGGAATGCTGGAAAAAGGCGATGTCGGCTTCGCGTCGCTGGCGGTCGATATGGGTATCACCATCGGTAAAGTGGTGGCGTTTATCGCCATTATGATGCTGGTTGGGCGCCGTCTGGTGCCGTGGATTATGGCGCGCAGCGCCGCTACCGGCTCCCGTGAACTGTTTACCCTTTCCGTGCTGGCGCTGGCGCTGGGCATCGCCTTTGGCGCCGTCGAGCTGTTCGATGTCTCCTTTGCGCTGGGCGCTTTCTTTGCCGGGATGGTGTTAAACGAATCAGAATTGAGCCACCGCGCCGCGCACGATACGCTGCCGCTTCGCGACGCCTTTGCGGTCCTGTTCTTTGTCTCCGTCGGGATGCTGTTTGACCCGTTAATCCTGATTCAACAGCCGATGGCGGTACTGGCTACGCTGGCCATTATTATCTTTGGTAAATCGGTTGCCGCTTTCTTCCTGGTTCGCCTGTTCGGGCACTCGCCGCGCACCGCGCTGACCATCGCCGCCAGCCTGGCGCAGATTGGTGAATTTGCCTTTATTCTGGCAGGTCTGGGCATGGCGTTGGATCTGCTGCCGCAGGCAGGGCAGAACCTGGTGCTGGCGGGCGCGATTCTGTCGATTATGCTCAACCCGGTGCTGTTTGCGTTGTTAGAGAAATACCTCGCCAAAACGGAAACGCTGGAAGAGCAGACGCTGGAAGAAGCGATCGAAGAAGAGAAGCAGATTCCGGTGGATATCTGCAACCACGCGCTGCTGGTCGGTTTTGGCCGCGTCGGTAGTCTGCTGGGCGAAAAACTGATGGCGGCAGGCATTCCGCTGGTGGTCATTGAAACCTCACGTACCCGCGTGGATGAGTTGCGTGAACGCGGTATTCGCGCCGTACTGGGGAATGCCGCTAACGAAGAGATCATGAACCTGGCGCATCTGGACTGCGCTCGCTGGCTGTTGCTGACCATTCCAAACGGTTACGAAGCCGGTGAAATCGTGGCCTCCGCCCGCGAGAAATGCCCGCATATTGAGATTATCGCGCGCGCGCATTATGACGATGAGGTGGAATACATCACCGAGCGCGGGGCGAATCAGGTGGTAATGGGCGAGCGTGAAATTGCCCGCACCATGCTGGAGCTGCTGGAAACCCCACCCGCAGGCGAAGTGGTGACGGGTTAAACGGTGTGATGCCGGATGGCGGTGTAATCACCTTATCCGGCCTACGATTTTCTTGTAGGCCCGATAAGCGCAGCGCCATCGGGCAATAACTCAGCGATCCCAGTAAGACTCTTCGAGGCTGTCTTCCCGTTCCGGCAGACCGCGCGTCAACCGCGGGGAATGCTGGTTCAATACCTGATAACTCACACGGTTCGCATACTTACACACCTGCGCCAAAGACGAATAAGTCAGCCAGGTGAATTTATGCTTACTGGAGTTAGGCACATTGGTGCGGTGATAATTATTGGCGGTAATATCATGTAACAGCGCCGCCAGCGCGCCGTCTCCCGCGCCATTGGTGTTCATGATTTTTTCCGGCCCGCCCATGTACGGGGCGATGTGCGAGTAGACCCGCAGCGGATGGAGACAATCTTTATGCCGCATCGCACGGCTGAACTCATACTGATTAAACTCGGCAATCGCCCCCGGCAGCAGCGGGTGCTGGGTTTTGCGTTTCGCTTCATCTTCGGTAAAGCCCGCCATATACAACCCAATCGGCCCGGCGGTACACAGCACCAGATCCACCCAGTCCAGCGCCTTGTCAGACGCCAGCAGCGGATCGTTCTCGCCGGTTAACGCTTCCGCCTCTTCTTCATTCATCGCCAGAATGGAGACATGCTCTTTGAGGAACGCCTGCCACCACTGCGGATTATCGGCGATAACAAACTTCGTCCCCAGAGTCAGCACCACCGGCACATTATGCTTTTTCGCGTACTCAATGGCTTTCATGGTCGCTTCCGGCATCGGCTCGCCCGGTTTACAGCGCACCAGATAGGAGGTCAGCACCAGCGCAGATGCGCCCGCAATCACCGATTCCGGGATGCTCTCCGCCCGAAGCTGGTTCATGTGGCCGGGACTGATGGCGAAGGTACGCTCGCCGGATTCGCCAATCAGCGTAAAGCAGCGGCCAATGGGACCATCAACCCCTTGCAGGTGGTTGAGGTCGGTACGGCTCGATGTGTTACATAAATAGCGATAGGCGTAGCTGCCAATCTCAATGTTGCTGCACATCACGCCCAGCAGAACGGAGCGATCGTCCGCCAGCACCGAGTAGTTGTGCATGGTGTTACCAATGGTGCCACCGGCAAACTGGTGGGTGATCAGGTTTTCACGCACCAGCTCCTGATACAACGCTTCTGCGACATCATCCTCAATCACCAGAGAATGCCCGGCGCTCAATCCATAACGTTTCACAAAGTCATCATCGACTTTCGCTTCAATATCCACCAGCGTCTGATCGATACCGACCACCCATGACGCGCTGGTTTCATTTTCAGCCTGAATTTGTTGCAACAGCGGGTCACGGGCATTAACGGGGAAATAGTGTTTGGATTTACGTTTACCGGGAAATTTCATGATTGTGTTTACAGGTGGATAACTGAGCGATGCATGGTAGCACATTCCCCCCTGCCCGCGCGACGAGGCGCGGAGTTTCAATATCGGACGGTGAGATCGCAGTTTATTGGCGATCGCTTTCTACAATGGAGGCATTTCACAAGGAGCGCGTTATGAAACCGGAAAACAAAATTCCCGTTCTCGATCTTATTTCTGCGCAGATGAGGGCCGTCATCAACTTTCATCAGGCGGAGCTGCCGCCGTGGCCTGCGGATGACATTGCGGCGCAGCGCCAGCACTACACCCGCGAGCGCCGGTTCTGGAACGCCGGGGCGCCGCAGATGGCAACGCAGACGGCGGCGGTTCCCACACCCTACGGCGAGGTCGCCACGCGTCTGTATTATCCACAGCACAACAGCAGGGCAACGCTGTTTTATCTGCACGGCGGCGGATTTATTCTCGGTAATCTGGATACCCACGACCGCATTATGCGGCTGCTGGCGAGCTATACGCGGTGTACGGTCGTCGGCATCGACTATACGCTCTCTCCCGAAGCACGTTTCCCACAGGCGATTGAGGAGACCGTCGCGGCATGTCGGTTCTTTCATCAACGCGCCGATGAATACGCATTGAACATGGCGCAAATCGGTTTTGCCGGGGATTCCGCAGGCGCTATGCTGGCGCTCGCCAGCGCGCTGTGGCTGCGCGATAAGCAGATTGTATGCGGGAGCGTGGTCGCCACGCTGCTGTGGTATGGTCTCTACGGGTTACAGGATTCGCCCAGTCGCCGTTTGTTTGGCGGAGAATGGGACGGCTTAACCCGTCAGGATCTGGAGAGGTATGAAAACGCCTATCTGCGTGACGAGCAGGATCGCGAATCCCCCTGGTATTGCCTGTTCAATAACGATCTGACCCGCAATGTGCCGCCCTGCTTTATTGCCGGCGCGGAGTTCGATCCGTTACTTGATGACAGCCGTCTGCTGCACCAGACGCTCCAGGCGCATAATCAGCCCAGTGAGTACCGGATGTACCCCGGCACGCTGCACGCCTTCCTGCACTATTCACGCATGATGAAAACCGCTGACGATGCGCTACAGGATGGCGCGCGTTTCTTTATGGCGCAGTTAAAATAGCCTCAGAGGTACGGCGCGGTCAGCTTCAGCATCATATCGATGTGTTCCGGCGCGGCATTGAGCGCCGGAATGTATTCGTATTTTTTACCGCCCGCCTCAAGGAAGATTTCCCGGTTTTGCAACGCG
The DNA here is from genome assembly GCF_030333525.1 of Citrobacter sp. CK188. Lineage (NCBI taxonomy): Bacteria > Pseudomonadati > Pseudomonadota > Gammaproteobacteria > Enterobacterales > Enterobacteriaceae > Citrobacter > Citrobacter sp. CK188. The sequence goes on from NZ_JAOWFU010000024.1 coordinate 43,948, forward strand.
ATCTCCTCCAGCGTTTCCAGACAATCCGCCGCAAAACCCGGACACATCACCTGAATATGCCCGATGCCTTTTTCGCCCAGCATTTTCAGCGTTTCGTCAGTATACGGCGTCAGCCACGGCTCGCGGCCAAAGCGCGACTGGAAGGTCATCATCACTTTTTCTGGCGCCAGACCAAGCGCGGAGACCAGTTCACGGGTAGTATCGCGACAGCGTTGCGGGTAGTCGTCGCCTTCGTCAGCGTAACGCTGCGGGATGCCGTGATACGAGAGCAGCAGCAAGTCCGGCTCGCCATGTTGGGCAAACGAGGCACGGGCGCTATTTGCCAGGGCGGTGATATAGCTATTGTCATCAGCGTAGTCACGAATAAACGAGACGCCTGGAATACTGCGTTTACGCGCCAGAATACGCGCCAGTTCGTCCCAGACGGCCGCCACCGTCGAACAGGAGTATTGTGGGTAGAGTGGCAGCACCACGATGTGATCGACGTGATTCGCCAGCAGTTCATCGACCGCGCTTTCCAGCGACGGCGAACCGTAGCTCATCCCCAGCGCAACGGGCGTATCCGGGAGACGCTCTGCCAGCGCCTGCTGTTGCTCCCTGCTGTAAACCAGCAACGGCGATCCGCCTTCCTGCCAGATAGACTGGTACAGTTTTGCGACACGCGGCGCGCGCAGCGGCAAAATCACACCACGTAAAAGCGGCCACCACAGCAGGCGGGAAGTATCCACCACGCGCTCATCGCTTAAAAATTGCTTCAGATAGCGTTTAACCGCTTCAGGAGTTGGGGCATCGGGAGTGCCGAGGTTAGCCAGCAGGATACCGGTTTTCGTCTGACGCATTACCGCCTCTTATTGATTCAAATTGTTGATAATTGTAGCGGAAAAGCGAGGAAGAAGAACTAATTGCTGTGAGAGGTAAGATGAGAATTTGCCTGATGGCGCTGCGCTTATCGGGCCTACAAGTCCGTAGGCCCGATAAGCGCAGCGCCATCGGGCAATTTACGGATTAACCGAGGATTTTTTCAAGGTCAGCACGCACATCGGCAACGGCCTGAGTACCGTCCACTTTCGCGTATTTAGTGTTACCCGCTTCCGCTTCTTTCTGGTAATAACCAATCAGCGGCGCAGTCATCTGATGGTATTCCACCAGACGCTTACGAACGGTCTCTTCCTGATCGTCTTTACGGGTGGTCAGCTCTTCGCCGGTCACATCGTCCTTGCCTTCCACTTTCGGCGGATTAAATTTGATGTGATAAACACGGCCAGACGCCGCGTGCACGCGACGGCCCACGATGCGGTCAACGATCAGCTCGTCCGGTACGTCGAATTCGAGAACATAGTCAACCGCAATGCCCGCTTCTTTCATGGCGTCAGCCTGCGGAATTGTACGCGGGAAGCCGTCCAGCAGGAAACCGTTGCGGCAATCGTCCTGCGCGATACGCTCTTTTACCAGCGCAATCACCAGCTCATCGGTCACCAGCTTGCCGGCGTCCATGATGTCTTTCGCTTGTTTACCCAGCTCGGAGCCAGATTTCACGGCGGCACGCAGCATGTCGCCAGTGGAGATTTGCACAATACCATATTTCTCCATGATGAACTGAGCCTGAGTTCCTTTACCCGCGCCCGGAGCGCCAAGCAGAATGATACGCATTACGAAAATCCCCTTAAAGGTTGTCGATATTTTTTAAAAAAGCGCTAAACGATACCACCATCACGCAATTCGCTCAAGGAAGGCGCCCTGCGCTGAAACGGTTAACGGCGGGAAAATGAAGAAAAAGAGAGGATAAAATAAAAAATGCCCGATGGCACTGCGCTTATCGGGCCTACATAAGCAACCTGCTCGTAGGCCGGATAAGCATTAGCGCCATCCGGCATGACGCGGTGCCGATTAAGACACCAGCAACTGGTTCATACGACGGATAAACTGGTTCGGATCTTCCAGCGTACCGCGTTCGGCAAACAGCGCCTGATCCAACAGCAGCTCTACCCACTCGTTAAACTGCGCTTCGTCCTGGGTATCCGCCGTGCGTTTCACCAGTACGTGATCCGGGTTGAGTTCAAAGATGTATTTCACTTCCGGCACGGCCTGACCGGCAGCGGCAAACAGCTTCGCCATCTGGGTACTCATCTCGTCAGCGTCGGTGGTGACAATGGCCGGAGTATCGGTCAGACGATGCGTCAGACGCACCTCTTTCACACGATCGCCCAGCAGGGTTTTCACGCGCTCAACGAACGGCGTCAGCGCTTTTTCCGCTTCTTTTGCGCTTTCATCGACTTCATCCGCCAGTTTTTCCAGCGATTCGTCAACTTTAGATACGGACTGGAACGCCTTACCGTCGAACTCGGTCAGGTAATTCATCATCCACTCATCAATGCGATCGGAAAGCAGCAGCACTTCGATGCCTTTCTTACGCAGCAGCTCCAGGTGCGGGCTGCTCTTCGCCGCCGCGTAGCTGTCTGCCGTGATGTAGTAGATCTTCTCCTGCCCTTCTTTCATGCGGGAGATATAATCTTCCAGAGAGACGGTTTGTGCGGAAGAGTCCGTATGCGTTGAGGCAAAGCGCATCAGTTTCGCGATGGCTTCCTGGTTGGCATGATCTTCCGCCGGGCCTTCTTTCAGCACCAGACCAAACTGTTTCCAGAAGGTCTGGTATTTTTCCGCATCGTCTTTCGCCAGTTTTTCCAGCATTTGCAGAACACGTTTGGTCAACGCGCTGCGCAGGTTGCGGGTAACGGTGCTGTCCTGAAGGATTTCGCGGGAAACGTTCAGCGGCAGATCGTTGGAATCAATCAGACCACGCACGAAGCGCAGGTAGTTCGGCATAAACTGCTCAGCGTCGTCCATGATAAAGACACGCTGTACGTACAGTTTCAGCCCATGCTTGTGATCGCGGTTCCACATATCCCACGGCGCCTGAGACGGGATGTACAGCAGGCTGGTGTACTCCTGCTTACCTTCCACACGGTTGTGGCTCCAGGTCAGCGGGTCGGTGAAGTCGTGAGCAATGTGCTTGTAGAACTCGTTATACTCGTCGTCTTTGATTTCTGACTTGTTACGCGTCCACAGCGCCTGCGCCTTGTTGATTTTCTCCCAGGAGACGATCGTTTCACCGTCTTTTTCTTCCTGTTTTTCAATCTCTACCGGCAATGCGATATGGTCGGAATATTTGCTGATGATGGAGCGTACGCGCCAGTCATCAAGGAACTCGTCTTCGCCTTCACGCAGGTGCAGGGTGATTTCCGTACCGCGATCGTCTTTAGTGATATCCGCAACGGTGTACTCACCTTCGCCCGCCGATTCCCAGAACACGCCATTTTCCGGCTTATCGCCCGCCGCGCGGGTACGCACGGTCACTTTATCCGCGACGATAAACGCAGAGTAGAAGCCGACCCCGAACTGGCCGATCAACTGGCTGTCTTTCGCCTGATCGGAACCCATTGATTCGAGGAAAGATTTAGTGCCGGATTTCGCAATGGTTCCCAGATGATCGATAACGTCATCACAGTTCATCCCCACGCCATTATCGGCGATGGTCAGCGTACGCTTATCTTTATCGAAGGAGACACGCACGCGCAGCTCGCCGTCGCCTTCATACAGATCCGGGTTCGACAGCGCGCGAAAACGCAGCTTGTCCGCCGCATCTGAGGCGTTAGAGATAAGCTCACGCAGGAAAATTTCTTTATTGGAGTACAGAGAATGGATCATCAGGTGCAGAAGCTGTTTTACTTCTGACTGAAAACCACGAGTTTCTTGTCCTTTCATTGGATAAATACCTCAACAATGCCATTTACAAGGTCAAAATGCGTTGAGGGAGAGATGGGGACGGGAAATGAGTTTTCAAGCGGGAGAACGCGAATGTTCTCCCGATTGATTAAAAACGAATCTTATGACGCCCGGCAAGCGAGTGGGACAGCGTGGTGCCGTCGACCATTTCCAGTTCGCCGCCCACCGGTACGCCGTGGGCGATACGGCTGGCTTCAACGCCATATTGCGCACAAAGTTCGGCAATATAGTTCGCGGTAGCCTCCCCTTCGACCGTCGGGTTGGTCGCGAGGATCACTTCGCTGAGCTGTTCTGACGCCAGACGCTGCTCCAGACGATCGAGACCGATATCGTCCGGCCCGATGCCGTCGAGCGGCGACAGATGCCCCATCAGTACGAAGTAGCGGCCAGAGAATTGCCCGGTCTGCTCAATGGCGTAGATGTCCGCCGGACTCTCCACCACGCAGATTTGACCGTTTTCCTGACGACGCGGATTCGAACAGATATTGCACACGTCCTGCTCAGTGAAGGTGCGGCAATCGGCGCAATGGCCGATTTCCGACATCGCCCGGGTGAGCGCTTGCGCCAGACGCATCCCGCCGCTGCGGTCACGCTGAAGCAGCGTAAACGCCATGCGCTGCGCTGACTTCGGGCCAACGCCCGGCAGACAGCGCAGTGCTTCCATAAGCTGAGTTAACAGCGGGCTGGTTTGCATCAGAACGGCATCTTAAAGCCAGGCGGCAGTTGCATACCGGAGGAGACAGACGCCATCTTCTCTTTCTGGGTCTCTTCAATGCGACGCGCCGCATCGTTGAACGCCGCAGCGACCAGATCTTCCAGCATCTCTTTGTCGTCTTCCAGCAGGCTTGGGTCGATTTCCACGCGACGGCAGTTGTGCGCACCGTTAATGGTCACTTTAACCAGACCTGCGCCAGACTCGCCGGTGACTTCCAGTTTGGCGATTTCTTCCTGCATCTGCTGCATTTTTTCTTGCATCTGCTGGGCTTGCTTCATCAGGTTGCCCAGACCGCCTTTTCCAAACATAAGCTCTCTCTCTTGATGGTTTACAATCGCAAGCCGGGCTTACGATCAAATGGGGCGAATACTCTCTTCATCCAGATCCGCGTCAAAGAATCGACGCAGCGTCTGAATGTTGTTATCCGCAATAATCGACTCACGCGCCTGCGCAAGTTTCTCTTCATAAATCGCCTGACGCCACTCCAGCGGCGTTCGCACCGCCGGATTATCATCTTCAACGATGGTCAGTTCAACCGTCGTTCCCGTCAGGGCGCTCAATGCTTCCGCCAGCTTTTGCTGCGCGCCAGTGGAGTTAAGGTGTCGCTGCGTGGAGCGCAGATGCAGGCAAATGGTATTGCCGTTCTCCTCTTTCCAGGCGTTTAACGCCACCTGTTCCACCAGCTTCGGCAGGGAGAGCTGGCTAATTTGTGCCGCCCACGGATCGCGTTCAGTCGCTTCCGCGGCCAGTTTGGTCGCCAGTTCCGGTGTTTTTTCATGCTCCAGCGCCTTTTTCAACGCTTTCGGCGTGGCCACAACCTCTTTTACTTCCACCACCGGATTGGTCGCCTTCCAGCGGTAGGCTTCTTTCTTCGTCGGCGTCTGTTCCAGCGCAGACGGCGCCGGACGCGCCTGAACGCGTTCAGAGACAGAGGCTAATCTTTCCAGCGCAGCGTTATTTACCGGCCGCGCGCGGGAAGCGGCTGCCGGTTCACTCTTTTTTGTTTTGGTTGCTCCCTGAGCACGCTGAAGCTGGTTGCGCGCCGCCAGCACCTGGCTGGTGGCATCTGGCAACGGCACCTCCTGGCGTACCGGAGCGGATTGTTGCGAAGGCACCTGCGTCGGCGTCATCACCGCCGTTGGCGCGACCGGCGCAAAAGATTGCTGCGGTCTTTCCGGTTCCGGCAGCGGCATACGTGGGTGGAATGCCAGCGCGCGTAATAGCGTCATTTCAACGCCCATCCGTCTGTCCGGCGCGTAAGGCAGCTCTTTGCGGCCAATCAACAGCGTCTGGTAATAAAGCTGTATGTCCGCTGGCGGCACAGTTCGCGCCAGTTCACGCATGCGCTGCTCAATCACCGCCATATCGTTACCCAGCGCGGCAGGCGACAGCTGCGCCATCGCAATGCGGTGCAACAGCCCCAGCATTTCGACCAGCAGCGCTTCCCACTCAATACCGCGCGCGGCGGCATCGTTCACCAGCGACATCACGCGCTCGCCATTGGCGGCAACCACCGCCTCGACCAGCGAAAGCGCCTGGTCATCATCCAGCGTACCGAGCATCGCACTCACCGCCAGGGTGGAGACCTGCCCGTCACCGCTGGCGATCGCCTGGTCGGTCAGGCTTAGCGCATCGCGCAGGCTGCCGTCCGCTGCGCGGGAGAGCAGTTGCAGCGCGCGCGGCTCATGCGCGATATGTTCTTCGTTAAGGATATGCTCAAGCTGATGGCGAATTTGTTCGACATCCAGCGCCTTGAGATGGAATTGCAGGCAGCGCGACAAAATCGTCACCGGCAGCTTCTGCGGATCGGTGGTCGCCAGCAGGAATTTGACGTGTGCAGGCGGTTCTTCGAGCGTTTTAAGCAACGCGTTGAAGCTGTGCCGCGAGAGCATATGCACTTCGTCGATCAGATAGACCTTAAAGCGGCCGCGCGCGGGCGCGTACTGGACGTTGTCCAGCAGGTCGCGGGTATCTTCCACTTTGGTGCGCGACGCGGCGTCGATCTCAATCAGATCGACAAAACGCCCCTGCTCGATTTCCCGGCAGTTGTCACATACGCCGCACGGCGTGGCGGTGATACCGGTTTCACAGTTCAGTCCCTTCGCCAGCAGACGGGCGATGGAGGTTTTACCGACGCCACGGGTGCCGGAAAAAAGATATGCGTGATGAATACGCCCTAACGACAAGCCGTTCGCCAGTGCGGTCAGCACATGTTCCTGGCCGACGACGTCAGCAAAGGTTTGTGGGCGCCATTTTCGGGCTAAGACCTGATAACTCATTGGCTGGCTCTGAAACGCTGGAAGGTGGATTCATGGGGGGAATGCTAACACAACCTCGCAAATACAGCGAGGTTGTGAGGCTTTATTCGCGACGCTCACCCTTTTGGGCCGCCGCAAGCGGCGTTCAAAACGCAAATGCGTTTTGTCGGGCACTGGCCGGAACCAGAGTGGCGAATAAGCTAGCCTGAATCAGTGCCCCGGGAAGGGAACCAGGCTATAACAGGTAATCCCCTGTTTTGCCAGACGCTGCTCACCACCCAGATCGAACAGATTGATGATGAAAGCGGCATCGGTCACTTCCCCACCCAGGCGACGGATCAGCTTCACAGTCGCTTCGATTGTGCCGCCGGTCGCCAGGAGATCGTCCACCACCAGCACTTTATCGCCCGGTTTGATGGCATCAACGTGGATTTCCAGCTGATCGGTGCCGTACTCCAGCTCATAGCTTTCAGCGATCGTTTCACGCGGCAGTTTGCGCGGTTTACGCACCGGAACAAACCCGACGCCCAGGCCCAGCGCGACCGGCGCGCCAAACAGGAAGCCACGCGCTTCGGTGCCGACAACTTTGGTGATGCCTGCATTTTTGTATCGTTCAACCAGCAATTCAATGCTGAGCGCATAGGCTTTCGGGTCTTCCAGCAAGCTGGTGACATCACGGAAAAGAATGCCCGGTTTCGGGTAATCGTGAATGCTTTTAATGCTATTTTTGAGAAACTCAAGCTGCTGTGCAGTCGCGGTCATGGATATATGCCTGCTATTACGGTGTTACTCACGGCGCGAATTAAGGGGGTCAAAGTAACGATTGTTTAACCTTTAACCGTCTGCGCCTGTGCTCGAAAACGGTCGAATTTACTGGCTGCGTAAGACAATTGCAACAGCGATTATTGCGCTTCAGTGCTTTTGTTGCTTTTCATCAATCACCGGTATCCGCCACATAAAAATCAACAGGCAGGCCAGGATCGCCAGCAGCAGTATTCGTACCCACATCATATGCACCAGCCAAAGCGAGATACCGAATGTAATCAATATCAATGCAATAGCGCGTGGTTTCGCCCCCGGCGGCATCGCGCGATGCTTTTGCCAGTGACGCAAATAGCCGCCAAACCAGGAGCGGTAAAGCAGCCAGTCATGAAAGCGCGGCGACGAACGGGCAAAACACCAGGCCGCCAGTAAAATAAATGGCGTAGTAGGCAATAGCGGCAACACGACGCCCAGCGTCCCTAACACTACCGCCAGCCAGCCAATGATGATTAAAATAGTACGTTTCATAATGACAGTACGTAGCACACAAGGCTGCTACTGTAGCATAACAGTTATCATTTTCATCGGAGTGTTACATTGAAAACCGCCATGCTGTTACACAGGCTGGAAAGCCAGCTCGCCAGTCTGCGCCAGCAGAGCGCGCCGCTGGCACAGCATGCGACGCTCAGCGCACGCTTTGACAGGCATCTTTTTCGCACCCGCAGCACGCTATTGAAGGCGTATCTGGATGAAGCCGGAACCAACCTTGACGCGTTGCGCCATGCGGTTGAACAACAGACGCTGCCGCAGATTGCCTGGCTGGCGGAACGCCTGGTTTCACAGATTGAGGCGATAACACGAGAAACCGCGACCTGGTCGCTCAGGGAGTGGGACAGCGCCTCCCCGGGGCTGGCGCGCTGGCAACGTAAACGCGTAAAGCATCAGGAGTTTGAGCGTCGTCTGCTGGAAATGGCCGAGGAGCGTAAAGCCCGTCTGGCGCAGGTCACCGGCTTCACCGAGCAGCAGGCGCTGCACCGGGAAATCGAGGCGTTTGAAGGCCGTCTGGCGCGCTGTCGTCATGCGCTGGAAAAAATAGAGCGCGTACTGGCGCGCCTGACCCGTTAACCACTGGAGAAAATATGTCGCTTGAGAATGCCCCGGACGACGTCAAACTGGCCGTCGATCTGATCGTCCTGCTTGAAGAGAATCAGCTGCCCGCGCAAACCGTGCTACGCGCGCTGGAAATTGTGAAGCGTGATTATGAAAACAAACTAAAAAACGCGGAAGACGCCTCGCAAAGCGATTAAAAGGGAGCTGGTGCGTCCCCACCGTCAATGTCAGAGTCTGCGTCGGGACACAATGACGACGGACAGTTCATGGAACGACTTTCAACCACGCCGCATGATGCGGTATTTCGGCAACTGCTGACGCAAAAAGCGATCGCGCGGGATTTTTTACAGATCCATTTACCTGACACCTTTCTTCGCATCTGCAATCTGGATTCCCTGACGCTGGAGTCAGGAAGTTTTGTCGAAGAGAACTTACGGGCCAGCTATTCAGACATCCTCTATTCCCTGCAAACTACGCATGGACCAGGCTACGTTTATGCGCTGATTGAGCATCAAAGCAAACCCGATAAATTCATGGCGTTTCGCCTGATGCGTTATGCCATCGCCGCCATGCAGCGGCATCTTGATGCCGGGCACGACACGCTGCCGTTAGTGGTTCCCTTACTGTTCTACCACGGATCAATTAGTCCGTGGCCCTACAGCCTGAACTGGCAGAATATGTTTTGTGAGCCCGCGCTTGCCAATAGCCTTTACAGCAATGAATTTGCGCTGGTAGACCTGACCGTAATGCCGGATAATCAGATCATGCGGCATCGGCGAATGGCGATGCTGGAGCTACTGCAAAAGCATATACGCCGACGCGATCTGGCCGAATTACAGGATCAATTAATCACGCTATTAACGCAGGAACACCTTACCCGTAGCCAAATCAGCGTGCTGATACACTATATGTTGCAGGTTGGGAATACCACGGACCCCGGCGCGTTGATCCGCAAACTGGCCAGCTGCGCCCCCCAGTATAAGGAGCAACTGATGAGCATTGCCGAATGGCTGGAAGAGAAAGGCAGAGCAGACGGACTGCAAAAAGGAATGCAACAAGGACGGCAGAAGGGTTTAGAAGAAGGTCGTCAGGCCGAAGCGCGCAGCATCGCTCTCAAAATGCTCGACAGCGGTCTGGCCCCCGACCTGATCACCCACCTAACCGGACTCTCGCCAGAAGAGCTGTCTGCGCTCTCCCATTAGAGGCACTCAGGGCGGCCTGGCCGCCCTGAACAGAACTTAGCCCACCGACGGCGTCGGATCGTCGCCTTTGATTTCGCGTTTAACTTCCGTCACTTCGTCACCTTTCTCATTGCGCAGATGCACTTCAAGCTGATTAAAAGCGATGTCGATGTTATTTTCACGACACAAACGATCGATGGTCCGGTTCAGCTCATCCACCGTATGGCTGCGATCGCGCAGTTCACGCACGTACAGACGCAGTTCATGATCGAGCGTACTGGCGCCAAACGTGGTAAAGAACACCGCAGGTTCTGGCTCACGCATCACTTTCGGGTGCTCCGTCGCCGCCTGCAACAGCACTTTTTTCACTTTGTCCAGATCCGAGCCATAGGCGACGCCAAGGCGGATCACCAGCCGGGTGGTGGTGTCGGACAGCGACCAGTTGATCAATCGTTCGGTCACGAAGGCTTTGTTCGGAATGATCACCTCTTTACGATCGAAGTCGGTAATGGTGGTCGCACGAATACGGATCTTGCTGACCGTCCCGGAGAAGGTGCCGATAGTCACCGTATCGCCAATGCGTACCGGGCGTTCAAACAGGATAATAATGCCAGAGACGAAGTTACCGAAAATCTCCTGCAAGCCGAAACCAAGACCAACCGATAACGCCGCCGCCAGCCACTGTAGTTTGTCCCACGATACGCCAAGCGATCCGAATACCGTCATCGCGCCAACAGCAATGATGATGTAGTTGAGGATCGTGGTGATCGCATACGAAGCCCCCTGGCGCATTTTCAGTCTGGAAAGTACCAGAACTTCCAGCAGGCCAGGTAAGTTACGGATCAGCGCCCAGGCCACCATTGACACAATAATGGCAAACAGCAGGCTGCCCATCGTAACGTTTTTAACCACCGCGGCGCCCGCTTCCGTGCCGTTGTAGTGCCAGAGCGTGATGCTGTCGAGATAGCTGAACACGGTGATCAGATCGGACCAAATCGCCCAGAACATCACCCCGAACAGGGCAATCATCAGCAGCATGGTGATGCGCAGCGTTTGCTGGTTAACCTGTTCCAGCGCAATGGTCGGTTCTTCCTGCGGCTCCGCGCCTTCCGCCCCCTCTTTCACCAGATTCTGACGACGCGCCAGCGCACGGCGCCAGGCAATACGACGCGCCGCGACGCTCAGGCCGCGTAACACGGTCTGATACAGCAGGTTCCAGATAATCACCAGATAGACGGTTTCAATCCAGCGCCCGGACAGGCGTAGCGTGGTATAGAAATAGCCCGTCGCGGTCAACACCATCAACGCGACGGGAATGATGGAGAGCACGGTAATCGTGATCAGACGTAAACCATGCGACTCCTTATCACGCCAGCTATCGCGGCACATTGGCCACACCAGCAGAGTAATAAGCAGAAGGTTGAGGAAAATCACCACCTGCCCCAGCACATCGTCCATCAGATGCAGCGGAGAAAGTTCAGCGACCACCGACCAAAAATGCAGCGGCAGTAGCGCCAGACTGATGCGCACAATCTGGCGGCGCCAGTGGCTGGTCAATTTCGCCGGCATGCCGAAGTGCCGAATGGCAACGCCCTCTTTCTCCAGCACCTTCCAGCACAGACCGAATACCAGCCAGAACAACGCCAGCTTTTTACTGAACGCCCATAACAGGTCGCTAATATTCAACTGCATGGTGAGGAGGATCAGCCCTACCGCAAGGATTATCAGACAAACCGGCAAGGCGCGAATCAGATCGATGAAAATCGCTTTCGGCGTATTGAGCTGGCTGTCGTTACGCAATGATCCCACCGCGGCCGCCAGCTTCTCCTGGTACGCTTTTAGCCATTTCAGTCGCCAGCGAATCACCCCGGCGATCAGCAGCAAAGGCAGCCCCGCGAGGAATGCGATGAATACCGCAGGCCAGGCCTTTTCCCAGTTCACCGTAATTTTCATCGACCTGAACTGATCTTTCAGCGTTTGCGGGAAGGCTTTAATCCAGTCCCAGTCCATCGGGCGGTTACTGTTAACCCAAAAGATTTGCTGAGTCAGGATCTCTTTAAGGTTTTTCGAGACGCTCATCAGCTGCTGTTGATTGATTTGCAGGTTAATGGCCATCATCAGCTGATTGCCCAGCTGCTTATTCAACTGATCCAGTAATTCCCTGCGCATATCAACCACTTGCAGCAGCGCATCATGCACTTCGTCATTAACCTCGTCAGTGTGCCCTTCTTCCAGTTTGGCCACAAAGGCATCGTTCTGGAACAAAGCGTCACGCTGCTGGTTAACTTCAAACTGCTCCAGACGCAAATCCGCAATCCGGTTGGTCATATCGACAAGTTCATCTGCCGACGGCAGCGTTTGCTGCTGCTGATACAAGATACGCGACAACAGCAAACTGCCTCTCAGCACCGCAATCTGCTCTTTGATATTGCGCTCTGATTGCAGCGCGCGATCAAGCCAGTTTTTGACTTTGATGTTCTGCTGCATGAGCACGTTGCCGTTTTCGGTTGCCGTGATCAGGCGCTGGCTCAGTTGATGATTGACATCCAGCTCCTGCTTCACAAGAGGGTTAGCCTGAATACGCGCCGTTTCATCCGGCGAGATCGCCTCCTGCGCCGTCTTCTCGGTTAGCGTCAGACGTTTGCTGTTGACCGCTTCCTGCAAAAGCTGGAGCTGGTGTTCCAGTCGATTGGTGTTCGCCGTGACGTAATCGCGTTGCTTTTGCAGGGTATCCTGCAAAACCGTATTGCCTTCCAGACTTTTGCGCTGCTGATCGATTTGCGCGTTAAGCAACGCCTGTTGCGCCTGTAGCAGAGCCTGTTGACTCGGGCGCAATGCGCCATCCCCGACACTGGTGCCGTCCAGTCGATTACGGATTTGCTGCATTTGCTGCGACGCGGTATACATCGCGTTTTGCACACGCTCAGGCTGCGTCTGGAGCGAAACCAGCTGACTATTGTAAGTCGCCAGATCGTTTTGCGAGTTCTGCAAATCGTCCAGCACCTGCGCAACCCGAAGTTCCAGCTGGCGCAGCGAAAGCGTGCTCAACGTTTTTCGCGTTTCGTCGTCATTATCCACATCGCTGAGGGCATTCAGCGCGTCCGTCGCCTGACGCATTTTTTCCGGCGCCTGCGCGACTTTCTGACGTAATTGCGTGGTCTCCTCTTTTACCCGATCGATTTTATCAAGCGTGGCGAGCGTATCGATGAGATCCTGCTGGACCAGTTTATCCAGCGCCGAGAGGTCTTTCTGTTTACCCAGCGCATCCAGCTGGCTTTGCACGTCTGCTTTCGACGGCAGATCGCCATTCGTTTGCGCACGGGCAAACGCCAACGACTGACCGCACAGCAATAACACAAAGAAAATGATTGAGATAAAAACAAGATGCGATGAACGTTTATAGAGCTGCAACATAGTCATGGGAGTGAAGGTTTCTGAACCGGAAGAATGACCGGAAATAGTCAAGCCGCAAGAATATCACGGCGGTGACGGACAGAATAGCGGAACGGAAAATGTCCAGGATAATTCCTGGAATGATATCAGGGGCTTTCGAGGGCAGGCGCCGCTCTCAGCGTCGGGCAAAGCAGATACATTTCCAACAAGATGGCGACGTAATCTCGCGCTTCTTTTTTCAGATCAAAGGATTGCGGCGCAAAGAGCCAGTTTTCCATGATGCCGGAAATATAGCCGCGCATTAATATTGCCGCACGGCGCGTCATCAGGTTTCCCGGGAGCATTTTTGCTTTAATACAATGTGTTAGCGTTTGTTCAATGCGATCATAGCTTTCCACGCAGATGCTTCGCTGCGCCTGTTGCACTACCGCCATTTCACCCACGAATTCGCATTTGTGGAATATAATTTCCATCAATAAACGTCGGCGCTCTTCCGTCACGGTTGCTTCAAGAAGATGGACTAAAATTTCTCTTAATACTGATAGTGGATCGTCGGGGAATTTTGCCTGATACTCAATCTCAAGCTCACCAATATTGGATTCTGATAGCTCCCAGATTTCACTGAATAAATCCGACTTGTTTTTGAAGTGCCAATAGATTGCACTGCGTGTGACGCCAGCGGCTTTTGCAATCTCCGCGAGCGAAGTGGATGATACCCCTTGTCGCGAGAACAAACGCAGAGCTACATCCAGGATGTGTTGCCGAGTTTCCTGTGCTTGTTGTTTGGTTTTTCGTGCCATATGTCGGTGAATTTACAGGCGTTAGATTTACATACATTTGTGGATGTATGTACCATAGCACGACGATAATATAAACGCAGCAATGGGTTTGTGGACTTTTGACCATTGATCAATTTGAAATCGGACACTCGAGGTTTACATATGAACAAAAACAGAGGGTTTACGCCTCTGGCGGTCGTTCTGATGCTCTCAGGCAGCTTAGCGCTAACAGGATGTGACGACAAACAGGCCCAACAAGGTGGTCAGCAGATGCCAGAAGTTGGGGTTGTGACGCTCAAAACTGAACCTCTACAGATCACTACTGAACTCCCGGGTCGCACCAATGCATACCGTATTGCGGAAGTTCGTCCTCAGGTAAGCGGAATTATCCTGAAACGTAACTTTACGGAAGGCGGCGACATTGAAGCGGGTGTGTCTCTCTATCAGATTGATCCTGCGACTTACCAGGCGGCTTACGAAAGCGCCAAAGGCGATCTCGCTAAAGCGCAGGCGGCTGCAAATATCGCTCAGTTAACGGTTAAACGTTATCAGAAACTGTTGGGTACGAAATACATCAGCCAACAAGACTACGATAGCGCGCTGGCAGATGCGCAACAGGCGAATGCGTCCGTTGTGGCGGCAAAAGCGGCCGTTGAAACCGCACGCATTAATCTGGCGTATACCAAAGTGACCTCCCCGATTAACGGCCGGATCGGTAAATCATCCGTAACGGAAGGCGCGCTGGTACAAAACGGCCAGGCTACCGCCCTCGCGACAGTACAGCAACTCGACCCGATCTATGTGGATGTAACGCAGTCAAGCAACGACTTCCTGCGCCTGAAGCAGGAGCTGGCGAGCGGCAAACTGAAGCAAGAGAACGGCAAAGCGAAAGTCGAGCTGGTCACCAGCGACGGCATTACCTATCCGCAATCCGGTACGCTTGAGTTTTCTGACGTCACCGTCGACCAAACCACCGGTTCTATTACGTTACGCGCAATCTTCCCTAACCCGGACCATACCTTACTGCCTGGTATGTTTGTTCGCGCACGTCTGGAAGAAGGCACCAATCCTGATGCATTGCTGGTTCCCCAGCAGGGCGTTACCCGTACGCCACGCGGTGATGCCAGTGCGTTGGTTGTCGGCGCCGATGACAAAGTGGAAACCCGTCAGATCGTCGCAAACCAGGCGATTGGCGATAAGTGGTTAGTCACTGATGGACTCAAATCGGGCGATCGCGTGATTGTTACCGGGCTGCAAAAAGTGCGTCCTGGCGCGCAGGTTAAAGCGCAGGAAGTCACCGCTGATAATCAACAGCAAGCCGCAAGCGCTAACCCGTCTGAACAGTCTAAGTCTTAACTTAAACAGGAGCCGTTAAGACATGCCTAATTTCTTTATCGATCGCCCTATATTTGCGTGGGTGATCGCCATTATCATCATGTTGGCAGGGGGCCTCGCGATCCTCAAACTGCCGGTAGCGCAATATCCAACGATTGCGCCGCCCGCAGTGACGATCTCCGCGACTTACCCTGGCGCTGATGCGAAAACCGTGCAGGACACGGTGACGCAGGTTATCGAACAGAACATGAACGGTATCGATAACCTGATGTACATGTCCTCAAACAGTGACTCCACGGGTACCGTGCAGATCACCCTGACCTTCGAATCCGGTACGGATGCAGATATCGCGCAGGTTCAGGTGCAGAACAAACTGCAACTGGCCATGCCGCTGCTTCCCCAGGAGGTTCAACAGCAGGGTGTGAGCGTTGAGAAATCATCCAGCAGCTTCCTGATGGTTGTGGGCGTCATTAACACCGACGGCACCATGACCCAGGAGGATATCTCTGACTACGTTGCGGCGAACATGAAAGACGCCATCAGCCGTACGTCAGGTGTGGGTGACGTGCAGCTGTTTGGTTCGCAGTACGCGATGCGTATCTGGATGGACCCAACGAAGCTGAACAACTTCCAGCTCACGCCAGTGGATGTGATTAACGCGATCAAAGCGCAAAACGCCCAGGTTGCGGCCGGTCAGCTTGGCGGTACGCCGCCAGTGAAAGGCCAGCAACTGAACGCCTCCATCATCGCGCAAACGCGTCTGACCTCTACGGAAGAGTTCGGTAAAATTCTGCTGAAAGTGAACCAGGACGGCTCCCAGGTTCGCCTGCGCGATGTAGCAAGAATTGAACTGGGCGGTGAGAACTACGACATCATTGCGAAGTTCAACGGACAGCCTGCGTCTGGTCTGGGGATCAAGCTGGCGACCGGTGCGAACGCGCTGGATACCGCAAACGCCATCCGTGCAGAACTGAAGAAGATGGAACCGTTCTTCCCGTCAGGGATGAAGATCGTTTACCCGTATGACACCACCCCATTCGTGACGATCTCCATTCACGAAGTGGTGAAAACGCTGGTAGAAGCCATCATCCTCGTGTTCCTGGTCATGTACCTGTTCCTGCAAAACTTCCGCGCGACGTTGATTCCGACAATCGCGGTGCCGGTGGTGCTGTTGGGGACATTCGCCGTGCTTTCGGCGTTCGGTTTCTCGATAAACACGCTAACAATGTTCGGGATGGTGCTCGCCATCGGCCTGTTGGTGGATGACGCCATCGTGGTGGTAGAGAACGTTGAGCGTGTAATGTCCGAAGAAGGATTGCCGCCGAAAGAAGCCACGCGAAAATCAATGGGCCAGATTCAGGGCGCGCTGGTGGGGATCGCGATGGTGCTGTCAGCGGTATTTATCCCGATGGCCTTCTTCGGCGGGTCTACAGGGGCTATTTATCGTCAGTTCTCCATCACCATTGTGTCCGCAATGGCGCTGTCAGTGCTGGTGGCATTGATCCTGACGCCAGCCCTGTGCGCCACCATGCTTAAGCCGGTTGCCAAAGGCAGCCACGGGTCAACCAAAGGTTTCTTTGGCTGGTTCAACAACATGTTCGAAAAGAGCACGCACCACTACACCGACAGCGTAGGCAACATCCTGCGCAGCACCGGTCGTTATCTGCTGCTCTATCTGATCATCGTGGTCGGCATGGCTTACCTGTTCGTTCGCCTGCCAAGCTCCTTCTTGCCGGACGAGGACCAGGGAGTCTTCCTGAGCATGGCGCAGCTGCCAGCGGGCGCAACCCAGGAGCGTACGCAGAAAGTTCTCGATGAGATGACCGACTATTATCTCACCAAAGAGAAAGATAACGTTGAATCCGTCTTTGCGGTTAACGGCTTTGGTTTTGCTGGTCGTGGTCAGAACACCGGTATCGCGTTCGTCTCGTTGAAAGACTGGGCCGACCGTCCGGGGGATGAGAATAAAGTCGATGCGATCACCGGTCGCGCGATGGGCGCATTCTCCCAGATTAAAGATGCGATGGTGTTCGCCTTTAACCTGCCAGCGATTGTCGAACTGGGTACGGCAACGGGCTTCGACTTCCAGTTGATTGACCAGGGCGGCCTCGGTCATGAAAAACTGACGCAGGCGCGTAACCAGCTATTTGGCGAAGTGGCAAAACACCCGGATCTGCTGGTCGGCGTTCGTCCGAACGGTCTGGAAGATACGCCGCAGTTCAAGGTCGATATCGATCAGGAAAAAGCGCAGGCGCTGGGTGTTTCCATTAGCGATATTAACACGACGCTGGGCGCAGCATGGGGCGGCAGCTATGTGAACGACTTCATCGACCGTGGTCGTGTGAAGAAAGTTTACGTCATGTCTGAAGCGAAATACCGTATGTTGCCGGAAGATATCGGAAACTGGTATGTGCGCGGTAGCGATGGTCAGATGGTGCCGTTCTCGGCCTTCTCCTCCTCGCGCTGGGAATACGGTTCACCGCGTCTGGAACGCTATAACGGTCTGCCTTCAATGGAAATCCTCGGCCAGGCGGCACCAGGTAAGAGTACCGGTGAAGCAATGGCGATGATGGAAGAGCTGGCAAGCAAACTACCATCCGGCATCGGCTACGACTGGACCGGGATGTCTTATCAGGAACGACTGTCCGGCAACCAGGCGCCTGCCCTGTACGCCATTTCACTGATCGTGGTCTTCCTGTGTCTGGCGGCGCTGTATGAAAGCTGGTCTATTCCGTTCTCCGTTATGCTGGTGGTGCCGCTCGGGGTTATCGGCGCGCTGCTGGCGGCAACCTTCCGTGGCCTGACCAACGACGTTTACTTCCAGGTGGGCCTGCTCACAACCATTGGGTTGTCGGCGAAGAACGCGATACTTATCGTCGAATTCGCCAAAGACTTAATGGATAAAGAAGGCAAAGGTCTGATAGAAGCAACGCTGGAAGCGGTACGTATGCGTTTACGCCCGATCCTGATGACGTCTCTGGCGTTTATCCTCGGTGTTATGCCGCTGGTTATCAGCTCTGGCGCAGGTTCCGGCGCGCAGAACGCTGTGGGCACCGGCGTAATGGGCGGGATGGTCACCGCAACAGTTCTGGCTATCTTCTTCGTTCCGGTCTTCTTTGTGGTGGTACGCCGCCGCTTTAGCCGCAAGAGCGAAGACATTGAGCACAGCCATTCGGTAGAGCATCATTGATTCATCTCCTGTGAAAAGGCCGCGCAAGCGGCCTTTTTTCTGGATAAAAATCATAAAAAGCGCTTATTGTTAGTTTGTTTATTCACCGTAGAATAAATAAGACATATAATCCCCAGCGTGCTAAAGGCTATTCTTAGAGAGTCTGGTCATTTCTTATTTTTTCCGTTAATTAAGAAATCATTAAGATTATTCCTGGTATATCGTGAGTGTAACAGCCTTCTTAACAATCGTTGTTAGCACAAATGACGATAACTCAATGATTGCAAAAACAATAAAAAGATCGCCTCATTTCAGGCATCGTCTTTTACGGTTAAAATGTAAAATTGCGTTGGGGCAACATACTTTTACCTAATTGTAATTTTTCGTAATAGGACGATGAAATCTTTTTTAGAGTGGATTATAGTTAAAACATCAGGAGAAGAGCGCAAGTTCCAGGTCAGTTAGTTGTATCCATCCCGAAAGGTGTTCGGTTAGTTCAAGCCACTAAGAAGGGGATGCGTTATGGATGAGTACTCACCCAAAAGACATGATATCGCACAGCTTAAATTTCTCTGTGAAACCCTGTATCATGACTGTCTTGCAAACCTTGAAGAAAGCAACCACGGTTGGGTTAATGACCCTACTTCGGCAATCAATCTTCAGCTCAATGAACTGATAGAGCATATTGCAACCTTCGCACTTAATTATAAAATTAAGTATAATGAGGACAATAAGCTGATTGCACAGATAGATGAATATCTGGATGACACCTTTATGTTGTTCAGCAGTTACGGCATTAATGCGCAGGATCTGCAAAAATGGCGAAAATCAGGAAACCGCCTGTTTCGCTGCTTCGTCAATGCCACCAGGGCGAATCCTGTTAGCTTGTCATGTTAAAAATTATTACAATCATAGGTAAGATTTATGTCCGATAAACCATTAACGAAAACAGATTATTTGATGCGTTTACGACGCTGCCAGACAATAGACACGCTGGAACGTGTAATAGAGAAAAATAAATATGAATTGTCTGACAATGAATTGGCTGTATTTTACTCAGCAGCAGATCACCGTCTTGCAGAATTGACGATGAATAAGCTCTACGACAAGATTCCCACCTCCGTGTGGAAATTCATTCGCTAATTTTTGCATAACGCTATGGAGAATACGTTCGTTCTGCCTGACCGAGGGTTTCCCTGTATTTACCGTTAATTCCTATTTTACGTCTCGTGATTTAGATCACATCAAGGTAACGGGAACGTTCCCTTAAAAGGCGTTGCGCTTTACTGTACTGCGGCAGTTAATCCACAAACAGAAGAGTGCATAATGAGCGAAGAAAAGCAGAAGATGATTGCCGGTGAGTTATATTGCCCGGCCGATGAGACATTGCGCAACGACCGCCTGCGGGCGCGCCAGTTGCTTCATCGATACAACCACTCCGCACCGGACGAGAAGAATGCGCGACAGGCTATTCTGAGCGACCTGCTAGGCCAGAGCGACGGTGCGTATATTGAGCCCTCCTTCCGCTGTGATTACGGTTACAATATTTACCTCGGCAAAGCATTTTACGCTAACTTCGACTGTGTGATGCTGGATGTCTGCCCGATTCATATCGGCGACAATTGTATGCTCGCGCCTGGCGTGCATATCTATACGGCGACGCACCCGCTGGATGCCACAGAACGCAACAGCGGTAGGGAACTGGGTAAACCTGTAACCATCGGGAATAATGTCTGGATCGGTGGTCGCGCCGTGATTAACCCTGGCGTCACCATTGGCGACAACGCCGTTGTCGCATCGGGCGCCGTCGTGACCAAAAGCGTTCCGGCCAACGTTGTGGTCGGTGGAAATCCCGCGCGAATCATTAAAACGCTGTAAAGCGAATTGTAACTGTTATGATAAATTGTGGTTAATCTGTTACTTTTTTCATGAAGTTCGCCCTTCTAAAATGGGCTGTTCCCTGAATGTTACAGAAATCACAAAGGCAAATGATGACAGAAATACAGCGCCTGCTGACGGAAACGATTGACGATCTCAATGCTCGCGAGAAACGCGACAACAGACCGCGTTTCAGTATTAGTTTTATTCGCAAACATCCGGGGCTGTTTATTGGCATGTATATCGCCTGGTTTGCCACGCTGGCCGTCATGCTGCAATCAGACACGCTGGTGGATTCAGTGTGGCTGCTGGTCGTATTATTCGTCCTGTTGAATGGTTTTTTCTTTTTTGATGTCGCCCCGCGTTATCGCTACGAGGATATCGACGTGCTGGATTTCAGGGTTTGCTATAACGGAGAATGGTATAACACGCGCTTCGTTCCCCCTGCGCTGATCCACGCTATTCTTCAGTCACCGCATGTTGGCAGCGACCAGAAAGCACAATTACAGAAGATGATAACGCGTAAAGGCGAACTCTCTTTCTACGATGTTTTCACGCTCACTCGCACAGAGGCAAGCCGCTAGTTTTCTCACTGTTGCAGATGTAAAAAGTGCGTACCGTCCCTGGCACGCACTGTAGTCCCTGCAATGTTGGCAAATCATTAACGTCTTTTTTTACGACCCTGCACCGCTTTAAAACGTGGATTGGATTTGCAGATCACATATAAACGCCCTTTGCGTTTAACTATCTGGCAGTCCGGGTGCCGCTGCTTTGCGCTACGCAATGAATTCAGTACCTGCATCTTATCCTCGCTTAGCGCCAATAAAATTTCCGAAACGTTTCTGGAAACGTGCTGCGCTGCCTTCGTTATCAAAGGTTTTTTGTTTTCCGGTGTAATAAGGGTGTGATTTAGAAGACACCTCAATGGTGACATACGGATAGGTCACGCCCTCAAGCTCAATCTCACGCTCGGTTTTGATCGTTGACCCCACCTTAAAGTATTCATTCGCACTGGTATCGTGGAACACCACGGTGCGATAGGCAGGATGGATATTCGGTTTCATGACAGCCTCAATATTATGTTATAACGTAACAATAAAATACGCCGCAAATTGCCGCTTTTCAACCCTCATGATGATGTGGTTATCCTTCAACATTGTACGTTTTAAGTCGAAACAAGCCCTTATTGAGCCAGAAAGAGCAAAAGCAGTTAGAATAACGTGATTAAACGAAGGGCTTTTTTACGTTCAGATATACTCGCCATATGCTGCATCAATAAGGATATCACCGTGACAACACGACATTTGGTCAGCCTGGTCACAGGGGTGCTCATTCTGTCTGTCCTTGCCCCTGTGGGATTAAGCCTCTGGCTCGCTCATCGCCAGGTTGAAAAGAAATTTATTGAGGAACTTAACGTCTATTCATCACGCGTAGCCTTACGCGCTGACAAAGTTGCCTCCCAGAGCAAACTGGCGTTAGGCCAGCTAAACGCCTTTCGCGGTACGCCTTGTAGTAATGCGCATTTACTGACAATGCGCCGAATATCTTACAGTCTGCGCTACATTCAGGAAGTGCTATACCTCGACCAAAATATGCCTGTTTGCTCATCGCTGGAGCAAAAAAGCGCCCCCTTCGTTTTCCCCAAACCGGAAAAGATCACCCAGGACGGCTACCGCATATGGCTTACCTCGCAAAATGATTTAGGGCTCAAGCGCTTTATGGTCGCTGTGGGTAAAGGACACTATGTGGTCATGATGGACCCCGCCTCCTTCATTGATGTGATCCCATTTAGTTCATGGCATATTGATGCCGCTATTATTGGCGAAGCAAATAACATCGTGGCCGCCAGTAGCAATCGGCTCGATCCCGACATTATTCGACAATTGCAGCAGTCGCCCGGTCAATACCGGGAAGATCGCAACAGTGTCTACACGATTCAGCGCTCTCCCGAAATGAACATCGCCATCGTGACCTGGGCCTCCACGCTGCCGCTACAAAAGAACTGGTATCGCCAGGCGTTTACCTGGCTGCCGCTGGGGATGATGGCGAGCCTGCTGGCGGCGGCGTTTATTCTGCGCATTCTTCGCCGCTTACAATCACCACACCACCGTTTACTGGACGCCATCCATAACCGTGATATTAAGGTGCATTATCAGCCGATTATTTCGCTGAGTAGCGGGAAGATAGCAGGCGCGGAAGCGCTGGCTCGCTGGCCGCAAACCGACGGCAGCTACCTTTCGCCGGAAATATTTATTCCCCTCGCAGAACAAACGGGGCTTTCCGAACCGCTCACCCACCTGATTTTAGAGACCGTTTTTGAGGAGATGGGAACATGGCTGCGACAACACCCTGAGCAGCACATTTCTATCAATATTGAGGCAACGACCCTTGCGTCGGAGAAACTTCCGGTACATCTCAGTCAGTTGCTTAACCGGAGTCAGATTTCACCGTCGCAAATCGCGCTGGAGTTGACCGAGCGTGAGTTTGCCGATCCCAAAACCAGCGCGCCAGTCATTGCCAGATACCGCAAAGCCGGTCACGCGATTTATCTTGATGACTTTGGCACTGGCTATTCCAGTCTTTGCTACTTACAGAATCTGGACGTGGATATTCTGAAGATCGACAAGTCCTTTGTTGATGCGCTGGCCTACAAAAATGTGACGCCGCATATTATTGAAATGGCGAAAACGCTGAAGCTGAAAATGGTGGCGGAAGGTATTGAAACGACGCATCAGGAGGACTGGTTACGCCAGCACGGCGTGCAGTATGGTCAGGGATGGCTTTACAGCAAAGCGCTGCCCGCCGCAGAATTTATTTTGTGGGCGGAAAAACGGATTTAGAATGGGGACGGCTGGCGGCACGCCGCACAGCCTGTCGCTTCAGTCATCCAGAATGGGAGAGAATCCGCCGTAAATCATGCGCTTGCCATCAAAAGGCATGGCATCGCCAAACTCCTTCATTCGTGGGTCTGACATCATTTTCTGATTCGCCGCGTCGCGAACCTCTTTCGAAGGGTATTCAATCCAGCTAAACACCACCTCTTCGTGATCTTCCGCTTTCACCGCCATGCGAAAGTCAGTCAATTTGCCGTCCGGCACATCATCAGCCCAACACTCAACGACGCGTAACGCCCCAAACTCTTTAAAGAGAGGAGCCGCTTTTGCCGCCATTTCCCGATACGCCTCCTTGTTTTCAGCAGGTACGGCAACCACAAAACCATCAACATACTTCATGAGAAAAACCTCCGAAGCGTACTGCGCGGCAAGCCAATTCTGGCCGCGTCAGTCGTTGTTAAGTCTAGTCGCCATCGCGTTACTCTGCTGTGGGCGAATGACGAACCCGAATGCGTGCCCGGGGTTGATAGCGAAACCACGGCAAGCAGATCTGAATCAGCGGCCCGATAGCCAGCGCATACAATACCGTACCGACGCCCAGCGTCCCCCCCAGCAACCAGCCGCTCAGTAATACCGAAACTTCAATCGCCGTGCGGATGGCGCGTATCGACCAACCGGTGCGCGCGTGAATCCCGGTCATCAGGCCATCTCGCGGGCCTGCGCCGAAACCGGCCCCAATATACATGCTGGTCGCCAGCGCGTTGACCACTACAGCGGAGATCAACAGAACACTGCGGACAAGCAACGACTCAAAAGCGGGCAATACGGCCAGCGCAACATCCGCCGCCAGTCCAATAACGATCACGTTGCTGATGGTGCCAAGACCCGGGCGTTGACGCAGCGGAATCCACAGTAATAACACCAGCACGCCAACGGCGATAATCACCATGCCAATGTTCATTGACAGCAAATTCGCCACGCCAAGGTGGAAAACGTTCCACGGATCGGCCCCTAAGTCCGCACGCACAAACATTGCTGTCGATACGCCATAAAGAGCCAGACCGGTATACAGTTGAATCAGACGACGCAGCATTCTTCCATTCTCCCCGTTCAGATACCTTTCATCTTCACCGCAATTGGCACTATGATTAATGTCCAGTTTTAAAAAAGTGGACTGCTATGTCATCACGCCGCTATGGAAGCCAGTCTCTTCAGCGCCTGCTTGGGCACTGGCAGGAGACTCCCTCACGTACTCCTGTCTGGCGTCAGCTGGCGGAGGCCCTGCGTCTGCTGATTCTTGATGGCCGACTGGCGCTCGATAGCCGACTGCCCGGCGAACGCGAACTGGCCGCCGTATTGAAGATCAGCCGAACAACCGTCGCCAGCGCAATGGCGCAACTTCGGGAAGAAGGCTATCTGGAAAGCCGTCAGGGTAGCGGTTCGCGGGTGATCTTACCGGATGCCATCCACCCTGTGCCCACGCGCGGCGGAGCCAATATGGCATTGGATCTCTCTACCGCCGCGCTCAGCGCAGGCCCTGAAATTCACCAGGCTTACCAGCAGGCGCTTTGCGCAATGCCGCAGCATCTGCTGAGTTCCGGGTATCTGCCGCAAGGCCTGCTCTCTTTACGTGAATCTATCGCCCGGCACTATTGCGAGCGCGGCTTGCCAACCCGCCCTGATGAAATCATGGTGGTCAATGGCGCCGTGAGCGGGCTGGCGCTGCTCCTGCGACTCCTGACGGGCCCGGGCGATCGCGTGGTGGTGGATCACCCGACCTACCCGCTCGCGATCGCCGCGATTCAGGGAGCCTCCTGTCGCCCCGTTGGCGTCTCATTGCCCGAACAGGGCTGGGACACCGCCGGTCTGATGGCGACCATTGCGCAGACCGCGCCGAGAATGGTTTATCTGATGCCGGATTTCCATAATCCCACCGGGCGCTGTATGGATGCCGCCACGCGGCAAGCGGTCGCGGATATTGCCGCCAGAACGCATACCACGCTGGTTGTGGACGAGACGATGGTTAATTTGTGGTACGACGCCCCGCCGCCGCCCCCACTCGCGCATTACAATGCCGACGCGCCGATTATTATGCTGGGATCGGCAGGAAAAAGTTTCTGGGGCGGGTTACGTCTGGGGTGGGTTCGCGCCTCATCACGGACAATCGCCGCGCTGGTACAAACCCGGGATACGTTTGATTTAGGATCGCCGGTACTGGAGCAGTTAGCGACCGGCTGGCTGCTTGATAATGCCGCCAGCTTTCTTCCTGACAGACGGCAGTTGCTGTCCCAACGACGCGACCTGTGTTGTGAACTGATGCACGCGCATTTTCCTGAATGGCGCTTCAGGCAGCCGCAGGGCGGACTCTCTTTTTGGGTGGAGTTACCCGACACGCTGGCCACGCTCTTTGCAACGCGCGCTGAAAGCGAAGGGATTCAACTGGGCACCGGTACGCGTTTTGGTCTCGCGGGTGCGTTTGATCGTTTCTTACGTATGCCGTTCACCCTGCCGGATGAAACACTGCGATCGGCTTTTCAGACATTACAGCCGATATGGGACAACCTGCGCTCACAAAACAGCGCAGGGAAAATACGCAAAATTATCTAATATGGCCTGTCATCGTCGTTTTATTGCTGGCGTGGGACGGGGAAACCTTTCAGGGAAATAATGAAGTTCTCGCCGTCTTTCTTTATTTTTGCCCCGGCATCGCACCAGTCGGAGGCAATACGAAAGAATTCATCACTACCAACATTCCAGTTAAGACGAACATGCTTCACATAGCCGGAACGCAGTAATTCGCAGGCTTCGCCATAATTACTGGCGATTGAGAGTTGTTGTTTCATTTTTTCTTCTTGAGTAATCTGCGTAATGCTTTGATTTCTTTAGGAGTAAGCGGCTCATCCACGGATTCTTCCGTATGCTGACTGTCGATATCACTCGCCGAGACTCCCGCCTCTTCTGCGGCCTCAAATGCAATCAGCAGCAGTTTTTCTGTGGTGATACTTAAGTTCTCATTATTTGCTTCGGCATAATGGCGAAGCTTCTCTTTTAACGTCTCATCGATTTTGACATTTAGTACAGCAGTAGCCATCGTAAAGAGTCCTTGTAAACAGGCAAAACACGTCGTGTGCGACACAGCTATCGTCACCGCGTGAATATCAGGGCACAAACTGATTAATAACGTCCCGATAACACTCTGCCAGCATTTGATGACAAAATAATGACGTTAATATGACAAGAGGAGGAAAATGAAGAGGTTGCCGGACGGCAGAATTGGGTGGGGGCCCTGCCAGCTACATCCCGGCACACACGTCATCTGCTCTGGCTGCTTCCTTCCGGACCTGACCTGGTAAACAGAGTAGCGTTGCGGGAGAACCAACAGAGCCCCCATTGAGAGCGTTGTTAACCAACGCGCAGGCGCATTATCACTGCTGGCCCCTGTAAATGCAACCCATCCAATATCGGATGCTGTTTTCTTGCGCAATGAGGCTTCACTCCCCGGCGATTCACGATTATGCTGGAAGATTATCGCAGGAATGAATGATGGACAGACAAGACACTTTCCCCCAACGCGTCTGGCAAATCGTGGCCTCAATCCCCGAAGGGTTTGTCACGACTTATGGCGACGTCGCCCGCCTCGCCGGTTCACCTCGTGCCGCGCGTCAGGTCGGCGGCGTATTAAAACGATTGCCGGAAGGCAGCACCCTCCCCTGGCATCGGGTCGTGAATCGTCATGGCGCCATCTCCCTGACCGGGCCAGACCTGCAACGCCAACGTCAGGCGTTACTGTCAGAAGGCGTGGTGGTCTCGGGGAGTGGGCAAATCGATATGCAACGATATCGCTGGATTTATTAACCCTCTCCGGCCGGAGAGGGTTGTCCTGTGAGAGCTTAGTACTGTGTCGGCGCCGGTACGGCGGAAGACGGGTTCACCTGCGTCGGTGACGTTGACGGTACGGTTGTCGCTGCGCCGCCGCTGGCCTGAACAGGCACTGCCGTTTGCTGAACCGGCACCAGCGTCAGATCCGCTTTCGTGCCGCCCTGATTAATGACTGGCTGTACGGTATCGGTGATAAAGACCAGTTTGTCATTAATCGTCACGGCGGCGCTCAACAGAATCCGCGCATTTGGCTGGATGTCAGCCGGGTTAAACGGCAGTACAAAGCTAAATGGCGACTGTTTCCCCTCGGTGCGCACCGCTTTCTGCGACAGCACTTTCGACGGCGCATCCGCCAGTGAGGCATCAGACAGCGTCACGGTCAGTACGGCATCCGGTGGCAGGGCCACTTTCTGACGGATCCAGACAGTACCGGAGACATTAGGTTGCTGAATAGTTGACTGTGTAGCCACGCCAGAAGTATTTGGGTCAGGCGCAGGCGTCTGGATATCTGCGCTTCTGTCTGCGCAGGCTGCCAGAGCAACCGCAACCGCTAAACCACTTACCATGTGCACGAGTTTCATTAAATTCTCCTTATCATCAATGCATCAGCGGGAGGTGCTTTACCCGCCGGAAGAGTGGTTAACAAAGACATAACGTGACTAAGTGTGGCATATCTCACTTATTTTTGCCTGGAATTAGTCCGTAATTCAGACTATTGCACCCATCGGACCACTTTCAAAATTGCGTTATACTCTGCCTACCTCGCTTCGGCGCCGTTGTTACCTGGAGAGCACGTATGAGTCAGGCACTGAATAATTTGCTGTCATTGTTAGATCTGGAAAAAATTGAAGAAGGACTCTTTCGGGGCCAAAGTGAAGACTTAGGATTACGTCAGGTTTTTGGTGGTCAGGTGGTCGGTCAGGCGCTGTATGCCGCCAAAGAGACCGTACCTGAACAACGTCTGGTTCACTCTTTTCACAGCTACTTTCTGCGCCCCGGCGACAGCCTGAAGCCCATTATTTACGATGTGGAAGTTCTGCGCGACGGCAACAGTTTCAGCGCGCGTCGCGTCGCCGCCATCCAGAACGGGAAGCCTATTTTCTATATGACAGCCTCCTTCCAGGCGCCGGAAGAGGGATTTGAGCATCAGAAAACCATGCCGGACGCCCCTGCGCCGGAAACGCTGCAATCGGAGACGGAGATCGCCCGCTCATTGGCGCATCTGCTGCCGCCCGTGCTGAAAGAGAAATTTATCAGCGACCGCCCGCTGGAGATCCGCCCGGTGGAGTTCCACAACCCGTTAAAAGGCCACGTTGCGAACCCGACGCGTCAGGTCTGGATCCGCGCCAACGGTACGATACCGGATGATATCCGCATTCATCAGTATCTGCTGGGTTATGCTTCCGATCTGAATTTCCTGCCCGTCGCGCTGCAACCCTACGGCATCGGCTTCCTGGAGAAAGGTCTGCAAATTGCCACGATCGACCATTCAATGTGGTTCCATCGCCCTTTCAACATGAACGAATGGTTGCTGTACAGCGTAGAGAGCACCTCGGCTTCCAGCGCCCGTGGTTTTGTTCGTGGGGAGTTTTACACGCGGGATGGCGTGATGGTCGCGTCGACCGTTCAGGAAGGCGTGATGCGCAATCGCAATTGAAAATGGCCGAATGGCGACGCACAAGCGTCGCCTCCGGCCTGTTGATGATCAGGCGTTATACGCATTCTCGCCGTGGCTGTTGACGTCCAGACCTTCGCGCTCCTGCTCTTCCGGTACGCGCAGCCCAACGGTGATATCCGCCAGTTTGTAGCCGATAAACGCCACTACGCCAGACCAGACGATGGTGATAGCGATACTCTCCAGCTGCACCAGCAGCTGATGCCCCATCGTCACGCCTTCGGCAAACCCTACACCGCCGAGGGTGGTGGACGCAAAGATCCCGGTCAGGATACACCCAACGATGCCGCAAACGCCGTGGATGCCAAACACATCGCAAGGATCGTCCACACGCAGCAGACGTTTAAGCATCGTCACGCCCCACAGACCCGCCAGCCCCGCAACGACACCGAGAATCAACGCGCCGCCGACGCCAATGTAACCACAGGCTGGCGTTATGCCGACCAGTCCCGCGATAGCGCCGGAGCAGGCGCCCAGCAGAGACGGTTTACCGCGCAGCGCCCACTCGCCGAAAATCCACCCCAGAATAGCGGCAGCCGTTGCCACCACGGTGTTAACAAAGGCCAGTGCAGCAATCTCGTTCGCCATGCCCGCCGACCCGGCGTTAAAGCCAAACCAGCCGATATAGAGGATCGCGGTGCCGGTGAAAACCATCGGCAGGTTATGGGGTTTGAACGCCTCTTTACCAAAGCCGACACGCTTGCCAATCAGATAAGCGCCCACAAGACCAGCAATCGCCGCATTGATATGCACGACCGTACCGCCCGCAAAATCCAGCGCGCCGTGAGAAGCCAGCAAACCGCCGCCCCAGACCATATGCGCAATCGGGATATAGGAGAGCGTCAGCCACACCACCACGAAAATCAGTACCGCAGAGAAGCGGATACGTTCAGCCAGCGCCCCTACGATCAGCCCGACGGTAATGCAGGCGAAAGAGCCCTGGAAAGCAACGTGAATATACTGGTAGAAACTGCCCATCACTGCCGTAAGTTCAATATTTTTCAGCATCACCCAGTTGAAGTCGCCAAAGAAGTTGTTCCCCTCGCCAAAGGCCAGCGAATAGCCGTAAACAACCCACAAAATACAGACCAGCGCGAAGGTGACGGCAACCTGCGTCAACATCGACAGCACGTTCTTTCCACGGATCAATCCGCCATAGAACAGAGCAATGCCCGGAATGGTCATGAACAGCACCAGCGCGGTGCAAATCATCATAAAGGCATTGTCGGCTTTATCCACAACCGCCGGAGCCGCCATTGCCAGACCTGGAAGCAAAGCCAGTGAAGCAAGGCCAGTTTTCATCGTTGCTATCTTCATCTTTTCGTTCCCTATCACTGTGTGCCAGGAGTTACAGTGCCGCTTCGTCGGCTTCGCCGGTACGAATACGAATGACACGTTGCAGCTCAGCGACAAAAATTTTGCCGTCGCCAATTTTTCCGGTGTAGGCCGCCTTGCTGATGACCTCAATGACTTCATCAAGCTGGTCGTCGGCAATCGCCACATCAATCTTCACTTTGGGCAAGAAGTTGACGCTGTATTCCGCACCGCGGTACAGCTCGGCATGGCCTTTCTGACGCCCGAAGCCTTTCACTTCGGTGACTGTCAGCCCTTGAATACCAATCGAAGACAGTGCTTCACGGACGTCTTCCAGTTTGAACGGTTTGATTACCACGGTAACCAGCTTCATAGATCCCCTCCTGTCAGAATTCGATAATGTCTGCCGCTTCACGACAGGGATATTGCAAGGGGTGTGCCAGAAATGAAAAACGCGGGATAATTCAGGCTTGTAGGGTGCGGCAGAGGAAGGAGAAGAAAAAACGCACTATAACGGTGCATGGTACGTTACATTTTTGCACCAGATTGTTGATTGCCGGTTGGCGGCGTAAGCACCTTATCCGGCCTACAAGAGCGCATTGTCCGTAGGCCTGATAAGCGCAGCGCCATCAGGCGCTGAGCGATTCCTCACGCGCGCTGGCCGCCAGCTCTTCACCGGCAAGCTGTAGTTGGTACATCTGCCAGTAACGCCCTTGCGCTTCAAGCAGTTGTTGATGCGTACCGCGCTCGACCGCCTGCCCGCGATGCAGCACCAGAATGGTGTCCGCATCAACAATGGTTGACAGGCGATGTGCAATCACCACCAGCGTGGTGTGTTCACGCACTGCCGCCAGCGCTTGCTGAATCGCCTGCTCAGTACCGGAGTCAATGCTGGCGGTGGCTTCATCCAGAATCAGAACCTGCGGCGTATCAACCAGCACCCGCGCCAGCGCCAGCAGCTGTTTCTGCCCGACGGACAGATTATTGCCCTGCTCGCCCAGCCGGGTGTGGATACCCTCGCTCAGACTACGCGCCAGCTCCGCCAGTTGCACGGTTTCCAGCGCCTGCCAGACCTGTTCCTCAGAAATATCGCGCCCCAGCGTGACGTTTGCCAGGAACGTATCCGCCATCACCACCGGGTCCTGCTGCACCATCGCGACTCCCTGACGTAAAACCCCGTGGCTCAACGTTGACAGCGAACGGTCGTCAAGGCGAATGTCTCCCTGTGTAAGCGGGTAATACCCCATCAGCAGGCTGGCGAGGGTACTCTTGCCGCTGCCGGTATGCCCGACCAGCGCCACAAAGCTGCGCGACGGAACGGAGAGCGTAATGTTTTGCAGCACCAGATTGTCGTCACGGTAGGCGAAGGAGACATCATCAACGTCAATCCTGCCCGACTGCAACGGGCGCTCATCCCGACCATAATCCTGGCGTGGGCCGTCCATCAGTTCGAATACGCGCTCCCCCGCCACCGCAGCCTGTTGCAACATCGACTGTTGGGTCGTCAGTTCAATCAATGGCTCGTTCAGACGCCCCAGATAGCTGATAAAGGCGTACAACACCCCGACTTCAATGGTGCCGCGCGAGGTAAAGCTAAACAGCATCAGTAATCCGCAGAGGATCAGCGCGGAGAAAAGGCTGAGCAGCGGGCGCAATAAAAAGCCGTCCAGTCGCAGGGTCTGCATCCGCGCCATATAGTGCGAGCGGCTGGCCTCCCCCATTCTCTCGCCGAACCGCGCCTGCTGGCGGAACTGCTGAATAACGCTCATGCCGTTAATGACCTCATTGAAGCCATCATTGATGTCCGCCAGATATGTCCGCACGCGGCGCACAATCGGCGTGCTATAGCGCTGGTAAATCACCATCACCACCAGCACCGCCGGGAAAATCGCCATCGCGACCAGCGCCATCCGCCAGTCGAGGCTGAACATGGCGACCAGCATCGCGCCAATTAACGCCGCGCTACGCAGCACCGTCGCCACGACCGTGACGTAAAGGTCGCGGATGACTTCCGTATCATTGGTCACGCGAGAGATCAGTTGCCCCACCGGCTGCGTGTCAAAGGCGCTCAGTGGCTGGCGCAAAGCGGCATCCATCACATCGGTACGCAGTTGTTGCACTACGCCGACGGCCGCCTGATTAAACAACAGCGACTGCGCATAATGCAGCCCCGCCGCCAGAAACTGTAAGCCAATGTACGCCGCCACCAGCCCCGCGACCGTGCCCAGCGGCAGGTGGCTCTTCGCGACCATATTGTCGATAAAGTAGCTGATAAGTAACGGGCCGCTGACTTCCGCCGCCGCCGCGATCCACAGCATCACCACGGCGATGGCAAGCGGTTTACGCCACGGCGAACCATACGCCAGCAGCCTTTTCAGGGTCGGCCATAACTGTCCAAAACTACGCATCTGCCGTCTCCTCGTTGATTTCAGGAGCGTCAGTCAGCGTCGCCTCCAGTTGCTGATAGCGATACATATCGCGATACCAGCCCGTTTGCAGCACTAATTCATCATGATCGCCACGCTGGGCGATATGGCCATGCTGCATCACGATAATCTCGTTGGCTTCCGTCAGAGCGGATAAGCGGTGCGCGCTAATAATCACGGTGCGCCCCTCTCCCCACTGGCGTAAATTATGCAGAATCTGGTGTTCGGTACGGCCATCCACCGCCGACAGCGCATCATCCAGAATCAGGATTTCCGCATTGAGCAGTAACGCGCGCGCAATAGAAATGCGCTGTTTTTGCCCGCCGGACAGCATGACGCCGCGTTCGCCCACTTCGGTGTCATATCCTTGAGGCAGACGCAAAATATCCTCATGCACGCTGGCCAGCCGCGCCACCTGTTCAATCTCTTCCTGCGTCGCGTTTGGGCGCCCCAGCGCGATGTTATTGCCGACCGTGTCGGAGAACAGGAACGGCGTCTGGCTGACGACCGCCAGGCGACTGCGCCAGCTATCAAGCTGCAAGCGCGTCAGCGGAATATCATGAAAACGGATATCCCCCTGCGTAATATCGAAATGGCGCTGAATAAGCGAAAGAAGAGTGCTTTTCCCCGCGCCCGTCGGCCCGCAGATCCCCAGCATCTGCCCTGGCTCAAGCTGGAATTGCACATTTTCCAGCGCCGGATGCGCGGTTTGCGGGTAGCTGAATTCACGAATGGAGACCGTCAGCGCTCCCCGCCCTTCCGGCACCGCCTCCGTTCCGTCGTTGACGACCGGCGCTTCCGCCAGCATCGCGCGGATACGGCTGTACGCTGCGCTACCGCGTTCCACAATGTTAAACATCCAGGCCAGCGCTAACATAGGCCAGATCATCAGCCCGAGGTACATCATAAAGCTGGTCAATTCCCCAAGCGTCAGCGTACCGTGCACTACCATCCAGCTTCCGCCGCCGATGGCGAGCAGATTAGCCATGCCGATGGCAATATAAATCGTGGGATCAAAACGGGCGTCGATACGCGCTACCCGCATATTTTTCTTCCCGGTGTCTTCCGCGTCCGCCGCAAACAGCGACGACTGTCGATCTTCAAGGCCAAAGGCTTTGATCATGCGAATGCTAGTCAGGCTCTCCTGGGTACGATCGTTCAGACTGGAAAACGCCGCCTGCGCCAGTTTGAAGCGGTTATGCAGACGGTCGCCGTAGCGCTTGATCATCAGCGCCATAATCGGCATAGGCAGCAGCGCGAACAGCGTCAGTTGCCAACTGAGCTGCGTTGACATCACGATCAGCACGGCGCAGCCCATCACCAGCGAATCCACCAGCGTGAGCACCCCTTCACCGGCGGCAAAGACGACACGATCGACGTCGTTAGTCGCGCGCGCCATTAAGTCGCCGGTGCGATGTCGCAGATAAAATTCAGGATGCTGACGACTGAGCTGGCGGTAGTAATCTTCACGCAGTTCAACCGCCAGTTGATAAGAGGCGCCGAACAGCAACACGCGCCAGACATAGCGCAACAAATAGACGATTACCGCAACCATGGCCATCGTGCCCACCCACATCAATACCTGGCCGGTAGTGAAATGTTGCGCAGTGACGCCATCCACAACGATCCCGACCACTTTGGGCGGGATCAGCTGAAGGACAGCGATAATGATAAGCAAGGCCACGGCGCCGAGATAGCGACGCCACTCCCGACGGAAGTACCAGCTTAATTGAGCAAATAATCGCACGCGTTATATCCTGACATGATTTCCGGCAATATTTTCCGGGAGAATTATTCAATAGGCAGAGCGGTTGTGTACTTAATCTGTTCCATCGCAAAGCTCGACGTTACGTCTGACAATCCCGGAACACTGTTCACCAGACGTTTGTAGAAGTCGTCATAACGCTTCATATCTGCTACCTGAACCCGCATCAGATAGTCGTATTCCCCGGCCATACGCCAGAACCCCAGCACTTCCGGCATTTCGGTGACCACCGTCACGAAGCGGCTGTACCATTCACTGCTGTGATGCTGGGTTTTGATCAGTACGAACGCCGTTAACCCCAGACCCAATTTCTCTGGGTCCAGCAGCGCGACTTTACCGAGGAGAATGCCGTCGTCTTCCAGACGTTTCAGCCGTTTCCAGCAGGGTGTGGTGGTCAGATTAACGGCATCGGCCAGCGCCTGCAAAGAGAGGGTGCAGTCCTGCTGCAACAAAAGCAGCAGCTTACGGTCAATTTTATCTAACATACCCACCCCACAGAGAAGATTTTTCTCCTTACATTCTATTTTAAAGGTGAAATGGCAACAATTTTTTCCGTGCTTTTCGCTAATCTGGGCACAAAATGACAAATGGAAATTAATGATGAATAGCACCTGGGTTAAAAACGCCATTAATGAAATTAACGCTGACTATCAGCGTTCAGCCGACACGCATCTGATCCGGTTGTCGCTACCGGCGTTTCCGGGCATCCAGATCTACCTGAAGGATGAAAGCACCCATCCGACCGGCAGCCTGAAGCACCGTCTGGCGCGTTCATTGTTCCTGTATGGGTTGTGTAACGGCTGGATTAAAGAAAACACAACCATTATTGAATCCTCCTCCGGTTCAACGGCGGTTTCCGAAGCCTGGTTCGCCCGACTGCTCGGCCTGCCGTTTATCGCGGTAATGCCTTCCTGCACGGCAAAACGCAAAATCGAACAAATTGCGTTTTATGGCGGTCGCTGCCACTTTGTCGAAAGCGCCTGCGAGATTTACGCCGCCTCCGAGCAGCTGGCGCACGAACTGAACGGTCACTATATGGATCAGTTCACCTATGCCGAACGCGCCACCGACTGGCGCGGCAATAATAATATCGCCGACAGTATTTTCCATCAGATGCAGCGTGAGCCGAATCCGGTGCCGAAGCATATCGTGATGAGCGCGGGGACGGGCGGCACGTCAGCGACAATTGGCCGCTATATTCGCTGTCATGGGTATGACACGCGCCTGATGGTGGTTGACCCGGAAAACTCGGTCTTCCTGCCCTACTGGCAGGATCGCGACGCCACATTGCGCAGCCCGGTGGGCAGCAAAATTGAGGGGATTGGCCGCCCGCGCGTGGAACCCTCCTTCATCCCGGATGTGGTGGACGAAATGCTGCGCGTACCCGACGCCGCCAGCGTCGCGACCGCGCACTGGCTGGAAACACAGCTGGGCCGTAAAGTGGGTGCCTCCACCGGCACTAATATGTGGGGAACGTTGCAGATTGCGGCCAGAATGCGCGACGCCGGAGAGACCGGTTCTCTCGTCACGCTGCTGTGTGACAGCGGCGAACGCTATCTCGACACCTATTACAATCCCCAGTGGGTTAACGATCACATTGGCGATTTAGCGCCGTGGCAGGCGGAAATTGCCCAACTGCTGAACGTCCGTTAAGCGGCATAAAAAAAGCCAGGCTTTACGGGCCTGGCTTGCTGGAAAGGATCGCTCATTCGGGGGAATAAGGTAGATGCGGATTATCCAGCCAATGCGTTAAAAAGTGAGAGACCGCCTGATTACGACAATGGCCAATCACTGAAAGATGAGGCAGTTCAGCGATCAGTTGCGGCATCGCGTTGCCCATAATCAAACCACGTCCCACGCTCTCCAGCATTTCGCGATCGTTCATCGCATCGCCAAACGCCATGCATTCCGTCAGCGACAGCCCCAAATGGTCGCTTAATACCGCCAGCGCGGAACCTTTATTACAGCCGAGCGGCAGCACTTCCAGGCAATCCACAGCGGAAAAGCAGAGATTCGCCCGCTCACCCAGCGCCTCATTCAGTTGAATACGCAGCCGGATCAGATCGTCGTGATCGCCACAGAAACAGATCTTCGTGACCTGGTGGGCCGGGATACGTTTGACATCCACGATCTGATAGTGGAACCCGCTGTAGACATGCGCCTGTAATAGCGCGGGGATCGCGCTCCCCGTAAACCAGCCGTTATCGTTGAATACGTGCATACTGGCCCGGGTATCCCACGCCTGGTGCAATACGCGATCCGCAATGGCGGGGTCCAGATCCTGGCGATGCAGCATATCGCCTTCCTGCGAATGAATGCGCGTCCCGTTGCCGGTTATCAAAAACGCATCCATTGAGATGGCCCCCAGAATATGCCGCATTTCCAGCACATGCCGACCGGTCGCAAACGTCAAAGTGATATCGCGTTCACGCAGGCGCGCCAGCGTTGCAAGGGTCCCATGACCCAGATGGTGGTTTGGCATCAAAAGCGTGCCATCCATATCAAATGCAGCCAGACGAGCCATCTCTTTCTCCACACTGTGACGCAATTAACTTGTGATTGAGTATCACCTGAGATATACGGAAGTAATAGTGAATAGATAAAATGAATTGTTCCGGGTTTCAATGAGACTTCTCAACCGTTTAAAACAATATCAACGTCTCTGGCAGCCCTCGGCCGGAGAACCTCAGTCGGTCACCGTTGGGGAACTGGCGGAGCGCTGTTTTTGTAGCGAACGCCACATCCGTACGCTACTACGCCAGGCGCAGGAAACCGGTTGGTTAACATGGGAGGCGCAATCCGGGCGGGGTAAGCGCGGTAAACTGCAATTTCTGGTCACGCCGGAGTCACTGCGCAATACCATGATGGAGCAAGCGCTGGAAAAAGGTCAGCAGCTTAATGTGCTGGAGCTGGCACAGCTGGCGCCAGGCGAACTGCGTACCATGCTGCAACCGTTTATGGGCGGGCAGTGGCAAAACGACACGCCGACCCTGCGTATTCCCTACTATCGTCCGCTGGACCCGTTGCATCCGGGATTTCTGCCCGGTCGCGCAGAACAGCATCTTGCGGGACAAATTTTCTCCGGCCTCACCCGCTTTGACAACGCCAGCCAGCGCCCCTGCGGGGATTTAGCACATCACTGGGATATCTCCGCCGACGGTATGCGCTGGGATTTTTATATTCGCTCTACCCTGCACTGGCATAATGGCGATACGGTAGAAACTGCGCAGCTGCACGCGCGCCTGCTGATGCTGCTTGACCTGCCAGCCCTCAATAAATTGTTTATCAGCGTCAAGCGTATTGAAGTCACCCATCCGCAATGCCTGACGTTCATTCTCCATCGCCCTGATTACTGGCTGGCGCACCGTCTGGCAAGCTACTGTAGCCACCTGGCGCACCCGCATCAGCCGCTGTCAGGCACCGGACCTTTTCGGCTGACGTTATTTACGCCGGAGCTGGTACGCCTGGAAAGCCACGACAATTACCACCTTTGCCATCCGCTGCTAAAGGCGATTGAATACTGGATCACGCCTCAGCTTTTTGACCAGGATTTAGGCACCAGCTGCCGTCATCCGGTACAGATTGCCATCGGCAACCCAGAGGAGCTGGCCTCACTTAGCCAGGTAAGCAGCGGTATTAGCCTGGGATTTTGCTACCTGACGCTTAAAAAAGGCTCGAAACTCAGCCTGCAACAGGCGCGTCGCCTGGTAGACATCATTCATCATACGTCGTTATTACAGACGCTGCCGGTAGATGAAAATCTGATCACGCCCAGCAACGCGCTGCTGCCAGGCTGGGTAATGCCGCAATGGAAGGGGCTGGAATCCGTTGAATTACCGAAAAAACTGACGCTGGTCTACCACCTTCCCGTTGAGTTGCACACCATGGCGGAGCAACTCCAGCAATATCTGGCAACGCTCGGCTGTGAATTAACGTTGATTTTCCACAATGCGAAAAACTGGGATAACTGCCCTTCGCTGGCAAAAGCGGATCTCATGATGGGCGACAGGTTGATTGGCGAAGCGCCGGAATATACGCTTGAGCAGTGGCTACGCTGCGATCAACTCTGGCCGCATGTGCTGGATGCCCCTGCTTTCGCCCATCTTCAGGCCACGCTGGATGCCTTACAAACTCAGCCCGGTGAAGACGACCGCTATACTGCGTTACAACAGGTATTCACGAGTCTGATGAATGACGCCACGCTTACGCCGCTTTTTAACTATCACTACCGTATTAGCGCGCCGCCGGGCGTCAATGGCGTTCAACTCAATCCACGCGGCTGGTTTGAGTTTGAGAAAGCATGGCTTCCGCCGCCGCGCGGTGAAGAAGCTGGTCGCGGCCATCCACAGGCGCTACCATAGCGTTTTTCGTTTTTGTCAGGATAAGTTATGAAACGTGCCGTCGTTGTATTCAGTGGAGGCCAGGACTCCACAACCTGTCTGGCGCAAGCGCTGCATCAGTATGATGAAGTGCACTGCGTCACCTTTGATTATGGTCAGCGCCATCGCGCTGAGATTGATGTTGCACGTAATCTGGCCTTAAAACTCGGCGCGCGTGCGCATAAGGTGCTGGACGTAACGCTACTGAGCGAACTGGCGGTCAGTAGCCTGACGCGCGATAACATTCCCGTACCGGACTATGAACCGGATGCCGACGGTATTCCGAATACGTTTGTCCCTGGGCGTAATATTCTGTTTCTGACTCTGGCGGCGATTTACGCTTATCAGGTGAAAGCCGAAGCGGTGATCACCGGCGTTTGCGAGACGGATTTCTCCGGCTACCCGGACTGCCGCGATGAGTTTGTCAAAGCGCTGAATCATGCCGTCACCCTGGGTATGGCGAAGGATATTCGCTTTGAAACCCCGCTGATGTGGATTGATAAAGCCGAAACCTGGGCACTCGCCGATTACTGGGGCAAGCTGGATCTGGTGCGCGAAGAGACGCTGACCTGTTATAACGGCATCAAAGGTGACGGTTGCGGGCAGTGCGCCGCCTGTAATCTGCGCGCCAACGGTCTGAACCATTATCTGGCGGATAAACCGGCAGTGATGGCGGCAATGAAGCAGAAAACAGGGTTAAAGTGATCGTTTTGCCGGATGGCGGTGCACGCACCTTATCCGGCCTGGCGACATTCACCGTGGTCAATGTCGCCCGCAGGCCTGATAAGCGAAGCGCCATCAGGCAACTTTCCGTTACTTCACCATCTGCTCCAGTTTCTCGCGTAACTCACCTTCCAGCGGCAATGCTTTCTGCGTTTTCAAATCAATACAGACAAAAGTAATCTGCGCGTCCACCACAACCTGCCCTTCCGGCTCAAGCGTAATGACCTGGCTTAAAATGCCGCTCTTCCCGTTTAACTGCTGCACCTGACTGGTGACGGTCAGCAGATCGCTCAGCACGGCAGGGCGACGGTAGTTAATATTAATATTCACCACCACAAAAGCGATGTTGCGGGCCGTCATCCATTGAAAGCTGTCACTGTTTTCCAGCCCATCCCAGCGTGCTTCTTCAAGAAACTCAAGATAGCGGGCATTATTAACGTGCTGATAAACATCAAGGTGATAACCACGGACTTTGATTTGTGTTTGCATAGCGCAATAACCTTACGTTGTTGTTATAGGAACAGAGGCCATAACTGGTATGACCTCATTATCCTGGCAAACTTTTGCCACAGTGCAAGTTATTACAGCGTCAGCACCGCCAGATTGCGTTCCACCAGCGAACTCCCCATCCCCGGAACCTGCTTTAAATCATCCACCGTTTTAAACGGCCCATACTCTTCCCGATAGTTGACTATCGCCTGCGCTTTTTTCAGCCCGACGCCATTCATCACCCGCGCCAGATCTTCCGCTGAAGCCGTGTTGATACTGACCCTCGCGCCTTCATCATCGCTGGCCTTTGCAGGCACGGAGGCTTTAGTCTGCGCGGACGCAGACGAATCCGCCTTTGTTTGTACCGCCTGATTTTTCTCTACCGTTCCGGCAGCCAGCGCGTTGTGCGTCATGCCTGCGCAGGCCAGAGTCATCGTGACCAGCAGTGCGTTGATTCCATGTTTCATACTGTTTTCTCCTTGTGTGTTAACAGTGGCATCACGATAGCGGGGCGGCGAAAGGCAAACAAATAGCAAATATCAGAAATGGAAAAGGCCGCGAAGGCGGCCTTTGAGGGTTACAACTTTTTGCAGTTTTTTGCGAAGCGTCTCGGTGATTACTGCTGTTCCAGCGCATCGCCGACTTTGATTTTCGCCGCTTTACGCAGGTTACTCATCAGCGCTTCAAAGGTAATCTGCGCGTTATTCTGGGTAATACCCTGAACCATCGCTTTTTTCTGCTCTTCCGGCATAGAGCCCGCTTTCACGTCGTCCAGCGCCAGCAGCACAACGTTGCCCTGCATATCGTTAGCGACGCCATAGCTCGGCTTATCTTTCTCTGGCAGACCCAGCGCAAACGCAGCCTGGCTTACCGGGTCCTGCCCGGTACGGCTCAGCGTTTTCGCTTCGCCAAAGCTCAGACCGGCCGCTTTCATCGCTTCTGCGCCTTTACCCGCTTTCAGCTCAACCAGCAGTTTGTCAGCATCCAGTTTTGCCTGCTGCTCTGCTTTGTTGTGCTTAACGAGCGCAGCCACCTGCTCTTTCACGTCAGCCAGAGGCTTAACCGCTTCAGGTTTATGCTCGCTGATGCGCAGCACGAATGCGCGGTCGCCATCCACGGTGATGATATCGGAGTTGCTGCCCGGCGTACCGTTCTCGCCAACCAGACCACCGTTGAAGATAGCATCGGCAACCGGTTTAAAATTCAGCTCTTCTGGCAGGTTGTCATGGCTGAACCAGCCGGTTTCAACCGCTTTCACGCCAGCGGCCTGTTCCGCGCCCGCCAGAGATTCGGTATCGTTGCTCGCCGCATCGCTGACTTTTTGT
This sequence comes from Citrobacter sp. CK188, assembly GCF_030333525.1. Classification (NCBI taxonomy): domain Bacteria; kingdom Pseudomonadati; phylum Pseudomonadota; class Gammaproteobacteria; order Enterobacterales; family Enterobacteriaceae; genus Citrobacter; species Citrobacter sp. CK188. The sequence continues at coordinate 85,120 of NZ_JAOWFU010000024.1, forward strand.
TGCAGCGCGTAATAGGCATCCAGCGCTTTTTCCTGCTTCACTTTCGCGGCAATGTCATCACGCGCTTCGCTCAGCGGTTTCACTTTCGCAGGCTGAACATCATCCAGACGCGCAACCAGGAAGCCAACAGAGGATTTAATCACGCCAGACAACTGGCCTTTTTCTTTCAGACCGGCATTTTTCAGTTCGTCCGGCGTGGTGGCGTCTTCCAGCCAGCCCATATCGCCGCCGTTGCGCGCAGAGATAATATCTGCGGATTTCTCTTTCGCCAGCGCGGCAAAATCACCGCCTTTGTTCAGCGCGTCCAGCACCGCTTTCGCTTCATCTTCCGTTTTAGTCTGAATGACGCTGTAACGGTTACGCTGCGGCTGGGTGAACTGATCCTGATGCTGGTCATAGTAAGACTGGATATCCGCATCGTTGACCGTTTCCTGCATAGCAGCCGCATCCAGCTTGATGTAGCTCACGCGGAACTGCTCCGGGGTCATAAAGCGGTTCTTGTTCTGCTCGTAGTAGCTGGACACTTCCTGATCGGTAGCCTGCTGCTTCGCAGCCAGTGCGTTCACGTCAATCGTCGCTTCACGCACCACACGCTGCTGCGCGACTAACGCCGCCAGCTCGTCCGTTTCACCTTTCAGCATGAAATCAGTACCGGCAACGCCAGCAATCAGTTGCTGGGTGGTGAGCTGGTTACGCAATGCCTGAGCATACTGATCGGCGGTCATCCCCATCTGATTCACAATCGCGTTGTAGCGGTTGTTATCAAATTTGCCGTCAACCTGGAAAGCCGCCGTTGAAAAGATGGCCTGCTTAACCTGTTCGTCGCTGATGCTGAGTTTAAGCTCATGCGCGTATTGATCCAGCAAGGCTTCATCGATAAGACGATTCAGTACCTGCTGACGCAACGTTTTCATGTAGCCTTCATTCGCCGCCAGTTCAGAATACTGATCGCCCAGCTGCTGCTGCATACGATTACGTTCGCTGTTAAACGCATTCTCAAACTGCGAGCGGCTGATTTCCTGGTCATTCACTTTTGCGGCGTAGTTATTGCTTCCGCCAATCAGGTAACCACTCACGCCGGTCAAAATGAACGACACGATAATGATACCGAAAATAATCTTGAGCACGAGACTGTTAGCAGCCGTGCGTAAGCTGTCCATCATGGTGTAACCACACTCCGCTGTAGGTGACTGTTTTGCGTATTCATACTTCACGCAGCATAGCGTTTTCTGAACGCTGCGCGGAAAGCTGTATTGTGACAAGAAACCGGGGTAATTGTCAGCCCACAACCAGCATAAACTCAAATAAAGTAGTACTGGACAAATAAAAAAGGCACATCAGATGATGCGCCCTTGTACTTTGTCACATCCCCAGGGGGAGAAGCTCTTAGTTTACCGCGTCTTTCAGCGCTTTACCTGCACGGAAACCCGGCACTTTAGCGGCGGCGATGGTGATCTCTTTACCTGTTTGCGGGTTGCGACCAGTACGGGCAGCACGCTCTTTAACAGCAAAAGTACCAAAACCTACCAGCGCTACATCATCACCTTCTTTCAGTGATTCAGTGACAGAAGCAATAATTGCATCTAACGCACGTCCAGCCGCAGCCTTAGAGATATCAGCCCCTGCAGCAATTTTGTCGATCAGTTGAGATTTATTCACTCTTCTCTTCCTCTTTTATAATTTATATCGCACCGGAATCCTTCAAAGTGCGACCGCGCAGCAGTTATATCAGGCCTGCCATGCCCTTACAACACCCGTTAATGATGGCAAGCCCGATCCGTCATCTAAATTAGCTATACAAAAAAAGGCTGGCAAGCACGAAATGCCCTGCCAGCCCTGTTTTTCTTAGCGCTATTTGCGCGAGGTCACTATTTTGCGGTGACAACCTGTATGCCGGACGGCTCATTTTGCAACGCAAGAGTCAGAACTTCCTCAATGCGTTTCACCGGATGAATGTCCAGATCGGCAATAACGTTGTCTGGAATCTCTTCCAGATCGCGTTTATTCTCAAACGGAATTAACACGGTTTTGATCCCGCCACGGTGCGCCGCCAGCAGTTTCTCTTTCAGGCCGCCGATAGGCAGTACCTGGCCTCGCAGGGTAATTTCCCCGGTCATCGCCACATCAGCGCGAACAGGATTACCCGTCAGGCAGGAGACCAGCGCGGTACACATCGCAATACCGGCGCTCGGGCCGTCTTTCGGCGTCGCCCCTTCCGGTACGTGAACGTGGATGTCGCGTTTTTCGTAAAAGTCTGGATTAATACCCAGTTTTTCCGCACGCGCACGCACCACGGTCAGCGCAGCCTGAATAGATTCCTGCATAACCTCACCGAGAGAACCGGTGTAAGTCAGTTTGCCTTTACCCGGCACACAGGCGGTTTCGATGGTCAGCAGGTCGCCGCCCACTTCCGTCCATGCCAGACCCGTTACCTGACCCACACGGTTTTCGTTGTCCGCACGACCATAGTCAAAGCGCTGTACGCCGAGGTAGTCATGCAGGTTATCGCCATCGATCACAATGTGTTTCAGCGACTTATCCAGCAGCAGCTGTTTCACGGCTTTGCGGCACAGTTTGGAGATTTCACGCTCCAGGCTACGCACGCCCGCTTCACGGGTGTAGTAACGGATAATGCCGATAATGGCGCTATCCTCAACCGTCAGCTCACCTTTCTTCAGCGCGTTACGCTCGATCTGTTTCGGCAGCAGGTGCTGTTTAGCAATGTTCAGCTTCTCGTCTTCGGTATAACCGGACAGACGAATCACTTCCATACGATCCAGCAGTGGCGCCGGAATGTTCATGGAGTTGGAGGTGGCAACGAACATCACGTCGCTGAGATCGTAATCCACTTCCAGGTAGTGATCGCTGAACGCCACGTTTTGCTCAGGGTCCAGCACCTCAAGCAGCGCAGAGGCCGGATCGCCACGCATATCGGAAGACATTTTGTCGATCTCATCGAGCAGGAACAGCGGGTTTTTAACGCCCACTTTGGCCATTTTCTGGATCAGTTTACCCGGCATAGAGCCGATGTATGTCCGGCGGTGGCCGCGGATTTCTGCTTCATCACGCACGCCGCCGAGCGCCATACGGATATATTTACGCCCGGTCGCTTTGGCGATGGACTGGCCCAGAGAGGTTTTACCTACCCCCGGCGGCCCAACCAGACACAGGATCGGCCCTTTGATTTTGTTTACACGGCTTTGTACCGCGAGATACTCAAGGATGCGATCTTTCACACGCTCCAGACCGTAATGGTCTGTGTCGAGAATTTCCTGCGCCTGACGCAGGTCTTTTTTGACCTTGCTACGCGCGTTCCACGGCACCTGCACCATCCAGTCGATGTAGCCGCGTACAACCGTCGCTTCCGCCGACATCGGAGACATCATTTTCAGCTTCTGCAATTCTGCTTCCGCTTTCTCTTTTGCCTCTTTCGGCATTTTCGCCGCGTCGATTTTACGCTTCAGCGCTTCATTTTCATCCGGCGCGTCGTCCATCTCGCCCAGTTCTTTCTGAATGGCTTTCATTTGCTCATTCAGATAATACTCACGCTGAGATTTCTCCATCTGCTTTTTAACGCGGTTGCGAATACGCTTCTCAACCTGCAACAGATCGATTTCAGATTCCATCATCGCCATCAGATACTCCAGACGTTCGTTAACGTCGGACATCTCCAGCACGGACTGCTTATCCGCCAGTTTCAGCGGCATATGGGCAGCGATGGTGTCCGCCAGACGCGCAGGATCGTCAATGCTATTGAGCGACGTCAGCACTTCCGGTGGGATTTTTTTGTTCAGCTTGATGTAGCCTTCGAACTGACTGATGGCAGTGCGCACCAGCACTTCCTGCTCGCGCTCATCAATCGCTGGCGATTCAAGGTATTCCGCCTTAGCGGAAAAGTGTTCGCCGTTATCTGACAGCGCAGAAATACGCGCGCGCTGCAACCCCTCAACCAGCACTTTGACAGTACCGTCAGGCAGTTTCAGCATTTGCAAAATTGAGGCCACGGTCCCGACGGTGAAAAGATCGTTTACACCCGGCTCATCCGTTGATGCTTCTTTCTGGGCGACCAGCATGATTTTTTTATCATGGTCCATAGCCGCTTCCAGACAACGGATAGATTTTTCCCGCCCTACAAATAAGGGTATGACCATGTGCGGATAAACCACCACATCGCGCAACGGCAATACGGGGATTTCAATGCGTTCAGAGCGCTCAGGATTCATAGAACTCTCTCTTAGTTTAGTGTCCGCCAGGTAATCAGACTGCGCGACTGTGCTTCACGCAGCCATTAACATGTATGTCAGTATATGGGGATGTTTCCCACACATTCAACGCCATGTTTACGGAAAAATAAAAGGGGGGATAAAATCCCCCCTTTTTCGTTAACTGATTGTATGAGTTGGTTAATTATTCACCAGATGCCTGCTGCGCTTCCGGCTTGCCGTAAATCAGCAACGGCTTGCTCTGACCGCCGATGACGGACTCGTCGATAACCACTTTTTCGACGTCTTCCATAGAAGGCAGATCGTACATGGTATCAAGCAGCGCCGCTTCAACGATGGAACGCAGACCACGGGCGCCGGTTTTACGCGCCATCGCTTTCTTCGCGATAGCATCCAGCGCTTCGTCACGAAATTCCAGATCGACGCCTTCCAGGTTAAACAGCGCCTGATACTGTTTGGTCAGGGCGTTTTTCGGCTCTTTCAGGATCTGGATCAGCGCTTCTTCACTCAGCTCATTCAGCGTCGCCACAACCGGCAGACGACCAATGAACTCAGGAATCAGACCAAATTTGATCAGATCTTCCGGCTCAACCTGCGCCAGCAGTTCGCCTTCGCTGGCCTTGTCGGATTTCGCTTTGACCGTTGCGCCAAAACCAATGCCGGAGCCGGTTTCAACACGATTAGCAATCACTTTATCCAGACCGGCGAACGCGCCGCCGCAGATAAACAGGATCTTAGAGGTATCAACCTGCAAGAACTCCTGCTGCGGATGCTTGCGTCCTCCCTGTGGCGGAACGGCGGCAACCGTCCCTTCGATCAGTTTCAACAGCGCCTGCTGTACGCCTTCACCGGAAACGTCACGGGTAATGGACGGGTTGTCAGACTTACGGGAAATCTTGTCGATTTCATCGATGTAGACAATACCACGCTGCGCTTTCTGCACATCGTAATCGCATTTTTGCAACAGCTTCTGAATGATGTTCTCAACATCTTCGCCCACATAACCGGCTTCGGTCAGGGTGGTGGCATCCGCCATGGTGAACGGTACGTCCAGCAGACGCGCCAGCGTTTCGGCCAACAGCGTTTTACCGGAACCGGTCGGCCCGATCAGCAGAATGTTACTTTTGCCCAACTCAACGCCATTGCTGGTGTCGCCGTTGCGCAGACGTTTGTAGTGGTTGTATACCGCGACCGCCAGCACTTTTTTCGCCTGCTCCTGGCCGATAACATAATCGTCCAGATGGTTGCGAATTTCATGTGGCGTCGGCAGCGCACTGCGTTCACGGTGCGGTGCCACTTCCTTAATCTCTTCGCGAATGATGTCGTTACATAGATCAACACATTCGTCGCAGATATACACGGATGGACCGGCAATCAGCTTGCGCACTTCATGCTGGCTTTTGCCGCAAAAAGAGCAGTACAACAATTTGCCCGAGCCATCTTTGCGTTTATCTGTCATGAGTCAAAACCTCTTCTTTGTTCTTTGTGCCGCACACGACGACGCAAATGCCATTCTCAGGCGCAAGTCGCTTGTCAGCGTTGTGCCGCCCCTGGATAGTATTATAGCGGCACACCTGCGCCCTGGGCATCAATTACGATGGGTCAAAATCGAGTCGACCAGACCGTACTCCACCGCTTCAGACGCGGAGAGGAAGCGGTCGCGCTCGGTATCACGTTCAATCTGCTCAAGAGACTGACCCGTATGGTGCGCCATAAGTTCATTCATGCGCCCTTTCACCTTCAGGATTTCACGGGCATGAATTTCAATATCTGTCGCCTGGCCCTGATAACCGCCGAGAGGCTGGTGAATCATGACGCGAGAGTTAGGCAGGCAGAAACGTTTGCCTTTTGCGCCAGCAGTCAGCAGGAACGCGCCCATAGAAGCCGCCTGGCCCATACAAATCGTGCTAACGTCCGGCTTAATAAACTGCATGGTGTCGTAGATAGACATCCCTGCGGTGATAACCCCGCCTGGGGAGTTAATGTACAGGTAGATATCTTTTTCCGGGTTTTCCGCTTCCAGGAACAGCATCTGCGCCACAATCAGGTTAGCCATATGGTCTTCGACCTGGCCAGTCAGAAAAATGACACGTTCCTTAAGTAGACGAGAATAGATATCAAAAGAGCGCTCACCACGTGAGGTCTGTTCAATGACCATCGGCACCAGCGCCATATGGGGTGCAAAGTTATCTCGTTCGCCGCTGTATGACATTTCCGTCTCCTGGATAAAAATTGAAAAAACCTGCTGTACCGATTGTAACCTTATGGACGGATTATCAGCTAGTCCCTCTGTTATGGGTACGGCATCGCCATAATTCAAGCATAACAATCTTTTGTTGTAACGCTAACACTGAAACGCTGTTTTCGCACTCTTCCATGCAAAATGCGTGACAAAAAAAAAGCCCGCCACCTGGAGGTGACGGGCCCTTGTGCGAATTTCGTGCTAATTAAGCGACGAATTACGCCTGCTGGTTCATCAGTTCGTTGAAGGAAGTGGCTTTTTCAGTCACTTTCGCTTTCGCCAGAACGGCTTCAACGGCCTGCTCTTCCAGAGCGACGTTACGCATGTTGTCCATCAGCTCTTTGTTTTTGCTGTAGAACTCGATAACTTCTTTCGGATCTTCGTACGCAGAAGCCATCTCTTCGATCAGACCTTTAACGCGCTCTTCGTCAGCTTTCAGCTCCTGAGTGCGAATCACTTCGCCCAGCAGCAGGCCGACAACAACGCGACGCTTAGCCTGTTCTTCGAACAGTTCACGCGGCAGTTCCAGCGCTTGTTTCTCGTTGCCGCCGAAACGCTGTGCAGCCTGACGACGCAGAACGTCAACTTCGCTGTCGATCAGCGCAGATGGAACGTCGATGTCGTTCGCTTTCACCAGGCCTTCAATCGCCTGAGACTTCACGCGGTTACGCACAGCGCCTTTCAGCTCGCGTTCCATGTTTTTACGCACTTCAGTACGCAGACCAGCAACAGAACCATCTTCAACGCCGAAACGCTTGATGAATTCTTCGGTCAGTTCCGGCAGCTCGCGCTCTTCAACTTTCTTCAGGTTGATAGCGAATTTAGCAGCTTTACCTTTCAGGTTTTCAGCGTGATATTCTTCCGGGAAGGTCACGTCGATAGTGAACTCTTCGCCTGCTTTGTGACCTTTGATACCGTCTTCAAAGCCCGGGATCATACGACCCTGGCCCATCGCCAGTACGAAGTCAGACGCTTTGCCGCCTTCGAACTCTTCACCGTCAACAGAACCGGTGAAGTCGATGGTTACACGGTCTTCTGCATCAGCAGCGCCGTCTTTGTCTTTCCAGGTTGCCTGCTGTTTACGCAGGGTGTCCAGCATCACGTCAACATCGGCGTCGGTCACTTCAACAACCGGTTTTTCAACTTCGATGGATTCCAGACCGGTCAGTTCAACTTCCGGGTAGACTTCAAATTCTACAGCGTAGGTGAAGTCTTCGCCCAGTTTGTATTCGCCCGGAACATAGTTCGGTGCGCCAGCCGGGTTGATTTTTTCTTTGATGATCGCGTCAACGAAGTTACGGCTCATCAGGTCACCCAGAACGTCCTGGCGAACAGAAGCGCCATAACGCTGAGCAACAACATTCATCGGTACTTTGCCCTTGCGGAAGCCGTCAATACGCACTTTCTTCGCTACGTTGACCAGCTCGCTTTTCACAGCGGTCTCGATGCTGTCAGCAGCGATAGTAATCGTTACACGGCGGCCAAGGCCTTGAGTGGTTTCAACTGAAACTTGCATCTTGTTACCTCAAAAAATCACAGTGCTCGGTCAACTCTACTCCGCAAGCACAGGTTGTTGGCTTCGCGGAACCGGGATGTTCTCATAATCAATCACATTCCCTGTCGTCAGAATCATCCCGAAGACATTCCGAAAAATAAGACGCCGCATTATAGCGGCATCACTTTTATGAGTCGAGAACGGTTATCGCGCGTTGCTGCGGCTTTTTTCACAATTCCCGGCTAATTTTGGTCTGAATACTGTACATCTCGCTCAAAATTCAGACAAAACAAAACGGCCCGCAGGCCGTTTTCACATAATCTGTAGCAACATACTGGAAAAGCGCCAACAGTTGCAAATGCGTTTTTCTACGCGATGCTTCCTGCGCCACGGCAAGGAGGCGATGCGAAGATCGTATCCTGCAATCCTTCCCACTCCTTAATGGTATAGGTATGCAGGGCCAGCGCATGTACGGTTGTGGAGAGTTCTGCCGTTAACGTACCGTAAATCATCCGGTGGCGATTAAGAAAACGTTCGCCAGTGAAGCGATCGCTGACCAGCACAACCTTAAAGTGGCTCTCAGAGCCTGCCGGAACATTGTGACGATAGCTTTCATCCACAACTTCGAGGAACACGGGTTCGAACGCTGCCCTTAATTTTTCTTCTATTTGCTCACGTATCATCATGAAATATCTCCTCCGACAACGCTGAGATGTCACCCATCCCTTTAAATACTAGCCGCTTTTACCGTTTACATTACATCATGACAACAAAAATTTAGCGTTCGTCTGATATTTTCATTCAAACGTATGAAGTTTACTGACTTATCCATTCATTTGGTTGCGAAAACCCGAAGTAAGGTGTACCGAGGGTCAGAAAACAGACAACGCGATGAATTTACATGCGTTGACCACTTCCCCTCGCCGTTGGCAATGTTATGATGGCGGGAATTTTTATCTATCACGCTTAAGAGTCACTGAGAGCCCGAACATGTTAAAGAAAATCCTCTTTCCATTAATTGCTCTGGTTATGCTGGCAGGGTGCGCAACACCGCCGACAACCATTGACGTATCGCCGAAAATCACACTGCCGCAACAAGATCCAAGCCTGATGGGCGTTACTGTGAGCATCAACGGCGCCGACCAGCGTCAGGATCAGGCGCTGGCGAAAGTTACGCGTAATAACCAACTGGTTACTCTGACCGCCTCCCGCGATCTGCGCTTCCTGCTGCAAGAAGTGCTGGAAAAACAGATGACCGCACGCGGTTATATGGTGGGGCCAAACGGCGCTGTTAATCTGCAAATCATCGTAAATCAGCTGTATGCCGATGTATCTCAGGGTAACGTTCGCTACAACATCGCCACCAAAGCGGATATCGCCATCATCGCGACGGCGGCAAACGGCAACAAGATGACGAAAAACTACCGTGCGAGCTACTCTGTTGAAGGCGCATTCCAGGCGTCCAACCAGAATATCGCCAACGCGGTTAACAGCGTCCTGACCGACACCATCGCTGATATGTCTCAGGACACCAGCATTCACGAATTCATTAAGCAGAACGCACGTTAATTTCTGTCCAGATGGCCCGGCGCTTGTCGGGCCTGTAGATGCCCATGCCCAACCAATATTTACGTATTTTTCAGCAACCGCGTTCAGCTATCCTGTTGATTCTGGGGTTTGCATCAGGTTTACCCCTCGCACTCACCTCCGGCACGCTACAGGCCTGGATGACCGTTGAGAATATCGATCTCAAAACCATTGGTTTCTTCTCTCTGGTGGGCCAGGCCTACGTCTTTAAATTCCTCTGGTCTCCGGTCATGGACCGTTACACGCCGCCTTTTTTAGGTCGTCGTCGCGGCTGGCTGGTCACCACGCAGATTCTGCTGCTGCTCGCCATTGCGGCGATGGGTTTTCTGGAACCCGGCACGCAGCTGCGCTGGATGGCGGCGCTGGCGGTTATCATCGCCTTCTGTTCCGCATCTCAGGACATTGTCTTTGACGCGTGGAAAACGGATGTTCTGCCTGCGGAAGAACGCGGCGCCGGAGCGGCGATTAGCGTACTGGGCTATCGGCTAGGGATGCTGGTCTCCGGTGGGCTGGCGCTGTGGCTGGCGGATCGCTGGCTCGGCTGGCAGGGGATGTACTGGCTGATGGCGGCGCTGCTTGTGCCCTGTATTATCGCCACGCTCCTGGCCCCTGAACCTGAAGATTCCATTCCAGTGCCTAAAACGCTGGAACAGGCGGTCGCCGCTCCGCTGCGCGACTTTTTTGGCCGCAACAACGCCTGGCTGATCTTGTTGTTAATCGTGCTGTATAAGCTGGGCGATGCGTTCGCCATGAGTCTGACCACCACCTTTTTGATTCGCGGCGTTGGTTTTGATGCCGGTGAAGTCGGCGTGGTCAATAAAACGCTGGGACTGCTGGCGACGATTGTCGGCGCGCTGTACGGCGGCATCCTGATGCAGCGCCTTTCCCTTTTCCGCGCGCTGCTGATTTTCGGCATTCTGCAAGGCGTTTCCAACGCCGGTTACTGGCTGCTTTCCGTGACGGACAAACATATGTTCAGCATGGCCGCAGCGGTCTTCTTCGAGAACCTGTGCGGCGGGATGGGAACGGCGGCCTTTGTCGCATTGTTAATGACGCTGTGCAACAAATCGTTTTCCGCCACCCAGTTTGCCCTGCTCTCCGCGCTCTCTGCGGTGGGACGCGTGTATGTCGGCCCCGTTGCCGGATGGTTTGTCGAAGCGCATGGCTGGCCCACGTTTTATCTCTTCTCCGTCGCAGCGGCCGTGCCTGGCCTTCTGCTTCTGCTGGTTTGTCGTCAAACCCTTGAACACAGTTGGGAAAGCGAAAGCTTCATCCCCCGTACGGAATTTCGCGGGGCGTATGGTCTGGCGCTGCTGACGCTAATGGTCGGTTGCGGCCTGCTGGCGGTATGGCTGTTGCTGCTGACGATGAACGCCGTGGACTACACTCGCTTCTCCTTCCTGCCCGAACTGCTTGAGGCGGGGGTCATGGTGGCGATATGCGGCATTTTGTTCGGCGGGGTGCTGGATTATCTGGCGCTACGCAAAACACGTCTTGTGTAAGCGGGCAACGTTATTTGCCGTTGTAATAACAGAGCGAAATTATAACGGCTAAATAAGCAGCAGTTGCGAAAAATAATATTTGTTGTTTTGTGCGCAATAGCATCTGGAAATTATTGACGCCTTTTATAGATTTTATTTTCCTTACTCGATTCAGCCAATATAGTTTTATTTTTTGTTTTTCATTTGTCTCTTTGTTGATAATTAATTGTTAAACAATTGTTTTAATTTTACATTGGTTATACCAATTACCCTGCAAGTCCTGCCTTCCTGCCCTCTTTCGTTATAACGTGATGTTGCAACAGGTTCTTAAAGTCAACGCGACATATCCTGCAACATATGTGACATGCCCGGCAGAACCCAGTAACACAGATCCAATCATGTTTACAGTAATGTAACCTTCCCGTAAAATGCCCACACACTTTAAACGCCACCAGGTCCCGTGGAATTGAGGTCGTTAAATGAGACTCAGGAAATACAATAAAAGTTTGGGATGGTTGTCATTAATTGCAGGCACTGCATTACTCAGTGGCTGTAATTCTGCACTTCTTGACCCCAAAGGACAGATTGGACTGGAACAACGTTCACTGATACTGACGGCTTTTGGCCTGATGTTGATTGTCGTTATTCCCGCCATCTTGATGGCTGTTGGTTTCGCCTGGAAGTACCGTGCGAGCAATAAAGATGCGAAGTACAGCCCGAACTGGTCACACTCCAATAAAGTGGAAGCTGTGGTCTGGACGGTGCCGATTCTGATCATCATTTTCCTTGCTGTACTTACCTGGAAAACCACTCACGCTCTTGAGCCAAGCAAGCCGCTGGCGCATGACGAGAAGCCCATTACCATCGAAGTGGTTTCCATGGACTGGAAATGGTTCTTCATCTACCCGGAACAGGGCATTGCAACCGTGAATGAAATCGCCTTCCCGGCGAACACTCCGGTTTATTTCAAAGTGACCTCCAACTCCGTGATGAACTCCTTCTTTATCCCGCGTCTGGGTAGCCAGATTTATGCCATGGCCGGTATGCAGACTCGACTGCATCTGATCGCCAACGAAGCCGGTACCTATGATGGTATTTCCGCAAGCTATAGCGGCCCTGGTTTCTCCGGTATGAAGTTCAAAGCTATCGCCACGCCGGACCGCGCCACATTCGACCAGTGGGTTGCTAAAGCTAAACAGTCACCGAACACCATGAGCGACATGGCTGCGTTCGAGAAAGTGGCTGCGCCAAGCGAATACAACCAGGTGGAATATTTCTCCAACGTGAAACCGGATTTGTTTAAAGACGTCATTAACAAATTTATGGCTCACGGTAAGAGCATGGACATGAGCCAACCGGAAGGTGAGCACAGCTCGCATGAAGGCATGGAAGGCATGGACATGAGCCACGCGGAATCCGCTCACTAAGGGGCCGAGGAAGAAAACGATGTTCGGAAAATTGACACTGGATGCAGTCCCGTTCCATGAACCTATCGTCATGGTTACGATCGCTGCCATTATCGTCGGGGGTCTGGCGCTTTTAGCCTTGATCACTTACTTCGGTAAGTGGACCTACCTATGGAAAGAGTGGCTTACTTCGGTTGACCACAAGCGTCTTGGCATCATGTATGTCATCGTCGCAATTGTTATGTTGATACGCGGCTTTGCCGACGCCATCATGATGCGTAGCCAGCAGGCGCTGGCTTCTGCGGGTGAAGCGGGCTTCCTGCCGCCGCATCACTACGATCAGATCTTCACCGCTCACGGCGTGATCATGATCTTCTTCGTGGCAATGCCATTCGTTATCGGTCTGATGAACCTGGTGGTTCCGTTGCAGATCGGCGCGCGTGACGTTGCGTTCCCGTTCCTGAACAACCTGAGCTTCTGGTTCACCGTTGTCGGCGTTATCCTGGTTAACCTGTCTCTGGGCGTTGGTGAGTTCGCACAGACCGGCTGGCTGGCTTATCCGCCGCTCTCGGGAATAGAGTACAGTCCGAGTGTCGGGGTCGATTACTGGATCTGGAGTCTCCAGCTATCCGGTATCGGTACGACGCTGACCGGTATCAACTTCTTCGTGACGATTCTGAAGATGCGTGCGCCGGGCATGACCATGTTCAAGATGCCGGTATTTACCTGGGCATCGCTGTGCGCGAACATCCTGATTATCGCCTCCTTCCCAATTCTGACTGTCACCATCGCGCTGCTGACCCTGGATCGCTATCTGGGCACCCATTTCTTTACCAACGATATGGGCGGCAACATGATGATGTACATCAACCTGATTTGGGCCTGGGGCCACCCGGAAGTGTACATCCTGGTTCTGCCGGTCTTCGGGGTGTTCTCCGAAATCGCTGCAACCTTCTCGCGTAAACGCCTGTTTGGTTACACCTCGCTGGTTTGGGCGACCGTGTGTATCACCGTTCTGTCGTTCATCGTTTGGCTGCACCACTTCTTCACCATGGGTGCGGGCGCGAACGTAAACGCCTTCTTCGGTATTACCACGATGATTATCGCAATCCCGACCGGGGTTAAGATCTTCAACTGGCTGTTCACCATGTACCAGGGGCGTATCGTCTTCCACTCAGCGATGCTGTGGACGATCGGCTTTATCGTGACCTTCTCGGTCGGCGGTATGACTGGCGTTCTGCTGGCGGTTCCGGGCGCGGACTTCGTTCTGCACAACAGCCTGTTCCTGATTGCGCACTTCCATAACGTTATCATCGGCGGTGTGGTCTTCGGGTGCTTCGCCGGTATGACCTACTGGTGGCCGAAAGCGTTCGGCTTCACGCTGAACGAGACCTGGGGTAAACGCGCATTCTGGTTCTGGATCATCGGCTTCTTCGTGGCGTTTATGCCGCTGTACGTGCTGGGCTTCATGGGGATGACCCGTCGTCTCAGCCAGCAGATTGACCCGCAGTTCCATCCAATGCTGCTGATTGCCGCCTGTGGCGCCGCGCTGATTGCACTGGGCATCCTGTGCCAGCTGATTCAGATCTTCGTTTCTATTCGCGACCGCGAGCAGAACCGCGACCTGACCGGCGACCCGTGGGGCGCGCGTACGCTGGAGTGGGCAACCTCTTCTCCGCCTCCGTTCTATAACTTTGCCGTTGTGCCGCACGTTCACGAGCGTGATGCCTTCTGGGAAATGAAAGAAAAAGGCGAAGCGTACAAACAGCCTGCGCATTATGAAGAAATTCATATGCCGAAAAACAGCGGTGCGGGCATCGTTATCGCCGCCTTCTCCACTATTTTTGGTTTCGCCATGATCTGGCATATCTGGTGGCTGGCGATTGCAAGCTTCGCAGGCATGATCATCAGCTGGATTGTTAAGAGCTTTGACGAGGACGTGGACTACTACGTACCAGTCCCGGAAGTCGAAAAACTGGAAAACCAGCATTTCGATGAGATTTCTAAGGCAGGGCTGAAAAATGGCAACTGATACTTTAGCGCAAACGCACGCGACTGCCCACGCGCATGAACACGGGCACCACGATGCAGGCCAGACCAAAATCTTCGGATTTTGGATCTACCTGATGAGCGACTGCATTCTGTTCTCTATTCTGTTCGCAACCTATGCCGTTCTGGTGAACGGCACCGCAGGCGGCCCGACAGGTAAGGACATTTTTGAACTGCCGTTCGTTCTGGTTGAAACTTTCCTGCTGTTGTTCAGCTCCATCACCTACGGCATGGCGGCTATCGCCATGCACAAGGATAACAAGAGCCAGGTTGTCTCCTGGCTGGCGTTGACCTTCTTGTTTGGTGCCGGATTTATCGGGATGGAAATCTACGAATTCCATCACCTGATTGTTGAAGGCATGGGCCCGGATCGCAGCGGCTTCCTGTCTGCGTTCTTCGCGCTGGTCGGTACGCACGGTCTGCACGTCACCTCCGGTCTTATCTGGATGGCGGTGCTGATGGTGCAGATCGCCCGTCGCGGCCTGACCAGCACTAACCGTACCCGCATCATGTGCCTGAGCCTGTTCTGGCACTTCCTGGATGTGGTGTGGATCTGTGTGTTCACTGTTGTTTATCTGATGGGGGCGATGTAATGAGTCATTCTACCGATCACAGCGGCGCGTCCCACGGCAGCGTAAAAACTTACATGACAGGTTTTATTCTGTCGATCATCCTGACGGTCATTCCGTTCTGGATGGTGATGACGGGTACAGGTTCCCCGGCCGTGATTCTGGGGACTATCCTGGCGATGGCAGTGGTGCAGATTCTGGTGCATCTGGTGTGCTTCCTGCACATGAATACGAAATCAGACGAAGGCTGGAACATGACGGCCTTTGTCTTTACCGTGCTGATCATTGCCATTCTGGTGGTGGGCTCCATCTGGATTATGTGGAACCTGAACTACAATATGATGATGCACTAAGAGCGGCGGTTATGATGTTTAAGCAATACCTGCAAGTAACGAAACCAGGCATCATCTTTGGCAACCTGATCTCGGTGATTGGGGGATTCCTGCTGGCTTCTAAAGGCAGCATCGACTATCCCCTGTTTATCTATACGCTGGTCGGGGTGTCACTGGTTGTGGCGTCGGGTTGTGTATTTAACAACTACATCGACAGGGATATCGACAGGAAGATGGAAAGGACCAAGAATCGGGTGCTGGTCAAAGGCCTGATTTCTCCTGCTGTCTCGCTGGTGTACGCCACCTTGCTGGGTATTGCTGGCTTTATGCTGCTGTGGTTTGGCGCGAATCCTCTGGCCTGCTGGCTGGGGGTGATGGGCTTCGTGGTGTATGTCGGCATTTATAGTCTGTACATGAAACGCCACTCCGTTTACGGCACGCTGATTGGTTCTCTCTCCGGCGCTGCGCCGCCGGTGATTGGCTACTGCGCCGTAACGGGCGAATTCGACAGCGGCGCGCTGATTCTGCTGGCGATCTTTAGCCTGTGGCAGATGCCGCACTCTTACGCCATCGCGATTTTCCGCTTCAAGGATTATCAGGCTGCCAACATTCCGGTTCTGCCGGTGGTGAAAGGCATCTCTGTGGCGAAGAACCATATCACGCTGTACATCATCGCCTTCGCCGTTGCGACGCTGATGCTCTCCCTGGGCGGCTATGCCGGATATAAATATCTGGTGGTCGCGGCAGCCGTGAGCGTCTGGTGGCTCGGTATGGCCCTGCGCGGTTACAAAGTGGAAGATGACAAAGTCTGGGCGCGTAAGCTGTTCGGCTTTTCCATCATTGCCATCACTGCGTTAAGCGTGATGATGTCCGTCGACTTTATGGTGCCGGACTCACACAGCCTGCTGGCTTCGGTCTGGTAACACCCGCCCCGCAACAAATCTTCTGCCGGATAGTGGCTTACGCCTTATCCGGCATTTTATTGCCTGATAAAATCCCCCTCACAAACGCAACATTTGTTCATTAAGCACGTATTTACCCCACCCGTTTACCGCTTTACACTAGTCGCGGATTTTATACAGAGGTGGGAATGAACGATTACAAAATGACGCCGGGTGAGTTGCGCGCCACCTGGGGTTTAGGGACTGTATTTTCTTTGCGCATGCTTGGCATGTTTATGGTCCTGCCGGTTCTGACCACCTATGGTATGGCGCTTCAGGGCGCCAGCGAAGCCTTGATCGGCATTGCTATCGGTATTTACGGCCTGGCGCAAGCCGTTTTCCAGATCCCCTTTGGGTTACTCTCAGACCGCGTCGGGCGTAAGCCGTTAATTATCGGCGGTCTGGCCGTGTTCGTGCTGGGTAGCGTGATCGCCGCGCTGTCTGACTCCATCTGGGGGATTATTCTTGGCCGCGCGCTGCAAGGCTCTGGCGCAATCGCCGCCGCCGTCATGGCGCTGCTGTCTGACTTAACCCGCGAGCAAAACCGAACCAAAGCGATGGCGTTTATCGGCGTCAGTTTTGGTATTACCTTCGCCATTGCGATGGTGCTTGGGCCGATCGTCACCCACAAACTGGGGCTGAACGCCCTGTTCTGGATGATTGCCGCACTCGCCGCGCTCGGCATCGCCCTGACCGTTTGGGTTGTCCCTAACAGCACGACCCACGTATTGAACCGTGAATCCGGCATGGTGAAAGGCAGTTTCAGCAAAGTGCTGGCCGAACCTAAGCTGTTGAAGCTTAACTTCGGCATCATGTGTCTGCATATTCTGCTGATGTCGACCTTCGTCGCCCTCCCCGGCCAGCTTGCCGCTGCCGGTTTCCCCGCCGCCGAACACTGGAAGATTTATCTGGTCACAATGCTGATCTCATTTGGCTCCGTAGTCCCGTTCATTATCTACGCCGAAGTCAAACGCCGGATGAAGCGGGTCTTTCTGCTGTGCGTCGCGTTGATACTGATTGCCGAAGTCGTGCTGTGGGGCGCAGGCGTGCACTTCTGGGGGTTAATTGCCGGGGTACAGCTGTTCTTCCTCGCTTTTAACCTGATGGAAGCCCTCCTCCCCTCGCTGATCAGCAAAGAGTCTCCTGCCGGTTATAAGGGCACTGCGATGGGCGTTTACTCCACCAGCCAGTTCCTCGGCGTCGCGATTGGCGGCTCGCTGGGCGGCTGGGTGAATGGTCTGTTCGGCGGTCAGGCGGTATTTCTGGCTGGCGCATTGCTGACCGTCGTCTGGCTGGCGGTAGCAAGTACGATGAAAGAACCGCCGTATGTCAGCAGCTTACGCGTGGAAATTCCGCCGGAGATTGCCGCCGATGACGCGCTAAAACAGCGTCTGCTGGCGACTGAAGGTGTGAGTGAGGTACTGATCGCAGAGAAAGAGCATTCCGCCTATGTGAAGATCGACAGCAAAGTGACCAACCGTTTTGAGGTTGAGCAGGCGATCAGGCTGGCGTGAGAAGTGCCGGATGGCGGCTACCGCCTTATCCGGCCTACAAGACCGCATTGTCCGTAGGCCGGATAAGCGCAGCGCCATCAGGCATCACAACTTAATCGCGGAAGTTTTTGAACTGGAACGGCTGTCCCAAATCCCCGCCGCGCACCAGCGCCATGACGGATTGCAGATCGTCACGGGATTTTCCGGTCACACGGATCTCTTCCCCCTGAATTTGCGCCTGCACTTTCAGCTTGCTGTCTTTAATCAGCTTCACGATCTTCTTCTGAACCGCGCTTTCAATGCCCTGCTTCAGCTTCGCTTCCACAAACCAGGTTTTACCGCTGTGGACGAACGCTTCCGGCACATCCAGCGAACTGCCTTCAATGCCGCGCTTGAGCAGCTTCGCGCGCAGAATATCCAGTAGCTGATTCACCTGGAAATCCGATTCGCTCAGTACTTTGATGGTTTTGTTCGCGTCGTTTAATTCAAACGTGGCCTCAACGCCACGAAAATCAAAGCGTGATTCAACTTCGCGAGTCGCATTATCTACTGCGTTACGCGCTTCCTGAAGATCGACTTCAGAGACAATATCGAAAGATGGCATCTTTTCCTCTCCCTTCGTTTTTGATGCGAAGCATAATACCCGTAACGAGACATAACGAGAAGCTTAGCTGATGGCGCTATACTTAGGCCATAACACTTGGCGCTGTTGCAGGTGAGGAGGAACAATGAAAATTACCGTACTGGGATGCGGAGCCTTAGGGCAACTTTGGCTTACAGCGCTGTGCAAACATGGACATGAAGTACAGGGTTGGCTGCGCGTACCGCAACCCTATTGCAGCGTGAATCTGATAGAGACGGACGGTTCAATATTTAACGAATCCCTGACGGCGAACGATCCTGATTTTCTGGCCAACAGCGATCTGCTGCTGGTCACGCTGAAAGCCTGGCAGGTCTACGATGCCGTAAGAGGTCTGGTTGCCATTCTGCCTGAAACCACGCCGATCCTGCTGATTCACAACGGGATGGGCACAATCGAAGAGTTGCAAAACATCCCGCAGCCGTTACTGATGGGCACCACGACGCATGCCGCCAGACGCGACGGGAATGTCATCATTCATGTCGCCAACGGCACTACCCATATTGGCCCGGCGCGTGAGCAGGACGGGGACTACAGCTATCTGGCCGATATTTTGCAGGGCGTGCTGCCTGACGTCGCCTGGCACAACAACATTCGCGCAGAGATGTGGCGCAAACTGGCGGTAAACTGTGCGATTAATCCCCTTACCGCGCTATGGGACTGCCCCAACGGCGAATTACGCCACCACCCGGAAGCGGTAATGGCGATATGTCAGGAGGTCGCTGCGGTTATCGAGCGCGAAGGACACCATACGTCGGCGGACGATTTACGTTATTATGTCGATCAAGTGATTGAGAGTACGGCAGAAAATATCTCGTCTATGTTGCAGGACATGCGTGCCCTGCGTCATACCGAGATCGACTATATTACGGGTTATTTGTTAAAACGCGCCCGCGCGCATGGCATCGCCGTCCCGGAAAATGCCCGTCTGTTTGAAATGGTAAAGCGAAAGGAGAGTGAGTATGAGCGCATCGGCACTGGTATGCCTCGCCCCTGGTAGTGAAGAGACCGAAGCGGTCACCACTATCGATCTGCTGGTTCGTGGCGGTATTCAGGTCACGACCGCGAGCGTCGCCAGCGACGGAAATCTCACCATTGTCTGTTCGCGTGGCGTAAAACTGCTGGCGGATGCGCCGCTGGTCGAGGTGGCCGACGGCGATTACGACATCATTGTATTGCCTGGCGGCATTAAGGGCGCGGAGTGTTTTCGCGACAGCCCGTTGCTGGTCGAAACCGTTAAGCAGTTCCACCGTTCCGGGCGTATTGTCGCCGCGATTTGCGCAGCGGCCGCCACGGTTCTCGTTCCGCACGATATCTTTCCCATCGGCAACATGACCGGCTTCCCGGCGTTGAAAGACAACATTCCCGCCGAACAGTGGCAGGATAAACGTGTGGTGTGGGACCCGCGCGTGAAGCTGCTGACCAGCCAGGCGCCAGGGACGTCGATTGACTTCGGACTGAAAATTATCGATCTGCTGGTTGGCCGTGAAAAAGCCCATGAAGTGGCGTCACAGCTGGTGATGGCGGCGGGAATTTATAATTACTACGAATAGCGCCGGATGGCGGTGCGTAGGCCGGATAAGGCGGTTACGCCGTCATCCGGCAATACGTTGCGCCTGATAGCGCGATGCATATCAGGCCTGCAATCATGCTAACAATTACGGACGATACACCTTCACATTCTGGAAGCCCTGCTCACGCAGATAGAGCGCCTGCAAACGGCTCATCACGCCGCGCTCACACCACAGCAGCCAGGTTTTGCTCTGGTCAAGATCGCCAAACTTCGTGCTCAGCTTGTAGAACGGCAGAGAAACCACATCCACGCCTTCGATTTTCAGCGGTTTGTCATCCTGCTCATCAACGGAGCGAATATCCAGAATCACGTCGTTCGGGCCAAAGCCGCTGACGGTTTCCACTTCCACCACGTCCTGCCCGGTCTGTTGGGCGATTTCGCGAATATCGACATTGCTCGCTTCCTCAACCACTTTATCGAGAATGCTAAAGTCGAAGTGCTCTTCTTCCGCTTCAATCTTCGCCTTGATCGCTTTCACCGTCGGACTTTTCGAAATAACGCCGCAGTATTCTGGCATCGTGCGGGCAAAATCTTCCGTACCAATCTGGCGCGCCAGGTTGATGATGTGCTCTTTGTCGTAAGAGATCAGCGGGCGCAGGATCAGCGTATCGGAAACGTTGTCGATAAGACGCAGGTTAGTCAGCGTCTGGCTGGAGACCTGCCCCAGCGCTTCCCCCGTCACCAGCGCCTGTACGCCGTAGCGCTCTGCCACTTTCGACGCCGCGCACACCATCATGCGCTTCAGCACCACGCCCATCTGACCGTCATCGACTTTTTCGAGGATCTCGCCGACCACCGGTTCAAAGTTGATGGCGACAAAACGCACGCGATGCGAACTGCCAAAGCGGTTCCACAGGTAATGCGCCACCTGGCGAACGCCGATTTCATGCGCCGCGCCGCCGAGGTTAAAGAAGCAGTAGTGTACGCGGCAGCCGCGACGCATCAGCATATAGCTGGAAACGCCGGAGTCAAAACCGCCGGAGATCAGCGACAGGACATCTTCCTGGGTGCCGATCGGGAAACCGCCGATACCTTCGTAACGGCCTTTAATCAGCAGCAGACGATCGTCTTCCACTTCCAGATGTACCGTCACATCCGGGTTGGTCAGCTTCACGCGCGCCGATTCAATATGCTGATTTAAACCGCCGCCGACGTAACGTTCCACCTCAATGGAGCTAAACTCATGCTTACCACGACGTTTAACGCGCACACAGAAGGTTTTGCCCTCAAGCCGATCGCGATACTGCACCAGCGCTTTCTCAAAGATATCGTGCATATCAGTGAACGGCACATCTTCGACTTCGAGAATATGGTGGATGCCCGGAATACGGGTCAGCGCGTCGCGAATCGCCAGGCGTTGATTTTCATCTTTGGCGCGAACTTCAATGTTATCCCAGTGGCGAACAACGGCGAGGGTCTCATCGTAGTGCTTTAACACGTTACGGATGTTCCCGGTCAGAATTTTTATAAAGCGCAAACGCACAGATTGGCTTTTGATAGTGATTTCCGGGAACAATTTAATGATAAACTTCATGGCGGCAATGGTTCTTAAGCAAGCATCAAGGCTTGTCGTGGAGAAAAGAGTACAGCAGCCCATACATGGAGCTGCATCCAGGCGCGGAAGTATACCACCATCATGGTCGTCCTGTGCACATTGCGCGTTATTTGATAATTGCTCTGAGTCCGTTACCATATCAGAGCTGAAAATATTGAGAGTCAGATATTCATTATGCCGAAGAAAAATGAGGCGCCCGCCAGCTTTGAAACAGCGCTGAGCGAGCTGGAACAGATTGTTACCCGTCTGGAAAGCGGCGACCTGCCGCTGGAAGAGGCGCTGAACGAATTTGAACGTGGCGTGCAGCTGGCGCGTCAGGGGCAGGCAAAGTTGCAACAGGCCGAGCAGCGTGTGCAGATTCTGCTGTCTGACAATGAAGATGCATCTCCTGAGCCTTTTACACCGGATAATGAGTAAATGGATTTTTCGCAGCAGCTACAGGCCTGCGTCGAGCAGGCCAACCAGGCGCTGAGCCGTTTTATCGCACCACTGCCCTTTCAGAACACTCCCGTGGTCGAAACCATGCAGTATGGCGCATTATTAGGCGGTAAACGTCTGCGCCCGTTCCTGGTTTACGCAACGGGCAGGATGTTTGGCGTAAGCCTGTCCACGCTGGATGCCCCGGCAGCCGCCGTTGAGTGCATTCACGCTTATTCGTTGATTCATGACGATTTACCCGCGATGGACGACGACGACCTGCGTCGCGGTCTGCCGACCTGCCACGTCAAATTTGGCGAAGCGAATGCCATTCTGGCCGGAGATGCCCTGCAAACGCTGGCGTTTTCTATCATCAGCGATGCCCCGATGCCGGAAGTGGCCGACCGCGACCGCATTGCTATGATTTCTGAACTGGCGAACGCCAGCGGCATCGCCGGAATGTGCGGTGGCCAGGCGTTGGATCTTGATGCCGAAGGGAAACGGGTGCCGCTGGAGGCGCTGGAGCGTATCCATCGTCATAAAACGGGCTCGCTGATTCGCGCTGCGGTTCGTCTTGGCGCGCTAAGTGCCGGAGAAAACGGACGAAACGCCTTGCCGATACTCGATAAGTACGCAGAAAGTATCGGCCTTGCCTTCCAGGTCCAGGATGACATTCTGGATGTGGTGGGCGATACTGCAACGTTGGGTAAACGTCAGGGTGCTGACCAGCAACTTGGCAAAAGTACCTACCCTGCACTTCTGGGCCTTGAGCAAGCCCGGAATAAAGCCCGGGATCTGATCGAAGACGCCCGCCAGTCGTTAACGCAGCTGGCAGACCTCTCACTCGATACCTCGGCACTGGAAGCGCTAGCGGACTACATAATCCAGCGTGATAAATAAACAAACAACAAGTCTTACTTAATAGGCCTCTGATGAGTTTTGATATAGCCAAATACCCGACCCTGGCACTGGTCGACTCCACTTCGGAGTTACGCCTGCTACCAAAAGAGAGTCTGCCGAAACTCTGCGACGAACTGCGCCGCTATTTACTCGACAGCGTCAGTCGTTCCAGCGGACATTTCGCCTCCGGGCTGGGCACGGTGGAGCTCACCGTGGCGCTGCACTATGTCTATAACACCCCGTTTGACCAGTTAATCTGGGACGTGGGGCATCAGGCTTATCCGCACAAAATTCTCACCGGGCGTCGTGATAAAATAGGCACCATTCGTCAGAAAGGCGGTTTGCACCCCTTCCCGTGGCGCGGTGAAAGCGAATACGACGTACTGAGCGTCGGCCACTCCTCTACCTCCATTAGCGCAGGTATTGGCATTGCGGTCGCCGCAGAAAAAGAAGGCAAAGACCGTCGCACCGTTTGCGTCATTGGCGACGGGGCGATCACCGCCGGGATGGCGTTCGAAGCGATGAACCACGCGGGCGATATCAAGCCGGACATGCTGGTCATTCTCAACGACAACGAAATGTCGATCTCGGAAAACGTCGGCGCGCTGAACAACCACCTGGCGCAGCTGCTTTCCGGCAAGCTCTACTCGTCCCTGCGTGAAGGCGGGAAGAAAGTGTTCTCCGGCGTGCCGCCTATCAAAGAGCTGCTCAAACGCACCGAAGAACATATCAAAGGCATGGTCGTGCCAGGCACGCTGTTTGAAGAGCTGGGCTTTAACTATATCGGCCCGGTCGATGGTCACGACGTGCTGGGGCTGATTACCACGCTGAAGAACATGCGCGATCTGAAAGGCCCGCAGTTCCTGCATATCATGACCAAAAAAGGTCGTGGCTATGAACCGGCGGAAAAAGATCCGATCACCTTCCACGCGGTGCCAAAATTCGATCCGTCCAGCGGCTGCCTGCCAAAAAGCAGCGGCGGCCTGCCGAGCTATTCAAAGATCTTCGGCGACTGGCTGTGCGAAACCGCCGCCAAAGACAGCAAGCTGATGGCAATCACCCCGGCAATGCGCGAAGGTTCCGGCATGGTGGAGTTTTCACGTAAATTCCCCGACCGCTACTTTGACGTGGCGATTGCCGAGCAGCATGCAGTGACCTTTGCCGCCGGTCTGGCGATCGGTGGTTATAAGCCGATCGTGGCGATCTACTCCACCTTCCTGCAACGCGCCTACGATCAGGTGCTGCATGACGTCGCGATCCAAAAACTGCCGGTAATGTTTGCTATCGACCGCGCCGGTATCGTCGGCGCTGACGGGCAGACGCACCAGGGCGCGTTCGATCTCTCTTACCTGCGCTGCATCCCGGAAATGGTCATTATGACGCCGAGCGATGAAAACGAGTGCCGCCAGATGCTGTACACCGGCTATCACTATAACGATGGCCCAACGGCAGTGCGTTATCCGCGTGGCAACGCCGTTGGCGTGGAACTGACGCCGCTGGAAAAACTGCCGATCGGCAAAGGACTCGTCAAACGTCAGGGTGAAAAACTGGCGATTCTGAACTTTGGTACGCTACTGCCGGAAGCGGCAAAAGTCGCCGAATCCCTGAACGCGACCTTAGTCGATATGCGCTTTGTGAAGCCGCTGGATGAAACGTTGATTCTGGAGATGGCTGAGCGTCACGAAGCGCTGATCACGCTTGAAGAGAACGCCATTATGGGCGGCGCAGGCAGCGGCGTTAACGAAGTGCTGATGGCGCATCGTAAAGTCGTTCCGGTACTGAATATCGGCCTGCCGGACTTCTTTATCCCGCAGGGTACACAGGACGAGGCCCGCGCGGAACTCGGTCTGGATGCCGCCGGAATTGAGGCCAAAATCAAGGACTGGCTGGCATAATCCCCTCCCCGCTCCTGCTATGCTTAATCAATAACGGGTATAACAGGAGCGGAACAATGCAATACAACACCTTAGGAAAAACAGATCTACGGGTTTCTCGCCTTTGTCTGGGCTGCATGACGTTCGGTGAACCGGATCGCGGCAATCACGCCTGGACGCTACCGGAAGAAAGCAGCCGCCCCATCATTAAGCGCGCGCTTGAAGGCGGTATTAACTTTTTTGATACCGCCAATAGCTATTCCGCAGGCAGCAGCGAAGAGATTGTGGGTCGCGCGCTGCGTGATTTCGCCCGCCGCGAAGAGGTGGTGGTCGCCACCAAAGTTTTTCATCGCGTCGGCGACCTGCCAGAAGGATTATCCCGCGCGCAAATCCTGCGTTCCATTGATGACAGTCTGAAACGTCTGGGTATGGACTATGTGGATATCCTGCAAATTCATCGCTGGGATTACAACACGCCGATAGAAGAGACGCTGGAAGCGCTGAATGATGTGGTGAAAGCCGGTAAGGCGCGCTATATCGGCGCCTCCTCCATGCACGCCGCGCAGTTTGCCCAGGCGCTGGCGCTGCAAAAACAGCACGGCTGGGCGCAGTTTGTCAGTATGCAGGATCATTACAATCTCATCTATCGCGAAGAAGAGCGCGAAATGCTGCCACTGTGCTATCACGAAGGGATCGCGGTGATTCCGTGGAGCCCGCTGGCACGAGGACGACTGACGCGCCCGTGGGGAGAAACCACCGCACGTTCGGTATCCGATGAGTTCGGCAAGACGCTGTACAGCGAGAGCGATGAGAATGACGCACGGATTGCAGAGCGTCTGACGGGCGTCAGTGAGGATCTTGGCGCAACGCGTGCGCAGGTGGCGCTGGCATGGCTATTGAGTAAACCAGGCATCGCTGCGCCGATTATCGGTACATCGCGGGAAGAACAGTTGGATGAGTTGCTCGGCGCGGTGGATTTGACGTTGAAGCCAGAGCAGATTGCCGAGCTGGAAACGCCGTATAAACAGCATCCGGTGGTCGGGTTTAAATAATATTGCCCGATGAGCATGTAGGCCGGATAAGGCATGTATGCCGCCATCCGGCCTACAGGTTTAAAACAATCCGATGGGCCAATGGTGCCCAATGAAATAAAGCAGACCGGCGGAAATAACCCCTGCGACGATATCGTCAACCATTATTCCCATTCCGCCGTGTACGTTACGGTCGAACCAGCGAATCGGCCAGGGTTTCCACATATCCAGAATACGGAAAATCACAAATCCGGCGGCAACCCACTGCCAGTCCATCGTAGGGAGCGCCATCAGGGTGATCCACATCCCGATAAACTCATCCCAGACAATGCTACCGTGATCGTGAACGCCCATATCCTTCGCCGTTCGGTGGCAAAGATAAACGCCAATACAGATCCCCAACATCACCACCAGCGAGTAGAGCTGCCAGGGCAGAAATGTCATCAGATACCAGAATGGGATCGCCGCTAACGACCCCATTGTTCCCGGAATAATCGGGCTGAGGCCGCTGCCAAACCCGGTAGCCAGCAAGTGCCACGGGTTACGCAGGCTCAGCCGACTTTTGGCAACATCTTTATGGCGTGGCAAAATGGTCATATCCTTTCCAGTCAAAAGTGACAGGCTTTCCGTCACGCATGAAGCTGATGCCTTCCACATCCGCACTCATTTGTCCGATGCAGGTAAACGGTACGCCAAGATTCCCCAGCGCCACATCCAGCGCGCCACGGTTCAACTCCGGTACAGTGAAGCATAATTCATAATCTTCACCGCCGGAAAGCGCCCAGCGCAGCGCCTGCCCGGGATCAACATGACGGGTAACCGCCTCAGAATACCGCAGCGCATCCACATCCACCCGCGCACCACAGCCGCTGGCGTTAACGATATGCCGCAAATCAGAAATCAGGCCATCGGAAAGATCGATCGCCGCATTCGCCAGGTCGCGCAGAGCTTGCCCCTGCAAAATACGCGGCGTCGGGCGCAGGTGCCGCTTAATCAAGTAGTCTGCGTCTTTCGCATCCGCCACCTGTAAGCGATGCTGTAAAATCGCCAGCCCAGCGGCGCTGTCCCCCGGCGTGCCGGTGATGTAAATCCTGTCGCCAGGTTTTGCCCCGGAACGCTTGAGCGCGCGTCCCACGGGCACATAGCCATGAATACCCAGCGTCATCGACAGCGGCCCACGCGTGGTGTCGCCGCCAATCAGCTGCATATCGTAGTAATTCAGCAGGTCAAACAGGCTGTCGCTAAACGCTTCCAGCCACGCTTCGTCAACGTCCGGCAGAGTCAGGGCCAGCGTCAGCCAGGCCGGATCGGCCCCCATCGCCGCCAGATCGCTTAAGTTAACCGCCAGCGCTTTCCAGGCCAGATCGGCAGGATCGATATCAGTCAGGAAATGGTTGCCCGCCACCAGCGTATCGGTACTGATCGCCAGCGTCTGTTTTTCAGGAATATTCAGGAGAGCGCAATCGTCACCGATACCGGTTTCGACGTCGAGACGAGAGCTTCTAACACGGTCAAAATAACGGGCAATCAGGGAGAACTCGCCGCATGCCATACGTTATGCCTCAGCAGAAAAAAAGAAAAGGCCGGAGATAGCGGGAATACATCCCGCCACCAGCCGACCTGGAGATTACTTTTTGTTGGGGCGAATCACAGGTGCTGCTTTGTCCAGTACGCCGTTGACGAACTTGTGGCTGTCTTCGGCACCGAAGGTCTTCGCCAGTTCAATCGCTTCGTTGATGGCCACTTTATATGGCACATCGCTACGTTTAGACAGTTCAAACAGCGCAATACGCAGCACAGCTTTTTCTACCTGACCCAGCTCTTCCAGCAGACGAGATAGGTACGGTTTCATCAATCCGTCCAGGTACGCGCTGTTAGTCGCCACCCCGGACAGCAGTTCACGGAAATACAGAACGTCGACATCTTTTACGTCCTGTTCCGCCAGGAACTGGTATTCAACATCAGCGATGTCGTTCTGGGACAACTGCCAGGAGTAGAGCGCCTGAACGGCACACTCACGAGCGCGGCGACGAGCAGCAGGTTTCACGGATTTCCCCTTACAAAAATCAGGCCTTGATGGCTTTCAATACATTAATCATTTCAAGCGCGGTCAGTGCGGCTTCCGCACCTTTGTTGCCAGCTTTAGTGCCAGCACGTTCAATGGCTTGTTCAATACTTTCAGTGGTCAGAACACCAAAGGCTACCGGGATTTCGCTGTCCTGGGCGACGTGCGCCAGGCCGTTGCTTGCACCGCCAGCCACATATTCAAAGTGCGCGGTACCGCCACGAATCACTGTACCCAGCGCAATCACCGCGTCATATTTACCGGTTTTTGCCAATGCGCCAGCCGCCAGCGGCAGTTCATACGCGCCAGGAACCCAAACCACGGTAATATTTTCATCTTTTACCTGACCAATACGCTTCAGGGCGTCAATCGCGCCTTCTAGCAGGCTGTCATTGATAAAATTGTTGAAACGCGCAATGGTGATGGCGACGCGAGCGTCCGGGGTAGCAACGTTAGCTTCAATAATGTTCATATTCTTCCTTCGGGTTCGATATGGCCCCGCAGGGGGGCGGATTTTATCATAATACTCGACGCGCCGCTTCTCTATTTCGAAGCCTTTACGCGGGAATCAAATGCAGGCAAACATCCGGGCCTACATGGCGTATCTCGTTGAATTTAAAATGGGGTGCCTCGCTCAGTTTCTCAAGCCCCGGCAGCACACATAATCCTCGCGCATCACTTCCTAACAGTTTAGGCGCAACATAGACGATAAGCTCGTCCACCACGCCCGCCTGCAACAACGCGCCCGCAAGCACTGGCCCGGCCTCCACCCAGATGCTGTTAATCTGCTGTTTACCCAACAGCATCATCAGCACCACCAGATCCAGATGACCGTTATGCTCCGGCACCCGCAGGCTGCGAACCGTCTCAGGCCAGATGCGGGAATCGTCCTGCGTACGGGCAAACCAGGTTTCTCCCGGCTGCTGCACAATACGGTGCTCCGGCGTCACGCGGTTTTGGCTATCGAGGACAATGCGAATCGGCTGACGCAGGTTTTCCTGCGGATAGAGAGTCTGGGTTGAGGCATCCAGTTCAGGCCACCGAACCGTTAACGCCGGGTCGTCAGCCAGCACCGTCGCGCTGCTGGTCAGAATCGCGTGGCTTTGCGCCCGTAAACGCTGCACATCGCGCCGCGCCTGCGGGGAGGTAATCCACTGGCTTTCACCGCTGGCCATCGCCGTGCGGCCATCCAGCGATGCGCCGAGCTTGAGCTGCACATACGGGAAGCCGGTGCGCATCCGCTTGAGGAAACCTTTGTTCAGCTGTTCCGTTTCGCTCATCATCAGCCCGTGGCTAACGTCGATCCCCGCCTGCTGCAAACGGTACAGCCCACGTCCCGCGACCTGCGGATTGGGGTCCTGCATCGCCGCAACGACCCGCGCCACGCCAGCGGCAATCAACGCATCGCAGCACGGCGGCGTACGGCCATGATGGCTGCACGGTTCAAGCGTGACATACGCGGTCGCGCCTTTGGCTTTGTCTCCCGCCATACGCAGCGCATAAACTTCAGCATGCGGTTCACCCGCGCGATGATGGTAGCCTTCGCCAACAATTTCGCCATCTTTGACGATCACACAGCCTACATTCGGGTTCGGGTGCGTGGTGAAACGCCCGCGCTGCGCCAGCTTCAGCGCACGCGCCATGTAAAACTCATCCAGCATGGCTTAATCCTGTAGGCGAGCAATCTCTTCGCCGAATTCTTTGATGTCTTCGAAACTCCGATAGACGGAGGCAAAGCGGATGTAAGCCACTTTATCGAGCTTTTTCAGTTGCTCCATCACCAGGTTGCCAATCATTTTGCTGGGAACTTCGCGTTCCCCGGTGGCTCGCAGCTGTGATTTGATGTGATTCAACGCCATTTCGACGTCATCAGAGCTGACAGGGCGTTTTTCCAGCGCTCTTAGCATACCGCTGCGCAACTTCTCTTCGTTGAAAGGTTCACGCACATCGTTACTTTTCACTACGCGCGGCATAACAAGCTCTGCCACTTCAAAGGTAGTGAAACGTTCATTACAGACCAGACACTGCCGACGGCGGCGTACGGAAGAGCCCTCACCCACGAGACGAGAGTCAATAACCTTAGTGTCTACGGCGAAACAGAATGGGCAATGCATACGGCGTCCTGACCAGGTGGTTAACAGAAATCTATTTTACCCTGAACTGGCGCGACAACAAAGGCGGAGCACTTTTGAGACAAAGGATCGATACCTTACGCCCCTTTGCGATCTACCATTAGGGTATCGCGACCATGAAG
This sequence comes from Citrobacter sp. CK188, assembly GCF_030333525.1. Lineage (NCBI taxonomy): Bacteria > Pseudomonadati > Pseudomonadota > Gammaproteobacteria > Enterobacterales > Enterobacteriaceae > Citrobacter > Citrobacter sp. CK188. The sequence continues at coordinate 115,247 of NZ_JAOWFU010000024.1, forward strand.
GAAATAATCTACATGACAAGACGTTACCTAAGAATTCTCCTGGTGGGAAGCCTCTTTAGCCTGAGCGCCTGCGCGCAGCAGAGCGAAGTTCGCCAGATGAACCAAAGCGTCAGCACGCTGAATACGGAAATGGCGCAGTTAAACCAGGAAACCGTGAAGATTACTCAGCAAAATATGTTGAATGCGAAATCCACCAGCGGGGTCTATCTGCTGCCGGGTTCAAAAACGCCTGCCCGCCTGAACAGTCAGATCGGTACGCTGCGTATGTCCCTGGTGAATATTGCGCCCAATGCCGACGGCACACGCGTGACGCTGCGTATTCAGGGTGAGTCCAACGATCCGTTACCGGCGTTTAGCGGTACTGTCGAATACGGGCAGATTCAGGGCACCACGGATAACTATCAGGAAGTGAATGTCCAGAATCAACTGATTAACGCCCCGGCCAGCATCCTGGCGCCGAGCGATGTGGACATCCCGTTACAATTAAACGGATTGACGCCCGACCAGTTAGGTTTTGTCCGCGTTCACGATATCCAGCCTGTTAATCAATAAACCTCCGGCGGAGCGTTTTGTGCGTTCCGCAACATCCCTCCCCTGCTTTTTGTTACTCCCCTGACATCACCGCAATTTTTGCTAAAAGTTGGCAACATTCATGAAAGTCAGTACAATCGCCGCGCTTAAAGTACGCAAACGTGAACGCAATCGATTACGTAGATGATAGATCTGTGAAACAAGACATATTTTTGTGAGCAATGATTTCTATAATAGGCTCCGCAGAAACACGAAATATTTAGAAACGCAAATTGCGCCTTTTTCATTCCCTTCAAGGGATTTCAAACAGTGGCATACAATATGAAAAAAACATTACTTGCAGCCGGTGCAGTGCTGGCGCTCTCATCGTCCTTTACTGTTAACGCAGCAGAAAATGACAAACCGCAATACCTTTCAGACTGGTGGCACCAGAGCGTTAACGTCGTAGGCAGCTACCATACCCGTTTCGGACCGCAGCTCCGTAACGATACCTATCTGGAATATGAAGCATTCGCGAAAAAAGACTGGTTCGATTTCTACGGCTATATGGATGCGCCGGTATTCTTCGGCGGTAACACCAACGCGAAGGGGATCTGGAACCACGGTTCCCCGCTGTTCATGGAAATTGAACCGCGTTTCTCTATCGACAAACTGACCGGAGCCGACCTGAGCTTTGGCCCGTTCAAAGAGTGGTACTTCGCTAACAACTACATCTATGACATGGGTCGTAACAAGTCTGGCCGTCAGAGCACCTGGTACATGGGTCTGGGTACTGACATCGAAACCGGTCTGCCGATGAGCCTGTCTCTGAACGTCTATGCGAAGTACCAGTGGCAGAACTACCTGGCTGATAACGAAAACGAGTGGGATGGCTACCGTTTCAAAGTGAAATACTTCGTGCCACTCACCGAGCTGTGGGGCGGTAACCTGAGCTACATCGGTTTCACTAACTTTGACTGGGGCTCCGATCTGGGCGACTCTCAGTACCGTACCAGCAACTCTATCGCATCCAGCCACATCCTGGCGCTGAACTACGATCACTGGCACTACTCTGTGGTGGCTCGTTACTTCCATAACGGCGGACAGTGGGAAAACGGCGCTCAGCCGGTATGGCAATCCGAAACGGTTAAAGCTACCGGTTGGGGTGGCTACCTGGTTGTCGGTTACAACTTCTAAGCTGTTTATTTGCCGCCCGGCCAGCACAGCGCCGGGCACAGAAAGAGCACCGAACGCGCAACGCGCCGGTGCTTTTTTATTTCTTCTGATCCATCATCGCTTTCAGATTAGCGAAAGGGTTATGCATCGCAGCGCCGACATCTTTCTGCGCATCCTCCCCGGCAATAACGGTTGAGCCATACTGATCGGCTTCGGTATATTTCGAATGCTCATGATCGTGACAGTACAGACACAGCAACTCCCAGTTACTGCCGTCTTCCGGGTTATTGGTGTGGTCGTGATCGATATGATGGACGGTTAATTCGCGCAGGTTAGAGTAAACAAATTCGCGAGAGCATCGCCCGCATACCCACGGAAATAATTTGAGCGCCTTTTCACGATAGCCGTTTTCCAGCCGCGTATAGTTTTTAGGGATAATCGCCATAGTGACTCTGTATCTGCGTTGAATGTAGGGTTATGAGCAAGTTTAACACTCTGCGTACCCCATTGCCCGTGAAGGATGCAGAAGCCCGCTTAACCGCAGGCTTTTTTAGCGATAAAAAAATCCCGGCCATACGACCGGGATTCCAGTAATAACGTGACTGCGTGATTAAGGCAGAATAGACGGCTGATCCGCCCCTTCTTTCTCAACTTTCTGCTGCAACATATGCTCGCGCTTCATGCCCAGCTTCAGCGCCAACGCCGAGGCCACGTAGATCGACGATGCCGTACCGATAGAAACACCGATCAGCATGGTCAGAGAGAAGCCTTCCAGTACCGGACCACCGAAGAGGTACAGCATCAGAATCACCACTAACGTCGTCCCGGAGGTGATCAACGTACGGTGCAGCGTCTGGGTCAACGACACGTTAAAGATTTCGTAAGGCGTCCCGCGACGAATTTTGCGGAAGTTTTCACGAATACGGTCAGATACCACGATACTGTCGTTCAGCGAGTAACCGATAACCGACATCAACGATGCAACGATCGTCAGGTCGATCTCAATATGGAACAACGACAGAATCCCTAAGGTGATAATCACGTCGTGCGCCAGCGCGATAACCACCCCCGCAGCCAGTCGCCACTCAAAGCGGAAACCGACATAAATGAGGATAGAGATCAGCGCGACAATCAGCGCCATCGCACCGGTTTGCGCCAGATCGGCGCCCACGCTCGGCCCGACAAACTCAATACGCTTCACGGCGGCGTTCTGGCTGGTGGCTTCGTTAATGACACTCAGCACCTTGCTACCCAGCACCTGACCACCGTCTTCACCTTCCGTCGGCGGCATACGCACCATAATGTCGTGGCTGCTACCGAAGTTCTGCAACAGCGGCTCGGCAAAGCCCGCTTTTTCCAGCGCATCGCGCATCACGTCCATTTCGGCCGGTTTTTCCAGCGTGATTTCGATAACCGTACCACCGGTAAAATCGAGACCCCAGTTAAAACCGCGCACGCCCATCACCACGATGGCCGCAATCAGCAGGAAACCAGAGATGCCGAAAGCCCAGTAGTCCCAGCGCATAAAGTCATAGACTTTACGGCCGTGGTTCAATTGTTCAACAGTATATTCCTGTGCCACATCGCACTCCTCAGATTGACAGCTTGTTGATGCGTTTGCCGCCATACAACAGGTTTACGATGGCACGCGTACCGACAATCGCGGTAAACATCGACGTCGCCACACCGATACCGGTAGTAATCGCGAACCCTTTAATTGCCCCGGTGCCGACTGCGTACAGGATGATGACTTTAATCAGCGTGGTGATGTTCGCATCGAAGATGGAACTAAACGCGCCTTTATAACCTTCATCAATCGCCTGCTGAACCGTACGCCCGTTGCTCAACTCTTCTTTAATACGTTCGTTGATCAGTACGTTGGCGTCGACCGCCACCGCAAGGGTTAGCACAATACCGGCAATCCCCGGCATACTCAGCGTGGCCCCCGGCAGCAGCGACATGATACCGACAATCAATACCAGGTTGGCCACCAGCGCGCTTGTCGCAATCAGACCGAACTTCTTGTAGAAGAAGATCATGAACAGGATGGAGACCACCAGACCGGCCAGACACGCTTCCAGGCCCTGTTTGATGTTCTGCATACCCAGCGTCGGGCCGATAGTCCGTTCTTCAACAATCTGAATCGGCGCAATCAGCGCCCCGGCGCGCAGCAGCAGAGATAGCTGGCGGGCTTCGTTCGGGTTGTTGATACCGGTAATACGGAAGCTGTTGCCCAGGCGAGACTGGATGTTGGCGATGTTAATCACCTCTTCCTGCTTCACCAGTACCGCACGACCGTTGGCATCTTTCTTACCGCTGTCTTTGTACTCCACAAACAAGGTCGCCATCGGCTTGCCGATATTGTCTTTGGTGAAGTTAGACATGATGTTGCCACCTGCGCTATCCAGCGAGATGTTAACCTGCGGTTGGTTGTATTCGTCCTGGCTGGAAGTGGAGTCGGTGATATGGTCACCGGTCAGGATCACGCGTTTGTACAGCACAACCGGCTGGCCTTCGCGCGTCTGTTTCACTTCCGAGTCACCCGGTACGCGCCCGGATGCCGCCGCAGACTGGTCAACGTTGGTGTTTACCAGACGGAATTCGAGGGTCGCGGTAGCGCCCAGAATCTCTTTCGCACGCGCGGTATCCTGAATACCCGGCAGCTCAACGACGATGCGATCCGCACCCTGACGCTGGACAACCGGCTCAGCCACGCCCAATTGGTTTACACGGTTACGCAGAATGTTGATGTTCTGCTGAACGGCATATTCACGCGCTTCGCTCAGACGCGCATCAGACATGACCGCACGCAGCACCGTATTGCCCTGGCTGGTAATCACCAGATCGCGGTGACGCCCGCTCAGATAAGAGATCGCTTCATCACGCGCTTTGTTATCGCGGAACGTGATGCTCAGACCGTAGTTATCTTCTTTGCGAACAGTGGTATAAGGAATGCCTTTTTCACGCAGGTCGCTGCGCAGGCTATCGATATTTTGCTCCTGAAGTTTACCTAACGCGGTGTCCATATCCACTTCCATCAGGAAGTGAACGCCGCCACGCAGGTCAAGGCCAAGTTTCATCGGCTCGGCTTTAATGGCCGCCAGCCAACGAGGCGTTGCCGGAGCAAGGTTAAGCGCCACGACGTATTTATCACCCAGCACGCCAACCAGCGCTTCACGGGCGCGCAGCTGGATGTCGGTGGTGTCGAAGCGCGCAAGAATAGCGCCCTCTTCCAGAGCCACAGACTTAGCGGTAATTTTTTCTTCTTGTAACGTTTTCTGGACCTGGATCAGCGTTTGCTCACTGGCGGCGACGCCGCGCGCGCCAGTGATTTGAACAGCCGGATCCTCACCATACAGGTTGGGAAGTGCGTAAAGCAGGCCGACGACAATCACGACGACCAGCATGATGTACTTCCACAAAGGATAACGGTTTAACACGGCAGTTCCCTTTGGGAAAACAATAGATTACAGCGCCTTCATAGTGCCTTTCGGCAGAACGGCAGCTACGAAGTCACGTTTGATAACCACTTCAGTGGTGTCATTCAGCGCGATAACGATGTAGCCGGATTCCGCTACTTTCGTTACACGACCCACCAGGCCACCGTTAGTCAGCACTTCATCGCCTTTTGCGATGGAGCTCATCAGGTTTTTGTGTTCTTTGGTGCGCTTCTGCTGTGGACGCAGGATCATGAAGTAGAAAATCAGACCAAACACCACCAGCATCAAAATCAGAGACATCGGGCTGCCCTGCGCCGGAGCACCTGTTGCCGCTACCGCATCAGAAATAAAAAAGCTCATTAAATTTCCCTCATTATTAAAATTAATCAACGTTCAAAGGTGGAACAGGTCGACCCTGACGTTGGTAAAAATCGGTCACGAAGCTCTCTAATTTACCCTCTTCAATAGCCTTGCGTAAACCCGCCATCAAACGCTGGTAGTAACGCAGGTTATGAATCGTGTTGAGTCGCGCGCCCAATATTTCGTTGCAACGGTCGAGATGATGCAAGTAGGCACGCGAATAATTGCGACAGGTGTAGCAATCACACTCGGCATCGAGCGGGCTGGTGTCGCTTTTATGCTTCGCATTACGAATTTTCACCACGCCGTCAGTCACGAACAGGTGACCATTACGGGCATTGCGTGTTGGCATAACACAGTCAAACATATCGATACCGCGACGCACGCCTTCCACCAGATCTTCCGGTTTGCCGACGCCCATCAGGTAACGAGGTTTGTCCGCCGGGATTTGCGGGCAGACATGCTCCAGAATGCGGTGCATGTCTTCCTTCGGCTCACCCACAGCCAGACCGCCGACAGCGTAGCCATCAAAGCCAATCTCTACCAGACCTTTGACGGAGATATCGCGTAAATCTTCGTAAACGCTGCCCTGAATGATGCCAAAAAGCGCATTTTTGTTGCCCAAACCATCAAAACGGTCGCGGCTACGCTTCGCCCAGCGTAAAGACATCTCCATAGAGCGTTTAGCATAGTCCCAGTCCGCCGGATACGGCGTACATTCGTCGAAAATCATGACGATATCGGAACCGAGATCGTACTGAATCTCCATAGATTTTTCAGGATCGAGGAAAATCGGATCGCCGTTGATCGGGTTGCGGAAATGCACGCCCTGCTCGGTGATCTTGCGAATATCGCCGAGGCTGAACACCTGGAAACCGCCGGAGTCCGTCAGGATCGGGCCTTTCCACTGCATGAAATCATGCAGATCGCCATGCAGTTTCATGATTTCCTGACCCGGGCGCAGCCACAGGTGGAAGGTGTTACCGAGAATAATTTGTGCGCCGGTGGCTTCAACTTCTTCCGGCGTCATACCTTTAACGGTGCCATACGTACCGACAGGCATAAAAGCAGGCGTTTCCACTACGCCACGATCAAACACCAGGCGGCCACGGCGAGCGCGTCCGTCGGTAGTATCCAGTTCGAATTTCATTTTCTCTCCATACGCCAGAAAAACAGTCTGACGTTTAAACCTGTGCCGCGAACCTACTTCCCGACACGCTCATTCAAAGCCTGCGGATTGTACGTGATAAACATCGCGTCCCCGTAGCTAAAAAAGCGATAATTTTGTTCTACCGCAGCCTTGTACGCATTCATCGTGTGCTGATAACCCGCAAAAGCGGACACCAGCATAATCAGCGTCGATTCCGGCAGGTGAAAATTGGTCACCAGCGCATCAATCACTTTGTATTGATAACCTGGGTAGATGAAGATTTGCGTATCGCCGAAGAACGGTTCGATCAGGTCGTTTTTCGCCGCCTGCGCCGCACTCTCCAGCGAGCGTACCGAGGTGGTGCCCACCGCGATGATCCGATTGCCCCGCGCTTTTGCCGCCAGCACCGCATCAACCACCTCCTGCGGGACTTCGGCGTACTCCGAGTGCATGATGTGATCTTCAATGGTCTCCACACGCACCGGCTGGAACGTCCCCGCGCCGACGTGCAGCGTCACAAACGCCATCTCAATGCCTTTTTCGCGCAGCGCGGCCAGCAGCGGATCGTCAAAGTGCAAACCTGCGGTTGGCGCGGCAACGGCCCCCGGTTTTTCACTGTAGACCGTCTGATACAACTCACGGTCGGCGTCTTCATCCGGGCGGTCGATGTACGGCGGCAGCGGCATATGGCCGATCGCGTTGAGAATCTCCAGAACCGGGCGCGCGTCGTTGAACTCAACTTCAAACAGCGCGCCATGACGCGCGGTCATGGTGGCGTTAATGCTTTCGTCATCGCCCAACAGCAGTTCCGCGCCCGGTTTCGGCGCTTTGGAAGCGCGAATATGCGCCAGAATGCGTTTGTCATCCAGCATCCGCTCAACCAGCACTTCAATCTTACCGCCGCTGGCTTTACGGCCAAACAGACGCGCCGGGATGACGCGGGTATTATTAAAGACCAGCAGATCGCCAGGGTTGAGCTTATCGAGCAGATCGGTGAAAGTACCGTGCGTCAGCGCGCCCGTCGGCCCGTCCAGTGACAGCAAGCGGCAACGACTGCGCTCAGGCTGCGGATAGTGGGCAATCAGGGATTCGGGTAATTCAAAGGAAAAATCGGTAACGCGCATGACACTGACTCAGACTAAAATAAGAGGCGGGTAGTCTAGTGCCGGGGCGCGCTCCCTGCAACCGTTACCCCTCAAGTTAAGAGATATAAGCTATAGACAAAATCATTCAGGATGTATCGAGGCGGCAACTGAATGAGTCTCCAGGCGCTTACTCAAGTAAGTCGCAGGGGTGAGGCCCGGGGATGGGCCGAGTAACTCGCAGCCAACAAAGAGGCAGTTTGAAGGATGAAGTGGATATGAATTTTCTTGCACACCTGCACTTAGCGCATCTCGCCGACAGCTCGCTTTCCGGCAATTTACTGGCCGATTTTGTTCGGGGAAACCCGGAGGCGAATTTTCCCCCTGACGTGGTGGAAGGGATTTATATGCATCGGCGGATTGACGTCATGACCGATAATCTGCCGGAAGTGCGTGAAGCGCGGGAATGGTTTCGCAGCGAAACCCGTCGTGTAGCCCCCATCACTCTGGATGTGATGTGGGACCACTTCCTGTCGCGCCACTGGTCGACAATATCTCCCGATTTCCCGTTGCAGGCATTCGTGGGCTACGCCCATGCGCAGGTCAGCACTATTTTGCCCGACTCGCCGCCGCGTTTTGTGAATCTGAACGATTATCTGTGGTCGGAAAAGTGGCTGGAGCGTTATCGCGATATGGATTTTATCCAGAATGTCCTCAACGGGATGGCGAATCGCCGCCCACGCCTCGATGCCCTGCGCGATTCCTGGTACGATCTGGATGCGCACTACGATGCGTTAGAAGCACGTTTCTGGCGCTTCTACCCGCGCATGATGGCGCAGGCGCGTCAGAAGTCGCTTTAGCTGCCTGATAAGTGTAACGCCATCAGGCAAAAAATTGATAGGTGAAACCTGTCTCATTGATTGTCAGCACCGCGTTGAGTTGCCCTCTTCCCCTCCCTATACTTGCCCGCGTTGCGTTCCAAACCCCTTAACTTTGCAGGAGTATTTATATGGTACTGGTTACTCGTCAGGCCCCGGACTTCACAGCAGCCGCCGTACTGGGTAGCGGTGAGATCGTTGAAAACTTCAACTTCAAACAGCACACCAACGGCAAAGCAACCGTTCTGTTCTTCTGGCCGATGGATTTCACCTTCGTTTGCCCGTCTGAACTGATTGCTTTCGACAAACGTTATGAAGAGTTCCAGGCGCGTGGCGTAGAAGTTGTCGGCGTTTCTTTTGACTCTGAATTCGTCCACAACGCATGGCGTAACACCCCTGTCGATAAAGGCGGCATCGGTGCAGTGAAATACGCAATGGTTGCTGACGTGAAGCGTGAAATCCAGAAAGCCTACGGTATCGAGCACCCGGAAGCGGGCGTTGCCCTGCGCGGTTCTTTCCTGATCGACGCCAACGGCGTGGTTCGTCACCAGGTGGTTAACGACCTGCCGCTGGGCCGTAACATCGACGAAATGCTGCGTATGGTTGACGCGTTGCAGTTCCACGAAGAGCACGGCGAAGTGTGCCCGGCACAGTGGGAAAAAGGCAAAGAAGGGATGAACGCCTCCCCAGACGGCGTGGCAAAATACCTGACTGAAAACGTCGCCAGCCTGTAATCGGCTCGAATTGAAAAAAGCTCGCTATGGCGAGCTTTTTTATTGCGCTTATCAGGCCTATGGATTTTTGTAGGCCGGATAAGGCGTTCCGCCACCATCCGGCGTAGTGCCCGGTGGCACGCCGTTTCCCGGGCCTACAAACATGTCGCGTTTACGCCGCGCCGTCCTTTTTCACCTCGCGCCAGATTCGCCACGCCATCACCAACAGTACCGCGACGCCTGCAATCAACGCCCCCCACACCAGTAACGTTTTCCAGCGGCTTTGCTGCTCCGCAGCCGACGTTGCCGTCAGCCGCGCCTCACCGCCCAGCGTTACGCGCTGCTGCGTCATCGCCCAGGGCAGGTCGTTAACATCCTGCGTTTTGCGCAGCGACGCCGGGATCAGCATATCCAGCTCAACATCGGCTTTTTCCGCCGCCCGGTTTCCCCAGGCCAGCATATACGGGCCTTTCCCCTGCGTATTGAACACCAGTTGATAACTGTCCCGCGCGCCGCTCAGCGCAGGCAGCGTCTCCGGCAATCGGGCGTTGATGGTGGTCATACGGATAGCTTCAACCTGTTGACCTGAAAGAAGAATATCCTCCGAACGCTTCCCGTCGAGGCGGTACAGGATCGTTTTCGTCAGCGGACGCCACGCCTCTTTTTCCCCGCCGCGCCATGCCAGCTCAACCGGTAAAACGCCCTCGTTTTCCAGCGCAATTCTGAGCGACGTCAGCGGCTGCGGCTGATTCCAGCGCCATACGGCTTCTGTTTCTGACACTTTCTTTGCGTGGGCCTCCAGCGCAATACGCTCCGATGCCGGTTCTCCGCTGTCCGCAATGGCGCTTACGCTATTTAAGGTCAGCGGCGGACTTTGCGAATCGAGAATCACCAGCAGGTAGCGACGGCCTTCCGCAGAGAGCGTCAGGCTGGCGCTGATGGTGTCCATTTTCAGCCGATCGTTATCGCGCGTCAGATCCATCAGCGGCGCGTCTTCTTGCACGAGTTGCCAGTAACGTAAATCACGGCTGGCATAAACGGACGCCTTCCCCTGCCAGTTGCCCGCAGGCGTGTTCCAGTTCAGGCGCAGTTGCGCCAGCGAAAAGACCGCCGTCATCTCTTCCGGCAGAGTCAGTAAATAGCTCTGCCCAATCGCGTTAACATCATCGCTTTCCAGATGAATTTCCACGCCGGTCTTTGAACGCAAGACAAAGGATTCGCTTCCACGGCGCTCCCCTTCCCGCGGTGATACTGGCGACATATCCAGAGGAAAAAGCCGCAGCGCCACCGTCTCTGGCGTGACAGACGGCGTTTTTTGCGCCGTCAGCGCAAAGGGCACCGTATCGCCCTGGCGGTTAAAAACCCGCACATCGCGTAAATCCGGCCAGGCGCTTTGTTGGTAAAGCGCCAGCGGCAGCGAAACGCGATACCACGGCGATGAACCCGTCGCTTCCAGCATCATGCCGGTGGCGTAATCCTGCGGCGTTTCCGGGGCTTCATCACGGCTGAACGCCGGCCACGCCGTACTCAGCAACGCGCTCCAGACTACCGCTTTCATCCATTTCATTTTTCTTCTCCTGCTTTGGGCGGTAACGGTGAGAAATACCCGACGATAAGTACCAGGATCGCCACGCCGATAAAAGCGATGGCACGCGCCAGCCCGCCGCCGCGCGCGCTATCCACCAGCATCAGCTTAACAATGACGGTCCCCAAAAGCACCGCGCCGCATAACCATTCCCGCCGCGAACGGCGACGGGTCGCGAGCAACATCATAATTAACGCCGTCAGCATCCAGAACAGGGCGAAGCAGGTCTGGATCAACCGCGAATGCCACAATGTCTCCATGCTCCACGCCACCTCGCCATACCACGCCAGCGCCCGCATCAGCCCTCCGTTCAACCACCAGAATGCGAGCGCCGCCAGCACCACAGGCGCCCATGCGCGATATTTCGCTAACGGCGACGGCAGAAAACGACGAGAGAAACGCGCAAGGAGGAACAATCCCAGCAAGGCGAAAGCGGCTCCCTCCTCAAGCGGGTTCACCACTGGCAGATAGCGCTGTTGGAAAACCACGCCATCCTGTAAATTCGCCAGCACCAGAAGCAACAGCAGGATCGCTGCCACGGGCGCCAGCGCCAGCGCGCCGTACAACGCAGGCCAGCATTTGAACGGCCACAAATCGCGGCGCAGCGCGGCGTGTACCAGCAGTATGACGATTCCGCCCGCCGCCATCATCAACCCGCTGCGCCAGGCGTCCATTCCCCACGGCAACGACTGCACAAACCAGAACAGCTCCATCCCGAGCGCTAAAAGCGCCATCCAGAACAAGGATAAATGCAGCGTCCGGGAGATGCGCGGCGGCAGATGCGCATCATCACGATAAAGCATGAGCACCGCACAAGGCAGCGCCACGCACCACGCCAGATTTTGCCAGCCTGCGGCGAAAATCTGGCGTTCTTCAATCTGGTACAGCAATGCCAGCAGCATCGCAGGCCACAGCAGCCAGGGGCTGTAACCTAACGCCCGCCAGGCGAGCCGCCCGCTCAGATAACGCCAGAGCCAGGCGGACGCGGCGAGTAGCGCCAGCACGCCAGACCATTCGGCAGCATAACGCGCCAGCGCCAGTTGCGAGGCGCCCGTCAGCGCGACGATCCAGAAGGCGATGCCGCCCGCCAGCAGCGCCCAACCGACCTCCTTCTTCTCGCTGCGCCACAGCCACGCGCCGCCCAGCCAGCACAAACTCAGCACGGCGAAGATCATCATCACCGTCAGCGGCGCGGCGTCATCGGCCAGCGCCCACAACGCGCTGCCCACAGCCAGTAGCATGAGCGCAGTGCCGCTATAGCTCATCCGCCGCTGCTGTTGCTGCATACCCAGCCACAATACGCCAAGCCCCTCCAGAGCCCAGGCCATTGCCGTCCAGCGCGCCGAAAGCGCCAGCGGGATGGCGAGGGTAGTAAACGCGCCGCCCAACGCGAGCGCCGCCAGCACCAGCGGCCTTCCCATCGACGGGTAGCGGCGCAGCGCCAGCCACGCCAGCGCCATATAGAACGCGCCGTAGCCCAGCGCACTGAGCGCCGGACCATAATCCATATGTTGGGTAATGGCGTACTGCATGCCAAACCCAACCAGCGGCGGCGCAAACAACAGCACACCATCAACAATATGTTTGCCTTTTTCCTGCGCCCGCAGCGACAGCGCCACGCTCAGCACGCCGAAAATAATGATATTGGCAATCAGGAAAAGCTGGCAGTTGAGCCAGTATTCAGGCTGGTAGTCGCTGACGCCCCACAGACCGCCGACCCCGAAAGTGAATAATAACCCCAGCAGATTAAGCTCACGCCAGTGCTGCCAGACGCTTATGGCAAGAATGCCTGCCGACAGCAGGAGATAGAACGAGAACAGCGCCACATAGTTCCCGCTGCCCGTCGACAGCAGCAGCGGCGCAAGATAACCGCCCAGGCTGGCCAGCATCGCCAGGCTAAGCGCTTTTTGCAAAATAGCCAGCCCTACGCTTGCGGCGCAAATCAGCACCAACAGCGCAAACGCCAGCGTCATCGGCAGCATTTGCCACAGCCGAAATGCGCCAAAGACGGTCAGATAGAGCGCGCCTGTCGCGCCGCCTTGCAGGATCAACGCATAGACCGGCTGTTTGCGTCGCAAACGCCAGCCTGTCGCGAGCAGCACTACGGCACACAGCGCCGCAGTGACAAGACGCAGTTCAAGCGGAAACAGCGCGTGTTCAACCGTATAACGCAACAGGAAGGATAAACCGAAAAAGAGGAGCAGAATGCCCAGCTTCGCCAGCGGATTTCCCTGCATAAACCAGCGCGCCAGCGAGGTGAAAACGCCGCCGAACGCGGAAGGTTTCGCCGTTTTCGCAGGCGCCGGGAGCGGTTTTGCGAGGGTTTCCTGCGCAGCCCAGGGATTTTCCGGCTCAGATATGGCCGCTTCGATGGCATCAGGCGGCGATGGCGCGACACGCTCTTTCGCAGATAGCGAAGGTTCCGCCGTCACCTGTACCGCAGGCGCTTCTTCCGCACGCTGCTGTTCAAGTTGCTCAACCCGTCGGCGCAACACCGCCAGCTCAAAGCGAACCGCCGCGCTGCGGTTGAGCGCGACAATCGCGAGAATGGGAACCACCACCAGCGCGAAGAATAAAACAATGCAGCCAAGGATTAAAAGCTCATCCATGTTTCCACCTTCACTGTACAAGGACAGACCAGAATGACATAGATTATTACATTTTTGCCATCCCTGAAGGTGAAAATGCCGGATCGCAGCGTAAACCAGAACGCGGCTTCGGGGCGAATAGAGCCGACCATTTTGAATGCATTATTGAGGAAATGAACCATGCTAATAACGTGGTTATTTCATCTTATTTTGCATAACAGACACCCTCAAAAAAATGCCATGCTTTGGTCTAAATTATTCACTGGCATTGTTTTTCGACAGTCTGTACAACGTACTTATTTCATTTTCAGGATATTTTCAGATCATGCGAATCAATCTGGACGTTCTGCTCATTCTTGATGCTATCGACAAACACGGCTCGTTTGCCGCTGCGGCCGGGTCGCTGTTTAAAACCCCCGCGGCGCTTAGCTATATGATTCAGAAACTGGAAAACGATCTCGATATTGAGCTTCTCGATCGCTCCGGCCACCGGGCGAAATTTACCGATACCGGACGGATGATGCTGGAAAAAGGGCGTCTGCTGCTCAACGCCGCAAAAGACCTGGAGAAACAAGCCGTGCAGTTAAGCTCTGGCTGGGAAAAAGAGCTGGCGATAGCGCTGGATGATTCCTTCCCTTTCGAGACGCTGCTGCCCGTTATTGATGCGTTTTATGCGCTGAATAAGCAAACACGCCTCAATTTTACACACCATACGCTGGCGGGATCGTGGGAAGAGCTGACGCACAACGGCGCGGACATCATTCTCGGCGCAATTAACGAGCCTCCGACCTCCGCCGCCTGGTCATATAAAATGCTCGGCACCCTGGACAACGTATTTGTGGTCGCGCCTTCGCACCCGCTGGCCGCCGCCACGGACGGTCTGACCAATGAGCAACTCTGTCTGCATCGGGCGGTGGTGATCAGCGACAGCGCCCGCTTCTGCCATCCCCTGCAATCCAATTTAATGGATGAGCAGCCGCAAATTCGCGTGGATGACTTCGACAGCAAAGTGACGCTGCTGCGCGCCGGTTTAGGGTGCGGATTCCTCCCCCGCCATATTGTCAGACCGTGGCTTGCCACCGGCGAGCTGGTGGAAAAATCCGTCATCTCTTTTCGGCAGAAAGATGTCGCCTATATGGCATGGCGCAACCACAGCGACGGTCTGGCGCAGCGCTGGTGGCGAGAAGCCCTGCTCGCCAGCCCGGAAGTCGCGCAGCTCTATCAGTGATTCACCCAGACCGTAGCGGAAATGGCGGGCAGGCTGAGAACGCCCTCAGCCAGTTGGCCTTTCCCCTCTTTGCCTCGCCATTCGCTGACGTTAAGCAACGGTGAGGCAGGCAATACGACCTCACAGGCCTCGCCCCGGTTGATCGCCACCAGTACGCGCTGCTGGTGATAGACTCGCACAAAAACCACCACATCTTCTTCGGCATAAATCACCTGGCAACCGCCGTGACGTAGCGCCTGCGTGCGCTGGCGAAGTTTCCCCAGACGCTGGTACAGCGCCAACAGCGTGGCATCCTGTTTTTCAACCTGCCACGGGAACGGCTTACGACAGAACGGATCGTTATTGCCGTCCAGCCCCACTTCATCGCCGTAATAGATGCAGGGAACGCCAGGCCAGGTAAACAGCCAGACAACCGCCAGCGGCAAACGCGCCACGTCTTTGCCCAGCAGCGATTTGAAACGGGCGGTATCGTGGCTGTCCAGTTGGTTAAACATCCGTAACTGCTGCTGATGCGACAGGCCAGCACGGTAGTTATCCATCCAGGCGATGCAGGTTTGCGCGTCAATGTGCTGCGGATCGTAAGAGATATCGGTATTGGCGAGAAATCCCCACAGCGGGAAAGTAAAGCCGCGATAGTTCATGGCGGCGTCTTCCGCATCCGCCTGGAGCCATTGCCGCGCATCGCCAAAATGCTCGCCAACGATATAGGCGTCAGGCTGCGTCTCTTTTGCCGCCTGCGTAATGCCGGCAACGTGTTGCAGGTTATTGCGCGCGCCTCCGGCCTCGCCCAGCATATGCACCACATCAAGCCGCCAGCCGTCCATATGCCACGGTGCTTTCAGCCAGTGACGCACAATGCTGTCTTCACCGCGGTAGATTTCATTGACCAGGCTTTCCGACTGGAAATCCAGCTTGGGCAGACTCGGATACCCCAGCCAGTCCAGCGCCACGCCCTCCGGGGAGAAAGAGTACCAGTCACGCCAGGGCGAATCCGGGTTGTGGCATGCGCCGCCGCTTCCCCGATTGTGCCTGTCAAACCAGGTGTGCGAGTCGCCGCTATGGTTAAAGACGCCGTCCAGCACCAGGCGCATTCCCTGCTGCTGCGTATGCTGCCGCAGGCGCAACAGCGCCCGATCGCCGCCAAACTGCGGATCAACGTGACGATAATCTTCCGTATCGTATTTATGGACGCTTGGCGCGCTAAAGACCGGGTTCAGGTACAGCGCCGTCACCCCCAGTTTTTTCAGGTACGGCAGTTTCTCGCTGATCCCGTCCAGATCGCCGCCGTAGAACGTCGATCCCCCGGCCTGCGCAGTCACCGGATCGTCCCAGTCGTGCAAGACGATATCCTGACCGGCGGCATGATGGTAATAGACATTATCCTGTTCCGCTTCGCGCGGCTGGCTGCGGGCAAAGCGATCCGGGAAGATTTGATAGAAAATCTGATCGGCGACCCATTGCGGGCCATTGTCCGGCACATCGACGGCAAACTGCTCCAGCCGCGCGGGCGGGAAACGGCTAAATCCCTGCGGCGTGAACCACAGCTGGCGATCGTGCCAGAGCAGCTTAAAGCTGTAGCGACGGCGCGGCTGTCCGCTGGCGAGATCGATCGCCGCCCGCCACGCCGTGACGCCCGGTTGCGGTTGACTGCGCAGCCGATGCATCGCCAGCGAGATTTCTTCATTATCGTTCTCAGCGCGTAGCGTCACACGCTGGGGTGGGTTTTCCCCGCTCAGCCATAACGTAATGGTCAGTTGTTCTTTGTTTTGCTTAACAAATGGGGCAACCGGAAGGTGCCAGGCGTTCAACATCACGTATCCCCTTTGATGAAAATGAAGCCACCTTGCCATAGCGACATCAAGGATAACTCATCATCTTAATGTTTATTGGGGGAGGAGTCCGGGGGAGGATATTGTTTGATACTGCCGGGCGGCGACTTCGCCTGACCCGGCCTACGGTTGCCTGTAGGCCGGATAAGCGTTAGCGCCATCCGGCGGGGAATCACCCCACTTCAGCCAGTTGGCGGTCGCGGCGGCGTTTAAACATCCAGCCGACCAGCAGCAGTGCGATCCAGGCGAAACCGACGTACAGCGAAATACGGGTATCTGGATGGTAGCCGATAAGCGCGATAATAAAGACCAGGAAGATCAGGCCCGTAACGGTTGTCGCCACGCCGCCCGGCACTTTAAATTTCAGCGCCTTCACCTCATCCGGCGGCAGACGGCGGCGGAACGCAATCTGCGACAGCAGGATCATAATCCATACCCATACCGTGGCGAAGGTCGCCAGCGAAGCAATCACCAGGAAGACGTTTTCCGGCATGATGTAGTTCAGGTAAACCGCGAACAGCAGCGCAATGGTCATCACCATAACCGTCACCCACGGAATACCGCGACGCGACGTTTTAGCGAACACTTTCGGCGCACTGCCCTGCTCCGCCATACCGTGCAGCATACGCCCCACGCCGAACACGTCGGAGTTAATCGCCGACAGCGAAGCGGTCAGCACCACAAAGTTCAGGATGCTGGCGGCAAACGTAATGCCAAGATGCTGGAAGGTCAGGACGAACGGGCTGCCGCTGGTGCCAACCTGGTTCCACGGGTAGATAGACATGATGACGAACAGCGTACCCACGTAGAACACCAGAATACGCATCGGCACGGAATTGATGGCGCGCGGAATAGATTTCTCCGGGTCTTTCGCTTCTCCGGCGGTGATGCCGATAATTTCAATCCCGCCGTAAGCGAACATCACCATTTGCAGCGACATCACCATCCCCAGCCAGCCGTTACTGAAGAACCCGCCGTTGCTCCACAGGTTGTGGACCCCGGTCGGCTGCCCGCCGTTGCCAATCCCCCAGATAATGATGCCGAAGCCGGCGACAATCATGATGATGATAGTGGCGACTTTAAAGAACGAGAACCAGAATTCCAGTTCGCCGAATACCTTCACGCTCATCAGGTTGATGGCGCAGATAAGTAGCACCACGCTCAGCACCCAGATCCAGTGCGGCACCGTAGGGAACCAGACTCCCATATAGATACCGAAGGCGGTCACGTCGGCAATGGCGACAATCAGAATTTCAAAACAGTAAGTCCAGCCGGTAATGTAACCGGCGAGCGGGCCGAGGTTTTCCTGCGCATAGCGCGAGAACGAGCTGGCGGCGGGGTTATGCACGGACATTTCGCCCAGCGCGCGCATAATAATGTACGCCGCGACCCCGCCGATAATGTAGGCCAGCAACACGCTTGGCCCGGCCATTTTGATGGCGTCTGCCGAGCCATAAAATAATCCGGTGCCAATTGCCGATCCCAATGCCATAAAGCGAATGTGCCGGGTGCTCAGCCCACGCTTTAGCTTGTTATTGCTTTCCATCAATTCCGAACCCATCAAAATAATAAAAAAACCACGGGGCCTGTAGCCCCGTGGTTAAAACATACTGTCAGTGATCTTAGTGAGCGCTGGAGGTCACTTGTCGACCTGCGGCGCGATCCCAGATAATTGCCAGAACAACCATCACCACTGTTGGCATCAACCACGCCAGCCCCTGTTCCGCCAGCGGTAAACGCTGGGTCCAGGCCGGTAAGATGTCACCAATCGCAGAGGCTTTAATCCCGTCAAGGATACCAAAAACCAGGCTGATAAACATCGCCGGAGCAATGACGCGGGAAGAATTATGCCACCATGAGCGGGTAAAGCTTAATACAACCAGTGCGATACACGGCGGATAGATGGCTGTCAGCACCGGAATAGAAATCTGAATCAGATGGCTCAGACCCAGATTCGATACCACCATTGAGAAGCCGCCCAGAATAAACACCAGCGTGCGATAAGAGAGTGGGACGTACTGCGCAAAGAACTCCGCACATGCGCAGGTCAGGCCAACCGCCGTCACCAGACAGGC
The DNA here is from genome assembly GCF_030333525.1 of Citrobacter sp. CK188. Classification (NCBI taxonomy): domain Bacteria; kingdom Pseudomonadati; phylum Pseudomonadota; class Gammaproteobacteria; order Enterobacterales; family Enterobacteriaceae; genus Citrobacter; species Citrobacter sp. CK188. The sequence goes on from NZ_JAOWFU010000024.1 coordinate 133,861, forward strand.
GATGAAAATCAGCGCCGCCAGCAGCAGGCTACCCGCGCCGCCGAAGGTATGCTGAACGTAAGCGTGCAGGATTGCCGCGCCGTTAGCAGATTGATCGACCAGCGTCGCGCTATCCGATCCCAGACGGAACAGCGCAAGATACAGCAACGTCAAACCCACACCCGCCATCAGGCCCGCCCAGACGGTATAACGGGTCAGCAGACGCGCTTCTTTAACGCCGCGCGAGCGCGCCGCATTGACGATAACGATACCAAACACCATTGCGCCCAGCGTATCCATCGTCAGATAGCCATTCACAAAGCCATTAGAGAACGCCGCGTTCTGGTAGGCGTCCATCGCGTCGCTAATCGGGCCGGCAGGCCAGATGATTGCCGCAACGGAGAGAATAATCAGCGCGATGATTTTCAGCGGCGCCAGGAAGTTACCCACCGTGTCCAGCAGCTTGCCCGGATAGAGCGATACCAGAATCACAATGGCGAAATACACCAGGCTGTAGATAAACAGCGGCAGTGCGGAATCGCCGGTCAGCGGCGCAATCCCGACTTCAAAGGAGACGGTCGCCGTACGCGGCGTTGCGAATAACGGCCCCACCGCCAGATAACAGACGGTCGCCAGCAGAACGCCAGCCACTTTACCAATCGGGGTGCTCAGGCTATCAACGCCACCGCCGACTTTCGCCAGCGCCACAACGGTAAGTACCGGAAGACCAACGGCAGTAATCAGAAAGCCGAACGCCGCAGTCCAGACGTGTTCGCCTGCCTGCAAACCGACCATCGGCGGAAAGATAATATTGCCTGCGCCAACGAACAGCGCAAATGTCATAAAGCCCAGAGCGATAATATCGCGCGATTTTAACTGATGGGTCATAAAGTTTTACTGCCTGTGGATGTGGTGTTGAAAACGTTAAATTTTCTGCCCTTCCCTGCGGGACGATACAGCGGCATTTTTAAGCAATTCCAGCGGGATATGCTCCTGGGCTGGCGCGGCGAAGAATAGTTTTTCGATTTACCGCGTAAATGCAGTCGGTATGACAGCATCTGGAGCGCAATTTAAACGCTTATAACGTTTTAAAGCAAGGTGAGATCCAAAAACCAGAAGAATATAGCGATATGAAATTAGCAACCAGTACAAAACGCTATCTATAAGAAAAAGTCATGGCTAATCATGCGAACAAAAAAGCATCAGACGTTGAAAAATTCAGCGGAGTCTTCTTTACTGCAAAGAAAATAAGCCAGCATCCGCTGGCTTATGGAAAGCTAACCTTACGAACCACAATTAAGCGCAATTTTTGGCAATTAATCGTTCCGGCAGCACAAAGCTGAAGCGCGTCCCTTTACCCGGCGAACTGTCGATAATCAATCGACTCTCGTGATGATTCAGCGCATGTTTCACAATCGCCAGACCTAATCCGCTTCCCCCGGTTTGCCGCGACCGCGCTTTGTCCACACGGTAGAAACGCTCCGTCAGACGCGGAATATGCTCAGGCGCAATCCCCGGCCCGTTATCTTCCACGCTGAACTCCGCACCGTGGGTTACATGCTGCCAGCGCACGGTAATATGCGTTCCCGCAGGCGTGTGATTCACCGCGTTATAGACCAGGTTCGAAATCGCGCTGCGCAACTGTTCTTCGTTGCCCAATACGCTCAGCCGGGCATCCACTTCAAACGTAAAGGTGTGTTTCTGCTGGCTGAGCGCTTGCGCCTCACGCTCAACAACGCGCAGCATCATCGGCACATCCACCCTTTCGTTCAACAACAGCGCGGGCGCCGCCTCAATTTTCGACAGCGTCAGCAGTTGTTTCACCAGTCCTTCCATCCGGTGCGTTTGCTCACGCATCGTATGCAGCGCCTTCTCCCGCGTCGCGCCTTCCAGAGGCTGCTCCTGCATCATCTCCAGATAGCCCTGCAAGACGGTGAGCGGCGTGCGTAGTTCATGGCTGACGTTTGCGAAGAAATTGCGCCGCGCGCCTTCAAGCTGGTGCATCTGCGTCACGTCGCGCGCGACCATCAACAGTTGCTGATCGGTATAGGGCATCACGCGGATCTCCAGATGCCGTCCGGTGTTGAGCACCAGGTTGAGCGGCCGGATAAAATCGCGTGTTTTGAGATACTGCGTAAATTCCGGGTAGCGCAGCAGGTTCAGAATGTTTTGCCCGTTGTCGTCCGGCCAGCGCAGCCCAAGCACCTGTTGTGCCAGTCCGTTACACCAGAAAATCCCGCCGTCTTCGGTTGTCAGCACCACCGCGTCGGGGAGGGATTCCGCCCCGCTGCGAAAGCGCTTAATCAGGTTTCCCAGTTCGCGACGCCGCTTTTTATTACGCAACTGCATCTGGTGCAGACCGTACAGCAGCGGCTCCCAGCTCCCGCGTCCCGGCGGCGGCGTCATACTCATATCGACCCACAGCCACCAGGAGAGGCGCAATAAATTCCAGAAATGCCAGATCAGCAATCCCGTTACCGACGCCAGTAAAAACCAGGGCAGATAACCAAAAAAAGCACTGAGGATAAAAGCGGGGATGCAGCAGAGGATCAGCTCCAGCACCAGCCTTTTCCATGACAGCCGTTCCAGCACGCGTCACACTCCCTTCAGAATAGTAAACCCGCCCGCCACACCGAGATGCCGGTCTGGCGGCAAGGTATTAAAAACGGGTCGAAAAGCGATACCCGGTTCCGCGTACCGTTTGCACCATACGATCGTGACCGCTGTGCTCCAGCGCTTTACGCAAACGACGAATATGTACATCGACCGTACGGTCTTCAACATACACATTCGTTCCCCAGACATGGTTGAGGAGCTGCTCGCGACTGTAGACGCGCTCAGGGTGCGTCATAAAGAAGTGTAACAATTTAAATTCGGTCGGCCCCATATCGAGCGGATTTTCCCCGGTCATCACGCGGTGCGAGGTTGGATCGAGACTAAGCCCCTGCATCTCAATCACCTCTTCTACCGCCATCGGCGAAATGCGGCGCATCACAGCTTTGATACGCGCCACCAGCTCTTTAGGGGAAAACGGCTTGGTGACATAGTCATCCGCCCCGGTTTCCAGCCCGCGCACGCGGTCTTCCTCTTCGCCTCTTGCCGTCAGCATAACCACAGGGATATCCCGGGTCATCGCTTCACGCTTGAGGTGTTTAATAAACTGAAGGCCCGACCCGCCGGGCAACATCCAGTCAAGGAGGATTAAATCCGGCCAGGGTTCATTCAGTTGGTTCACAGCACTGTCATAATCTTCGGCTTCTACTGGCTGAAAGCCATTTTGCTCGAGCACGAAGCAGACCATTTCACGAATTGGAGCTTCATCTTCTACGACCAGAATACGTCTCGCCATGATTTGCCCTGTTTAAATAAGTCGTTGTCATCAATGCGGCGCCATTATGCGTCAGATTTATGACAGATTTATGAAAAAGATAGTCGACATTCGGCTCAGGTTATTGATTTATGACAGTCACGAAACAAGATATTACCGTTCCCGACGGGTTATAATCCTGCCCACGCTTTTTCGTCATGGAACCGTTATGCGCATCCTTCACACCTCTGACTGGCATCTGGGACAAAACTTCTACAGCAAAAGCCGCGCCGCCGAGCACCAGGCGTTTCTCGACTGGCTGCTGGAAACCGCGCAATCTCACCAGGTGGATGCGATTATTGTCGCGGGTGACATTTTTGATACAGGATCGCCGCCAAGCTATGCCCGCGAGTTGTATAACCGGTTTGTTGTCAATTTACAGCAAACCGGCTGTCATCTGGTGGTGCTGGCCGGAAACCATGACTCCGTCGCCACGCTCAACGAATCCCGCGATATTCTGGCGTTTCTCAACACCACCGTGGTCGCCAGCGCAGGCCACGCGCCGCAGTACCTTTACCGTCGCGACGGCACGCCGGGCGCCGTGCTTTGCCCGATTCCGTTTTTACGCCCGCGCGACATCATCACCAGCCAGGCGGGGCTTTCGGGCAATGAAAAACAGCAGCATCTGCTCGGGGCGATCACGGATTATTACCAACAACAGTATCAGGAAGCCTGTAAGCTGCGCGGCGACGGCGATCAAACTCTGCCGGTTATCGCCACCGGGCACCTGACCACCGTTGGCGCCAGTAAAAGTGACGCGGTACGTGACATCTATATTGGCACGCTGGATGCTTTCCCGGCGCAAAACTTCCCTCCTGCCGATTATATCGCGCTGGGACACATTCACCGGGCGCAGATCATTGGCGGCACGGAACACATCCGCTACTGCGGCTCTCCGATCGCGCTGAGCTTTGATGAGTGCGGCAAAAGCAAATGCGTCCATCTGGTCAGTTTTGCAAACGGCAAATTACATCAAGTAGAGAACCTCACCGTTCCCGTCACTCAACCGCTGGCGGTGCTGAAAGGCGATCTGGCCTCCATCACCGAACAACTTGAGCAATGGCGCGATGCTCACCAGGAGCCTCCCGTCTGGCTGGATATTGAAATCACCACTGACGAATACCTTCACGATATGCAGCGCAAAATTCAGGCATTAACGGAGTCGCTGCCCGTTGAGGTTTTACTGGTGCGCCGCAGTCGGGAAAATCGCGAACGCATTATGGCTAACGAACGACGTGAAACCCTGAGCGAACTGCGCGTGGAAGACGTTTTTACCCGCCGTCTGGCGCTGGAAGAGCTGGATGAACCCCAGCGTGAACGTCTGACGCAGCTTTTTACCACCACCCTACATTCGCTGGCCGGGGAGCATGACGCATGAAGATTCTCAGTCTGCGCTTGAAAAACCTCAACTCCCTGAAGGGAGAATGGAAAGTCGATTTCACGGCAGAACCTTTTGCCAGCAACGGGCTGTTTGCCATCACCGGGCCGACCGGCGCGGGGAAAACCACGCTGCTCGACGCCATCTGTCTTGCGCTCTATCACGAGACGCCGCGCCTGAGCACCGTTTCGCAATCGCAAAACGATCTGATGACCCGCGATACGGCCGAATGCCTCGCCGAAGTGGAGTTCGAGGTTAAAGGCGAGTCTTACCGCGCTTTCTGGAGCCAGAACCGCGCCCGCAATCAGCCGGACGGAAACCTGCAAGTGCCGCGTGTGGAGCTGGCGCGCTGCGCCGACGGAAAAATCCTCGCCGATAAGGTCAAAGATAAGCTGGAGATGACGGCATCGCTCACCGGGCTGGATTACGGACGCTTTACCCGCTCCATGCTGCTGTCGCAGGGGCAGTTCGCTGCGTTTCTCAATGCGAAGCCGAAAGAGCGCGCCGAGCTTCTGGAAGAGCTGACCGGAACCGAAATCTACGGGCAGATCTCCGCGCTGGTGTTTGAAAAGCACAAGACCGCCCGCACCGACCTGGAAAAGCTTCAGGCGCAGGCCAGCGGCGTCTCGCTGTTAGCGCCGGAGCAGCAGCATTCCCTCAATGAAAGTTTGCAGGCGCTCACTGACGAAGAAAAACAGCTGCTCGCCCGCCAGCAGCTTCACCAGCAACATCTGCACTGGCTGACCCGTCAGAATGAGTTGCAGGCTGAAATGAATCGCCGCCAGCAGGCGCTGCGGGTCGCCCAGGAAGAACAGGAAAACGCGCAGCCGCAGCTGGCCGCGCTGAAGCTGGCGCATCCTGCCCGGCAGTTACGCCCACACTGGGAACGCATTGAGGAACAAACCGCTGCCGCCGGGCGCACACGCCAGCAAATTCAGGAAGTAAATACTCGCTTACAAAGCGTATTACACCTGCGCAGCCGCATTCGACACAGCGCTCAACAACAATCCGCCGAACTGCGCGCCACCATGCAGACGCTGACCGGGTGGCTCACCGAACATGAACGCTTCCGCTTGTGGAGCAGTGAACTGGCAGGCTGGCGTGCGCTGTTTGCTCAACAGTCCAGCGATAAAGCGCAGTTGCTTAAATGGCAGCAGCAGTGTGCAAGCGATATCCGCAAGCGTGACGCGCTTCCACCGAATCCTCTGACGCTTACGCCAGAAGAGGCTACGGCAGCGCTGGCGCAGCATACGCAGCAGCAGCCGCTGCGTCAGCGTCTCGCCAGCCTGCATGGGCAGATAGCGCCTAAGCAAAAACGACGGGAACAACTGCAAACTGCGATCCAGAATAGTCAGCAGGAGTTGGCCCGACGCAATGCGGCACTGGAGGATAAGCGACAGAAATATAAAGAAAAAAATCAGCAGTTCATGGATGTGAAAACGATTTGCGAGCAGGAGGCGCGCATCAAAGATCTGGAAAGCCAGCGAGCGCTGCTGCAATCCGGCCAGCCATGCCCGCTCTGCGGATCGACCTCGCATCCGGCGATTGCATCCTATCAGGCACTCGAACCCGGCGTGAATCAGGCGCGGCGCGATGCACTGGAAAAAGAGGTCAAGACGCTGGCGGAAGAAGGCGCCGCCTTACGCGGGCAACTGGAAACATTAACGCAGCAGCTACACCGCGACGAAAGCGAAGCGCAGGCACTGGTAAAAGAGGAGCAAGCGCTCACTCAAGAATGGCAGACGCTGTGTGACGCGCTGAAAGTTACGCTGCACCCTCAGGACGATATTTCACCGTGGCTGACCGCCCGGCAGGACTATGAACAACAGCTGTATCAGCTCAGCCAGCGCCATATGTTGCAGGCGCAGATCGCCGCCCATACCGGGCAGGTTACGCAATTTCAGCAGCAAATCGACCAGCGTCAAACTACGCTGCTGTCTGAACTGCGCCGCTACGGGTTATCCCTGCCCGCCGACGGAGAAGAAGCGTCGTGGTTAAACGCCCGCGCGGATGATGCGCAAACATGGCAACAGCGCCAGACGGAACTGGGTGAGCTACAAACGCGCATCGCGCAGTTGACTCCCCTGCTGGAGACACTACCGGAAACAGATATTCTCCCGGAGAGCGATGAGCGCGTGGCGCTGGATAACTGGCGGCAGGTACATGATGATTGCGTTTCGCTACAGAGCCAGTGGCAGACCTTGCAGCAGCAGGAAGCGCAGGAAATGCAGCGGGTAGCACAGGCGCAGGCGCACTTTGAGGCCGCGCTCAAGGCCAGCGTATTTGACGATCGCGCCGCCTTCCTTGCCGCGCTACTGGATGATGAGGCCATCGCCCGCCTCGAACAACATCGCCAGGCGCTGGAAAACCAGTTACAGCAGGCGCAGGCCTTAGCCGCTCAGGCGAACCAGGCGCTGGCAGAACATCAACAACATCCGCCCGAGGGGCTGGATCTCACGCTCACACCTGAACACATTCAGCAGGCCGTGACGCAATTAACCGGACAACTGCGGGACAATACGACGCGTCAGGGGGAGATCCGCCAGCAACTCAAACAGGATGCGGATAACCGCCAACAGCAGCAGTCTCTGATGCTGGAGATTGAAAACGCCTCGCAGCAGGTGGAGGACTGGGGTTATCTGAACGCGTTAATCGGCTCTAAAGAGGGCGATAAATTCCGCAAATTTGCTCAGGGACTGACGCTGGATAACCTGGTCTGGCTGGCGAACAATCAGCTGACTCGCCTGCATGGTCGTTACCTGCTCCAGCGCAAGGCCAGCGAAGCGCTGGAACTGGAGGTTGTCGATACCTGGCAAGCGGATGCCGTTCGCGATACCCGCACGCTGTCGGGCGGCGAAAGTTTCCTGGTCAGTCTGGCGCTGGCGCTGGCGTTGTCCGATCTGGTCAGCCACAAAACGCGCATCGACTCCCTGTTCCTTGATGAAGGGTTCGGCACGCTGGACAGCGAAACGCTGGATACCGCGCTGGATGCCCTGGACGCGCTGAATGCCACCGGTAAGACGATTGGCGTAATAAGCCATGTGGAAGCGATGAAAGAACGCATTCCTGTGCAAATTAAGGTGAAGAAAATCAACGGGCTGGGTTACAGCAAACTGGATAAGATGTTTGCTGTGGAATAACGGTTGTTCTGCCGGATGGCGGCGTCACCGCCTTATCCGGCCTACAGGGAGCACGTTGTAGGCCCGGTAAGCGTAGCGCCACCGGGCATATCCGGCAAAAAACGATTACTCCTGCGGCCACAACCATGCCGCGCCGCGAACGCCGCTGGAATCGCCATGTAACGCCTTACGAACCGGCGTTTCGCATTCGCCGCCAAAAACAAACGGTTTAATCAACGATGGCACGGTGTTGTACAACCGGTCGACATTGCTCATCCCGCCGCCTAACACGATAACGTCCGGGTCGAGGATGTTGACCACATGGGCTAACGATTTCGCCAGGCGCAGTTCATAACGGCTAAGCGCCCGTTCCGCCAGCGCGTCCTGCTCGTTAACCAGACGGATAATGTCATTCCCTTTCAGCGGATGACCACTCAGACGATGGTAATCCGTGGCAAACCCGGTTCCTGAGATAAAGGTTTCAATGCAGCCTTGTTTGCCACAATAGCAGGGCACTTCTTCACGGTAGCGCAGTTCATCTTCATCCATCCACGGCAAGGGATTGTGCCCCCACTCGCCTGCCGTACCGTTGCCGCCGGTATGCGCCCGACCGTTCAGCGCCACGCCAGCCCCGCACCCGGTACCGATGATCACCGCAAAAACGGTCTGCGCTCCGGCCGCCGCGCCATCCACCGCTTCGGACACCGCCAGGCAGTTGGCGTCGTTCGCCAGGCGCACTTCCCGCTGCAAACGCGCACTCAAATCTTTATCGAACGGCTGACCGTTAAGCCAGGTTGAGTTAGCGTTCTTTACCACGCCGGTATAGGGCGAGATCGAACCTGGAATACCCATCCCTACCGTACCCGTCTGGCCCGTCGCCTTTTCCGCCATCTCGACCAGCGAAGCGATGGTCTCTATCGTTTGTCGATAATCATCCCGCGGCGTAGGCAGACGATGGCGAAACAGCTGTTCCCCCGCATCGCCGAGCGCAATCACTTCCGTTTTCGTGCCGCCTAAATCGATACCTATACGCACACATCGCTCCTCATTTTTAGGGAATATCAACAGAGTAGAGGCGGGTGTTCTGGTTGGCAATGCAAGCCCGCCGACAATTCGTTATTATACCCGCTGGATTTAACGACAAGGCCGTGGAAATTATCATGCTGTGGTTCAAAAATTTAATGGTTTACCGTCTTAGCCGCGATATTTCGTTGCGCGCCGAGGAGATGGAAAAACAGCTAGCCTCGATGACGTTTACCCCTTGCGGCAGCCAGGATATGGCAAAAATGGGCTGGGTTCCGCCAATGGGCTCGCACAGCGATGCGTTAACGCATACTGCCAATGGCCAAATTATTATCTGCGCGCGCAAAGAAGAGAAGATTCTGCCGTCGCCGGTGATCAAGCAAGCGCTGGAAGCGAAAATCGCCAAACTGGAGGCTGACCAGGGGCGCAAGCTGAAAAAAACGGAAAAAGACTCGCTGAAAGATGAAGTGCTGCACTCACTGCTGCCGCGCGCCTTTAGCCGTTTTAGTCAGACAATGATGTGGATCGACACCGTTAACGGTCTGATCATGGTCGATTGCGCAAGCGCTAAAAAAGCGGAAGATACGCTGGCGTTGCTGCGTAAAAGCCTCGGCTCGCTGCCGGTGGTTCCGCTGGCGCTGGAAAATCCTATCGAGCTGACGCTCACCGAATGGGTGCGTTCCGGTACGGTGGCGCAGGGATTCCAGTTGCTGGACGAAGCAGAGCTGAAAGCAATGCTGGAAGACGGCGGCGTGATCCGCGCGAAGAAACAGGATCTGGTCAGCGACGAGATCGCCGTGCACATTGAAGCGGGTAAAGTGGTCACGAAACTGGCGCTCGACTGGCAGCAGCGCATTCAGTTCTTGATCTGCGATGACGGTTCGATCAAACGCCTGAAGTTCAGCGATGAACTGCGCGATCAAAACGAAGATATCGATCGCGAAGACTACGCTCAGCGTTTTGATGCCGATTTCATTCTGATGACGGGTGAGCTGGCGGCGTTAATTCAAAGCCTGGTTGAAGGTCTGGGCGGCGAAGCGCAACGCTAAGTGAATATTCCCTCTCCGCCGGGAGAGGGAAGCGCCATTATAAATAGCGGCAAAGATAGGACGTCGGTTCAGCCACCTGCAAATGGAACTCACTTTGGCCAGGGACGTTAAACACCTCGCCCGCCGCGTAGACTTTCCACTCGGTTTCCCCCGGAAGCAGTACGTTCAACGCGCCACTGACCACCGTCATCTCCTCCGGCGCGGCAGTGCTAAAGGCATATTCGCCTTCCGCCATCACGCCGACACTGGCGCGACCAGTACTGCTGCTGGTAAAGCCGATCGATTTCACTTTGCCGGAAAAGTATTCGTTACTTTGTAGCATAAACTGGCCCTTTCTCATGGTTACGTTAAGCACCAATATAGGGTCGCGACCTTCTGCCTGTCACGCAAAATTAACCGAGTAATTCCGAAGCCAGCCGTGCAATCAATACATTAGAGAGCAAGACCGGAACATCCAGCGCTCTTTGCAATAAATCACGATGACGCTGATTAAATCCAATGGAATCCAGCATGATCACATCCGCGCCCTGTTCCAGCAAATCTTTACCGGCATCAATCAGTTGTTGTTCCGATCCCTGCACGGGATTCGCCAAAGAAAAGACCGGAGGACGTTGTAAGACCTGCCATTTTCTCGCCTGCACATCCAGTAACTCTTCAACCGGCACAATCACGCCCACCTGGTGGCCATCAACAATCGACGCCACTAACGGCGGGATAATACGCAACGGCTCCAGCAGGATCGTGTTACGCGCGGTCATACTGTTAATCGCGGCGGTATTCATCAATAAAATGACATCGTAGCCCTGGTTATCCAGCACTTCGATAATACTTTGCAGGTCGCGCTCCACTTTCTGGCGCGAAACATGGACGATTTGGTTATCGCTGAGCAACGTTAATAGCGGATCGTCTCCGGCCTCGACGGCGTACTCCGCCAACACCTCTTCACGGCTGATCTCACCCAACAGACTATGATGGGTAATATGTTGCTCATCGATATACTCCGTCAGAAGCGGCAGCACTTCGCTCATTGGCACAACGCCGATCGTGAGGATAGCCAACGACGCACTCATTTTCTGTTCCACCTTCTTTTTACTTCGTCGTTAATTCCCGGGTAAATGCCTGAACACTTACCTGCCCTGCGCTACAAATGCAGAAAAGCGTAGCAGGAGATCGGCAATGCATTATGTAAAGATTCCAAATCACTCCAGTAGTATATTGTTATCGTTTAATTTTCAGTTTTAGCAGAATGCGGCAATGAGTGAAAAGTGTGATGCAAGTACGTTGTGACGTGACTCAGGCGCCTTGCCGGGCGTTCCACACGTCAGGATTTATCAGCTTTTATCGGGATCTTCATAGCGCGTTTTGGCATCCATCGCTTCCTGCGCGGAAGGATGCTCGCTGATCAGTGCGTTAGGTTCGGGATAGTCGGCGCGGAGCTGATACCAGGTCACCGTCTGACCTGGCGTTCCTTTCTCAACGGTGACGATATACGCTTCCCGGGGATAAGGCGGTTTTGTTGGCATAGTTCTTCCTTTTTACTGGATGAACTTTAATTATAGACGCCGCCCTGCAATCGTTGCGCCGCCTGCGACAACGCCGCAAGAATTTCAGAAACAACCTGGTCAGGGGCATGGCTCGCATCGATGATGTAATGCGCGGCTTCACGATACAGCGCGTCGCGCTGCTCAAGCACTTCCTGCACCTCTTCACTTAAGGGCTTGCCGGTTAGCGTCGGGCGCAGTCCCTCTTCTGGCGCGGCCTCCAGCCGGTTCACCAGCGTGGACACTGGCGCGCTTAAATAAATCACAATGCCATTTTCGCGCATATAGCGACGATTGTATTCGGTGAGGATGATCCCTCCCCCCGTCGCAACCACCGTTGACGGCGCGGTAACCGCCTTCAGCGCTGCTGTTTCTCTGGCGCGAAAGCTGTCCCACCCTTCCCGGTCAACAATTTCCGCAACCGTCATCTGGACGTGCGATTGCAACCACCGATCGGTATCGACAAACTGGAAATCCACTGCCTGCGCAAGCGCCATACCGGTTGTTGTTTTACCACAGCCGCGAGGGCCAACAAGAAAGAGAGGTTGCGTCATAGCGGGCTTTCCCCAGAGAGCCGCAAAGGTGCGGGATCTGATGTCATCAAAGTAATAATCATACCACCAAACTAGTACATCGTTAAATGTAAATAAATCATTCCACAAAAACCGTGAAAGTTTGTACGCGCTTACTATAACAAGAAATCATCAGCAGCAAAGTGTAAAAATAACATTACATTTAGCGCGTTCTGCGCTGGACTTCCAGCCACCACTTATCCAGCTCGGCGGCGAAATGCTGGCGATCGCGCGGAGAAAGGCTGTCCGGCCCGCCCGTCTGAATCCCGCTGGCGCGCAGGGTATCCATAAAGTCACGCATTGTCAGGCGTTCGCGGATCGTTGACTCCGTATAGCGTTCGCCGCGTGGATTCAGCGCCGCCGCCCCTTTTTCCAGCACTTCAGAGGCCAGCGGGATATCCGCCGTAATGACCAAATCTCCGGCTTCGCACTGACGCACAATCTCGTTGTCAGCGACATCAAATCCGGCGGGTACGCGCAGTGTACGGATAAAACGCGAAGGCGGTACGCGTAAATTCTGGTTCGCCACCAGAATAAGCGGCATCTGCATACGTTCAGACGCACGGTACAGAATCTCTTTAATCACATTTGGACACGCATCCGCATCCACCCATATTGTCATAACCGCTCCAGGCTCATGTGCAATCGTCTATTGTCTCGTGCTTTTGTCTTCCGTCAAAGTGCTGTTTCTCCTTCATGAGACTTTCAATCCACGTTAAGCTAATAACCCCAACTAAAAATACGCATAGGGAGTGACGAAATGGAGAAGAAAATCGGTTTTATCGGTTGCGGTAATATGGGAAAAGCCATTCTGGGCGGCCTGATTGCCAGCGGTCAGGTTCTCCCCGGGCAAATCTGGGTCTATACCCCGTCCCCGGATAACGTCGCCGCGCTGCACGATCGGTACGGCATCAATGCGGCGCAGAGTGCGCAGGACGTCGCGCAGGTTGCGGATATCGTTTTCGGCGCCGTGAAGCCGGGCATCATGATTAAAGTGCTGAGCGAAATCAGCTCCAGCCTGAACAAGGACTCATTAGTCGTCTCTATCGCTGCGGGGGTCACGCTCGATCAGCTGGCGCGCGCGCTGGGGCACGATCGCAAAATTGTTCGCGCGATGCCAAACACGCCGTCTTTAGTCAACGCGGGCATGACCTCCATAACGCCAAATGCGCTGGTCACGCCGGAAGATACCGCTGACGTGCTGAACATTTTCCGCTGCTTTGGCGAAGCGGAAGTGATTGCCGAGTCGATGATCCACCCCGTCGTTGGGGTCAGTGGTTCCGCTCCGGCTTACGTCTTCATGTTTATTGAGGCGATGGCCGATGCCGCGGTGCTGGGCGGAATGCCTCGCGCGCAGGCCTATAAATTCGCCGCGCAGGCCGTAATGGGCTCCGCCAAAATGGTGCTCGAAACGGGTAAACATCCGGGTGAACTGAAAGATATGGTGTGTTCGCCTGGCGGGACGACCATTGAAGCCGTTCGGGTGCTGGAGGAACGAGGGTTCCGGGCGTCGATTATCGAAGCGATGGCGAAGTGTATGGAAAAATCAGAGAAACTCAGTAAATCCTGAGCCAGTTGCCGGACGTCAGGCCGCCACTTCTGTACGGTTACGTCCGGCGTTCTTTGCTTTATAAAGCGCCATATCCGCCGATTTCAGCCATTCCCGGTAGTGTCCGATTTGCGTGGTCAATGGCGCAACGCCCACGCTGATGCGCAAAATAACCTGTGGCGCGCACGGCAGGCGTAACGCGTTTAATCGCTCATGAACCCGCGACATCGCGGCAATCGCGTTATCCGCTGGCGTACCGCACATGATCACCGCAAACTCGTCGCCGCCAAAACGTCCTATCACATCGCTGCCGCGCAGCGTCATCTGCAACTGGCGCGTCAGGGCAATAATCGCCTCATCTCCGACATCGTGCCCCCAGGTATCGTTAATGCTCTTAAAGTGATCGATATCGATGATGAGCAACGTGGCGTCCCGGTGGTAGCGGCGACAGTTATCAAATTCATTACGCAACAATATTTCCCAGTGACGCCGGTTATAGACCCCGGTCATGCCATCCCGCATGCTCATCACCTGTAGCCTGCGTTTATGTTCCGCCAGCTTAGTCGCCGTCTGGTAACTCACCCAGGCAAACAGCAAGGGATAAATCACAATCACCGGCAGGGAGAACCACCACTCCAGCGGCGCGCTGCGAAAAGCCACGGTAATTCCGGTCAGCTGTAACGTCACCAGACATGACACAACCATTAACACCATACCGGCAATAAAGAGCCGCAGCCCTCCCGCGCCCATCAAATTCATACACATCATCATCAGCAGAGCCGTGGAGGGCAGCACGTTGACGCCCATCACCCCAACCCAGACGCCAGCAAGAATGGCGTCCGCCTTTAAGTTGTATATTTCCCGGCTTAAAGGATCGATGGCTTTACTCGCCAGCTGCCACGCCAGATGCGGCCAGACGAAAGACCAGCCGACCAGAAACAACCACCATCCTCCCGCAATCGGTTGTGAAGCCAGTACGGCGGCGATCGGGAGAAACATCCATCCCAGTCCTACCGCACGCGGCAGTCTCACCCGCCTGGCGAATCGCAGCCCGGAGCGTTGATGGTCATTTTGAGGAGAGTGAGGTGGCTCACTCTGTGCGACCGCTTTTTTGTAAAAGTTTTCATCATTCATTATTTTTTGGGAACATTCTGAAACAATTTTCCCAAATTATAGAGAGGGGGATTGTGAAGGAAGTATGAAATTTCGGGTGAGTGATTTTCTCAGCTCACCCGTTAGCACTATGCGGATTTTTTCAGACAGGCACTCATAAACTTGCTGCGATCGTCGCCTTTCAGCGACTGATCCGTCGCCTGCTGGTTGCACTCACGCATTCTCTGTTGCTGCGGCGTCAGGCTTTTCTCACCAGGGGCAGATTTACTGTTTTTCAGGCAATCGCTCATGTAGGTCTTACGCGCATCCCCTTTTAACGCCTGCGCCGTCGCCTGCTGATTGCAGCTCGTCATACGCTGTTGTTGCGGGGTTAATGTCTTCTCGGCAGCGCCGACGGCGGTTAAAAAAACCAGCCCAAACAGCAGGGTAACCAGTAATGTTATTTTCATAGCACCATCCTTCTGTGAGTGTTGACACTACACGTCATCCTTCTGGTTACGTGCGCCGTAACCGAAGGAGGCTAACTCTAAGTCTGGCTGCTGACGACGAAAATACCACCTGACGGCAAAAGTATTGCCGTCAGGAGTCCGTTTACTTCAGTCCCAACGCCGCTTTCATGGTGTAGAACAGATCGGTCTGGTCCGTTAATCCGACGACATTCGCCGCATGCGGGCCGTATGCGGCAATGCGCAACTGGCTGCCGGTATGTTCCTGCGACTCCTCTTCCGAGTTGCCGTAGCTGATGACCATCACCGCGCCATCTTTGGTATTTAACGCCTGCGTCAGTCCCGGCGCTTTGCTTTCCGGCGCGATAATCTGGCTGGAATGCGCATGATCGGCAGTCACCACAACCAGGGTATTGCCCTCTTTTTTAGCGAATGCGAGCGCACGCTGTACGGCTTCGTCCAGATCGACCGTTTCGCCAATCTGCCCGCATGGGTTGGCGGCGTGATCCTGTTTATCGATGGACGCGCCTTCAACCTGCAAGAAGAAACCTTTTTCATTCTTACTCAACAGCTCAATCGCTTTGTCCGTCATTTGCGCCAGCGTAGGCACGGTATCATCGCGCTGCGGGTTTGCCTTGCAGGTCACCGCAGGTTGTTCAAGGTTGCCGTGATAAGAGGCTTTCGGGCCTTCCCAGCGAACCGGCATGTTGCCGTCGGAGAACAAGCCCAGCAGCGGCTTATCCTGATTTGCCGCCGTTACCGCCTTCAGCGAGTCGGCATCGTTCACCAGCTGATATCCCCGCGCCAGCGCCTGCTCACGCAGCGTTTTCCCCTGCCATTCGCCTGCTGTCGCCATTTCAGCAAAGGTGGCCGCGCCGCCACCAAGCGTAACGTCCGCCCGCGTATTCAGCAGTTGCTCGGTGATCGACCCTTTTCCACCCTTCTCCAGCGCGTTTGTCGGGCAAAGAGTGCTGGTAAGGCTGGGGCCGTAGCATTTGCGTGAGGTTACATGGGAGACTAACGCGGCGGGTGTCGCATCCTGTAATTCTGCGGTCGAGACGTTGCCCGTCGCCAGACCTGCCGCTTTGGCCATCTCCAGGATCGTGGTGTGATCTTTTTCGTGGATATCGACGCCTAACGCGCCGTTATAGGTTTTAACTCCCGTCGACCACGCCGTTGCCGACGCGGCGGAGTCTGTGACGTAATCCGGTTTGCCCGTTTCTTTATCCAGCGCGTAATGAGTGTATTGCCCGGTCAACGGTAAAGCATCAATTCCTTTAAAAAAGCCGCCGGCCCCTTGCGCATAATTTCGCGCCGCAGTGATTTCAGAATCACCCATACCGTCGCCAATCAGCAGGATAATATTTTTGGCCGGTTTATCGCTCAGCGAATCTCGCAGCGCCGCCGTTTGATCGCCCGCTAATCGGCGCGCCCCGCCCGGCGTGGTAATATCTCCCTGTGCGGCACGATTATCCAGCACCGTCATCGCGGACGTCCTGGCATGTGTAATGGGGGTAAACAGCAGAGGTAACAGGGCAATAGCAATAGCGCTTTGTTTCACTTTATTTTCTCCATGTGCCTACCCTAAATAATTCGGGTTACAGAAAGCCAATACATATGCAACCTGAAGTACGACGGGTATAAATACAGTAAAATAAAAAACAAAGCGACTATAGGTAACTGACGTGACAAGGTTATGACAGTGTTTACTCTGAATACGATCAGCTACGAGGATGCCTCAGTAACTTTTTTACATACTGGCGCAGCAATTCCGTATCGTAATCTGGAACGCTGGCATCCGGCTTTACGCCGTCGAGCGCATCCTCAACCTGATGAATGAGCTTCTGCTGCTCATTTTGCGCCATATTACGCAGCATCGCCGTGACAATAATCTCTAACGCTTCTACCTGAGCAACCAGTTCTTTCGACTCTTCTTCTTTTTGGGCGAGCCTCAGCAACAACTCTGAAATGAGATTTTTCATGACCGTATTTCCTTATCCGAGGAATGCTGACGTTATCATTATGGTTCACGACTGCCTAGAGGGTAAAAGTAGTATTTTTATGATAAAGGAAAGACTTTCTGTAAATAATGCGCTGACAAAATGGAGCGAAACGTTTCTCGCGAGAAAATAATTCAACCGTAAAAAATCAGGGTATAAATAGTCACGCCATTGTATAAATTAAAGTTATGGTAAATACGCCAGAATTTAACTTAAAGCGTATCGCCATAATATATTTGATATCCCAGATTGACCCTGTCCAGCGTCTCTTTTCCGCCCAGACGTTTAATCAGCATATCTGCGGCTACGCTTCCCATATCGTAGCGGGGGGTAATCACGCTCGCTATTTTTTGCAAACGTGCTCGGCCGATTTCCAGGCCATGAAATCCGGCAATAGCAACCTGTTGCGGAACGGGGATCTGCTGCGACTGACACTCCAGCAGCGCGCCAACGGCTAAGTCGTCGTTGGTGCAAAAAATCGCGTTAATATCCGATCTGTCGCGCATCGTCTGCAAAAACAACTGACGACCTAAGGCCAGTGACGAAATGGCTTTTGGCACCACATGGTAAGGCTGTAACCCCTGCTCGCTCAGCGCACGCTCAACGCCGCGGTAGCGACTGACATCACGCGGGTCGTCCATTGAGCCGAAAAACGCCACGGCGCGTTTTCCCGCCTCCAGAAACGCCTGAGTCATATCCCACGCGGCTTTTTCGTTATCAATACCAACCTGCATATCCAGACAATGCTCGGTGATATCCATTAACTCCGCCACGGGGATACCGCTGGCGCGCACATACTGCACCATACGTTCAGTATGTTGTTTTCCGGTCAGAATCAGCGCATCAATGTTGTAGGAGAGCAGGTTAAGCACTTCGCGCTCTTCCCGCTCCGGGTCATATTCATAATTAGCGATCAGCGTCTGGTATTGATGAGCGGAAGTCACCGACTCAATCCCCGCCAGGACATCGGCAAAAATCTGGTTGCGAAAGGAGGGAATCAGCACCCCGATCGTTTTACTACGCGCATTAAGCAAAATCTCGGGGGCGCGATTGGGAATATAATTATTCTCCTCCATGATCTTCGAAATCAGCTCGCGGCTACGCTGCGAGACCTGATTGGGATCGCGAAGATAACGGCTTACCGTCATCTTATTTAGCCCAGCCAGCGTGGCGATATCCTGCAAGGTCATCCGATTGTTTTTCATGAAGTTCTCTGCGAAAGACAGCGTGATCAATTCGCAGAGAACCTTAACACAGCCAGCGAGGGACTGCATCTTATCCGACCGGATTAGCCCACCGCTTTCCCGGTTTGTAAGGATGTGGACGACGGCGCCTGATTAGCGCGCACGTTATACATCAATACCACCGAGGCCAGCAGGGAAATCGCCATAAAGGTGTACGAAACGCCCGGCCCGCCCGTCAGGCCATTGAGATACCCCACCAGCCATGCGCCGAGGAATGCCCCTAACGCGCCGAAACTGTTGATTAAGCCCATCGACACGCCCGCCACATTACGCGGCAACAGTTCAGGAATTAAGGCAAAAAACGGGCCGTAAGGTGCGTACATGCAGGCTGCGGCAACCACCAGCAATCCATAAGAGAGCCAGAAAGCGTTGCTCCCCAACAGCCAGGAACATAAGAAAGCGATGGCGGCAATCAGCAGCAACGGCCAGATAAACAGCTTACGGTTTTGAAACTTATCCGATAACCACGACACGGTAAGCATCAGACAGATCGCCGCCAGATAAGGCACGGCGGCCAGCCAGCCGACGGATACGATATCCATTTGGGCCGCTGATTTCAGGATGGATGGCATCCACATCATGAATCCATACACGCCGATACTCCACAAAGCATGTACCGCGCACAGCATGACAACGTTACGCGAGCGCATGGCTTCCCCGTAGTTACGTACCGGTTTAATATGGGTTTGCTCACGATCCATCGCCTGTTGCAGCGTCTCTTTTTCCTCCGCCGTCAGCCAGCTGGCATCGGCCGGTTTATCACGAACCAGCACCCACCAACAAAATGCCCACAGTACCGCCGGGATGCCCTCAATAATGAACATCTCGCGCCATCCCCAGGCCTGAATCAGATAACCGGAGACAATCGACATCCACAACACGGTGACCGGATTACCCAGAATCAAAAAGGTATTCGCCCGCGAGCGCTCGGTTTTCGTAAACCAGTTGCTGATATAAATCAGCATGGCTGGCATCACCGCCGCCTCAACCACGCCAAGAGTAAAACGGATCGCCATCAGCATGGGAATATTACTGACAAACCCCGTCGCGGCGGCACATATTCCCCACAGGATCAGGCTGAAAAAGATCATTTTCCGTACGCTGCGTTTAACGGCGTACAAAGCTCCCGGCACCTGAAAAAAGAAATACCCGAGGAAAAAAAGCGCGCCAATTAAGGATGCGGTTCCTTTCGTAATACCCAGATCGGTTTCAATACCAGCTGCGGCGGCAAAACCATAATTGGCGCGATCGAGATACGCTAAGCTGTAAGTAATAAAAATAATCGGCATTAAATACCACCAGCGCCGGGCTGGTAATTTAGCAAGAGCGTTCATACACATTCCTTTTGATAATGAGTCTATACCGCAGCTAACATTCCGCCGTCGACGAAGAGAATATGACCGTTAACAAAATTCGAAGCCGGGGCCGCAAGATAAACCGCCGCGCCAATCAACTCCTCCGGCTTTCCCCAACGCGCGGCAGGCGTGCGCTGGTACAGCCAGGCGGAAAAGGCGTCGTCGTTCACCAGTGCTTCCGTCATCTCTGTGGCAAAATAGCCCGGCGCAATACCGTTAACCTGAATATTATATTCCGCCAGTTCCACGCACATTCCTCGCGTCAACATTTTCACCGCGCCTTTTGAAGCAGCGTAGGGTGTAATTGTTTTCCGGCCTAATTCACTCTGCATGGAACAAATATTAATAATCTTCCCTTCCCGGCGCGCCATCATATATTTGGCCACCTGTTGAGAAACAAGGAAGACGGATTTCTGATTGACATCAATAACGCGATCCCACTCTGCTTCAGGAAATTCCGTCAGGGGGTAACGACGCTGGATACCGGCATTATTGATGAGAATATCAATCGCCCCAATTTCCTGCTCAATATGCGCAATCGCTTTTTCCACCTCCGCCGCGTGAGTGACATCAAACCCATAACCCACGGCGTCATAACCCAGAGCCGTCAGTGTGCTCGCGGCCTGTTCCGCCCGCTGCTGCGTAATGTCGTTAATCACCAGGCTGGCGCCATGCTCTGCCAGTCCCCTTGCCAGCAAATTACCGATTCCCTGCGCTGACCCCGTAATCAATGCGCGTTTACCTGCAAGACTAAAAATACTTTTCATCAAAAACCTCTTTTTCGATAGCTGTTACGCGTAACTGTATACGCGTAACAGTAGAAAAAAGAAGTTCTCTTACACAACTAATGGTCAATTTGTGATCTACATTGGATTTGGCAGCAAAGAAAGGATCATGTACAGAATGCTTTCTGCACATGATCACGATTAACAGCGGATCTCAGGCAGCGTGACGGCGGCGCAACGCAATCGCCAGTTGCCAGATATTCACCAGCACAATGAGCGCCGTCGCGACAAATACCCAGCGAAAGCCCGCCATCGCCGATACGGACGCCCCCATCAACGGCCCGGCCACATTTCCGAGATACATAAACGACTGGTTATAACCAAAGATACGGCCGGTTATTCGATCGCTGGAATACTTCACCAATAAGGTCTGTACGGCAGGCAGCATCGCGCCATCGGCAAAACCTAACAGAAAACGCAGAACCCCCAACTGGAACGGCGTCGTCACCCACGACATGGCGAAAAACAGCACCACGGCACAGACCAGCGTCGCCATCAAAATCCTTTCCGTCCCGATCCTGTCGCCAAGTTTGCCAAGGCGGGGGGCGGAAATGAGCGCTGAAACGCCAGGCACCGACGCAATTAACCCGCTCAAAAAGGCAATGTTCGTGCTGTCCGGCAGCATGGATTTGATAAACAGCGCCAGGATGGGGCTGATCGAACCGTTACAGAGCTGTATCACCATCGTCGTGAAAAACAGGCTAATCACCAGACCCGGATAGGGCAATGAGGCAAAAACCGCTTTGCCGCTCAGTCGTTCACTCTTTT
Organism: Citrobacter sp. CK188; assembly: GCF_030333525.1. NCBI lineage: Bacteria > Pseudomonadati > Pseudomonadota > Gammaproteobacteria > Enterobacterales > Enterobacteriaceae > Citrobacter > Citrobacter sp. CK188. The sequence continues at coordinate 155,149 of NZ_JAOWFU010000024.1, forward strand.
TGAGAGCCGGACGAACGCCCTCTTTAATTAAAAACAGCGTTACCAGAAAGCTCACCATCAACAGCGTGGCGGTAATAAAAAAGACCGCCCGCAGCCCGATATGATCGGCAATAACTCCGCCCATTAACGGCCCGCCGATCACCCCGCTGATCTGGGCGGTGGAAAGCGTGCTGAGCGCCCAGCCGCTACGCTCTCTCGGCACCTGCGAAGCCACCAGCGCCATCGCGTTAGGAATGTACCCGGAGGTAAGCCCCATGACGCCGCGCAAAAGAAACAGTTGCCAGACATTGGTCGCAAACGCCTGAAGTAAAATCGCGATCGCCATGCCGAGCGATGCGCGCAGTAGCATCAGTTTGCGGCCTTTACGGTCAGCCAGACTGCCCCACATGGGCGAAACAATCGCGGAGATGAGAAAGGTAATACTGAAGGTTAAGCCAGACCACATGGAGAGCGCTTCATGCGAAGTGACGCCCATTTGCGAGATATACAGCGGTAAAAATGGCAGGATCTGACTGATCGCCAGCCCGGTAAAAAAGCAGCCGAACCAGACGGAGATAAGATTAACCTTCCAGGATTCCATAAGTGCTCATAACGATAAATAGCTGAAAACGCTCACCAGCTTAGCAAGTTGCGCCAGCAGAAGCGGTTCCAGAGATGCGGTAACCTCTATTTTGCTATTTTATCTCCCCGTTCATCAGATTTGTGAAATATGTCACATTATATACACGCTCAGAACAGGGATTTATGCTTCAACGACAAAGCCCGTATCCGCGCATACCGAGATGGAAATGGTTGGCGTGCGCGGCGTTGTACTCCGGCCCCAGTCCATTGCCATAATAAGTGCAACTGGCGTTAAGCATCGCGCGCAGCCAGGGGGCGGTTTTCTCATCCTTCCATCCCCGCAGAACCGTAACTTTTCGACCGTCCGCCAGTTGAAAACCGCTGATATCCCACGCCTGCGCGCTGGCATGTTCACTGCGACGCGCATCCGCCCGGTGATAGATATTGCGACAGGCATAGCTGCCAAGGTGCTCAATACGGGTCAGTTGACTGCCCATAAACGACTGGGTTAGCGGTTTCGCCTGGCGCGCCACAAACAGCGCAGAACTCAGCGCCAGCGGGCAAGAGGCCAGGAAACTGCTGCTCAACGACACGGAGCCAAAATGCCTGACCCGTACCACGTCTGACAGCGGACATTCGCCCGCGCTGTCGGCAACGGGTTGCGACGAGATCATTCCCTGGCGATTGGCCTGCTCAAGTAATCCCTGGCACTGTTGCGGCGTCAGACGCTGTAGTTTGAATTTGGTGAGCCAGCCCGGAGGATCGGACAGTTGCAGGGAAACAAAAGGATTGTAATGCGACGGAAGAGAGCGGTAACCCACCACACCCACGGCCCCCAGCAGCACAATCGCAAGCCAATCCTTACCTTTCACGCCCCCTCCTCTCTGATTCCCTTAAACATTATGGCAGAAGCCCGCGAATCCGACGTTTTGTCGTGGTAATGTATACGCTTTGCGTTCGATGGAATGGGTTTTTAAGATGGCAAAATTGCGGGTAGGTATCGTATTTGGTGGTAAATCAGCGGAACATGAAGTGTCTTTGCAATCGGCAAAAAATATTGTCGATGCCATCGACAAAGCCCGCTTTGACGTTGTGCTGTTAGGCATTGATAAACAAGGGCAATGGCATGTCAGCGATGCCGAAAACTATCTGCTGAATGCAAACGATCCCGCGCACATTGCGCTGCGCCCCTCTTCTACCAGCCTGGCGCAGGTTCCGGGCAAACACGAACACCAGTTAATTGACGCACAGAACGGCCAGCCGTTGCCGACGGTGGACGTCATTTTCCCGATCGTACACGGCACGCTGGGGGAAGACGGCTCGCTGCAAGGGATGCTGCGCGTAGCGAATTTACCGTTTGTCGGCTCCGATGTGCTGGGTTCCGCCGCCTGCATGGATAAAGACGTCACCAAACGTCTGCTGCGCGATGCCGGGCTGAACATCGCGCCGTTTATTACGCTGACTCGCGCGAATCGCGATGCGATCCGTTTTGCGGAAGTGGCGTCCCGGCTGGGTCTGCCGCTGTTTGTGAAACCCGCAAATCAGGGCTCCTCTGTGGGCGTCAGCAAAGTCACCAGCGAAGCGCAATATGAACAGGCCGTTGCGCTGGCGTTCGAATTCGATCACAAAGTGGTTGTTGAGCAAGGGATCAAAGGCCGTGAGATCGAGTGCGCCGTGCTGGGCAACGATCACCCACAGGCCAGCACCTGCGGCGAGATCGTCCTGAACAGCGATTTTTACGCTTACGACACCAAATATATCGACGACAACGGGGCGCAGGTCATGGTTCCCGCCCAAATCCCGCAAGAGGTGAACGACAAGATCCGCCAGATCGCCATTCAGGCGTACCAGACGTTAGGTTGTGCGGGAATGGCGCGCGTGGACGTCTTCTTAACGGCGGAAAACGAAGTGGTGATTAACGAGATCAATACGCTGCCGGGATTCACCAACATTAGCATGTACCCGAAACTCTGGCAGGCAAGTGGTTTAGGGTATACCGATTTGATTACCCGTCTGATTGAACTGGCGCTGGAACGTCATGCGGCGGATAACGCCCTGAAAACCAGCATGTCATGATGACGATGCGCCATCTGGTGTTGATCGCCTGATGGCGCTGTGGCTTATCAGGCCTACGGCATTTTGCGCCCGTAGGCCGATGCCGCCATCCGGCACACTACCGCATTAAGCTTCTTCGGTTTTATCATCCTCACGGCGACGAATAATCAGCCCGGCAAGCCAGAAACTGAATACCCACGTCACCAGGCCTACCGCGTAGGTTTGCCATCCTTTTGCTTCAAAGCCCAACAACCCCACCACGCCATTCAAAATAAAGATCAGCCCAATGGCGAAAGCATAATAGTGCCAGTCACGGCGAATTTTTACAGGCAGGTTCATGACAGCTCCGACGCTAAAACAATAAAAAATCATCCTCGCACATTTCTGCCTGAGCGTCTGTGGCCTGTGCGGAATTTCTCAAATGTTAATTAATTTAGATTAAGGTAACAAAATTGTGACATCAAACAAAAAATCCGCAATCCAGGAGTCATCCCTGAGTGAAATTACCATCATTCTGATATTGACAAACACGATGACCTGTCAGACTTCACGATAAGCCGCTGGCATGACGCCAGATTCGTGCAGAAGACTATCCCGGAGGTCTTTATGGCTGACTTTACCCTCTCAAAATCCCTGTTTAGCGGGAAACATCGAGATACCTCCTCCACGCCAGGTAATATCGCCTATGCCGTGTTTGTGCTGTTTTGCTTTTGGGCAGGGGCGCAGATCCTGAACCTTCTGGTTCACGCGCCTGGCGTTTATGAACATCTGATGCAGATGCAAGAGACCGGACGCCCCCGCGTGGAAATTGGATTAGGCGTCGGCACCATTTTCGGACTGGTGCCTTTCCTGACAGGTTGCCTGATTTTTGGCGTCATTGCCGTAATTTTGCGCTGGCGTCACCGTCATCAGTAACCCTCCCTGTGCCGGATGACGCCAGGTTTATCCGGCCTACAAATTCATACAACGCGCCCGACGCTCGTCCACACGTTTAGCAAACCACGCGGTAGTGAGATTACGGGTGATCTTCGGACTTTCCAGCTGAATACCTGGCAACATCTCGCGCGGTAATGCCTTACCGGTTTTGGCTTCCGCCAGCTTATACACTTTCTCGTACAACGCCGTCTCCTCAAAAGCGAGGCTGTCTCCCTTTTCCAGTTGACGTCGAATCGCGCTGTCGCTCATGTCCAGCTTGCCCGCCAGCTTACGGATTGCCTGTTCCGTTTTCCCGGCCGCTTTGCTGTCATAACGAATCAAGTCGCCGTCCAGCGCCAGCTTAACGCCGCTGGCTTTACTGACCGCATTCTGAAATGCCGCATTACGACTGGCGTACCAACCGGCATTAAAATCAGCAAAACGGAATACAGGCGCGCTGTAATTCGCCGGATAGTTCAACAGATGCCAGGTTCCAAACCACAGTCCGCCACGGCGGCTAAAGACCTCCTGGCGAACCGTCCCGTTCATGGTCCACGGATAACCTTTTGTGTGCTGTTCGGCAAAGGCGATGCTGACCTGCATCGGCCCGCCTGTATGCACCGGATTAAGCGAACCGAACAGCGTCTGCCCCATCGGCACCATATTAATAAAATCATCAAAAATCGCGCTGAGCTGTTTTTCCGTTTTCACCGCGTCCAGACGTTCGCTGTAGCTTTTTCCGTTCGGGGAGTTAATTTTCAGCGCGGTATGCACCAGAAAAACAGGGATATGCATCCGCTCAGCACGCCTGTCGATCTCCTGCCAGGCGATTTTGCTCAACCCCGGCACCACCGGGTCCGCCTGATAGTTAGACTCCTGCTGCGCCACCGCCAGCACCGAGCAGACATTCTCAACCGTTGGCGCCAGCCCCTGGCTTTCGAAGGTCTTTGCAATGTCCTGCGCCCACGCGTCCCTGTCTTTTACGCTGGCGGGCATTTTCTGGCGCACCACGCTTGCCACATCGACAGGTTTTTCCCCTTTTTTCAGCGGTTGCGAAGGCTGGCTACTACACCCTGCCAGCACCAACGCAGCCAGGAATGATAAAGGGTAAAGACGGGACGCCGCCGACATAACGTTTCCTTTTGTTTGTTAGCTAAATGTATTCGTCACTTCCTGGATATCCTGCCCATCCAGTTCGCGCTCAAAGCTGCGCAGACGTTTGTAGATGGACATCAGTTCCACCAGCGTGGTCCAGGAGTTAATCAGATACTGGAAGGAACCGCGCACCTGACCAAACACGTTGGTAATCTGCGTCATCAGGCCCAGCGTAATCGTACCGGCAACAATCGACGGAAACAGCAGGAACAGACCGAAAACGTTATCCACCTGTAGATAGAGAATGCGCGCAATGTTGAAGTACATATAGTGGAAGTAGAGGCGGAAATAGTTCTGGCGCACCGCGCTGAACAACTCACGCACGGTGGGCGGCGTAGCGCGGCTGGCGTCATCTTCACCATAGACCAGCTCTTTACGGTAAGCGGCCTCAACCCGCTGGTTTTTAAACTCCAGCCCCGGCAGTTTGATCCCCACCACGGCCAGCAATCCTGTTCCCATCAGCGACCAGATGATAGCCGCGATAACCAGCCCATAAGGAATATGCCCGACGATCGGCAGATCCGGTACGTGCGCAGACAGCGTAACCAGTACGGGTAAAAAGGCGATCAACGTCATGATGGCATTGATAAAGCTTACGCCCATATTCTCCAGCGTAGAGGCAAAACGCATCGTATCTTCCTGCACACGCTGCGCGGCGCCTTCAATATGGCGCAAATGCTGCCAGTGCGCCATGTAGTGTTCGTTCATCGCGGTACGCCAGCGAAACACATAGTGGCTGACGAAGAAATTGTTCATCACGCCAATCACTACGGCAATCAGCGCTATCCCGAGAAACACGCCGACTTCACGGTAAAACTGTTCGATAGTGACCTTATGCGGCGAGCTCAGCGCCGTCTGGATCAGGTCGTAAAACGGCGCGTACCAGGCGTTGACCGCCACGCCCACTTCCACCAGAAACCAGGTCACAAAGATGATCAACGAAGTGCCCAGAATCGACCAGTATTGCCAGCGATGCGGGCTATAAATAAACCAGAACATCGCAAACAATCCGACGCAAAGGACGTAGTACGCGTAGAAAATCAGGTAGTCCAGCGACCAGAAGCGTGCGGCACTGATGGGAACATCACCGGAAGCGCCAGTAAGATGCGCAACCCAGGCGCCTCCGCCCGCTTGCCAGAAAATGACGGCGACAAGCGCCCAAAAAAACGCCGAGATAAAAAACGGCCCCGGCTTTGGGAAAAAAGACTTAAACATGATGCTCTCCTGCTAACTTCTTATCGTTATGACGACTGCTGTGCTTTTGCCGCAGCGCTGAGCGCGACAAGACGGGCCTGACCCAACAAAACCGCGACGGAAACCGAGCATTGTGACCCGTATTCGCCAGCTTAGTTCGCACATCGTTTTTTCAGAATTGTTTCAGCGAGTTTCGGCTCCCCTTCAACGACAACAGGAAGGCGAAACCCAAAAACCGACCAAGGTTACCACAAGCGCGGGATCACAAAAGCGGACATTCGCGATTGGGAAAAAATGCCCTGTTTACTCGTCGTTACGTTTTTCACACTATTATTGTCTTTTTAGCGCTTTGCAACGCGCCGCCAGGTAGTATAAATACGCATAGTTTTTTCATTTAACTGATGGACACAACCGTTGAAACGTAGTCTGCTTTTTTCTGCCGTGCTGTGCGCGGCGTCATTGACATCTGTCCAGGCGGCACAGCCAATCACCGATCCGGTTTTCGCTTCCGATATCGTTGATCGTTATGCCAACCATATCTTTTACGGCAGCGGCGCGACGGGAATGGCGCTGGTGGTGATTGATGGTAATCAACGCGTGTTCCGCAGTTTCGGGGAGACTCGCCCCGGCAATAACGTACATCCTCAACTGGACTCCGTTATTCGCATTGCGTCTATCACGAAACTCATGACCAGCGAGATGCTGGTCAAACTGCTCGATCAGGGGACGGTGAAATTACACGACCCGCTGAGCAAGTATGCCCCGCCTGGGGCGCGCGTACCGACCTACAACGGAACGCCTATCACCCTGGTGAATCTGGCGACCCATACCAGCGCCCTGCCGCGTGAGCAACCCGGCGGCGCGCCGCATCGCCCGGTATTTGTCTGGCCAACCCGCGAACAGCGCTGGAGCTACCTCTCTACCGCAACGCTAAAAGCGGCTCCTGGCTCGCAGGCGTCTTATTCCAACCTTGCGTTTGACCTGTTGGCTGACGCGCTGGCAACCGCATCCGGCAAACCCTACACGCAGTTATTTGAAGAACAGATTACGCGCCCATTGGGGATGAAAGACACAACCTTTACCCCCTCCCCCGATCAGTGCAAGCGCCTGATGGTGGCGGAGAAAGGGGCCAGTCCCTGTAACAACACGCTGGCGGCAATTGGCAGCGGCGGCGTCTATTCCACGCCGGGAGATATGATGCGCTGGATGCAGCAATATCTCTCATCCGACTTTTATCATCGCAGTAATCAGGCCGATCGTATGCAGACGCTGATTTATCAGCGAACTCAGCTCACACGGGTGACAGGTATGGACGTGCCGGGCAAAGCCGATGCGCTGGGCTTAGGCTGGGTCTATATGGCGCCTAAAAACGGACGTCCGGGGATTATTCAAAAAACCGGCGGCGGCGGTGGTTTCATCACCTATATGGCGATGATTCCGCAACACAACGTTGGCGCTTTTGTGGTCGTCACTCGCTCACCGCTTACGCGATTTACTAATATGAGCGATGGCATCAACGACCTGGTAACAGAATTGAGCGGAAATAAACCGCTGATCGTGCCTGCGTCCTGATCAATACTCTGAAGGCAAATGGTTGATATTGACCAGTTTGCCTTTTTTCATTTCGATGTAGTTCCCTTTGCGTAACGCGGCGAGCACTTCAGCCACTACGGAACGGGAAATTCGTGTTCTCTGATGAATGTAGTTCATCACGCCAATACGCGCTCGCAACCCTTCATCCCAGTCAACCATCGCGATCAACGTCGCCCGAATTTGATCATACGAGTTGTTGCCAATTAATTGCAGATCGCGCAGTTCCAGAGTTCTGTTTTCCCATGCCAGCCAGCAAAAGGCTTCGCGCCATAACTGGTGTTGCTCAAGGATTTTTATCGCATGGGAAGAAGGAAGAAAATAACCGGTACAACGACTTTCCGTGACTAATTTATATTCGATATCATTTTTCATCACGCCATCAGCAATACCCATAATAAAGGGAGCCTGCGTTATCCCCATAAGCACGTTCTCCCCTCTGCGCAAAGAGATGAGACCGTCTAAAATGACAAACGTATCGCCTTGATTGGCATCATTCGAATAGACAACCTGCTTTTCATCGGCGTATTCAAAGTACGTGCCGTATTTAGACAGGCACTTATCGAGCTTACTAAATTCCTGAAGTGGTTTATTCAGAGACAGCATATGCGCATCCTTGCATTAATGCCCGCCATATCCATGACGGGCATTTCCTTTGATTAAATCACCTGTGTTTTCATCATGAAAAACAATTACCAGGTGTATTTAACGCCCACATTCGCGGACCAGTCTTGATCGACATCACCACCACCGAGGTAGTTGGCATCGGTATAAGCGCTGAAGTTTTTGGTGAAGCTGAACTGAGTGCCCAGACCAACACGTACCGCAGAACCTTCTACGCCGTTATCGATGGAATCGCCATTTACGTCGGCGTCGTTATTTGCGTCGTCATAAACATAGGCCAGTTTGAAGTAAGGCGTCAGCGCCTGATCTTCGCTGTAGGTGAAGGTATAACCTGCATCAACACCCAGTTCATAACGCATGCTGTCATAAGACTGACCGTCAACTTTCATGTCATTGCTGAGCTGATAATCGTCGCCGGACTGGAACAGGCCGGATACGCTACCGTACGGCGTGACATAGCCAGCGTCGCCCAGTTTCCAGTCATAACCCAGTTTCAGACCAAAGCCCCACGCATCCGCAGAGGTGTTGCCATCAACGTACTGGCCGTTGCTCATGTTGGCAGACAGATCGTTGTTGAAGTGAGAGTAGCTCAGGCTACCATCAACAAAGACATTGTTGGCAAAGCGAGCGGAAGAGTAGATATAGGCAGACTGGCTGTCCTGATCCACCTGACCGGTACGGTCGCTCATGTCGCCTTTCGCAAAGCCAGCCGCCGCACCGACAATCCACTTAGCGTTGTTACCGTCAATTTTGGTATCAACACCGACCATGATGCCGTTCACATCCTGATCGTAGTTAATGGTGCCGTTGTCGCCATCAAAGCTGCCGCCAAAGTAGCTCACCCATGCGCCGCCGTTATCAGCCAGACCATGACGAGAGTTGGTCAAACGAGTACCAACGGTGTCTTGTTCCAGGTTCCAGATATTGGTGTTTGCAGACGGGATGCTCAGCGCCATGTTCGCGTAGTCGGTCAGTTCCATCTGTTGCATAACAACAGTGTTGCCTTCCTGCTGAGCCTGATAGGTGTATGCCCCCAGGTCAGCTTTATTCGCTGCGGAGAAGGTGGCTTTGCTGTTCTTGTCGTTAACGTAGATCAGCTCTTTGCCTTTGTAATCAGCGACAGAACCTTCACCGGTCGCGTTATCGATACGCACTTTGTAGTTACCGGTTGCCGCAGCAACGTTATCACCCGCGTTATCGACTTCAGATTGATCGCCAGTCCAGGCATCGCCATTACCGTTGATGGTCAGGTGGCCATCAGAGTTCATCGCGATCACACCGTAGCCGTAGTTAGACTTAGTGATGTCGTTAGTACGATCGTTAGTCAGATCGGCATCCAGCACAAAGCTGTTGCTGTGAACGTTGAAGACACCGGCATTCACGTTACCGTTAGCATCGGTGTAGCTGGTCAGATTCAGGGTATCAGCTTGCAGCGCATACGCGGTGCTGTTGCCCACATCCAGAACGCCGTTGTTGGTGACGTTGATGGTGTTTGCATACAGTGCGGCATCGTACACGCCCCAGCCAGCAGACACATCATCAGCAATCGTGACGGTACTGTTGTTGATTGTCAGTTCATCCGTTGCAACATGACCATCTTCATTGATATTCAGGGCCGCGCCGCCGGTCAGGGAGATGCTGTCAGAAACCAGATCAGAGTCTGCCACATTCACGACGGAACCGCTGTTGATGCTCAGCGTATCAATCAGCGAGGTTTTCGTGGTATCCCACTGTGAACCACCGTTCAGCGTCACATTGAACAGGCCGCTTTGATAGACTTCGTTACCAACAACATGACCATCTTCGCCATACGCGGTGTCATTATTGTCAATGCCGTAAGTGGAGGAAGGCCACAGGCTGTTAGCCGCAATGTCGATCAGCGTCGCAGTGGCATCGGTGCCCGCAGCAAAGCTGTCGTACACGCCATCGCCATCAGAATCAACCTGATGTACGGACATTGCCGCGCCAACCCACTTGCTGCCGTTGTTCAGCGTAACATCCATACGGTCAGTGCCATCCCAGCCGTTGGTGTCCAGGTCAGCGTCCGTATCGCGATAAGTATCCGCCCCGTTCGGGAAGAAGTTTTCGTCAAAGTTGCTGGAGAAAACAACGTCGCCCATCAGGGTAGAATTGCTGAGGTTAACAGTGGTCTGCATTGCGTTATCCGCATTCGGATGCGCAATCGCCGCAATCGCCACGTCATCAGCAGTATAAGAATCGCTGTAATCGCTCGCGTTGTTGGTGTTACCGAACCAACCGGAAGTCCCTTCATCTGACCATGAGCCAGAGGTCACCGTAGAGTCAGTCACCGTGACGGTGTTGTTGAACACTTCAGCGCTGTTAACGCCGGTGCTAACGGTATTATCGTCAATGTCTTCCCACTCATAACCCTGAGTCAGCGTAATACCCGCAACGTGGGAATTATTTTTGATGACCAGGTCAACTTCCTGATCCAGCGTAATCGCAGTACCCAGGTTGTAAACGTCAACAACATGCGTATCCGCCGTACCATCAGTGTACGTGCCATTATAGGTATAATGCTCGTAGTTATCATCGATGGTTGAGTTATCAACAGTCAGCGCCAGACGGTCATAAACATAACCGGTCGCATCACGACCCACGCAATCAGTGGTCATGCACTCAGAGGTGATCATCCCGTGAATGGTGCTGTTTTTGATTGTCAGACTATTACTGTTGGTGTTGGTAGAAAGACCATCATCCAGATAGTAGGTTGAGATTACGCCGTTAACGGTAGCGTTGTTGATAACCGGATAAATATCACCGTTATAAACGCTATCGGTCGCGTAGTTGTTCCAGCCTACGTAACCATCATAATAAACACCATCAGCGTAGGTTGCGTCGTTATAGTGGTTGAATGTTGTGTAGGTGGTTCCAGAAATATCCGTAGAAGCATTTGCCTGAGAGGTGATTGCCAGAGTGCAGGCCAGTGCTAATTGTGAGACTACAAGTTTCTTTTTCCAGGAGTGCATTTGTCATCCCTCCTCAGGGACGTAATATAGTTGATCCATCAATTATCAATGCATAGAAAACATTTTATGTTTCGCAGGTCGATTATGCGGCGTCAGCATTGAAAGGTTCAATTATTCTTTGTTTAATGTCCGAAAGCGGACAATTAAAAAATCACCAGCAAAATCACAGATATTTTTTAAATCGCCAGTTTTCAATAAATTAGAAAGGGAAATAGGAGTTACTTATTTAACTGAATGATATATGATGAAGAAATAAAGAAATCACCAATAAATAAAGGACAGAAGAGCTTAAAACAATATTTAATAAAATTAAAACCAGAAATAAATGTATCACTAACAAAAATAATCTTATTCATAGAAATACTAATTGCGAATATTTAATCGCTTCATTAACAGCAACCCGCAATACTTCACATAAGGACAACTTTCGTAAAACACCTCGCGGCAGGTTCAGGTATACTCGACGTTTCGATTCCACAAACATCAGGCATACCATGACAGACCTAATCCAACGCCCTCGTCGCCTGCGCAAATCCGCTGCGCTGCGCGCCATGTTTGAAGAGACAACACTCAGTTTAAACGACCTGGTGTTGCCGATTTTTGTTGAAGAAGAACTCGACGACTACAAAGCGATCGACGCCATGCCTGGCGTCATGCGCATTCCTGAAAAACACCTGGCGCGCGAGATTGAACGCATCGCCAACGCCGGCATTCGTTCAGTGATGACCTTCGGCATTTCCCACCATACCGACGACACCGGCAGCGATGCCTGGAAAGAAGACGGCCTGGTGGCGCGCATGTCGCGCATCTGCAAGCAAACCGTGCCAGAAATGATCGTGATGTCTGACACCTGTTTCTGTGAGTACACCTCCCACGGTCACTGCGGCGTGCTGTGCGAACACGGCGTCGACAACGATGCAACCCTGGCGAACCTCGGTAAACAAGCGGTGGTCGCCGCCGCTGTGGGCGCTGATTTTATTGCCCCTTCCGCCGCGATGGACGGTCAGGTGCAGGCGATTCGCCAGGCGCTGGATGCCGCCGGGTTTACGGATACGGCCATCATGTCCTACTCCACCAAGTTCGCCTCCTCTTTCTACGGCCCGTTCCGTGAAGCGGCCGGTACGGCACTGAAAGGCGATCGTAAGACCTATCAAATGAATCCGATGAACCGCCGTGAAGCGATTCGCGAGTCGTTGCTCGACGAAGCGCAGGGCGCGGACTGCCTGATGGTGAAACCCGCTGGCGCTTATCTGGATATTCTGCGTGATATCCGCGATCGTACCGAATTACCGCTCGGCGCGTATCAGGTCAGCGGCGAATACGCCATGATCAAATTCGCCGCGATGGCGGGCGCGATCGACGAAGAGAAAGTGGTGCTGGAAAGCTTAGGCTCGATCAAACGCGCGGGCGCGGATCTGATCTTCAGCTACTTCGCGCTGGATCTGGCGGAGAAAAAAATCCTGCGTTAATCCTTTCTGAGATGCAGTGCCTGCTGGTACTGCGCTTATCCGGCCTACGGGATTGACATCTGTAGGCCGGGTGCCGCCATCTGGCACTGTCACAAAACGTCACCTCATCGTCATACAAACGACATTTGTACCTTCTACTGTCAGCACAGGACGGGAGGAGGAGCCGCTATGTTTAGTCTCGATAACGTACTCGACGACCTGTGGCCTCAGGCGAGGCCGACACCCTGGCAAAAAAATCTGCTCAGGCGGTTGCTGTATGAAGAAGAATTTCAGCAATTTGCATCCCGCCATCCCCATCTGAAAGGGGTGGACATGGTGGAACAGGTTCTCGAACACCTTGAAATACGCTGCGATATCCCCGCACACGACCTCGAAAACATCCCCGCACATGGCCCGCTGGTCATCATTGCCAACCACCCGACAGGCACGCTTGATGGGCTGGCCCTGCTGTATGCCATCTCGCGTGTGCGCCGTGACGTGAAAGTAGTGACCAACCGCCTGCTCTCGCATCTGCAACCGCTCAGCTCACTTTTCATTCCCGTGGACAACATCGGCGGGCGCACGCCAAAATCATCGCTACAACAGATAGATGCGCATTTACAGGCTGGCGGAGCGTTAATTTTCTTTCCGGCGGGCGAAGTAGCGCGCTTCACATCGCAGGGAATCAGGGAAGGCCGATGGCATTCCGGGTTTATCCGGGTGGCGGAGAAATACCGCACGCCGTTGCTTCCCGTACATATCAACGCGCGTAACAGCTCGCTGTTTTACGCCAGCAGCCTGGTGTCCCCCACCTTCGCATTGCTGCTCCTGATGCAGCAGATGTTTCGTCGGCGTCGCAGCAGCCTGCCGCTCCGCATCGGCCAACAAATCGCCTGGACACAGTGGTCCGCCACGAAAACCAACGTCCGCGAGCAGGCCGAAAAATGCCGTCAGCACGTCGCGGCATTAGGTAAAGGACGCCCTGGGTTATTCACCACCGAAAGTACGATAGCCCGCGCAGAAGACAGAGCGCACCTCAAACGCGATCTCGCCCAGGCGGAATGCCTTGGGCACACCGCCGACGGGAAGCACATTTACCTCTGGCAGCGCAACGGCAAAGAGGATGTCCCCATCCTGCGGGAACTGGGGCGGCTGCGTGAAATCGCCTTTCGCGCGGTTGGCGAAGGCAGCGGAAAGCGTCGGGACACCGACCGCTATGATGACGACTATCTGCACCTGATTTTATGGGACGAAGACGATCTGGAAATTGTTGGCGCCTATCGGTTCATTCCCTGCGCGCAGCAGCAGGAAAAACGCGGCATAGAAGGGCTTTACAGCTACAGTTTGTTCCATTACGACGAGCAGATGGCGCAAGTGATGCAGCACGGCATTGAGCTGGGTCGCAGTTTTATCCAGCCGCGTTACTGGGGACGTCGCGGGCTGGACTATCTCTGGTCTGGCATTGGCGCTTATCTGGCGCGCTATCCGCAATACCGATACCTGTTCGGCCCGGTGTCTATTTCCGGCGGTCTGCCTGCGGATGCGCGGGATTTACTGGTGGCCTTTTATCGCCTGTGGTTCCCGCCGACGCACCCGCTGGCAATATCACGCCAGCCCTACCCCGCGTCATTGCCGGACGTACTGGCGCAGTTTGAAGGCAAAAGCTACAACGACGATCTGACGCGGCTGAAATCGCTGCTCGGCAATCTGGGCTGCGGTATTCCCCCGCTCTACAAACAGTACTCCGAACTTTGCGACCCCGGCGGCGTGCAGTTTATTGATTTCGGTAACGATCCGGCGTTCAGCAACTGCGTGGATGGTCTGGTGCTGGTCGATTTAACCTATCTGAAGGCAAACAGGTATCAGCGCTATATTGGCGCGCATTTGGGTTTCCAGGCAGGATAAGGCGTTTACGCCGCCATCCGGCGCGGTGCCACATTGAGCCTGATGGCGCTGCGCTTACCAGGCCTGCATTTCCCTAACCGTTCCTTAACCGAATAGTGAGATTATCTATTACGGCACGCGATAAAACGGCTTATCTCCCAGAATCGTCGCCCGGTGCATAATGCGCCGCTGCGGCAGGTAATCAGCGTTGGCATAATGCTGGGTGACGCGGTTATCCCAGATGGCTACGTCATCAGGCTGCCAGCGCCAGCGCACCTGAAACTCCGGTTTTGTGATGTGCGCAAACAAGAATCCAAGCAGCGCCTCGCTCTCTTTTTCCGTCACATCGACAATCCGCGTGGTAAAGCCTTCATTCACAAACAGCGCCTGTTTGCCGCTCACCGGATGGGTACGCACCACCGGATGCAGCAAAGGTGGATGTTTTGCTACCGCCTCAAGCCAGCGCTGATGCTCCTCATCAGTTTTGCGGTATTTGTATTCCGGGAACGATTTACGGAAATCATGCTCCGCCCGCAAACCGCTCAGCAACTGGCGAAACGGTTCGGAAAGCGCGTCATATGCGGCAATGCCGCTGGTCCATAGCGTATCCCCGCCGGTAGAGGGCAGTTCCTTTGCCGCCAGAATCGCCCCTGCTGGCGGCGTCTCAATAAAGGTCACATCGGTGTGCCAGTTATCATTATCCGGCGGGTTATCGTTATGGGTATCCAGCACGATAATCTCTTCGACGCCTTCGGCGTGGGGATAGACCGGATGAATATGCAGATCGCCAAAACGCTGTGCCAGCGCGCGCTGTTGCTGTGGCGTAATGGCTTGTTCACGCAGAAAAACCACCTGGTGGCGCAGCACCGCGTGATACAGCTGTTCGAATTGATTATCGCTCAGCGGGCGGGTCAGATCCGCGCCGGAAACCAGCGCGCCAATATACGGCCCCAGCGGGGTAATGCTCAGACGTTCACTCATTGTACTTCTCCATGCCAGGGCGTCAGGCGGCGCTGAAGCGCACGCAGACCCAGTTCTAAAATAAACGCGATCACTGCAATCACCGCGATCCCCGCCAGCACCACGTCGGTTGCCAGAAATTCCCCGGCGGACTGCACCATAAACCCTAAACCCCGGGTGGCGGCAATCAGCTCAGCCGCCACCAGCGTTGACCAGCCCACGCCCAGGCCAATGCGTAATCCGGTGAGGATCTCCGGCAGCGCGCCGGGCAGAATCACAAACCACAATACCTGTACTCGTCCGGCGCCTAACGACTGCGCCGCACGAATGCGAACCTGCTGCGCGCTTTTGACGCCCGCCAGCGCCGACATGGCGACCGGGGCGAAAATCGCCAGATAGATCAGCAGGATCTTGGAGGTCTCGCCAATCCCGAACCAGATCACCATCAGCGGTAAATACGCAAGCGGCGGAACAGGTCGGTAGAGTTCAATGATCGGATCGAGAATGCCGCGTATCGTTGGGCTTAGCCCCATCGCAATGCCCACCGGAATGCCGATAATCACGGAAGCCAGCAGCGCCAGCAGAATGCGCGTCAGGCTCGCCGCCAGATGCTGCCACAGCGTGGCGTCCATAAACCCTTGCGGCCCGGCGATGGCGATCAGTTTTTGCAGCACCTGCCCCGGCGGCGGCAGAAACAGCGGGCTGATTAACTGCAACGCCGCTACGCTCCACCACACGGCCAGAATCACCGCTAATGTGCTGATACTCAGGGTAATGCGACGAGAGAACGGCCAGCGCCATTTCAACCCGCGTTGACGCAGCTTATCGTTGATGACCACGCTCATGAGAAGGCCTCCCGTTGTTCAAAGACGCGGCTTAACACATACTCCCGCGTCTCGATAAACTGCGGATCGGATTTAATGCTGCGGCAGGATTCTCCCCCCACAAAGCGGCGGGCGAAATCAAGCGACAGCCGCTCCTGCACGCGACCGGGGCCAGGAGAAAGCAGCACCAGCTCCGTCGCCATAAACACAGCCTCTTCAATATCATGCGTAATGAGCAATACCTGCTTGCCGGTCTCATGCCAGAGTTTCAGCAACAGCGTTTGCATCTGCTCACGGGTGAAAGCGTCCAGCGCGCCGAAAGGCTCATCCAGCAGCAGGAGTTGAGGATTTGCCGCCAGCGCGCGGGCGATGCCGACACGCTGGCGCTGCCCGCCGGAAAGCTGCCAGATAAAGCGTTTTCCCGCCCCTTCCAGCCCGACTTTTTTCAGCATCTGCTGCGCAACGTGCTGACGCCGGGTTTTGTCCGCTCCCGCCAGTTGCAGGCCAAGTCCGACGTTATCCTGCACGTTGCGCCAGGGCAGCAGCCCTTCGTTCTGAAAGACGACGCCGCGCTCCGCACCCGGCCCATCGACCCGTTTTCCCGCCAGTTGGATCGTGCCGTGCTGATAAGGCAAAAAACCGGCGATCAGATTCAGCAACGTGGTTTTCCCACACCCTGACGGGCCCAGCACCACTAACAGCTCACCGCTGTCGAGCGTCAGATTGATATCTTCCAGCGCCGGTTTACCGGCGTAATCAGCAAAGAGATGGGAAACTTGCAGCATCCGCGCCTCCTTATTGCACAAAGCGATCGGTGACGTACTGGCTGTAATCCGTCGCGACGGCGGGCACTTTGCCCTGCTCTTTCAGGAACTGCGCGGTGTCGATAATCGCTTTATTGACCGGCCCGTTCAGCTCAACGGCCTGCTGTTGCGCCGTCAGGTAGGTATTGCCTTTCACCAGCCCCGGCACGTCCGTTTCCGGCACGCCGCTTAAGCGCGACAGTTTGCTGATGTTATCCGGCTGCTGAAGCCACGACTCAGGATTGGCGATATAGGGTTGCTGCGCGTCGATGGCGCTTTTCGCGAATGCTTTGACCACCTCTGGATGTTTTTCCGCGAAGTCTTTACGCACTACCCACACATCCAGCGTCGGCGAACCCCATTCGCCGACTTTCCCCGAGTCTGTCAGCACGTTCCCGTCTTTTTCCAGCGCGTTAACGGCGGGTGCCCAGACGTAAGCGCCGTCAATATCGCCACGCTGCCAGGCGGCAATGATCGCCGGTGGTTGCAGATTGATGATTTCGACCTGCCCGGGCTTAATGCCCCAGTGTTTCAGCGCGGCCAGCAGGCTGTAATGGGTGGTGGAGATAAACGGCACCGCAATGCGTTTGCCGATGAGATCCTCCGGCTTAGCGATCGTTTTCTTCACCACCAGCGCTTCGGATTCCCCCAGTTTTGACGCCAGCAGGAAAACCTCAATCGGCACCTGTTGGCTGGCGGCGACCGCCAGTGGGCTGGAGCCAAGGTTGCCGATCTGTACATCACCGGAAGCCAGCGCGCGCACGATGCTCGCGCCGCTGTCGAATTTACGCCAGTCAACGGTCGCCCCGCTCTCTTTGGCGAAGGTGTTATCCGCCTGCGCCACTTTCGCCGGTTCGGCGGATGTCTGATACGCGACGGTGACGTTAACTGCCTGCGCCTGGAATGCAATAAACGCCAGTGCGGCGAGAAGTGTGTTACGCGATGAAATACCCATTATTGTCTGCTCCCCTGTCTTGTTATGGGGGCAGTATTTCGTTGCGGCCGTGTTTGATAAAGGAATTAAAAATTCTTGCTAATAGCAAAGCGTTTTTAGAAAAAAAACGGGAATGGTTAGTGTGGAAATGTATTTAGCATTGAGTTGCAGGCCAGATCAGGCGCTTGCGCCGCCATCCGGCAATCCATGCCTGATGGCGCTGCGCTTATCAGCGCCTACCACGACAACAACCCCCTGCAAATTATTGCGATTTTGTTACATTCATTCCATAACCACACCCGGATGATTGCCAGCGCAGCGGGGGCAGGCATCATAGGGGCATTATTCGGCAAGAGAGTAAGCATATGATTCGTGTGGTGCTGGTTGATGACCATGTGGTGGTGCGTTCCGGCTTTGCGCAATTATTAAGTCTTGAAGACGATCTGGACGTAGCAGGCCAGTACAGCAGCGCGGCGGAAGCCTGGCCCGCATTATTGCGCGATGACGTTAACGTCGCGGTGCTGGATATCGCGATGCCGGACGAAAACGGGCTGAGTCTGTTAAAGCGGCTACGCGCGCAAAAACCCACGTTTCGCGCCATCGTCCTCAGCATTTACGACACGCCAGCGTTTGTGCAAAGCGCGCTGGATGCAGGCGCCAGCGGCTATCTGACTAAACGCTGCGGGCCGGAAGAGCTGGTTCAGGCGGTGCGTTCCGTCGGTATGGGCGGCCACTATCTGTGCGCCGATGCGTTGCGGGCGCTGCGCGGCGGCGAACAGCCGGCGCAGGTGCTGGAGGTGTTAACCCCCCGTGAGCGAGAAGTTTTTGATTTACTGGTCAAAGGCGACAGCGTCAAAGAGATCGCATTTAAGCTCGACCTCAGCCATAAAACCGTTCACGTCCACCGTGCTAACGTATTGGGTAAATTGCAGTGCCACAGTACCATCGAGCTGGTGCATTTCGCCCTCGACCACCAGTTGCTGACGGGGCACTGATGTCTCGCGGCGTGCGTTACTGGGTGATCTCACTGTTTATCCTGCTGGCCTGGGGAACAGGTTGGCTGATGCTATGGACGCTGGGCTTTTACCTGACCCATAATGGCCAACAGGCGGCGCTCTTTTTGCCGCACGGCGTTTATCTTGCGCTGTTGATTTTACTCTCCCGCCGTTACTGGCCCGCGCTGATACTGCCGCCAGTGCTGATGCCGTTATGGCTCCATAGCGAGCAATTGCTCAGCGGCTACGTCCTGCTGGCGGCGCCGCTGATCTGCCTGATCCCGGCCAGCATCGGACAAAAATTCTGGCACCGTTTTCCCCTGTACTGGCAGCGCCTCACGCTGCTGCTGGCCGCCGTCACGCTGGCCTCGCTGCTGAATACCGCCCTGCTGTCGCCCTTTATAAAAAGCCCGGCAATGCTGACTGGCCTGGCGTCGTTTACCGGCGGCGTGCTGCTCACCCCCTTTGTTTATCTGGTATTTGAATTTTTACGCCAGCAGCACCGTTATCACCTGTTGGGGCTGGATACCAACAACCCGCCGCTGCGCACTTCGCTGATCATCTGGTGCAGCCTGTTCTTTATTATCGGCATCGGCACGCAAATGGTGCTGTCGCCGGAAATTGAACGCCTGCTGCTGATCGTGGTGTTCCTGCCTAACGTGGTGATGGCGTGGAAGTTTGGCTGGCAGGGCGGCGTGCTCTCCGGGCTGCTGGGCAGCATGATGATCACCATCGCCCGCCAGGTCGGCGTCGGGTTTAACAACCTGGTCGAACTGGAGATTTTCCTCGCCACCCAGGCGCTACTCGGTATAGGTCTTGGGATCGCCATCAGCCGCCAGCAGCATCTGGCGCAAAACCTGCACCACTATCGCCAGCGTCTGGAGGCGGAGCTGGCGGCGCGCCGGGCGCTGACCGAAAAGCTGATCCATACCGAAGAGGATACGCGCAAAAACCTGGCGCGCGAGCTGCACGACGAGATCGGGCAGAACATCACCGCCATTCAGATCCAGTCACAGCTCGTGAAACGCGCGCGCGATCCGGCGCAGACGCAGGCCGCCGCCAGCCAGATAAACGATCTCGCCCGCCGTATTCACCACTCAACCCGCCAGCTGTTACGCCAGCTACGTCCCCCCGCGCTGGATGAGCTGTCGTTCAAAGAGGCGCTGCATCATCTGGTCAACGAATTCGCGTTCCCCGAACGTGGGATTCGCTGCCAGTTTGAGTATCGCCTTACGCTTACCCCGGAAAATGAAACCGTCAGGTTTACCCTCTACCGCCTGTTGCAGGAACTGCTGAACAACGTCTGTAAACATGCCGAAGCCAGCGAGGTCACGATTCTGTTAAGCCAGCAGAAACAGACCCTCCATCTGGAAGTTCGGGACAACGGCACCGGCATCCAGCCTGAAAAAATGCCGGGATTCGGTATTCAGGGGATGCGAGAACGGGTCAGCGCGCTGGGCGGCGAACTGACGCTCGAATCGCTGCACGGCACGCGGGTAATTGTTAACTTGCCCACAATTTTGCAACAAACCACGCCCTGACCAGGAAAAAGTCTTAGTCACTGCGGACTTTCTCTCATCCCCTTTGGTTTTCACTTTCCTATAGTCAGCACAAACGGAGACGGCCATGCACCCACGCCCAGTAAACGAAACAGACCAACGATACCGGGCGCTACGCCTGCGGTTGCTGATGTGCATGGTCATTGGGTACGCCGCGTTTTACCTGACGCGAAAAAGCGTGAATTACGTACTTCCGGCGCTGCAAACGGATCTGGGACTCGATAAAGGCGATATCGGCCTGTTGGGTTCACTGTTTTACCTGACCTACGGCCTGTCGAAGTTTACCGCCGGGCTGTGGCACGACAGCCACGGGCAGCGCTGGTTTATGGGCGTCGGCCTGTTCGCCACCGGCCTGCTGAATGTGGTGTTCGCCTTTGGCGAGTCGCTGACGCTGCTGCTGGCGGTCTGGACGCTGAACGGTTTCTTTCAGGGCTGGGGATGGCCGCCCTGCGCCCGACTGCTGACCCACTGGTATTCGCGCAACGAGCGCGGCTTCTGGTGGGGCTGCTGGAATATGTCGATCAACATCGGCGGGGCAATTATCCCGCTAATTAGCGCTTTCGCCGCCCACTGGTGGGGCTGGCAGGCGGCGATGCTGGCGCCGGGAATCATCAGCATGGCATTAGGTATCTGGCTCACGTTACAGCTGAAAGGCACGCCGCAGGAAGAGGGATTGCCAACGGTCGGCGCATGGCGTCATGACCCGCTGGAGCTGCGCCAGGAGCAGCAAAGCCCGCCGATGGGGCTGTGGCAGATGCTGCGCGCCACGATGCTGAAAAACCCGATGATCTGGCTGCTGGGCGTCTCATATGTGCTGGTCTATCTGATCCGCATCGCCCTCAACGACTGGGGCAACATCTGGCTCACGGAAAGCCACGGCGTTAATCTGCTCAGCGCCAACGCCACGGTGATGCTGTTTGAAGTTGGCGGTCTGCTCGGCGCATTGTTCGCTGGTTGGGGGTCGGATTTGCTGTTCAGCGGCCAGCGCGCGCCGATGATTTTGCTGTTCACGCTGGGGCTGATGGTGTCCGTCGCCGCATTGTGGTTAGCGCCGGTACACCATTACGCACTGCTGGCGGTCTGTTTCTTTACGGTGGGCTTTTTCGTTTTTGGCCCGCAAATGTTGATTGGCCTTGCCGCCGTCGAGTGCGGGCACAAAGCGGCGGCCGGTTCCATCACCGGGTTTCTCGGCCTGTTCGCCTATCTGGGGGCAGCGCTGGCGGGCTGGCCTCTGTCGCTGGTCATTGAACGCTACGGCTGGTCGGGCATGTTCAGTCTGCTCTCGGTCGCCGCGGTACTTATGGGTTTATTGCTGATGCCGCTACTGATGGCGGGCATCACCACCTCGCTCAGTCAAAGGATAAAACAATGAAATTGACGCTTACCTCTACCCTGATTGCATCCGGCATTGCGCTGGCAACCTTAACCGGCGCCGCGCAGGCCAAAGGCCGCCTGGTGGTTTATTGCAGCGCCACCAATGAAATGTGCGAAGCAGAAACCAAAGCGTTTGGCGACAAATATGACGTCAAAACCTCGTTCATTCGCAACGGCTCCGGCAGTACGCTGGCGAAAGTCGATGCCGAGAAGAAAAACCCGCAGGCGGACGTCTGGTACGGCGGGACGCTGGACCCTCAGTCTCAGGCGGGTGAAATGGGGCTGCTGCAACCCTACAAGTCTCCCAATCTTGAGCAGGTCATGGAGAAATTCCGCGATCCGGCAAAAGTAAAAGGCAACCTCTCTTCAGCGGTGTATGTCGGTATTCTCGGCTTTGGCGTCAATACCCAGCGCCTGAAAGAGAAAAATCTGCCGGTACCAAAATGCTGGAAAGACCTGACCAAACCGGAATACAAAGGCGAAATTCAGATTGCCGACCCACAAAGTTCAGGCACCGCGTATACCGCACTGGCGACCTTCGCCCAGCTGTGGGGAGAAGATCAGGCCTTTGATTACCTGAAACAGCTCAACGCCAACGTGTCTCAGTACACCAAATCCGGTATTGCCCCGGCACGTAACGCCGCCCGTGGCGAAACCGCTATCGGCATTGGCTTCCTGCACGACTATTCGCTGGAAAAAGAACAGGGCGCGCCGCTGGAGCTGATCTCTCCGTGCGAAGGCACCGGCTATGAAATTGGCGGCGTCAGCATCCTGAAAGGCGCACGCAACCTCGACAACGCCAAACTGTTCGTGGACTGGGTGCTGTCAAAAGAAGCACAAGAACTGGCGTGGAAGAAAGGCAAGTCTTATCAGATCCTGACCAACACCACAGCGAAAACATCACCGAACTCGCTGAAGCTCGACGACCTGAAGCTCATCAACTACGACATGGATAAATACGGTTCTACCGACGTCCGTAAGCAGCTTATCAATAAGTGGGTTAGCGAAGTGAAGATGGGTAAATAAGCCCACATTGCGTTCATTTGCCGGGTGGCGGCGTAACGCCGTACCCGGCCCACAATACCGGAACCGCTATGTCACACACACTTGCACACCATCCCGTGAAAAAACGGGATGCGATATTCTTTTGGGTTCTGCTGGGCTGGCTGGCGTTTGCCCTGCTGCCGAGCTGGAGCCTGGATTACGGCCTGCTGGAGTCCACGGGCGATGAAATCCTTGAATCCTACGGCTGGTCACAGCTCAATATCAGTTGGCTGTGGTATCTGCTGCCGAGCCTGCTGCTGATTCGCCCGTTCCATGAAGCCAGGCGCGAACAGCGCAGCCGCCATTACCTTGATGCGGGCTGGGCGCTGTTGTGTATGGCCTTTATCGTCGTCAGCGCCACCGTTGAAGGTCGTGGTTTAGGCTACGCCACTATCGTGCTGTTCGTCGCGCTGGGCGCGATCATGACGCTGGCGTTGACCCGTCTGGAATGGCTGGGCGGCGACCGCTTCGTGATCGGCTCACTTACCGCCATTGTGGCGCTGATCGGCATCTTTATCGTCTGGCCGAGTATCGCGATTTTCATCCCGATGTTCACCAACGACGCCGGGGAATTCGCGCCGCTGGCGTTTATGACGGTGCTGTCGCAGGCGCATATAATCCAGGTGATCCTCAACTCCATCGCCCTGTCGATTGCGGTGGGCGTGGGCTGTACCTTCTTCGGCCTGGTACTGGCGATTTACACCACCCGCATTGCCAAACGCAGCGCCATTATTGGCCACATCTTCTCGATTTTGCCAATCGTCACGCCGCCGTTCGTAGTGGGTTTAGGCGTTACGCTGATGATGGGACGCTCCGGCTACGTCACCGAATTTATGGTCGAGTGGTTCGGGCTGACCAACACCAACTGGCTGTACGGGTTTACCGGCATCTGGCTGGCGCAGGTGCTGGCATTCACCCCGATGGCGTTTATGATCCTCGACGGGGCGATCAAAACCATTCATCCATCGCTGGAAGAAGCCTCGTACACCCTGCGCGCCAGCCGCTGGCAGACCTTTAACGGTGTGTTTGTCCCGCTGCTGAAACCGGCGCTGGCGAACGCCTTTTTAATTGTGGTGGTGCAGTCGCTGGCCGACTTCAGTAACCCGTTAGTGCTCGGCGGTAACTTCGACGTGCTGGCGACGCAGATCTATTTCTATATCACCGGTTCGCAGCTTGATTATCAGGCCGCCAGTACGCTGGGCGCGTTCCTGCTGCTGTTCTCGCTGCTGGTGTTCTGTGTGCAGTATATGTGGATCGGTAAGCGCTCTTACGTCACGGTCTCCGGGAAATCGTACCGTGGCGACGTCCAGCCGCTGCCTGTAACCCTGGTGTGGAGCGTCATCGCCATTCTGGCCGTGTGGATAGCCTTCAACGCCCTGCTCTACGGCAGCATTTTCTACGGTAGCTTCACCGTCAACTGGGGCGTGGATTACACCCTGACGCTGGCGAACTTTATCAAGCTGTTCGGCCAGGGTATGAGCGACGGCGCGTGGCCTTCCCTGCTTGATACGTTGCTCTACGCCGGAATTGCCGCGCCGATCACCGCCATCTTCGGTCTGCTGATCGCCTGGATTGTGGTACGCCAGCAGTTCAAAGGCAAAAAGACTATCGAGTTCACCACCATGCTGTGCTTCGCCGTACCGGGCACCGTGGCGGGCGTGTCGTACATCCTCGCCTTTAACAGCGCCCCGGTGTACCTCACCGGAACGGCGGCGATTGTGATTATTTCGATGGTGATGCGTAACGTGCCGGTTGGGATTCGCGCCGGGATCGCCGGATTAGGCCAGATCGATAAATCGCTGGATGAAGCGTCGCTCAGCCTGCGCGCCGGGAGCTTACGCACCATCACGCACATCCTGCTGCCGCTGCTGCGCCCGGCGATCCTCTCGGCGCTGATCTACAGCTTTGTGCGCGCCATTACCACCGTCAGCGCCATTGTATTCCTCGTCACGCCAGACACCCGCGTGGCGACGGCCTACATCCTCAACCGCGTGGAAGACGGCGAATACGGCGTGGCGATCGCCTACGGCTCGATTCTGATCGTGGTGATGCTGGCGATTATTTTCATCTTTGACTGGCTGATCGGGGAAGCGCGTATCTCCCGTTCAAAAGCCAAAAACCAGGCGTAATGGAGCGCACTATGAGTCAGAAAAATTTTGTTGAACTGCGCAACGTCACCAAACGATTCGGCAGCAACACGGTTATCGATAATATCAATCTCACCATCCCGCAGGGGCAAATGGTGACGCTGCTCGGCCCTTCCGGCTGCGGCAAAACGACCATTTTGCGTCTGGTGGCCGGGCTGGAAAAACCGAGCGAAGGACAGATTTTCATTGATGGCGAAGACGTCACCCATCGCTCTATTCAGCAGCGTGATATCTGTATGGTCTTTCAGTCTTATGCCCTGTTCCCGCACATGTCGCTGGGAGAAAACGTCGGCTACGGTCTGAAGATGCTTGGCGTGTCGCGCAGCGAAGTGAAAGCCCGTGTGCAAGAGGCGCTGGCGATGGTGGATCTGGAAGGATTCGAAGACCGCTATGTTGATCAGATCTCCGGCGGTCAGCAGCAGCGCGTGGCGCTGGCGCGCGCGCTGATCCTCAAGCCGAAGGTGCTGCTGTTTGATGAGCCGTTAAGTAACCTCGACGCTAACCTGCGTCGCAGCATGCGCGACAAGATCCGCGAACTGCAAAAGCAGTTTGATATCACCTCGCTGTACGTCACCCACGATCAGAGCGAAGCCTTTGCGGTTTCCGATACCGTACTGGTGATGAACAAGGGGCATATTATGCAGATCGGTTCGCCGCAGGATCTCTACCGTCAACCTGCGTCACGCTTTATGGCGAGCTTTATGGGCGATGCCAACCTGTTCCCGGCGACGTTCAGTCAGGAGTATGTGGATATCTACGGCTATCGGCTGCCGCGCCCGGCGCACTTTGCCGCCCAGGGTTCCGGCACCGTTGGCGTGCGCCCGGAAGCGATTACCTTGAGCGATCGCGGCGAAGAGAGCCAGCGCTGTGTGATTCAGCATGTCGCCTATATGGGGCCGCAGTATGAGGTGACGGTGGCGTGGCACGGACAGGAGATTTTATTGCAGGTTAACGCCACCCGATTGCAGCCGGACGTGGGGGAAAATTATTACCTCGAAATCCACCCGTACGGGATGTTTGTTTTAGCAGACGCAGTGTAATTGATGCCGGGTGGCGCTACGCTTACCCGGCCTACGGTTCGTGCACGTTGTAGGCCGGGTAAGGCATCAGCCCACACACTCAACGTTGCGCGTTCAATTCAGCAATATCCTTCGGCGTCGTCCGGCAACAGCCGCCAATCAGCTTCGCACCCGCCGCCAGCCACTGCGGTAAATACTCCGCCAGCGTGGCGCACGCTTCGCCGTGATGATGCCAGGTTTTGCTTACCGCATCGTACCGCTCGCCCGAATTGGGATAAACCACCAGCGGCAGCGCGGTCAGCCCGTGCAAATGCTGCAATGCGGCGGTGACGTTTTCCAGCGCGATACAGTTTACGCCAGTCGCCACAACCTGCGGGCAAGCGTTGAGAAACGTCGCCACGTCACGTAGCGGCGTACCGTCGCTCAGATGCTCGCTGTCGCGCAGCGTAAACGAAAACCATGCCCGCGCCCGTGGATATTCGGTTAACAACTCAGCCAGCGCTTTAATCTCAATAAAATTCGGCAGCGTTTCGCAGGCCAGCAGGTCAACGCCCGCATCCAGCAGCGCTTCCACACGCGGGCGATGAAAAGCCTGGAACGCTTCGGGAGTACATACGTAATCCCCGCGATATTCCGCACCGTCGGCCAGATACGCGCCATATGGCCCGACGGAACCCGCCACCAGCAGCGTGCCCGCCTGCGGGTTCTCAGCCAGATACGCTTCCCGCGCTTTGCGCGCCAGTTCCACGCTCTTGCCGATCAGCGCTTTCGACTGCGCTTCATCAAACCCACGCGCGGCAAGTCCTGCGGGCGTTGCCTGGTAGCTGGCGGTAATCGCGCATTGCGCCCCCGCCCGGTAGTAATCAAGGTGGACTTCGCGGATCAGCGCCGGGTTTTCTACCAGCACCTTCGCTGACCACAGGCTATCGGCTAAATCACAGCCGCGCGCTTCCAGTTCCGTCGCCATCGCCCCGTCCAGCAACAGGAAATCCTGTTTATCAAGGATGGCGCTCAACGGATTATGTTGCGACATAGTCTGGCTCCTGTTTCTGCTTATGAAATCGGCAATGAAACAAGCACCATAACACAGCGCGCCGGGCGGTAATCGGGAGCGCTACGCAATTATTAAAGACCCGTCAGCCTTGTACCAGCCGCAAACGCGCGCGCCGGGCGCTCAGCACCGGGTGAGGAGTAACAATGAGATAAAGAAAGGGTCGCCAGCTCATAATGCCTCCGCTGCCAGAATCTCTTACAACTCTGGCAACAAGGCGGCGCACCGGCGCTCAGACAGAAGTGGGAACATACCGTCCCCACTCATACGACGGAATGAGGACAACGTCAGGATCCGGGGTCAATATCAGCCGACAAACTGACGTCAGCCCGGCAGAATGGCGAAAAACCTTCAGGGTGTGGCATCATAACGCGCAGATAACAACAAATTCAGGGTGATGAATGTGAAACCGGTAACGCTCTATGATGTTGCAGACCGTGCAGGCGTCTCTTATCAGACCGTCTCTCGCGTGGTGAATCAGGCCAGCCACGTTTCCGCCAAAACCCGTGAAAAAGTCGAAGCCGCGATGGCGGAGCTGAATTACATTCCCAATCGCGTCGCGCAGCAGCTGGCGGGTAAACAAACTCCTCTCATCGGCGTCGCCACCGCTAACCTCGCGCTGCACGCGCCGTCGCAAATTGTCGCGGCGATTAAATCCCGCGCCGACAGGTCAGGCGCCAGCGTGGTGATCGCGATGGTGGAGCGCAACGGGGTAGACGCCTGCAAAGCGGCGGTACATAACCTGCTGGCGCAGCGGGTAAGCGGGTTGATCATCAACTACCCGCTTGATGAGAACGATGCCATTGCCGTTGCCGCCGCCTGCGGCAACGTGCCGGTACTGTTTCTCGACGTGTCCGATCGGTTCCCCGTTAACAGCATTATTTTTTCCCATGACGACGGCGCGCGTCTGGGCGTTGAGCATCTGGTAGAACACGGGCACCAGCGCATCGCGCTGTTGACAGGGCCGCGCTCGTCCGTCTCTGCACGGCTAAGACTGGCGGGCTGGCATAAATATCTGACCCACTATCAGCTGCGACCGGTGGCAGAAACGGAAGGCGACTGGAGCGCGATGTCCGGTTTCCAGCAAACCATGCAGATGCTCAATGACGGAACGATGCCCACCGCAATACTGGTGGCTAACGATCAGATGGCGCTGGGCGCCATGCGGGCGATCGCCGAGTTTGGCCTGCGCATCCCGCAGGATATCTCGGTGATAGGCTACGATGACACCGAAGACAGCGCCTGCTACATCCCACCGCTGACCACCATCAGACAGAATTTCCCCCTGCTTGGCGCAACCAGCGTCGACAAACTGCTGCAACTCTCCCGTGGCGAACCCGCCACCGATAACCAGCGACTCCCCGTTTCATTGGTTCAGCGTAAAACCGTGCAGCCCCCCAATGCTCAGGTCACTTCTCCGCAGGCGTTGGCCGACTCCCTGATCCAACTGGCTCGGCAGGTTTCGCTGTTAGCGCCGAAAATGTGAACGTATAACAATTGTGTGAGTCAGTTCACTCATTGAACCTCCTGTCCTTTACAGCAGGAATCCCTTCTTCGTATTTTGACTGAAATTGTGAGCGAATAACAAACCCAATCAGGATACCGCTATGCCCCAGAATACAGATTCACTCGCCGTCGTTCTGAAACGTCGCGACTGGGAAAACCCTGGCGTAACGCAACTTAATCGCCTGGAGGCGCACCCTCCTTTTTGCAGCTGGCGTAATGCCGATGACGCCCGCGTGAACCGTGACTCCGCACAAAAGCGCAGCCTGAACGGTGAATGGACGTTTGCCTGGTTTTCAGCGCCTGAAGCAGTACCAGAGAGCTGGCGGACAAGCGATCTGCAACAGGCGAATAGCGTGCGCGTGCCGTCTAACTGGCAAATGGACGGTTACGACGCCCCCATTTATACCAACGTCACCTATCCCATTCCGGTTAACCCGCCGTTCGTTCCGGCAGATAACCCAACCGGATGTTACTCGCTCACATTCAGTATTGACGCAGACTGGCTACAGGCAGGCCAGACGCGGATCATTTTTGATGGCGTGAACTCCGCCTTCCATTTGTGGTGCAACGGTCGCTGGGTCGGATACGGTCAGGACAGCCGTCTGCCGTCTGAATTCGATCTCACGCATTTTTTGCTTAAGGGTGAAAACCGCCTCGCGGTAATGGTGCTGCGCTGGAGTGACGGCAGCTATCTGGAAGATCAGGATATGTGGCGGATGAGCGGCATCTTTCGCGACGTCTCGCTGCTGCATAAACCGGCAACGCAAATCCGTGACCTGCGCATCAACACCCGCTTCAACGATGATTTCAGCCGCGCAGTGCTGGAAGCGGAGGTCAGAACAACGGGGGAACGACGCGATGATTTACGCGTGACGGTACAGCTGTGGGATAGCGAAACATTCGTCGGAGAAAAAACCGCTCCGCTCGGCAGCGAGATCATTGATGAGCGCGGCGCTTACCCTGATCGCACAACTCTTCGTCTGAATGTCGAACACCCGGCGCTGTGGAGCGCGGAGACCCCGCATCTGTATCGTACCGTTGTACAGCTACACGCCGCCGATGGCACGCTGATTGAAGCCGAAGCCTGCGACGTCGGTTTCCGTCAGGTCAGCATTGAAAACGGTCTGCTGCTGTTAAACGGTAAACCGCTGCTGATCCGCGGCGCCAACCGCCATGAACATCACCCGGAAAACGGCCAGGTGATGGATAAAGAGACCATGATTAAAGACATTCTGCTGATGAAGCAGAACAATTTTAACGCCGTGCGCTGCTCCCATTATCCGAATCACCCGCTGTGGTACACCCTGTGCGATCGCTACGGCCTGTACGTGGTGGATGAGGCCAATATCGAAACCCACGGCATGGTGCCGATGAATCGCCTGAGCGACGATCCGGTCTGGCTGCCCGCCATGAGCCAGCGCGTGACGCGGATGGTACAGCGCGATCGCAACCATCCGAGCATTATTATCTGGTCACTGGGCAACGAGTCCGGGCACGGCGCCAACCACGACGCGCTGTACCGCTGGATTAAGTCGGAAGATCCCTCCCGTCCCGTGCAGTATGAAGGCGGCGGCGCGAATACGGCGGCAACCGACATCATTTGCCCGATGTACGCCCGCGTCGATCAGGATCAGCCCTTCCCCGCCGTACCGAAATGGTCGATCAAAAAATGGCTGTCGATGCCGGGCGAGCAGCGCCCGCTGATCCTGTGTGAATACGCCCACGCGATGGGCAACAGCCTCGGCGGTTACGCGAAATACTGGCAGGCGTTTCGCCAGTATCCGCGCCTGCAAGGCGGTTTTGTCTGGGACTGGGTGGATCAGTCGCTTATCAAATATGACGACGACGGTCGGCCGTGGTCAGCCTACGGCGGCGACTTTGGCGACGCGCCTAACGACCGTCAGTTCTGTATGAACGGCCTGGTGTTCGCCGACCGAACGCCGCATCCGTCACTGTATGAAGCCAAACACGCGCAGCAGTTTTTCCAGTTTACGCTGCTGCCGGGAGCCGAATGCCAGATTGAAGTGACCAGCGAATACCTGTTCCGCCATAGCGATAACGAAGTGCTCCACTGGTCACTGGCGCTGGATGGCAACCCGCTGACCGCAGGCGTTGTGACGCTGGATATCCCGCCGCAGGGACGCCAGATCATCACGCTGCCAGCGCTCCCGGAAGCGGAAACCGCAGGCCAGCTGTGGCTGACGGTACGCGTTGAACAACCGCAGGCAACCGCGTGGTCGCAAGCCGGACATATCAGCGTCTGGCAACAGTGGAAGCTCGGCGAAAAACTCGCTACACAGTGGCCACAGCACGCTGGCAACGCGCCACAGCTCACCAGCAGCGGGACGGCATTCCGTATTGTCGCAGGCGAGAAACGCTGGGAGTTCAGCCGCCAGCAGGGCGTATTAACGCAGTTCTGGATTGGCGAAGAGGCACAGTTGCTGACTCCGCTTGTCGATCAGTTCACCCGCGCGCCGCTGGATAACGACATCGGCGTGAGCGAGGCAACCCGCATCGACCCTAACGCCTGGGTTGAACGCTGGAAGGCCGCCGGCCATTACCAGGCTAAAGCGGTATTACTGCAATGCGATGCCGATACGCTTGCCAGCGCGGTACTGATTACCACCGCCCACGCCTGGCAGTATCAGGGCGAGACGCTGTTCATCAGCCGGAAAACCTACCGTATCGACGGCAACGGTGAAATGCAGATAACGGTAGATGTTGATGTCGCCAGCGGGACACCGCATCCGGCGCGCATCGGCCTGAGCTGCCAGCTTGCGCAGGTAGCGGAGCGGGTCAACTGGCTGGGATTAGGCCCGCACGAAAACTACCCGGATCGTCTCTCTGCCGCCTGTTTTGATCGCTGGGATCTGCCGCTGGAAGAGATGTACACCCCGTATGTTTTCCCGAGCGAAAACGGCCTGCGCTGCGGAACGCGTGAATTGCGCTATGGCGCGCATCAGTGGCGCGGCGATTTTCAGTTCAACATCAGCCGCTACGGCCAGAAACAGCTGATGGAAACCAGCCACCGCCATCTGCTCCAGCCGGAAGCGGGCACCTGGCTCAATATTGACGGTTTCCATATGGGCGTGGGCGGCGATGACTCCTGGAGCCCCTCCGTTTCAGCGGAATATCAGCTCAGCGCCGGGCGCTACCACTACCAGATAAGCTGGCGGTAAAAGGGAAACTGCCGGATGGCGGTGCAAGCACCGTATCCGGCCTGCGATACATTTTCTTCCAGGCCCGATAAGCGATAACGCCATCGGGCACCTCGGTTACTCCTCAATCACCTGACGGATTTGTTGCAACGAAGCGGGATCGTCAAGCGTAGACAAATCGCCCGGATCGCGGCCTTCGCAAATCGCCTGGATCGTACGACGCAGCATTTTGCCAGAGCGTGTTTTCGGCAACTGTGAAACAAACCAGACGTGCGCCGGGCGGCCAAAATTACCGATCTGACTGTCCACCAGCGACATAATCGCCTTCTCTTCCGTTTGCGCCACGTCCCTGTCCTCCAGCGTGTCGCTCTGTTTCGGGATCACAAACGCTACCGCCACCTGTCCCTTCAGCGCATCTTTCACCCCCACCACCGCCACTTCCGCCACGTTCGGGTAACTGGAAATGCTTTCCTCGATCTCGCGCGTGCCCAGACGGTGCCCGGCGACGTTGATCACATCATCGGTGCGCCCGAGGATGAAATAATAGCCGTCCGCGTCGCGAATCCCCCAGTCGAAAGTGGCGTACACCTGACGCGAGAACAGCGACCAGTAGGTATTCACAAAACGCGCATCGTCCCCCCAGATAGTCTGAACGCAGCCAGGCGGCAGCGGCCCCTCAATGACCAGCATCCCCTTCTCGTTCACCTCGCAAGGTTCGCCGGTGACCTCGTTGAGCAGCTGCACGTTATAGCCGTACATCGGTACGCCAGGGCTGCCCAGCCGTGAAGGCCGGTCGTCCAGCGCGCGGGCGATCGCCATAATCGGCCAGCCGGACTCGGTCTGCCAGTAGTTGTCGATAACCGGCACATCCAGCGTCTCCGTCACCCAGGCGGCCGTCGGCTCATCCAGCGGCTCACCGGCCAGATAGAGCACCTCCAGCGATGAGAGATCGTGATTGCGGATCTGCGCCGTCGGGAACTTTTTCAACACGCGGATGGCGGTTGGCGCAGAGAACATCCGGCTGACGCGGTATTTCTCTACGATCTTCCACCAGACACCGCAGTCCGGGTACGTCGGCAATCCTTCATAAACGATGGTTGCCATTCCTGCCAGCAACGGCGCGTAGACAATATAGGAGTGCCCCACAACCCAGCCGATATCCGACGCGCAAAAGAACACGCCGCCCGCTTTGCCGCCGAAGATAGTGTCCATCGAGGTTGCCAGCGCCACCGCATAGCCGCCGACGTCGCGCTGTACGCCTTTCGGTTTTCCGGTCGTGCCGGAGGTATAGAGAATGCAGGAGATCTCATTGGATTCCAGCCAGGCCACCGGCACCCGCGCCCCGAGATGCTGCTGACGCAGCGACGCAAAATCGAGATCGCGCGCCGGTACTCGCGCCATTTTCGCCAGCCCGCGATCCACCAGCAAAACGTGGCGCGGCTGATGCTGCGCCTGCGCGATGGCATCATCCAGCAGCTTTTTATACGGCAGAATCTTACCGCCGCGCGCCCCGGCGTCTGCCGAGACAATCAGCACCGGCTTAGCGTCGTCGATTCGCGCCGCTACGCTGTGCGAGGCAAAACCGCCGAACACCACCGAATGAATCGCGCCAATCCGCGCGCAGGCCAGCAGCGTAATGTGCGCCTCGGCAATCATCGGCATGTAAACCAGCACCCGGTCGCCGCGCTGCACGCCCAGCGACAACAGCATTGACGCCACCACGTTCACTTCGTCATACAACTGGCTGAAGGTAAACGTGCGCTCCTCTTCCGTTTCAGAGGAGACGGCAATCAGCGCCAGCGCATCCGGCTGCTTATCCAGCCAGCGGTCGATAGCGTTATGGCACAAATTAGTGGTTCCGCCGCAAAACCAGCGGGCAAACGGCGGATGGCTGTGATCCAGCGTTTGGGTAAACGGCTGCTGCCAGTCGATACGTCGGGCCTGCTCGGCCCAGAACGACGCCGGCTGCGTAATGGAACGCTGATAAAACTCGCTAAAAGACATGAAGCTCTCCTGTTGAACTTACTGCCTGCTGGCTCAGATGACAAATAAGTCGAGGTATTCATTGACCGGCATCTGCTCCAGGCGAGTTCTGTCCAGGGAGACATCCAGAATGCGCTGCTGCTGACGAGTCGGGAACTGACGCGCCAGGTTGATTTTGAATTTATCGATAAGCTTCGGAATGCCGTCGGTACGGCGGCGAGCGTGGCCAATCGGGTACTCCACGACCACCTCGGCAAACTGTGAACCATCGGTAAATTCAAGGGTGATAGCGTTGGCGATGGCGCGTTTTTCCGGGTCGTGGTAGTTAGCGGTAAACGCCGGGTCTTCAAAGCAGGTTATCTTCTCGCGCAGGGCGTCAATGCGTTTGTCCTGCGCTACGCCATCCTCATAATCCGCCGCCGTTAAGCGCCCGAACAGTAGCGGGATCGCCACCATGTACTGAATGCAGTGGTCGCGGTCGGCCGGGTTATTCAACGGCCCTTTTTTGTCGATGATGCGAATGCAGGCTTCATGGGTGCGAATCGTCACTTTCTCAATATCCGCCGCCGTTTTGCCCGCCGCCTGCATCTGTTCAAAAAGGGTCATGGCAGCTTCAACCGCCGTCTGCGAGTGGAACTCCGCCGGGAAGGAGATTTTGAACAGCACGTTTTCCATGACGTAAGAACCATACGGACGCTGGAAGCGGAACGGCTCGCCGTTGAAAGAGACGTCATAAAAGCCCCAGGTTTTCGCCGTCAGCGCCGACGGATAGCCCATCTCGCCAGTTTTTGCCATCAGCGCCAGACGCACCGCACGGGAGGTGGCATCGCCCGCCGCCCAGGACTTACGTGTTCCGGTGTTTGGCGCATGGCGATAGGTACGCAGCGACTGACCATCCACCCACGCCAGCGACACCGCGTTGAGGATCTCATCACGCGTCAGCCCCAGCATTTCGGCGACAACCGCTGTCGAAGCCACTTTGACCAGCAGTACGTGATCCAGGCCGACGCGGTTGAAGGAGTTTTCCAGCGCGATGCAGCCCTGAATCTCATGGGCTTTGATCATCCCGGCCAGCACCTGCTTCATGGTCAGCGGCGCTTTGCCTGCGGCAACCGCATTACGCGACAGCCAGTCCGCGGTTGCCAGAATCCCGCCGAGGTTATCAGAGGGGTGGCCCCACTCTGCCGCCAGCCAGGTATCGTTGAAGTCGAGCCAGCGGATCATCGCGCCGATATTAAACGCCGCCTGCACCGGATCGAGCTGAAACTGGGTGCCCGGTACGCGTACGCCGTTTGGCACGACGGTGCCCGGAACGATCGGCCCCAGCAGTTTTTTACAGGCCGGATATTCCAGCGCTTCCAGACCGCAGCCCAGCGTGTCGAGCAAGCAGTAGTGGGCGGTGTCCCAGGCCACTTTAGAGGTGATGTCGTAGTTCATGACGTAATCGACGATATCCACGATTTCACGGTCAAATTCCGGGCGAATGTTCATTATTTGTGCGGACATAGGGTACATTTCCTGCGTTTTATCGTTAGAGAAATAAAGTTATTGGCGTTGATCCAGCGGAATAAATTCGCGATCTTCCGGGCCGGTATAATTGGCGGAAGGTCGGATAATTTTGTTGTCCTGACGCTGTTCGATGATGTGCGCCGCCCAGCCGGTGACGCGGGCAATCACAAACAGCGGGGTGAACATTTCGGTGGGGACGCCCATCATGTTGTAGGAGACCGCCGAGAACCAGTCGAGGTTGGGGAACATCTTTTTCGATTCCCACATCACGTTTTCCAGACGGTCGGCGATGTTGTACATCTTCAGCGAACCACCGGCCTCCGAAAGCTGTTTCGCCACGCGTTTGATCACCTGATGGCGCGGATCGGCAATGGTGTAGACCGGATGGCCAAAACCAATGATCACCTCTTTATTTTCAATGCGTTTGCGGATATCCGCCTCGGCTTCCTCCGGCGTTTCGTAGCGCTGCTGAATTTCCAGCGATACCTCATTCGCCCCGCCGTGCTTCGGGCCGCGCAGCGCGCCAATCGCGCCGATGATGGCGGAGTAGACATCGGAGCCCGTCCCTGCAATCACCCGGCTGGTGAAAGTGGACGCGTTGAATTCATGCTCGGCATACAGCACCAGCGAGATGTGCATCGCCTTTTCCCAGCTTTGCGACGGCTTCTCGCCATGCAGCAGATGCAGGAAATGGCTACCGACGGAGTCGTCGTCAGTTTCCGGCTGAATACGTTCGCCGTTATGGCTGTAGTGATACCAGTAAAGCAGGATGGAACTGAGCGAGGCCAGCAGTTTGTCGGCGATATCGCGCGCGCCGGAAACGGTATGCCCCTCTTTTTCCGGCAGCGTACAGCCGAGCGCCGACACGCCGGTGCGCATGACGTCCATCGGGTGCGACGCCGCAGGCAATGCTTCCAGCACGGTGCGTACATTGGCCGGTAATCCACGCAATGCTTTCAGCTTATTTTTATAGGCATGGAGTTCATCGCTATTGGGCAATTTGCCGTGAATTAACAGATGCGCGACTTCTTCAAATTCACAATGCTCCGCGAGATCGAGAATATCGTACCCGCGATAGTGTAAGTCGTTGCCGCTTTTTCCCACGGTACACAACGCGGTATTTCCGGCCGGAACGCCCGATAATGCGACAGATTTCTTGGGCTTAATGACATGGGTGTTGTTTTGCAGGATCGTCGTATCGCTCATGTTGTCCTCGTCATTGTTATATGTAGGGTATTGAGGGTGTACGTTTCGCCGCCGTAGGCCTGATAAGGCGCAGCCGCCATCAGGCATTGCCGGATGGCACTTCGTTTATCCGGCCTACGGCTCTACTTCAGGTTCAGCGCATCCAGCTTCTCTTCGTACTGGTAATAATTGATGCTTTCGTACAGCTCGTTGCGGGTCTGCATGATGTCGATAACGTTTTTTTGCGTGCCTTCCTGGCGCAGCACGTTATAGACACGCTCGGCAGCGCGATTCATGGCGCGAAATGCCGACAGCGGATAGAGCGCCATTGCCACGTTAGCGCTGCGCAGTTCGTCGGTGGTAAACAGCGGCGTCGCGCCAAACTCCGTGATATTCGCCAGGATCGGCACCGGTACGGCATCGGCGAACTGGCGATACATTGACAGCTCAGTAATCGCTTCCGGGAACAGCATGTCGGCCCCCGCTTCCACATAAGCCCGCGCGCGATCGATCGCCGCCTCTAATCCTTCCACCGCCAGCGCATCGGTACGCGCCATGATCACGAAGTCAGGATCGGTACGCGCATCCACCGCCGCACGAATTCTGTCCACCATCTCCTCTTTGGACACGATCGCCTTATTCGGGCGATGGCCGCAGCGTTTCGCGCCGATCTGATCTTCGATATGCAGCGCAGCGGCGCCGGCTTTGATCATCGACTTCACCGTGCGCGCCACGTTAAAGGCGGAGGAACCAAAGCCGATGTCGGCATCCACCAGCAGCGGCAGCGGGCAGACGTCGGTAATACGGCGGATGTCGGTCAACACATCATCCAGCGTGGAGATCCCCAGGTCAGGCAGACCCAGCGATCCCGCCGCCACGCCGCCGCCGGAAAGGTAAATCGCCTGATAGCCTGCGCGCTGGGCCAGCAATGCGTGATTGGCATTGATGGCGCCGACGATCTGTAAGGGGTTTTCTTTGGTGAGCGCAGCGCGAAACGCCTGGCCCGGAGAGTGTAGAGACATATCCCGTCCTCTTGTTATCAACTTGTTACTTAATGTTGATTCACATAAAGCAAAGGGAATGCCAGAGCGGTCGCTGAAAAAGAGAGAATTTTGTTTTTTCTTATAATTCAAACAAATAAAAAAAATACAAACTTAACCATACCTTTCATCAGGACAAAAGCGTGTCAGCTAACGTTTCATGAAACGGTTCGCGCTGTTTCATTGCAACATTTATGAAACACGACTAAAACAAAATCTCGGTCCCTCAATACAACATCAACTGCTATGGCTGACACGCACCTTCCCGCTCGCGATAATCATGACAAGCCGGTGATCTGGACGGTCTCGGTAACGCGTCTGTTCGAGTTGTTTCGCGACATCAGCCTGGAGTTCGACCATCTGGCGACCATCACCCCCATCCAGCTTGGGTTTGAAAAAGCGGTGAACTATATCCGTAAAAAACTGGCGACCGAGCGCTGTGACGCCATTATCGCGGCGGGTTCCAACGGCGCTTATTTAAAAAGCCGCCTCTCCATACCGGTGATCCTGATTAAACCCAGCGGATTCGACGTGCTCCAGGCGCTGGCGAAAGCCGGAAAACTGACTTCGTCCATTGGCGTTATCACCTACCAGGAGACGATCCCCGCGCTGATCGCCTTTCAAAAAACGTTTAATTTGCGTCTGGAACAGCGCAGCTACATCACCGAAGAGGATGCCCGTGGGCAAATTAATGAACTGAAAGCCAACGGCATTGAGGCGGTAGTCGGCGCAGGGCTAATTACCGATCTGGCGGAAGAAGCCGGGATGACCGGCATTTTTATCTATTCTGCGGCCACCGTGCGTCAGGCGTTTAGCGATGCGCTGGATATGACCCGGCTGACGCTGCAACATAGCGGCCAATATGCCTCCGGCAACGGGCTGCGCACCCGCTACGATCTGGGAGATATGCGCGGCCATTCCGCGCAAATGGAGCAGGTTCGCCATACGATCATGCTGTACGCCCGCTCCAGCGCGGCGGTGTTGATTCAGGGTGAGACCGGCACCGGTAAAGAGCTGGCGGCGCAGGCGATTCACCGCGAGTTTTTTGCCCGTCGGGGCCAGCGCAGCGGTAAAAAAACGCCTCCGTTTGTGGCCATTAACTGCGGCGCAATTACCGAATCGCTGCTTGAAGCAGAGTTATTCGGTTATGAGGAGGGGGCATTTACCGGTTCCCGACGCGGCGGACGCGCCGGTCTGTTTGAAATCGCCCACGGCGGGACGCTGTTTCTGGATGAGATCGGGGAAATGCCCCTGCCCTTACAGACCCGCCTGCTGCGCGTACTGGAAGAGAAAGAGGTGACGCGCGTTGGCGGGCATCAGCCTGTCCCGGTGGATGTACGGGTTATCAGCGCCACGCACTGCAATCTGGAACAGGCGATAAAGCAGGGGCAATTTCGCACCGATCTGTTTTATCGTCTCAGCATTCTGCGCCTGACGCTTCCGCCCCTTCGGGAGCGCCCGTCAGATATCGTGCCGCTGGCGGAGGGATTTTTGAAACAGTCCCTGGCGGCATTAGACGCGCCGTTTGGCGAATCGGTGCGCGAGGGGCTGGCGCAAAGCCAGACCATTCTTCTGCGCTATGCCTGGCCCGGCAATATTCGCGAGCTGCGGAATATGATGGAGCGCCTGGCGCTTTTTTTAAGCGTCGAGCCGCAGCCCAGTCTGGATAGCCAGTTTTTACAGCAATTTTTACCCGAGCTGGCGACAATTCCCGAAGCGCCATCAGCGCTTACGCCGCAGCAGGTTCTGGCGCAGTTTAACGGCGATAAAACCGCGGCGGCGCGATATCTGGGTATTAGCCGGACGACATTCTGGCGACGATTAAAAGAGTGAAGGTTTATTGCCGGATGGCGCTGACGCTTATCCGGCCTACGAGAAGAGTGAGAACTTATCGCCGGATGGCGCTAACGCTTATCCGGCCTACGAGCAGAGTGAGAACTTATCGCCGGATGGCGCTAACGCTTATCCGGCCTACGAGCAGAGTGAGAACTTATCGCCGGATGGCGCTGGCGCTTATCCGGCCTACGAGCTACGAGCAGCACTGAACCGTAGGCCGGATAAGACGTTTACGTCGCCATCCGGCACGATGACAGCTTATTTTTTCTTGTAGATATCCGCAGTACCATGAATTTTATTATCGGTTTGCCCGGAGGTCAGTACGACCACATCAGCCCCTTTTTCATCGGCCTTTTTAAGCAGATCCTCTTTTGCCTCCATAGTTGACGTCTCGTTGCTGGTATTAATGGTGCCTATCTTCGTGTATTGCGACTCCACTTTCTCAAACTCGACCTTTGTCAACAGTTCCGCGGCATAGACGTTGGTTACGACAAACGCTAACGCACCAATCAATACTTTATATCCTGTCTTCATATAAAAGCTCCGGTTGTGTTATTACGCTATCATCGCCTTCTCGGAACGGATGCTCTGTTCTGAGTGATTAAATAACTAGTTGAGATTAGCGGAAAAATCCAGTCAGCCGGATGTATCATAATTTGTGATCTTTCTCTCACCCCTGCACTTTTACTATAAATAGTATGGCGTTAACTATCAGGCCCTGGAAATCTCACTATGGAACCTCTGCACGCGGTTGTCCTGACCGTCAGCCTGTTCGTCTTAACCTTCTTTAACCCCGGCGCAAACCTCTTTGTGGTGGTACAAACCAGCCTCGCCTCCGGGCGTCGGGCCGGTGTATTAACAGGGCTGGGCGTGGCGCTTGGCGATGCGATTTATTCCGGGCTGGGACTGTTTGGCATGGCGACCCTGATTACCCAGTGCGAAGAAATTTTCTCACTGATCAAAATCGTCGGCGGCGCATATTTGTTATGGTTTGCCTGGAACAGCATCCGCCATCAGGCCACCCCGCAAATGCCGACTCTGCAACAGCCCATTTCCGCCCCCTGGAGCGTATTCTTCCGCCGGGGACTGTTAACCGATCTGTCAAATCCGCAGACGGTGCTGTTTTTCATCAGTATTTTCTCGGTCACGCTCAGCGCGGAAACCCCGACATGGGCAAGACTGATGGCCTGGGCCGGCATCGTGCTCTCTTCCGTCATCTGGCGCATCTTCCTGAGCCAGGCCTTTTCCCTACCGGCGGTACGCCGCGCTTACGGGCGGATTCAGCGCATTGCCAGCAGGGTGATTGGCGCGATCATCGGCGTGTTCGCCCTCAGGCTGATTTACGAAGGCGTGAACCACCGCTAGCCAGTAGCAGAGCGGCCACATAACAGAGTGCCACCGCCAGACTCATTTTCAGCATGGTTTCGCCGCCCAGCCCCGACAACGGCGCGGCGATGCCACCGAAAACAAACATGCTCATCCCCATCAGCGCGGAGGCGGTTCCTGACTCCTGAACCTCCACCACGCTCATCGCCTCTGCGCCCGCCACGGTGCCAATTCCGCTGCAAAAGGCGACGGTAAAAAAGAGCGCCACCAGCGCCAGAACCGGCTGCTGTAGCCAGGCGCAGAGCAAGGTGATTAACGCGCAGATGACGGCCAACAGCAAGCCGCCGCGCAGCAGCGTCATTGCCGTGATTCGACGCGCAAGACGGGAAAAAATCAGCGAGGCGACGATCAGCCCGATCCCATTAAGGCCAAACAGCAGGCTGAACTGCATCGGGCTTAAGCCATACTCGCTTTGCAGCACAAATGACGAAGAGCCGATATAAGCAAACAACCCCGCCAGCATGAAGGCCTGCATCAGGCAAAAGCGCATAAAGAGACGATTTTTCACCACGCTGCGCCCGGTCGAAAATAACGATGCGCCGCGCGTTCGCTGCGGCAGCGTCTCACTGATAAACAGGATGCAGCAGAGCAAAAGCAGTGTCGCAATCCCCGCCATTACCCAAAACAACATACGCCAGTCAAACGCGGTGGCAATGTAGCCGCCCAGAACCGGAGAAAGCACCGGGGCGATGCCGTTCACCGTCATGAGCAGCGCGAAGAACTGGGTCAGGGTCACACCCTGATATTTATCCCGCGCAATAGAGCGCGAGAGCACCGAACCACCGGCCCCCGCCGCGCCCTGCACAAAGCGCCAGACGATCAGCCAGTGAATATCCTGAGTTGTCGCGCACAGTACCGAAGAGGCAATAAACAGCAACAGCGACAGGATCAACGGAACCTTACGACCAATCCGGTCGCTGAGCGGGCCAAACAGCAGTTGCCCAAGCCCAAGGCCGATCAGCGAAGACGTCAGCGTCAGTTGCGTCAGGGTGGTCGTCGTTGCCAGCTGTTCGGACATCTCCGGCAGAGCGGGCAGATAAAGATCGGTACACAGCGGCCCGATCCCGGTTAACAAACCGAGGATCAGCACCCACGAAAGCGACACGCGCGCCATAAAAACACCTCCCTCTGATTACCGGGCCCCGCCGCCGAGCGACTGCCAGAGCGTTATGCGGTTTTCATTGTCCGTCAGTTGCAGGGCGATAAGCGTCTGCTGCGCCGACCACAGCGTGCGTTGCGCCGTCAGTACGGTCAGATAATCCCCGACCCCGGCGCGATAGCGACGCATCCCGACATCCAGCGTTTTTTGTTCTGCGGCGACATACTGGCGCTGGGCATCCAGCTGTTCATCCAGTGTCGCACGCCGGGCAAGCGCATCAGCCACATCTTTGAACGCGCTTTGCACCGTTTTTTCATAGGTAGCAATGAGTCCCCGTTTTTGCGCTTCGGCATAGCGGAGCTGCGCCAGGTTGCTGCCGCCGGTAAACAGCGGCAGCGTAATGGAAGGCGCAAACGACCACACCTTCATGCCATGACTGAACAAGGACGAGAGCGCATCGCTGCCAACACCGGCGCTTGCCGTCAGGGAGATGGTCGGGAAGAAATTCGCTCGCGCCGCGCCAATATCGGCATTGGCGCTTTTCAGGTTATGTTCCGCTTCCTGAATATCCGGCCGACGCAACAGCACGGAAGAAGAGACGCCAGCGGGCACCAGCGTAATCACCTGCGCATCAAGGCTTTCCAGCGTACCGGGCAGCACGCTTTCCGGCAGCGTTGTGCCCGCCAGCAGGTTCAGGGCGTTGATATCCTGCGCCACCTGAGTCTGATAGCTGGCTACGCTGGCGCGCGCCTGCTGGTAAACGCTCATCGCTTCACTGACATCCGTTGCGGCGGCTGTCCCGACCTGCTGCTGACGTTGAACAATTTTCAGCGAGTTTTCCGCACTGGCCATTGTCTCCCTGGCCAGCGCCAGATTGCTGTTATCTGCCGCCAGGGTCAGCCACGCGGTGCTGATCTCGGCAATTAACGTCAAACGGGTGTTCTGCGCGGTAAATTCGCTGGCAAGCCAGGTTTCTCGCGCCGCCCGCGACAGGCTCTGATTGCGGCCAAACAGATCCAGCTCAAAGCTGGACACCGCGCCATCGGCTTCAGCGCTCGTTCCGGTTCCGTTCGCCAGCGTACGGCTGCGTGTAGAACTGAGTGAAGCATTCACCGTCGGGAACAACGAGGCACGCGCTTCGCCATACAACGCCCGTGCGGAGTCGATATCGGCAATCGCCTTTTGTATATCACGGTTACTGTTAAGGGCGGTGTTCACCACCTGTTGCAGCCGCGCGTCGTTAACAATCTGCTGCCAGTCGCGGCTGACAGCGTTCCCCTGCCCCTGCGCGCCCGGTAAACTTGCCGGAACCGGCGCATCGGGCGTGCTGTAGTGCGGATCAAGCGACACACACCCTGCGCTCAGGAGAGCGAAAACAAAGAGAAAAATACGCAACATAACTTACTCCTGACGACGGGACTTGCGGGTAAACAGATGCCTAACCAGCACGAAGAACAGCGGGACGAAGAAGATAGCCAACAGCGTGGCGGTTAATGTCCCACCGATGATTCCGGTCCCGATCGCCACACGGCTGTTCGCCCCGGCCCCTGTGGCGATAGCCAGCGGCGTAACCCCGGCAATAAAGGCCAGAGAGGTCATAATGATTGGGCGCAAACGGGTCTGCGCCGCTCGCAGCGCAGCCCGGCTCAGGGAATAGCCTTCCGCAACCGCAGCTTCGGCAAATTCGACGATCAGAATGGCGTTTTTCGACGACAGGCCGATGGTGGTCAGCAGCGCGACCTGGAAGTAAACATCATTATTTAAATCACGCATCCAGGCCGCCAGCACCGCGCCTAACAGCCCCAGAGGGATGACCAGAATCACCGAAAACGGTACCGACCAGCTTTCATACAGCGCCGCCAGGCAGAGGAAAACCACCAGAATAGAGATGGCGTACAAGCTCATAGCCTGACCGCTGGCCAGCTTTTCCTGCAATGACAACCCGCTCCACGCCCATGTGGTGCCAGCAGGCAAGCTGTTTGCCAGCGCTTCCATTTTGTCCATCGCGGCGCCGGAGCTGAAACCGCTGGCGTTTTCTCCCTGAATCTCATAGGCGGCAGAGCCGTTGTAGCGCACCAGACTTTCCGGGCCGTACTCCCAACGAGTGGTGGCGAAGGCGGAAAAGGGCGTCATGCTGTTATCGCTGCCGCGCACGAACCATTTGCCCAGATCCGCAGGCGAAGAACGGAACTCGCTGTCGCCCTGAATGTAGACCTTCTTCACGCGGCCGCGATCGATAAAGTCATTGACATAGGTTCCCCCCCAGGCGCTGGATAAGGTGCTGGTCACATCGCTTAAGCCAAGCCCCAGCGAGACGGCCTTATTGCTGTCGATATCCACCTGAAGCTGCGGCATTTGCGGCAGGTCATTTGCGCGCACGGCGTGCAGAATATCGCTCTGGTTTGCCTGGGCGATCAGCTGATTACGCATCTGTAACAGGGTATCGCGATCGGTCGCCCCATTCGCCATCAGCTCAAAAGAGAAGCCGTTGCTTTGCCCCAGCCCCTCAACCGACGGCGGCGTCATCGCAAAAAGCGTCGCATCGCGAATAGCGCCCAGTTCTTTACTGGCACGCAGCGCAATAGCCTGTGCGGTATTTTCTTCGCCTTTACGCTCCGACCAGTTTTTCAGCGAAACGAACGCCATCCCGGCATTCTGCCCGCTGCCGCTGAAGCTAAAACCATCGACGGTAAAAATAACGTCCGTATTGGCCTTCTCTTTATTGAGAAACCAGTCTGTCACCTGACGATTGACCTCTGCGGTTCGCGACGCCGTCGCCCCTGCGGGCAGGGTGTACT
Organism: Citrobacter sp. CK188; assembly: GCF_030333525.1. NCBI lineage: Bacteria > Pseudomonadati > Pseudomonadota > Gammaproteobacteria > Enterobacterales > Enterobacteriaceae > Citrobacter > Citrobacter sp. CK188. The sequence continues at coordinate 199,775 of NZ_JAOWFU010000024.1, forward strand.
GCACCATAATTTCACCCTGATCTTCGGTCGGTAAGAAGCTGCCGGGCAGCTTCCACATCGCCAGCGCCATCGCCCCGCATAACAGCGCATAAACGCCCATCACGCTGACGCTGCGACGCAGCACATGCAGGACGCCGCGCTGATAACCCTGTTCAGTTCGGCTATAGAATCGGTTGAATATCCCGAAGAAGCCCTTTTTATGCGGCGCGGTATGGCTAAGAATCGAACCGCACAGGGCTGGGGTCAGGGTCAACGCCACCACGACCGAGAGCAGCATTGCCGAGATAATCGTCACAGAGAACTGGCGATAAATGACGCCGGTAGAGCCGCCAAAGAACGCCATCGGCAGGAATACCGCAGACAAAACAAGAGCGATAGCCACCAGCGCGCCAGCGATTTCCCCCATCGATTTTTCGGTAGCTTCGCGCGCGGGCAGCCCTTCATCGCGCATAATACGCTCGACGTTTTCCACCACCACAATGGCGTCATCGACCAGCAGGCCTATCGCCAGCACCATTGCAAACAGCGTCAGCGTATTGATGGAGTAACCAAACAGCGCCAGCACGCCAAAAGTACCGAGCAGCACGACCGGAACCGCCAGCGCCGGAATCAGCGTGGCGCGAAGATTCTGCAAGAACAGGTACATCACGCAGACCACCAGAATGATGGCTTCAAACAGCGTCTGAACCACATCCTCTACGGAGATCTTAATAAATTCGGTGCTGTCTTTCGGATACGCCACGTCATAGCCCTGCGGCATATCCCGTTTAAATTCAGCGACTTTATCTTTTACCAGCGTGGCGGTATCCAGCGCGTTCGCCCCCGGCGCAAGCATGACCGCAACCCCCGCAGCCGGATGACCGTTGAGTTTAGCGATGGCGGTGTAGTCTTCACTGCCCATCTCCACGCGCGCCACATCCTGGATGCGTACCACGGCCCCGTCAGACTGGCTTTTGATAATGATCTTTTTGAATTGTTCTACCGTCTGCATGCGTGACTGCGCGCGAACCGTAGCGGTCAATTGCTGTGTGTCAGGGGAAGGTAACGCACCGATTTTCCCGGCGGAAACCTGAACGTTTTGCGCTTCAATGGCGCTCTGCACATCCGACGGCATCAAAGAATAGGAGGCCAGTTTCGCCGGGTCCAGCCAGATACGCATGGCGTATTCCGCCCCAAACACCTGTAGGCTCCCGACCCCTTCCACGCGTGCCAGCGGGTCCTGTACGTTACTCACCAGCCAGTCAGCGATATCTGAGCTGCTCGCCCGGTCGGACTTATCATACACGGAGGCAATCAGCAGGAAGTTACTTTGCGATTTTACCACCGTGACGCCGGATTGTTGAACCTCGCTCGGCAAGCGGGATTCCGCCTGCTGCACCTTGTTCTGTACCTGCACCTGCGCGGTGTCAGGGTCGGTGCCCTGTTCAAAGGTGACATCAATACTGACCGAACCATCGGAACTGCTGGTCGAGGTAAAATAGAGCAGGTTATCCAGCCCGGTAAGCTGCTGTTCAATCACCTGAGTCACGCTGTTTTCCAGCGTTTCGGCGGAAGCGCCGGTATAGGTCGCCGAGATTTTCACCGACGGCGGCGCCACGTCAGGATACTGCGCAACCGGCAGCGTTTTAATCGCCAGAATACCGGCCAGCATGATCAGAATGGCGATAACCCAGGCGAAAACGGGCCTGCGCACAAAGAAACGGGAGAACATCAGCCTTTGCCTCCGTTCAGTTGTACATCAACGGCGTTAACCTGCTGACCCGGCGTGACCTTACTTGATCCCTCAACGATCAACCGGTCGCCGCTACGCAAACCGTCCAGCACCAGCCATTTATCCCCATAGGTATCGCCTGTTTCCAGGGTACGCTGCGCCACTTTATTGTCTTTAGTGACCACCAGCGCTGTCGCATTGCCTTTCGCATCGCGCGTGATCCCCTGCTGCGGCGCGAGGATCGCATCGTTCATGATCCCTTCATCAATGCGGGCGCGAACGAACATACCGGGTAACAGCTGCTGTTGAGGGTTGGGGAAAATCGCCCGCAGCGTGACTGAGCCTGTAGACTCATCTACCGCCACTTCCGTCAGCGCTAACTTTCCTTTTTCGCTATAGGTCGTGCCATCTTCAAGCGTCAGCGTCACGTTCAGGGTATCGCTGTTGGTCGCCAGAGACTGCTTACGCAGGCGCAGCAAATCCACGCTGGAGCGGGTAAGATCGACATACATGGTGTCGAGCCCACGAATGGTCGCCAGCGCCGTCTCCTGTGAAGCCGTCACCAGCGCGCCGGGCGTGACGGATGAGATACCAATGCGCCCGGAAACCGGGGCGGTAATGGTGGTCCAGTCCAGATTGATACGCGCGCTTTCTAATGCGGCTTTCTTTGCCTCCACGCTGGCTTTGTCCTGGGCACAGGTGGCCTGCGCATCATCGGCATCCTGGCGGGAAACACCGTCATCGTTAACCAGCCGCGCGTAACGTTGCGCCTTCTGGCAGTCGGCATTCACCAGCGCCTGCGCCTGTCTGAGCGAGGCATTCGCTTCGTTCCATGCGGCGCGATAGCTGGCGGGATCGATCTGATACAGCGCCTGCCCCGCTTTGACGATATCGCCCTCATTAAACAGGCGTTTTTGAATAATCCCCCCCACCTGCGGGCGAACTTCGGCACTGAGTGCTGCGCTGGTGCGTCCGGTCAGTTCACTGACCACAGAAACGGGTTCTGTTTTAAGGGTCACGACGCCCACTTCCTGAGACGGAGAAGCGGTATTGTCGGTTTGCGTATTATCACAGCCGGATAATAACAATAGCGCGATAATTGATGTTGTTATGTATTTCATCTTTTTTCCAGGGTGAGAAACGCCTGCCCCGTTAAAATTAACAAGGTAGCACCAGGCGACTGAACGTTATTTCAGGTACAGCGGTATCGCGTCATGAGGTATTTCTCACAACGACAATAAGGGAAATAATTTATTTCCCTTTGATTATTAGATTCTTTATTCAGCCATTCACAAGCATGGTAACGATATCCCGGTATATCTCCTGTAACGCATCAGGGTCACTTTTTTGCGGCGTCAGGCGACGGTAAACCGCCCCTTCCATCATGGTTGCAATCACTTCAACACAGCAACGGATGCGGGCCTCGCTGAGTTGCGGACACGTTTTTCTCAGGTGCGCGCAGGCGTTGTCGAACATCCGCGCATCCGCCTCTTCGAGCATCGCGGCAACATGAGGATTGCGGGTCGATTCAGCCGCCATCTCCAGCATCAGCGCATCATCATCCTCGCTCAGCGTTTGCCGCCAGGCCAGGATTCCGGGGATACGCTCCGTCTGGGTTTTATCTTCTATCTGTGTAATGCGATAGTCGATAATACGGCGGATCATCTCTTCGATAATGGCATCTTTACTGGCGAAGTAGCGATAGATTTGCCCCACGCTGAGACGGGCTTCAGCAGCGATCTGCGACATGCTGGCGCCGTGAAATCCGCTGGCGCGAAAGCACTGGCGCGCGGCGTTGATGATCTCATCCTGTCGTTGTTTCTGGCGGATTTCCAGCTTGCTGCTCATCACATCTCCTCGTCACCTCAAAAGTGAGAATGATCGTTCTCATTTTGGCCAATTATACGTCTCCTGCGCACATTGAAAAGGATTTTTTTGCTTATTATTTTCCTGCATTATTTGCCAGGAAAATAATGGAGAGATTATGGAGATTTAATGAAAAAAATCTGAAAATCAAATGGAGAGAATATTTAAATTTATTTCTTTGCCCCTGACTTTCCAATTCCCCGGTACAATTCATTGATGCGCTTAACGGACTTAATCGAACGCTGCGGGGCTGTCGAAGCGACAGACAACACGATCATTTCCAGGCAAACCAGCACCGTACCGTGCAACGGCATTTTCCCGTTCTCACCGCCGCGCGGCACATTGATCACCACATCCGCCTCCTTGCTAAAACGTGATTCCAGCGCATTGGTCAGTAAAATCACCGGCACGCCCAACCGCTTCGCCTCGCGGATGGTCGTCAACCCTTCGCGATGCGGCGATTTCTGCGCCATCATAATCAGCACATCCCCCCGCTGTAGCGCAATCAGCTGTTCCGCCAGGTTAATCCCGGTACGATTAAACGCCACCGACGGCAAGCCAATACGGCTGAGCAGACGCGCCGTGTAGTCCGCAAGTATCCCGGATGCGCCAATGCCAAATATCCCCACCTGACGCGCCTCCACCAACAGTGCGACCGCCTGCGCAATCGCGTAACGGTTTTGCGGCGTAGACAGCACGTCGCAGGTGCGCTGATGCCCTTGCAGAACAAAATCAATGCTCGAATTTACATCGCAGGAAAGCGTATTCACCGTGGTCGTCATTTTCTCTTCCGAGGTGATACCCGGGCCAAACCAGTGTTCGATGGTCTGTTTTAAATCGCGCAGCCCGGCAAACCCCAATGCCTGAATCGCCCGGACAACCGTCGCGTCAGAAGTTTGAGTGGCGGCCGCAATTTCTATCGCCGTAAATTCCAGTACCACTTCCCGGTTCTCATGGATATAACGCGCCACCGCCTGCATCCTCGGCGAAAGCAGATGCGCCCGCGCCCGGAAGCGATCGCCGTAAACATCAATACGATTTTTCACTTTCTTCGCCGTCAGCATGGTTATTTCCCCTCCGGTAAGTGGCGCCCGGCAATATGCGACTGTACCTGTGCAACCATCAGGCTGAGTGATGCAAAGGAGTTCGAAATCGCCTCTTCACGGGAGATCAAAACGTAGTGCCCGCGCTGGCAAGCGGTAAGAAACTCGCACCAGCCCGGCAACACGGCATCCATCGCGGCAATTTCATCCTGCGGCTTACCACCGGTATCACCGCGCCAGGTGGCAAAAACAAAATCCGCGTCCATCTCTGGCAGACGCTCCGCGCTCACGTCAATCCGCCCTCCCGGCGGAATGCTGTCGATCAGTTTCGGGAAGGAAAACCCGGCATCGCGCAGGACGCGTCCTAACGAATGATAGGTGTGCAACGCATTGATTTTTCCCTGGTTTGCCTGAATGACTGACACCGTAATGTATTGGGTATCCACCGTGTGTTTCAACCGGTCAATCTCTTCCCGGTAGCGACGCTCCAGAATAGCCAGTCGCGCCTGAGTTCCGGTAAGCTGCGCGAGCTTGCGGTAAATTTCCGGCGCGCCGCCGTCGAGATGATCAATGCTCACCGTCGGGGCGATTTTCTCCAGTTGTTCGATGGGCGTATGGCGACTCGGCTCGGTGATGATCAAATCGGGTTTCGCGGCGACAATCGCTTCAATATCAATGTCCGCCGTACCAATAAACTTTATCGTTGAATGATCAAAATCGACGCCGGTCAGCAGCGCGCCCGAACGCAGGAAATGGCTGCCGTCAGGACGCGTTCTGCCGTGGCTGGCGACCGGCGGAACGCCCAGCTCAATCAGCGGAATGGTGATATCAAGATCGTGTAGCGACACAATGCGCTGCGGATGCAGCGGCACGTTCACCACGCGTCCGAGATCGTCGGTAAAAGGCCGGGTGGCAACCTCTGCCTGTACAGAGCCCCCCAGCAGCAGCAACAGCGAAAAAAGTAAACGCATACACCCTCTTAAAAATTACAAACGATCCCGACGACGCCAGAGCAACAGTAAAAAGAAAGGACCGCCGACCAGCGCAATCACGATCCCCGCCGGTATTTGCAGCGGCGCAAAGGCCAGACGCCCGATGGTATCCGTGAGCAGCACCAGCAGAGCGCCAATGAGCGCACTGCCCCACAGCAGCGCCATTTGCCCTCCGCGCAGGCAAAAACGCGCCATATGCGGCGCCATCAGGCCGACAAACCCCAGGCTGCCCACGCAGGAGACGCTGGCGGCGGTCAGAAATACCGGCGCCATAAAACGCAGCAGCGCCAGATGAGACAGACGCACCCCGAGCCCGGTCGCGGTGTGATTACCCAGCAGCGCCACATCCGATGCTCTCGCCGTCGCAAACAGCAGAACAGCCGCAGGCAACGCCCACCCCAGCGCCACCCACAGCAACGGCCAGGTGGCGGCGTGCAGGCTTCCGGCCAGCCAGACCAGCGCCGTTTGCACATCGCGGACATCGGCTGTCGTCATAAAAACGCCCATTCCCGCAGCAAAGAACCACGAGACGCCAATGCCGATCAGCACAAATCGCGGGCGGGAGAAATCACGGGCCAGCAGCATGACCAGCGCGGCGACCATTAATCCGCCAGCAATACCCGCCAGCGGTCGCCAGACCAGGCTGACCGACGGGAAGAGCAGCACTAACGCCAGTACCACCACGCTACTCCCCTCTTTCACGCCGATAAGACCGGGGTCCGCCAGGCCGTTACGGGTAATCGACTGCATCGCCGCGCCAGCCAGCCCCAGCATTGCTCCACACAGCAGCGCCATCAGCAAACGCGGAAGACGGACATCCCAGACAACATACTGCTGTTGCTCCGTTAACGCCTGCGGAGAGAACAACGCACGCCCGATGGCGGAAGCCGGAACGGGAAGCGACCCCTGCAACACGCCCGAAACCAGCAGTACGGCGGCCAGCGTGGCAAACCCCAGCACACACCACACCGTTTTCAGCCGGACAAGGCGTGAGAATTTCCCCACCCGCCATGCGCGCAGCCCGGCACGCGCCAGAACAACGCTCATTTAAGAAATCTCGACGCAATGAAAATAAACACCGGCGCGCCGACCAGCGCGGTCATCACTCCTGTAGCCAGCTCCTGTGGGGCAAGCAGGGTTCGGGCAACGATATCCGCCAGTAGCAGCACTGCCGCCCCCAGCAGCGCCGCCAGCGGGAGCATCTGGCGAATGTCTTCCGTCACCAGACGTCTGATGACGCCCGGAACCAACAGCCCGATAAAACCCAGCGGCCCGGCGACGGATACCGCCGCGCCGCACAGCAGCGCAATGGCGATCATCGCCATCAGACGAATGCGCAGAATATTAACGCCCAACCCACAGGCCATCCGGTCGCCTAGCGCCAGAATATTCAGCCCCGGCGCTATCGCTATCGCCAGTACAACGCCAACCAGCGACGGCAGGAGGGCCTGGCGTACTTTTTCCCAACTCATCCCCGCGAGATCGCCCACCAGCCAGGTGCGCATCGCCAGCAACGTCTGCTCATCCAGAATAAGGATTGCCGCCGTGAGCGACGACACCATCGCCGACAGCGCCACGCCGCAGAGCGTGACCTTCAGCGGCGTCAGTCCGCCACGCCCGGCAGAAGAGAGCGCCATCACCAGCGAAAAGAGTGCCGCTGCGCCCCCTGCCGCAACCAGTGACTGACTGAGCCCCGCGACGCCCAGCGCGGTACACAGCACTACGGAGAACGCGGCTCCCGCATTCAGCCCCAGAATGTGCGGTTCGCCCAGCGGGTTGCGAATCAATGCCTGTAACAGAACGCCGGCTACGCCCAAAGCCGCGCCAACCAGCATGGCCGCAGCCATACGCAACAGACGCAGAGAAATAACGATTCGGTGATCAAAGTTTTTGGCATCGAAGTGAAATAACGCCTGAATGACGGTCTGCGGACTGACGGCACGCGCCCCGACGCCCAGATGAATCACCGCCAGCATAAACAGCAGCAGTAGCAAGACAGGAAGCGCCAGCAGAAATCGACCACGACGGCGGCCTGATGCGATGACCATAGCCGTCATTCTTCCGCTCCAGCCCTGGCACGAAACGGCATGAAGAATGGCTTTCCGGTCAACGGATTCACCGACATCTGCACATCGACGTCAAACACCGATTTGATCAGCTCCGGCGTACAGTGCTCTCCTTCATGTACGATCCCCTCCAGCCGTCCCTGTCTGAGAAAGACCAGCATATCGCCGTAATTCACCGCGAAATTGAGATCATGTAACACCACCACCACGGTACGACCATGATGACGGGTCAGGGAGTGCAGAAGCTCAAGGATCTCTACCTGATAACGCAGATCGAGAAAGGTTGTAGGCTCATCCAGCAAAATAAACGGCGTTTGCTGCGCCAGCGCCATCGCAATCCAGCACCGCTGGCGCTGCCCGCCGGAGAGACTCTCTACCGGCAAATGGGCGAAGTCGGTTGTTCCGGTGAGCTGTAACGCCTGCTCTACGGCCTGTGCGTCATCATCGGTCCATTGCTGGAGAAAATTCTGCCAGGGAAAACGCCCGCGCGAAACCAGTTCAAAAACCGTTAATCCCTCCGGCACCAGCGGGGATTGCGGCAGGATGCCAAGCTGACGCGAAACCGCTTTGGTCGGCTGTTGATGAATCGCTTTACCATCAAGCAGCACGCTGCCGCCCAACGGCTTCAGCATTCGGGCAATCGTACTTAATAAGGTGGATTTGCCTGAGCCGTTCGCCCCGGCCAGCACCGTCATTTTACCTTGCGGGATAGTGAGGCAGACGTCATGCACGATGGCGTGGTGACGATAGCCAGCAGAAAGCTGTTTCAGCTCAATGCCCGTTCTGTGGGCGGTGTTTTCCACATGCTGTGGCATGTTCACTCCTGCGCCGTCGCAGCCTGGCAAAGCCAGCGCGCGCAGCCTTTCAAATAAAAATAAAACTCATTCTCTTTAAGATCTTGCTGGGTTGCGCTGTAGTAGTCAAGCAATTACGCCCTGTAGTTACCTCACCGTACGCACGCAATAAAAACGCCGCAGAAAAAGACGAACAAACTTATAAAAACAGATAAATATCAATAAATTAAAGATTATTTTCCCACAATAACACTACGGTTTTATGACGTTACCCCCGCTGTAGTTTCTTTTTCATTTTTACGTTTACTACTACAAACGCCCATGATTGAATGATTCTCAATTACACATCTGACGCCGTTTACGTTGGTTAAAAGATGGATAAAACGCATGGCTAGCAAGCCGGGCAATGAACTGGATAAACCTGTTTCCCCTCCCGTTTTTGGCAGGGTATTTTGCGGAATAAATAAAAGATGGCTAAGTTAACTCCTTATTTTTCTGGGATGAAAGGGCGAGCGCTGTGCTCCGCTCTGTTTTTGGGTATCACGACGGCTCCTGCGGTCATGGCGGCGGAAAAAGAAAACTCGCCGCTCAAAAATGAAGAGACGATGACCGTGCGCGCAGACGCCTCTTCTGCCGATCAGGCCGTCACATCAGGTTATCAACCGCTGAGTTCGTCCACCGCCACGCTGACGTCGATGCCGCTGCTGGATATCCCGCAGGTGGTCAATACCGTCAGCGACAAAGTGCTGGAAGATCAGCACGCCACAACGCTCGATGAAGCGCTGTATAACGTCAGCAACGTCGTGCAAACCAACACGCTGGGCGGAACGCAGGATGCGTTTGTTCGCCGTGGTTTCGGCGCGAATCGTGACGGTTCCGTGATGACCAACGGTCTTAAAACCGTATTGCCGCGCAGTTTCAACGCGGCCACGTCGCGGGTGGAAGTGCTGAAAGGCCCGGCCTCCACGCTGTACGGTATTCTCGATCCCGGCGGCCTGATTAACGTCGTGACCAAACGTCCGCAAACGCAATTTGGCGGCTCGATTTCCGCTACCTCCTCCAGCTTCGGCGGCGGCACAGGCCAGTTTGACATCACCGGGCCGATTGAAGGCACCCAACTGGCGTATCGCCTGATCGGTGAGTATCAGCACGAGGACTACTGGCGCAACTATGGTACTAACCAGAGCAGCTTCATCTCCCCTTCCCTGACCTGGTTTGGCGACAACGCGACGGTCAACGTGCTCTATTCGCACCGTAATTACAAAGCCCCGTTCGATCGCGGCACCATTTTCGATCTCAATACCAAACAGCCGGTTAACGTGGATCGGAAAACCCGCTTTGATGAGAAATTCAATATCACCGATGGCGAATCGGATCTGGCGCAGCTCAATGCCGAATATCGCTTCAACAGCGCGTGGACGGCGAAGTTTGATTACAGCTTCAGCCAGGATAAATACAGCGATAACCAGGCTCGCGTGATGGCTTATGATTCCGCTACCGGGAACCTGACCCGCCGCGTGGATGCGACGCAAGGCTCCACCCAACGGATGCACGCGACCCGCGCCGATTTACAAGGAAACGTGGATATCGCTGGTTTCTATAACGAGATCCTGACCGGCGTCTCTTATGAGAATTACGATCTGCTGCGCACGGATATGATTCGCTGTAAGAACGTGAAAGGCTTTAATATTTACAATCCGGTCTACGGTACGCTCGGCAAATGCACCAGCGTCTCGGCCTCCGACAGCGACCAGACGATTAAGCAGGAGAGCTATTCCGCTTACGTACAGGATGCGCTGTATCTGACCGATAAGTGGATCGCCGTCGCCGGGATGCGCTATCAGTACTACACCGAATATGCCGGAAAGGGCCGCCCGTTCAACGTCAACACCGACAGCACGGATCAGCAGTGGGTGCCGAAATTCGGCATGGTCTATAAGCTGACCCCTTCTGTGTCGCTGTTCAGCAACGTATCGCGCGCCTTTATGCCGCAATACTCTATTGCCAGCTACATTGGCGATCTGCCGCCGGAAACCTCTACCGCCTATGAAGTGGGGGCGAAATTCGATCTCTTTGACGGCATCACCGCCAATATCGCCCTGTTCAATATTGATAAGCGCAACGTGCTGTACAACGAAATCGTGGATGGCGAAACCGTGGCGAAAACCGCAGGGCGCGTACGCTCACAGGGGGTGGAAGTGGATGTCGCAGGCTCGCTGACGCCCAATACCAATATCATCGCCAGCTACGGTTATACCGCAGCAAAAGTCACGGAAGATCCCGATTACAAAGGGAAACCGCTGCCTAACGTACCGCGTCATACCGGTTCATTGTTCCTGACCTATGACATTCACAACGCCTTTATGGGCAATACGTTGACCATTGGCGGCGGCGGACATGGCGTAAGCCGTCGCTCCGCCACCAACGGCGCGGACTATTATCTGCCTGGTTATTTTGTGGCCGATGCCTTCGCAGCCTATAAGATGAAACTGCAATACCCGGTGACTCTGCAACTCAACGTGAAAAACGTGTTTGATAAAACGTATTACACCTCATCCATTGCCACCAATAATCTGGGTAATCAGATTGGCGACCCGCGTGAAGTTCAGTTCACGGTAAAAATGGAGTTCTGATCCTTCTCGTCCAAATACCCTGTCAATTCTGGCAGGGTATTCCCGCTATTCCCTCACATTAAGATGAATAAACTCACACCGCCCAATGAACGCAAAAATGCGCGCCTCATCAACTTTCTTAACTGAACTGTATCAGATTTAACATTTTGTGATTTTTATCGCGGATAAATTTTAATCTTCCGCTATTTTTAAATTCCCTTTCACTCATGGAGGACGATGTAATGAAACACAAATCGTTTTATCGCCTCATTGCCGCAGGCGGTCTGCACTTCTGGTATAACCTCGATCCGCGTATTTCTAACGACTTTCCGCGTTAATTCTCCTTAGCCGTTCAACATCAATAAAAAATTAACTGAACACTACGTTTGGTCGGTATTTCTTGCGCCTGTTAAAGGCACAAAAATAACGTTCACGTAGCGCGACATGCTATTGGAGAAATAATATGAAACGTATTCCTGAGCCGTTCCGCATTAAAATGGTAGAAAACATTCGTATGACCACCTGGGACGACCGTGTTAAAGCGCTTGAAGAAGCGGGATATAACCCTTTTCTGCTCAGAAGCGATGATGTATATATCGACCTGTTGACCGACTCCGGCACTGGCGCAATGAGCGATCGTCAATGGTCAGGCCTGATGATGGGCGATGAAGCCTACGCCGGCTCACGCAACTATTACCATCTGTGCGACAAAGTAAAAGAGCTGATCGGCTACCCGTTTACGATCCCAACACACCAGGGACGCGGCGCCGAGCAAATTCTGTTTCCCTGCCTGATTGCCCGCCGCAACGCCGAAAAACCGGTCTTTATTTCCAACTTCCACTTTGATACGACCGCCGCCCATGTCGAATTAAACGGCGCGAAAGCCATCAACGTGGTGACGCCAAAAGCGTTCGACACCACCTCATGGTACGACTGGAAAGGCAACTTTGATATCGACCTGCTCAACGCCACTATCGCGGAACATGGCGCAGAAAACGTCGCGGCGATTATCACCACCGTCACCTGCAACAGCTCAGGCGGCCAGCCGGTTTCCATCGCCAATATGCGCGAGGTGTATCAAATAGCGAAGCGGCACAATATTCCGGTGGTCATCGACTCCGCCCGCTTCTGCGAAAACGCCTGGTTTATTAAACAGCGCGAAGAGGGATACGCAGATAAAACGGTGAAAGAGATCGTCCGTGAGATGTACCAGTATGGGGATATGCTGACCATGTCGGCGAAGAAAGATCCGATGGTCAATATCGGCGGGCTGTGCTGCTTCCGTGATGATGAAGATCTGTTCAACGACGTGCGCATTCGCTGCGTGCCGATGGAAGGGTTTGTCACTTACGGCGGGCTGGCGGGGCGCGATATGGAAGCGCTGGCGATCGGCCTCGAAGAAGGGATGAATGAAGATTTCCTCGCCTATCGGATTAACCAGGTGGAATACCTGGGCGAACGGCTGCGCGAAGGGGGGATTCCAATCCAGTATCCAACCGGGGGCCACGCGGTATTTGTCGATGCGAAGCTGCTGCTGCCGCACATTCCGGCAGAACAGTTCCCGGCTCATGCGCTGAATAACGAACTGTACCTGGAAGCCGGGATTCGCAGCGTGGAAATTGGCTCTCTGCTACTTGGGCGCGATCCGGCCACTGGCAAACAAAAACCGTCGCCAATGGAGTTGCTGCGTCTGACGATCCCCCGCCGGGTCTACACCAACGATCACATGGACTATATCGCGGATGCGTTAATCGCCGTAAAAGCCCGCGCCGCATCGATCAAAGGGCTGACTTTCACCTATGAACCGCCGGTGCTGCGCCACTTTGTGGCCCGGCTGAAACCGGTGAAATAACGTTCTGATACGCGCTCCCCTGCGGGAGCGCGATTCCGCTATTTAATACGATATTCAACGCATTCAGGCATGAGAAAAACGGGATCGCCCTTTTCTCTGCACAATGACGGGCATAGCCACGCGAGGAAAACGCACTATGGCTACATTATCGGTCGCAAATAAAGCGCCGTCGCTGATCGGCGGGGCAATGATTATCGGTGGAACCATTATTGGCGCGGGCATGTTTTCTCTCCCGGTGGTGATGTCTGGCGCCTGGTTTTTCTGGTCACTGCTGGCATTAATTTTTACCTGGTTTTGTATGCTGCATTCCGGGTTAATGATCCTGGAAGCAAACCTGAATTATCATATTGGCGCCAGCTTCGACACGATTACCAAAGACCTGCTGGGAAATCGCTGGAATATTATTAACGGTCTGACCGTCGCGTTCGTGCTGTATATTCTGACTTACGCCTATATTTCCGCCAGCGGTTCGGTTATTCACCATACCTTTGCACAAATGGGGATCGTCTTTCCGGCCAGGCTCGGCGGGTTATTATTCGCCCTGGCGGTAGCGTTTATTGTCTGGCTAAGCACCCGGGCGGTGAGCCGTATGACGACCATTGTGCTGGGCGCCAAAATTCTCACCTTCTTTATGACGTTTGGCGGTTTGCTCTGGCACGTCCAGCCGACGATTTTACTCAATACCGCTGAAGTCAGCCCCAGCTACCTGCCCTACGTCCTGATGACGTTGCCGTTCTGTCTCGCCTCATTTGGTTATCACGGCAACGTGCCCAGCCTGATGAAATATTACGGCAAAGATCCGTTGACCATCCGCCGCTGCCTGCTGCTGGGAACGTTGATGGCGCTGGTGCTGTATATCATCTGGCTGGTCGGTACGATGGGGAATATTCCGCGTCCGGCGTTTATTGAGATCGCCGAAAAAGGCGGCAATATCGACGTGCTGGTACAGACGCTGAGCGGTTTGCTGAACAGCTCAACGCTCGATCTGCTGCTGACCGTCTTCTCCAACTTTGCCGTCGCCAGTTCGTTCCTCGGCGTTACGCTGGGATTATTTGATTACCTCGCCGATCTCTTCAGGTTCGACGACTCGCCAAAAGGACGTTTCAAAACTGCGCTGGTCACGTTTCTTCCGCCCATCACCGGCGGTTTAATCTGGCCAAATGGGTTTATCTACGCCATCGGTTTTGCCGGGCTGGCCGCCACCGTCTGGGCGGCGATTGTCCCGGCGCTGCTGGCGCGCGCATCGCGCAAACGCTTTAACAGCCCGCACTATCGGGTATGGGGAGGCAACGCGATGATCGTCCTGATTTTATGCTTTGGGGCAGCTAACGCGCTTATCCATATTCTATCCAGCATTAACCTTCTGCCGGTATACCGGTAGTACGCCGTGCGCGGCGGCATAAAATAAAAAGGGAACCGCCGGGTTCCCTTTTCAACACTGGTGACGCGCTGTGCGAAAGTCTAAAAGATCCCTTTCTGACGCACTTTACTCATCTTCTGCGTCGGCGCGTCTACGGTACTGAGATCGACTTCTTCAGCATTTACGGATTTAGCCGGTTCCGCCGTTGACGTACGCCCCGTTACGCGCAGCTGTTGCAACAGCAGATGCTGCTGTTCCAGCAAGACTTTGAGCTGGGCGACCTCTTCGCGCAGTTTTGCCGTCTCCTCATGCTGCGTGTTATCCGATGGCGCTGCGGCGACCTGCTGTTTTTGCAGGGTCTGCGCCATCAGCGTACGCATTTGCGCCAGCTGCTGTTCGCTGAAGTCTTTCTCTTTTTCTTCATCGCCATCGCCGGTCATGAGGGCGACGGGCAGCAAATTGCTCTCCTGCAATTCCGCGCAAAGGGATTCGAGGCTCAAACCTTCCCGGCTCAGGGATTCTGCAACATGGCTGCACAATTGCGGGTTGAGAAGATGCAATTGCAGGCCGGACAGATAGATATTGCGATGAAACTGGCGGATCTCCATGTTGGCGTCATTGACGTCGCTCCCGTCCCGCTGCACTGCGCCATACCATTTTTTTAGTTGCAGCATCGCGCGCAAATCCGCGCGCGATCGCTCTGGCGACAAATGCAATGAGAGGTTAACACGGCGGATCTGCCTGTTACTCATCGTCGCCTACCTCAACCATTTGCGGCGAATCAATCTGCTCAACGCCTGACTCAGCATGGTACAGGCAGATCTCGCGAGAGAGCGCGCTTTGCGGGTTGTCGAGCGTCACCACGCGTTCGCCGAGCGTCGAATAGGCCTGACGCAGAGCGGATTCGATCAGATGCGCGCCGCCGCCGACCAGATAAACGCGGTTAGGGTTTTTAGCGAATTTCTTCGCTTCATAAGCCACCTGATCGCCAAGTTCCTGAATCTTGATCTCGATCCGTTCAAGGATCTCGTCAATCCGCGATTCATCGTTAATGACGCTTCTGACAAAATCCAGATCGTTGCGACGCTTGATCAGCTCGTTCGCCACCAGGTAGCTGGAGTCGCTGTCCGCCGCCGCCAGTAATTTACGCGTGGCGTCCGTCACCATCGCCACGCCGATTTCGTTGTTGCCGTAAATTGCGGAAACATCGTCAAACTCGCCGACAATCACCCCCATGTCCAGCGTTGTCCCGCCGCAGTCGATGACCAGCGACTTGGTGAATTCATTCACGTTGGAGTTAAGCAGATGCGACAGCGCCGCAGGCAGGCTCTCCGGCATAACATGCACATCAACGATACGGAACAGCTCGCCTTTATTCAGCGAGATCTCACGCATCAGGTTGCGACGTTTCGCTTCGATGCGCTCATCGTTACGCTGGCAATCGTCCGGCTTGTAGAATTGCGTAATCGGCAGTGTGACGATAACTTCAACGTCACGCGGCGTCAGGCCGGTTTGCAGCAGCGCATGATGAACCGCCAGCAGATTCAAATCATCATACTGGTATTCGATGTGCGTCGTGGAAAGCGCTTTATCCGAGGTCGCATCATAGGTGTATTTCGTGGTGCCGATGGTGTAGTTGTATACCGACTGACCACGCAGCAACGCCGCGCTTTTCCAGTCCTTACGGAAGGAGTTCGGCGAAACAACGGTCTTCAGCGTACCGTTTTCAATCCAGCTAATTTTCACATTGGTTGAGCCATCATCAATGGCGAATTTCATACGTGTTGCGGTCATGGGTTTTAACTCAATCTAAGGGTCATTTTTACAGCGTCGCCTCTTCCGTCAGAATGCGGCGAGCGCCGAGGTAATGCGATTGCCAGAAATCATCTGAAAGCTGGCTAATGCGGATATTTAGCCCGCTACGCGGGGCCTCAATAAACTCATCGTTTCCAAGGTAGACGCCAACATGGTCGGCGCCCGGTCGCTGGTTAATGTTAAAAAACACCAGATCGCCGCGACGGAGTTTATCTACGCGAATATGTTTAAGAGTGGGGTCCTGATACATGCCGTTTGCCGTGCGGGGTAGCTTGCGCTCCAGCACATGATTGAAGGCGTAGAAAACCAGGCCACTGCAATCAAATCCTTCCAGCGGATTTTTACCGCCCCAGACATAGGGCTTACCTAACTGGTCTTCCAGACGCTTGATGACGGTATGTAATCGGGACGCCAGTTTCGGGCTGATGCGCCCCGTTTTGTCCTTCCCTTTGCGCGCCTGACTCCACAGTGTGTCGGAGCTTCCCAGGCTACCGGGCTGCCAGCGAGCATGCATTGCCAGCATCTCGCGGTTTTTAGTGCGGTCAGCCAGTTTTTTCGCCGTTTCCCGCTGCTTTTGTTCCGGCGTTAACAGTACGACGGCAGTCCGTTTTTTCACTTTCGCCATCAGCCGCTCGCGATTTTTTTTCCGCATCTGCAACGCGTTTTCCTGCTGCGTCATACCCGCTTCTACAGGCTTCGGCTTTGCGATGCTGTAGCCCGTCGGCATCAGCAATAACAGGATGAGAGAAAAAAAAGGTACCTGGCGGCACAGAACATGCCGGGCAGGTACAAAACGGACAGAACGGATGAAACGTTTCACAGCAATAACGATCTGATTAATGGTTTTTCGTCAGTTTATCGGTCAGCGGTTTAATGACTTTTTCGCCATGCTGCCCAAAGAACTGGTACAGAGAATCACTGGCGGAATGCGTCAGCACCATAATTTCAATGCGGCGGTTCGCGGAACTCAGCGGATGTTGCGGGTCAAGCAACATCTGATCCGCCATGCCGCTCACTTGCAGAATTTTGCTTTGATCCAGCCCCCCGGTGGTCAGAACCGCCCGCGCCTGCATGGCGCGTTCACCGGACAGGTTCCAGTTGTTATAAAGCACCTGATCGCGAAAACGCGTGGCATCGGTATGGCCGGTGATGATGATCTTGTTGTCGATCTTGTTCAGTTCCGGCGCAAACTCCGTCAGTAAGCGTTTGAAAAACGGCGTCAGGATTGCGCTACTGCGCTGGAACATCTCGCGTTTTTGATCGTCCGAGACCAGAATACGCAGCCCCTGCGGCACAATTTCCATTTTCAGGTTGGCTTGCGCATCGTACGTCGAGGTGATTTTCATGATAATGCGCGCCAGATCTTCAATCTCATTACGCGAGCGGGCGTTCACATCGTCCAGGCTTTCCGTCTGTTTCGCCTGCTGAGCAACCTGCTTCTCCGCATCGGTCAACGGTTTTGACGACTCTGCCGTTTTCGACGGTTTAGGCGTTTTCGGATGACGGCTGTCAATCAGCGAAAGCTGCCCGCCCTGCCCCTCTTTTTGCGTAATGGGCGTTAATGAGTTGCCTTCAAAGACCGACTCACCATTAAGCATGGAGACAATCTCTTTACGTTCTTCTTCCGTTACCGCGCCCATGATCCACAGCACCATAAACAGCGCCATCATTGCCAGCGTGAAGTCTGCGAAGGCCACTTTCCAGGCGCCGCCATGAAATTCATCATGGCTTTTACGCGAGGAGCGTTTGATGATCGTGGTATGTTCTTTGCTGCGGTTACGCATCAGGCATCACCCATCATCTGGTTTACCCAACCGTCCAGCGTCGCGAATGTCGGTTTCGTGTCCATCGGCAGCATTTTGCGCCCGGCATCGACCGCCAGCAGCGTCGGCTTACCGGCAACGTGGTTCACCAGTACGGTACGCACGCACTCCAGCACCGAGATTTGCTTTTTGGTGCGTTGCTCCATGGCGTTCGCCACCGGGTCCATCAGGCAGTAACAGAAGAATACGCCGAGGAAGGTTCCCACCAGAGCGGCCGCAACCTTCACGCCGATGACCGCAATCGAGCCGTCAATGGATTGCATGGTAATGATGATGCCAAGTACCGCCGCGCAGATGCCGAATCCAGGCATCGCTTCCGCAGTACGTTGCAAAGAGCGGGACGGTTGCAGAAGGTTCTCTTCCATTGCCACCAGTTCCTGTTCGAGAATCCCTTCCAGCTCGTGCTCGTTGATTTTCCCCATCGCCATCAGGCGGAAGTTATCGGAGATGAACGTCACCAGCGCTTTGTCGTGCAGCATGAGGGGGTATTTCTGGAATAACGCGCTGTTTTCCGGTGCTTCGATATGCTCATCCAGCACCTTCAGGCCGCCGTCCTGCACCAGTTCCAGCAGTTCATACAGCAGCATCAGCAGCTGGCGCTGATACTCATCGGTATATTCGTTTTTGCGCATAATGCCGCGAAACTGACGGTACATTTCGCTCAGCACCGCTTTGGGGTTCGCCAGTACCATCGCCCCCAGTCCCGCGCCAAGAATAATGATGATTTCACCCGGCTGCCAGAATGAGGCGAGGTGTCCGCCTGACAAAATAAAGCCGCCGACAACACACCCCATGATGATGAGAATACCTAAGAATTTCTGCATAAACCTTTCACTTCTGGAAAAAAGACTGAATTTTTTGCGCAATGATTTTATTGAGCTGACATACCCTGGCCTCGGTTAAATTGAGGACCAGCGCAATTTCCTTCAGGCTCATTTCATGCTGGTAATAGAGCGTGAGAATAAGTTGCTCACGCTCATCAAGACTCGCCAACGCGTTGCGTAGCGTTCTGCTGACGATGATCTCTTCTTCAAGCGGACGGCTATCCAGCGCCCCCGCATATACGTCATTACCCAGAAGATCGTCGAGACTCTCCAGCGTTTTGGCGCAATCGAGTAAGAGATATTCCTGATACTCTTCAGCCGTAATGGAAAGATGGTGGCTGATATCCTCAAAGCTGGGCGTACGCCCCAGCTGACGCGCAATCTCGCGGATTGCGTCATTGAGCTTATGCGTTTTCTGTCGCAAACGACGCGGACGCCAGTCAAGCAACCGCAGCTCATCCAGTACCGCGCCGCGAACGCGTTGTATGGCATAAGCGGCAAACTGCTCATCAGGATGGCCGTAACGGCGCAACGAGGTTAACAACCCCATTAGCGCGATCTGTTCCATATCATCCCGATCAATAACGCTACTGGTCTGGTAAGCGAGTTGCTTCACCACTTTGTTGACGAGCGGCAGATACGTGCTGACATAGCGCGCTTCATCCGCAGGCGTCAGCGTTTCACTTGCGATAAAATCCATCATGTCCAATACGGCTTATCAATCACTGGAAGACCATTTTGCTGATGATGACGTCATCAAAGGGGACGTCCATCTTCAGGCTGTCAAATCTGGCGGCATAGGCGGCTTTGAGTTTGTCGTGCAGGTTGCTGACGCTTAGCGCACGCACGGCGTCATAGTCCATTTCGGAAAACAGATTGACGGTCGCTCCACGAATCGCAGGGATCATGTCTTGCGCCGTCCGCGCGTTTTCCGCGCTCATGGTCGCCAGGTTCAGTTCCAGCATCAGATAACGCTCCGCATTACCTTTCCCTTTCAGGGTGATGAGGATGTTTTTAATTTCCACGAACTCCACCTGTTGCGGCGTGGAGGATTTAAATAAGCTCGTCAACGGATTGCTCTCCGATGCCGTGTCCGCGCGAAGTAGCCAGGTGCCGGCAACGGTTAAACATGCCGTCAGTAAAGCGGTAACCAAAGCGATCGCCAGCCCAAAGGAGATTGTTTTTGCGTTCATAAATGTCTTTTTGTTAAACGGTCAGTAATACCGAATCATCTTCACGGCGGGTGCTTTCTGATTCCGGCAGACCTGCCGCGATCTCATCTCCCGCCTGAATGATGGCGTGTTGTTGTGCGAACTGCTGTTCTTTGCCCTGCTGCTGCCCTGACTGAGAGGAGACCTGCACGTTTACCTGAACAAAGTTCTGTTCGGTCAGACTCTGGCGCAGATCGTTGCTCGTTTGCTGAAGCGCACGATAGACCTCAGCATGGCTGGCGTTGATTTGTACCTGTACGCGCCCGTTATCAAGCTGCAACGAGATGTCGATCTTGCCCATTTCAGGCGGATCGAGACGGATAGTGGCGTGCTGGATCTGGTTCTTCACCTGAAGTTGCAGACGATCGCCCAACGCGCTTTGCAACTGCTGCGTCCAGCGGGAGGTTTCCGTATCAAGTTTTAATGTCGAGGTATGCGCAGACATTGCATCAGGCGTCACCGCCGCCGTTGGCGTCGTGGAGACAACGGAGACCGGCTGCGCATTCACTGTCGGCGTCGCCACAGCGACTGCGGTCATAAGCTGCGGCGTAATGTGCTGCAACCCTGCGGTTGGCGTCTGCGGCGACTCGGTCGCAGGCGTTACGTTAACCCCTGCCGCCAGCATCGGGCGCAGCGTTGGCGATAACGCCCCCTTATCCTGCAACTGTCCCGCCAGTAACGGCTGCGTCTGCAACGTCAGCGCATTCATCTCGTTTTGCGAACGACCCGCGTAGCTGACGGGTTTAACCGGCATCTGCCCGGTCATCAACAGCGCCTGCAACAGCTGCTGTTGCGCATCGTCTTTCAACGGAGAGGCATCCTTCTGATGCCGATCGCCCGTATCGTCCTCGTCCTGCACGCTCACCGGCTGCGCGCTGACGGTAATCCCCAGGGCATTTTTGCCCTGCCCGCCCATCAGCGTGCTGACAACATTCATCAACGCATCGTTGAATCCTGGCTGCGTCTGCCCGGCAGATGACTGAGCGCCGCTCTGCCCGGCGATCGTCTCCGCCTGCATCGGCAAACCGGAAGCGTGCCCCGCATTTTGAGAAAGATTGAGAATATCCATTACCCCATATCCTCTGCGTCCATAAACGCGGCATACGCCGTCGCACCTTCACGATTGCGCATGGCGAGCGCCATTTTGTTCGCGATAATGTCGCTCTGCCCCTGACAGTAATCGCGCACCTGACGGTGAATCTCCCGCAGCTCGTCCAGGGCTTTGCTGTCTGCCGCGTCCAGGGGTTGGCCCCGGACAGCGGTAAGCAATTCAGCAATCTTCAGGTCAACATTCCGTACGGCAGACCAGTTATGGTCGGCTGCGGCCTGGCGTAACGCCTGCATCAGCGTTCGCATCGTCAACGCATAGCTCATGTTCCCTGACCCATTTTTTCCCAGCCGTCCTGAATATTGCCGAGGATAACTTCCACCTCTTCAATATTTTCGACAGACAGCTTGTGGCTGGCGTCATAGAGGCGGTAAACGCAGTAGTCATAAAGATTCGCCAGACTTAATGCCAGCTCGCCGCCTTTTTCAAAATCCAGCGCGCTGGTCAGCGCGTTCAGGATGTCGATGCATTTATTAATGCTTTGCGCCTTACGTTCGTAGCGACGCGCCGCAATATGGCTTTTCGCGCGTACCAGTTCATCCATCAGGCCATTGAACAACATCAGCACTAACTGATGCGGATTCGCTGCTGCGGCCTGAATCGCCAGGTCAGATTGGTGATAGAGGCCGAAGCCTTCCTGCTCGTTACCGTACATTGAAAGTTAAATTCCCTAAGAATTAGCTAAACATACTCATGGTGTTATTCATCTGCGTCATGATCGACTGTAACTGCGTGAACTGCTTCAGGTAGCGGTTATAGGAGGACTCATAACGCGTGTTCATTTTTTCGGTTTTGGTGTCGATGTCGCGCTGCTGTCTGTCGAGCGTTTCCTGGCGACCTTTTAATAAACCGGTGCTGGTATTCAGGTATTTATCCAGCGATTTATCCATCGCTTTAATCAGCCCGTTATTCCCGTTGAAGAAATCAGCGACCGATTGCGGATTTGATTTCAGTTGCTCATTGAGCGTGTCGGCGTCGATCGACAGCTTGCCGTCTTTGTCGGCAGTAATGCCGAACTTCGTCATGTTTTGATCGCCGAAGGTGCCACGCAGCATGTTGCTCAGATCGTTGGTTAACGAGGAGATACTGGCATCACCGGCAAACGCGCCGCGCGAATCAGAGCTGCTGCCGGTCGCCGTCAGCCCGGAGATGGTGTCCTGCAACGTGTTATAGGCATCGATAAAGGCCTGGATTTGCTCCTTTGTCCCCGTGGCATCCGTGTCGACTGAAATAACCAGCGGCTTGTTGGCTTCGGTGGTGCCGGTCAGTTTGATCGAAACGCCGTCTACCAGGTTATCCAGGGTATTGGAGCTGCTGGAGTAAACGGTGCTGGAATCGCCAACGGTGAATTTGGCATCTTTACCGGCGGTAATCACATTCTCGCCATTAAAGATATCCTGACCGTTGGTCATGCCGCTGGTATCCAACTGAATATCGTATTTCTCGCCGCTCTGATCGCTGCTCATCATCAGCGTCACCTTGCCATCAATACGCATCAGCGAAGCGGTAACGCCGTTCTGACCATCGTCAGAGGTCGCGGTGTCAGACGCGCTCGGGAAATCCGCATTATTGATGGCGTCGGCAAAATCAGCGAGGCTGTCTAAATCATCCATCTCAATTTCAAGGCTCTCGCCGTTGAGATTGATCTTCAGCGTACCGCTGGCGTTTTTAATCGCCTCATCATCAAGCCCGTCAAACCCTTTCTGCTGCGCAGAAGCCAGTTGGGTAACGTTCAGGCTGTATGTCCCTTTACGGGCAGACGCGCTGGCGGTGATGGTCGCGATCCCTTCCTGGTTCATGGTCGCGGTATTTTTCAGCACGCTGGTGCTGGAGGAATTCAGCCCGGTGATTGCCGAACGGAAATCCGACAGGGCGGTACGCAGCGAGGAAAGCGCTTTTTTCTGCGCTTCCAGCGTGGAAGTCTGTGATTTCAGCGAGGTTTGCAGCGCAAGAATGTCATAGCCTGCCAACTGTGTGGCCAGTGTCGTTGGATCAAAATCAGACATAGTGGGTTTCTCCGGGCACGCGCGCCGCTTTCAACATACAGTAGATAAAGCAACTATCGTGCCAATTTTTTAATAAGTATTTATCAATGAGTTACGTAAGAGGAGGAATGTCCCCTTCCGCAATTTCCGGCAGAAGGAAGCGCATTGCCGGATACAAAAACACCGCCATACAGCGGTGTTTTAGGGGCAGATATCCGCGAAGGATTAACCCAGCAGAGACATCACCATGCTGGACATGCTGTTGGACTGTTTCAGCATGGACATGCTGGTTTGCGCCAGCATCTGGTTACGGGTCATGGAGGAGGCTTCGCTGGCGAAGTCCGCATCCTGAATGTTGCTCAGCGCCAGATCGGTGTTGTCTTTCATGTTCGCCAGGTTAGCCGCGGTGTGGCCCAGGCGGTTAATGCTCGCACCCATTTTGGAACGCACGGCGCCGACGTCATTCAGCGTGGTTTCCAGGTTGTTCATCAGATCTTTCGCGCCGGCAGCGTCAGTAATGTTGATGCCGCTGGCCGAGTAGTAGCTGCTGCCTGTATCGCTAATCGTGCCAAAACCGCCGCTGGCATCAATCAGCGAGTCGGTGCCAGAACCTTTCAGCTCTTTAGACAGATCAACCTGCATGGTTTCATCGGTGGAAGAGCCAATCTGGAAGTTCATCGCTTCGCCAAACTTACCGGAAGCGCCGAACAGTTTGTCACCTGCATAGGAGGTGTTGTTCATGATGTTCTGCAACTCAGAGTTCAGGTCGTTCAGCTCGGCGTTGATGGCATCGCGGTCTTTGGTGGTGTTGGTGTCGTTCGCTGCCTGGGTGGCAAGGTCTTTCATGCGGTACATGATGTTGCTCACTTCGTCGAACGCACCTTCGGAGGTCTGTAGCAGCGCAGTGGCATCAGAGATGTTGCGCTGTGCAACGGCCATGCCGTTGGTCTGGCCCTGCAAACGGGTGGCAATCTGTAGACCCGCCGCATCGTCCGCTGCGGAGTTAATACGCTTGCCAGTACCCAGACGTTCCATTGCGGTGGACAGCAGATTGTTGGATTTATTCAGGGCATTGGTGGATGCCATGGAAGAAGCGCTGGTGAAAATAGAAAGCGACATAGATATTCCTTATTCATTCAGGTCATTCATTCGTTGTACTGACTCAAAACGACACATCCATTTCGAAAATTAAATCCGACGACGTTCGAATGACCATTTTTCAGGCAACCCGGGGAAAAAATGGCGAAGAAAGACGGCAAAAAGGAGCTGCACGGCAACAGCAGACACAAAAAAAGCCGCACCCCGTGCAGGATGCAGCGTCATAAGGACACATCGCCTGCCTTTCCAGGCAAGCGGCGGCTTACTGTTAACCCAGCAGGGACATCACCATGCTGGACATGCTGTTGGACTGTTTCAGCATGGACATGCTGGTCTGCGCCAGCATCTGGTTACGCGTCATGGAGGAGGCTTCGCTGGCGAAGTCCGCATCCTGAATATTGCTCAACGCCAGATCGGTGTTGTCTTTCATGTTTGCCAGGTTGGCCGCGGTGTGGCCCAGACGGTTAATGCTCGCACCCATTTTGGAGCGCACGGCGCCGACGTCATTCAGCGCCGTTTCCAGAGAGTTCATCATCGCCGTAGCGTCGGAGGCGCTCCCGATGTTGATACCGGAAGCGGTGTTGTTCCAGTCACCGATACCCGAGAAACCAGAAGCGCTAAACAGGCCACTCGCTGTACCGCCCAGTTCATCACCCAGGCTCACGGTCATGGTTTCTCCAGAGGAAGAACCAATCTGGAAGTTCAGGGAATCGGCAAATTTACCGCCGGTACCGAATAATTTATCGCCCGCATAAGACGTGTTGCCCATGATGTTTTTCAGTTCGGCATTCAGGTCGTTCATTTCAGCGTTGATGGCATCACGGTCTTTGGTGGTGTTGGTGTCGTTCGCTGCCTGGGTGGCGAGATCTTTCATGCGGTACATGATGTTGCTCACTTCGTCGAACGCGCCTTCTGCGGTTTGCAGCAATGCGGTGGCATCAGAGATGTTACGCTGCGCAACGGCCATGCCGTTGGTCTGACCCTGAAGGCGAGTGGCAATCTGCAAGCCCGCCGCATCGTCCGCTGCGGAGTTGATGCGTTTGCCGGTGCCCAGACGCTCCATTGCGGTAGACAGCAGATTGTTGGATTTATTCAGGGCATTGGTGGATGCCATAGAAGAAGCACTGGTGAAAATCGAAAGCGACATAATATATTTCTCCTTGGATTACCTGTCTGTTTTATCAGGTTCTTGTCGTTGCTGACTGATAAAAACGACCCACCACAACGAAAAATTAAATTCATTTAATGAAAATTTATTTAAAGATTTGTCACCCTCTTTTTTCAAGACGAAAAATATCCAATTAATTATTCTTATTATACCATCCTCAATAAACCACCTTTAGCCCGGCAATAAAACCAACCCCATAATTATGCAATCAGGCGACACAAACGATAAAAAAATTAACTCCGCTCCTTTATTTTTTCTTGTTTATTGTTTTAATCTGCCAAAAAATATACCCACACCCCATGAAAGGAGATTGATGAACACAAATTTTTCACATTCGCATGGCCTGATTTTACATAAGGATCTTTTAACTATTTCGATTAACTTTTAATCAGAAGAATTAATAATAAGGCGAATCTTTCACTGCAAATGAGGTTGCACATCACATTTTTATCGCGTAAAAAGAGCGCCAGGAAAAGATGATTCCGCGATAATCAGAACAACAGCAGGCCGCTGGTGTCTTGTTTCTGAGTGCTGTTCAGGCTGAAAAACAAACTCAGCCATCGGCAAAAGCGCTTTTCGTTTCCTCACCTCCCGCAGGCAAGCGGCATTCATTAAGAATTTCAAATGGAATTAACAGATAGTCAACATCCGTGTTCAGGCTATATTTTCTTGCGATATTTAGCCGTTGCATTTACTGGGGTGGTATATCCATCGATGAATAAATGAATAAACGCTATTACTCCGTTAATAACTGGCTGGTTGATATCCCCTCGGGATCTATTCTCCATTTAACAACAGGGGAACGTAAACGTCTGGGAGAATATCAACTCAAGCTCCTTGAAACGCTCATGCAAGATGCGGGAAAGATCTTTACGCGTGAAGAACTCACCACGCTGGTCTGGGAACGCCGCGTCATCGGTAATAACAGTCTGCCCAATGCCATCCACGCGCTGCGTACGGCACTGGAAGACGACGGCAAAAAGCAAAAAATCATCAAAACCATCCCTAAAAAAGGGTATTTGCTTGAGCCTGATTATTGCTGCTTTATCGAAAAAGAAGAGAGCGAGGTTCGCGATCCCGAAGAAAATCATCTTCCGCTGGAAGAAAACGCCCCCTCCGATTTAGCCGGGGAATATGAGGTTGTCGACGAGACATCACTTCCTGTCGCGGAACAAGTGAACGATATCGTCCGCGTAACGCCGCCTGCAACGACCAGGCCAGTGAAAAAATCCATCCACTGGACCACCGTGTTTTTACTGCTCGCGCTGACGGCGATCGGCAGCATACTCTTTACCGGCTGGTACATGAAACTGAAAGGCCATGAGCATCTGGTCGCCCAGGAGATACAGCCTAACGTTTACAGCAACATCAACCTGTATTCCATTGGGACGAGCAGCGAGCCGTCTTATGACGCCAATAACTTGTATACCAAGCTGAAAGACACTTTTTATACCATTAATCAGCAGATCAAAATGCAGTCAGTCAGGATGAGCGTCTACTTTAGCATCACCAATTCATCGCTGAACTACACGTTCGCCCTTACCAGCCAGTGCGACAAAAAGCAGTTAGCGATGACGATTTATCACTGGCGTATCGATCCGACACGGC
Source organism: Citrobacter sp. CK188 (assembly GCF_030333525.1). NCBI lineage: Bacteria > Pseudomonadati > Pseudomonadota > Gammaproteobacteria > Enterobacterales > Enterobacteriaceae > Citrobacter > Citrobacter sp. CK188. Next base: position 226,711 of record NZ_JAOWFU010000024.1, read on the forward strand.
TGAACAACCTGATTATGCGTGAAACCCGGAGAAAACTGAATGAAATGGCAACATGCAAAGAAAGTTAATCTTGTGATTTTGTTGAGTATTTCCGTGCTTCTCGCCATCGCATTCGGCACCAGTGCCCTCACAGGCGGCGCAGAGCGACCCAATACGGATGTGGAAGGGACTTTCCAGCTTGGTTTCTATGACCTGATGTCGCAGACGAAAGAAATTTATAATTCACGGATGAAAACAACGAAAGGCACCATTCTGGCGACCATTACCAGCCCTGATGACAATCGTTTCGTACTAAAGGAAAAATTTACGCCGACGTCAGGGAAAAACGGCAAACTCTATTTTTACCTGACGCCCATCTACTACACCACCACGCACAAGGGGCTGATGATAGATGGTCTGGTCGATATGCTGATGAACACCAATTTCTGGATGGAGCCGCTGGCATTTAACGGGCAACCGCTAGTGGTAGGGCAAAGCGGGTCGATTTTTCTCTACCCCATCCAGCAGTAAGTCAAAACCGGAGGCGGAGGCCCGCTTCCGGTTACGATAATCACCCCAGCAAATTTTTTACCGTCGCCAGCCTGACGTTTGCCTGCGCGCCCAGCGCCCTGGAGAGGGTGCTGTAGCTGCTGGCGCTGCTCGCCAGCGCTTCCCCCAGGCCGCGCGCGGTTTCCCGGGCCTGCGCCGGGCTGTATACCGTCGCCATATCATTGATGCGCGACGCCACGCGCTCCTGCTGTTGACGAAGCCTGCTGCGCTGGGTGGTAATGTGCTCCAGCGTATTTTGCAGCTTTACCTGACTTTCCCTTTCCCGACGCGTCGCCAGCGAAACAACCTCATCGCTGCTTGCCGTTTCCGCCTGTGGCGTGAGCAACGTAAACGCATCGGCGGGGAAATGCCTGCCCTCTCCGCGCACGGTGAGCTGTTGGCTGACCCGCTCCCAACGGCTTTCATCCACGCTGAACATCAGTTGCCCGTTTGCCGTCTGACGCGCATGAATCCCCAGACGGCCCAGCCCCACATTCAACTGGGTCAACGTCTGACGCGGCGTCGCCTCTTCCGGCAAAGAAATGGCGGTCATCTCACGCTGTCGCCCGCCCAGTGAAAATACCAGCGTTTCTCCCCCCGGCAGGCTGAGAAGCCTCTCACTGCCGGGAAGCGTAAAGTTAACCGTGCTTTTTTGCTCCAGCGACGCGGTCAGATGGCGATCGACAGTGCCGCCGGAAAGCTGCGTCCGACGCATCAAATGTTTTTGCAGCGTATTCGCCGGCTGCGTCGCATCGCCGCGAAGCGACGACTGACGTACCTGCAACAATTGTGTTTCCGTCTGCGCCAGATAGCTGTCAGCCTGCTGCACTGCCGTGAGTTGTTGATTTAGCTGTACGTTGTAGCGCATCGGACGGCGGGACAACAGCGCCGATTCGGGGAACGCATTGCGGGTCGCGGTGATTTCTGGCGCGTTGACGCGGCCGACCGTTTGCGGCGCATCAATGCTTCCGCGCCCGGTTGCGGGCGCGGAAGTCGTAAGGGACGTTGTTTTTAAACCTACCTGCATAACAATTACAACAGACTAAACAAGTTAAGCTGACTCACCATACTGTAAGCCTTATTGGTGATCTGCACCGACTGCGTATACAGTTGCAGGTTGATACTGGTGGTCGCCCAGTCCGTTTCGGACAGGTCCCGTACAACCTGATCGTTCGCAAGGCTGACATCGCTGTGTGCATCGCTGAGCAGCGTCAGGCGGTTCTGACGGCCGCCAAGATCGGTGAAGAGGCTGGAGATGTTATCGCTGGTATTTTGCGCGACACCGATCATCTCCTCCAGCTCGTCTTTATAGTCAGCGTAATTCGCGTTCGGGTCCTGCATTTTGTCGCTGAGCGCTTTCAATTTATTCAGCATCTCAAGGTCGTTTCCTGAACCGGAGAATGCCTGAACAACATGGGTGTTTTCCGTAATAGAGACGCCGTTCGCGACAATCGTTTCGCGGCTGCTGTCATTGCCGCCGTACACATACTGCCCTTTCGCCTCGTCCCACGTTACCGTCTGGCTGTCGGTCTGCGTGCCGGAAAACAGATAGCTGCCGTTTTCATTTTTAGCGTTCAGGGTGGCGACCAGCGAATCCAGCATTGAAGAAAGCTCCATGCCGTAACCCGCCATATCTTTCTGGCTGAGCGTACTGTTATTCGCCAGCTTCAGCTTATCGCCGACCGCCAGCATCTGGTTACTGAGCGCGGTGATGTTCGACTCCTGAATCGACAGCGCGCCGCTCAGGCTGGAAATATTGCTCTGATACTGTTTAATCGCAGACTGCTCACGGTTCAGTTGCACCAGACGACTTGCGGAAACAGGATCGTCAGACGGCACATTAATGCGCTTTTGCGTCGACATCTGCTCCATCAACTTACTGATACGCGTGCCGTTAACGCCTAATTGCGCCAGCATGGCATTTGAGTTGTAAAGACTACTAATACGCATAATTTAAATTCTCTGATGGCGCTTAAAACATCCCCAGCAGGTCGCTGAAGATCTGATTTCCGGTGGAGATCACCTTCATGTTCGACTGGTAAGCCTGCATGTAGATCTGTAGATTAATCGCCTCTTCATCCTGGTTTACCGCGCTCAGGTTATCGCGCTGATTCTGCGCCTGGTCGCGCACCGTCGACGCCGCTTCCATTTCTGTTTTGCTCTGCTTACTGGCAATACCGATAGTGGAAATGATCGCCGCCGCCCCTTCGCTCAGGCTCATATTTCCCAGACCCGGAATATCCGTTTTCTGGTTTTTCAGTTCGATCAGCGCCTTCAGGTTATCACCGTTGCCCGGTACGCCCGTGCCGTCGTCGGCCTGGATGCCGGACAGCGCCAGTTCTTCAGGCTTCAGATCCGTCACCTGCAACATGCCCGCAGGATTGCTCGGATCGAAAGTAAACAGCGGCTTGCCTGAATTGCCATTCAGGTCATAGCCCTTCGCCAGCTGATCGTTAAACAGTTTTGCCACCGATTCCGCCATCCCTTGCACCGAATCTTTCATCTGTTGGAGGGTGCCGGTTTCATAATCATACAGCGCGCCAAGTTGACCGCCCGCCGACGGGTTCAGCGTGAACTCGCTGGTGGAAAATTTCAGCGTCAGCGTGGAGTTGCCGTTGGCGTCCTGCCCCGCGCTGAGCTGCCCGGCGACCTTACCGCTCACCAGCGGCTGACCGTTCGCCATTGAGACGGTGTACCCGCTGGAACCATCGTCCGTCACCTTCACGTCCGCCAGCGTACTTAACTGTTTTACCAGTTCATCACGCTGATCGCGCAGTACGCTGCTGTTACCGCCGGTTGACTCCATGTCGGTAATTTTTTTGTTGTAGTCCGCAATACTGGTACTCAGGGTGTTGATCTGGTCAACCATCGCGTTGCGCTGGGTGTTGATCGACTCTTTCTGGCTGGAGATGAAGTTGTTAACGTTATTGAAACGGGTCGCCAGCGCGCCCGCCTGGTTAATAAGCTGCTGACGCAGCGCCGGGGATTCCGGCGTCTGGGTCAATGCGCTCAGGGCGCTGACAAAATCATCCAGCCCGTTACCAAGACTGGTAGAGTCGGTGCCGATCACCTGTTCCAGCGCGCCGATATATTGATTTCCGGTTTCGAAATAGCTGGCTTTCGAGTTGGTCTGCCACACCTGATTAACCAGATACTGACTGGAGATGCGACGAATACTGTCGACCTGTACCCCGTTCCCGGCGGTAAAACCCGTTTCTCCCATTGGGCCGATGGAGCTTTGGATAATGCCCTGGCGGCTGTACCCCGGCGTCAGCAGGTTAGCGATGTTCATCGAGGTGACATTCATGCCCACCTGGGCTGCCTGCAAACCGCTGAAGGCAATATTAATCATACTCATGGCTTACTCCTGCCCGCGCATTACCGGAACCACAGGCGTTTTAAGTTCTTTCGGTTGCTCTTCTAAAGCGGTCATTTCATCCGTTTTCTTAAGCGGCGTATTCACCTGCGGCGAAAGCTGGTTGATGATCATCTGGGTAATCCCGGTGCTGCGCTGAGACGCCAGGTCAGACGCCAGTCGGTCATCGTAAAAATCACGCATCATCCGCTGCTGTTTGCTGTTGAAAGGGTTGTCTTCCCCCAGCACATCGGACGCCTTGCGCATTTGCGACAGCATGGAACGCAGCATCAGCGCCTCAAACTGTTCGGCGGCCTGTTCAAGATTCTGCGGCTTTACCTGCCCGGAGAGATCGCCGGGCAGAATCGCGGTTTGTCGGTTAATGGCATTCAGCATGATATTTCCTTAAATCACGACCAGTTCAGCATCCAGCGCGCCGGCTTCATGCAGCGCCTGTAAGATAGCCATCGTGTCGTCCGGCGCCGCGCCAAGGCTGTTAATGGTATTCACGATGCTGCGCAGGCTGGTTCCCGCCGCAATAGTCACCATCTGACCCCGGCCACGGTTAACGTTGACGTCGCTTTCCGGCGTGACAACCGTTCTTCCCTGGCTGAATGCGCCAGGCTGGCTGACGTTCGACGACTCGCGGATGGTGACGGTCAGGTTGCCGTGTGATACCGCCGCAGCGCGCACCACTACGCCATCGCCAATGACCACCGTTCCCGTTCGGGCGTTGAACACCACGCGTGGCGGCTGTTTACCGGCGTTAATCTGCACATCTTCCAGAGAGGACATAAAGGCCACCCGATCGCCCGCGCCCATCGGCGCACGTACCGCCACGTTAGTCGCGCTTTGCGCGGTCGCCGTGCCGGAACCAAAGGCGTTGTTCAGCGCGACTGCGACGCTGTTGGCAGTCTTAAAGCTGGGACGTTTCAGGTTCAGCATCACCACCGGCTCCTGCTGGAAATCGCTCGGCACTTCGCGCTCCACCGAGCCGCCGTTTGGCACACGGCCAACGGTCGCGGTGTTGATGGTCACGCTGGAGCCGCTGTTGCCCTCGGCTTTCACGCCGCCTACCACCACATTCCCCTGTGCCAGCGCATACACTTCGCCATCAGCACCGCGCAGTTGAGTCAGCAGCAGCGTACCGCCACGCAGGCTTTTCGCATCGCCAATTGAGGAGACGGTTACATCAATACTTTGCCCACGCGCATAGCCCGGCGGCAGCGTGGCGCTAATCGCCACGGCCGCGACGTTCTTCACCTTCGGATCAATCTTCGCAGGCAACTGCACGCCAAACTGGCGCAGCATGTTGGTAACGGACTGGCTGGTGAACTTGACCTGGTTTTTATCCCCTGTACCGTCAAGCCCCACAACCAGGCTGTAGCCCACCAGCTGGTTGCCGCGCACGCCCTGAATATCGACCACATCGCCAAGGCGCTGCGCCGCCGCGTTCATGCTGCAAATCAGCAGGAAAAAGAGTGCCAGTTTACGCATCATGGCCTCCATTAAATTGGGAACAGCGGGTGGTTGAAGAAGCGGGTCAGCCAGCCTGCCGCATTCGCGTCGCTGAGCGCGCCGCGTCCGGCATAGGAGATACGGGCATTGGCGATTCGCTGTGAAGAGACGGAGTTGTCGCGTTCGATATCTTCCGCGCGCACCAGGCCCGTCACCCGCATATACTCATCCCCCTGGTTGAGGGTGAGCCATTTCTCCCCGCGAATCGCCAGCACGCCGTTTGGCAACACTTTATAAACCGCAACGGTGATCGCGCCGCGCAGACTGTTCTGCTGCTGCGAGGTGGCATTACCGTTAAAGTTTCGGTTGCCGTCAATCGAGCCGGAAAGCTTATCGATTGAATGGCCGAATGCTTCCGGTATCCCCAGGGAAACATCGTTTTTCTTACCAAAGTTAGTGCGCGCCTGCTTGCTGGCCTGAGTAGACTCATCCAGCTTAACGGTCAGGATGTCGCCTACGCGATAAGCCCGGCGATCCTGGGTCAACGACCAGTTGTAGTTGCCGTTATATAACCCACCGCCGCGCACCTGCGTTTCAGGCACCACGATATCTTCCGGCGGCGCATACGCCGCATCGTCTTTTTTCACCAGCAACGCCGGGCTTTCGCAGCCCGACAAAAACAGCGCCAGTAGACTGATAACTAACTGCTTTTTCATTTCTCTTTCACTTTAAAGCCCTGTCGTTACATCGACTGGGTGACAAACTTCAACATGTCATCGGCGGCAGAGACCATCTTGGCGTTCATTTCGTAGGCACGCTGAACGGTGATCATGTCGACCATCTCTTCAACGACCTGTACGTTAGAACCTTCCAGAGAGCCCTGCTCCAGTTGTCCGAGCGCGTCCTCGCCGGGTACGCCTTCAACCGCTTCGCCGCTGGCCGCCGTTTCACGGTATAAGTTGCCGCCTATCGCCTCCAGACCGGCCGGATTGACGAAGTTCACCAGCGTCAACTGCCCCAGCTCCACCGGATCGGTTTCACCTGCCACCGTCGCGGTGATGGTGCCGTCTTTACCAATCTGCAAATCTTTGACGTTCTCCGGCAATTCAATCTGCGGCACCAGCGGCAGCCCCTGCGCATTCGTCAGCACGCCATCTGGCGTTTTCTGGAAATTACCGGCGCGGGTATACGCGATATCGCCATCCGCAGTTTCCACCTGGAAGAACCCTTGCCCGGTGATCGCCACGTCGAAGGTTTGCCCGGTGTTCTGGATGCTGCCGACGGTAAACTCTTTCTGCGTCCCGACGATCTTCACCCCGGTGCCATACTGAATGCCGGTCGGCGCGATATTGTTCTGATCGAGCTGCCCGCCTGGCGTGCGCTGATTCTGATAAAACAGATCGGCGAACATCGCGCGATCGCGTTTAAACCCGGTGGTGTTGACGTTCGCCAGGTTGTTGGAAATCGCGGTCATTTTGGCGTCCTGCGCCGCCAGGCCGGTTTTACTGATCCATAAAGCGGGATTCATCTTTATTCCTTCTTATTGTTATCAGGTGCCACGAATCAGACGGTTGCCTGAATTAGCGAGATCTTCAGCGGCTTTCATCATCTTGATTTGCGCTTCAAACTGACGATTCAGCGCAATGCTGGCGACCATCTCATTAATGGCCGAGACGTTAGCGGTTTCCAGATGCCCGGACGCCACCATCACCTCTTCATCGCGTGGGTTAATCGCCGTGTTGCTCACCAGAAAGCCATCCACATTTTTGCTCAGATCGCTTACCGGAATGTTCACCAGCTTGATGCGGTCAACATCAACCGGCGCGGCAATATCGCCGTCGTCAGGCACGATAGTGATCACACCGTCCTCACCGATGCTGACGGACGAGAACGGCGGTAAAACGATCGGGCCGTTGTCACCTTCAACCGGCAGACCGTTGATCGACAGATCGCCCTCCGGGCTGACGTCGATCTGCCCGTTGCGGGTGTAAACCTCACGGTTGCCGCTGGTCAACGCAATCAGCCCATCGCCTTTAATGGCGATATCCAGATTGCGCCCCGTTTCACGTACCGCGCCAGGCGTCATATCCACGCCGCCCTGAGTAGGCAGCGCCATATAACGCGAGGCATATCCCTCGCCGTTAACCTGCTGAGAAATCGCATTATCAAGATCGCTACGAAACCCCTGGGTATTCACATTCGCCAGGTTGTTTGCATGGATCTGCTGCTGCGACAAACTGCGCGATGCGCCGCTCATGGCGGTAAAAATCAAACGATCCATTACACCGCCTGGAAGAGAGCGTTCATCATGTTGTCGTTGGTGCTGATAACCTTCGTGTTCGCCTGGTAATTACGCTGCGCGGTCATCAGACCAACCAGCTCAGAGGTCAAATCCACGTTTGAGGATTCCAGCGCGCCGGATTTCACAGAACCCAGCAAACCGGTGCCCGGCGTTCCAGTCAGCGGCGCGCCGGAACTGGCGGTTTGTACCCACGTCGTGCCGTCTTTTGACGCCAGACCATTCGGGTTCGCAAAGTTCGCCAGCACCAGTTGCCCCTGCAACATCCGTTCGCCGTTGGAGAAGGTCGCGTAAACGCTGCCGTCTTCATCAATCGCCTGACCGGTACGTTCGCCAGACGCGTAGCCGCTACTGTTGTTTTTGCTGACGGAGAAGTCAGAACCGTACTGGCTGGTGCCGTTGTAGCTCAGATCGATAGAGAGATCCGCCGCGCCGGAGATCGATGTGGTCAGGTTCGTCAGGCCAACCGGGCTTTTCAGGACGCCCTGCTCGGTAAATTCTATCGCCTGGCTGCTGTCCGGGATTTCCACGTCGTCCATGTAATAGTGAACCTGCCAGGTGTTCTCGCCGGTTTTCACAAAATACTGGTTCAGCGTGTGCTCGCGTCCCAAGGAATCAAAAACCTGCGTGGTGTAGGTATTGTTATAGGAAGTGCTGTCTTTTGGGTTGAAAGGCGCCGTCTCCGGCTCGGCGGCGCGCGCGTCCAGGTTGGCGGTGAAGTCGAGGCTGTCGGTCGCTTTCGCCGGAATAGAGCCGCTGCTGATCGTCAGATTGCCGATCGTCCCCACTTCTATCTCGCCGTTAGCATTAACCGGGTAGCCCTGAAGATACATCCCCAGGTTGTTGATCAGGTTGCCGCTGCTGTCGGTGCCGAAGTAGCCCGCACGCGTATATGCCGTGGTCCCCGTGCTGTCGCGCACCATGAAAAATCCGCTATCGCTGATCGCCAGATCGAGCGCATTTCCGGTGGTAGAAATGTTTCCGCCTCGGGTAATACTCTGGGTCACACCAGAAACCCCTACGCCCAGCGGCTGGCTTTCCGCATACAGTGAGGAAAATTCCGCACGGCCGGATTTGAATCCTACGGTGCCGGAGTTCGCAATGTTGTTGGAAATGGCGTTCAACTGCTCGGTAATTGCATTCAGACCAGAGGTCGCAATATTAAAACTCATAATAAATTCCTGTTAACTCAACGCTTAACCCGACTTACGCACGTTTCTGCGAGTCGCTGCCAAACTGGGTAATATTGTTGTAAGCAATCTCACCGATTCCGGTGAGATTCAGTTGGATGGCGCTGCCATCAAGCGGGATGCGCACATTGTTGACGATACCGCCCACTTCAACAGGAATGCCTTCTTCGCCCGTATCGGTTACAACGCTAAGGGTGTATTTCCCTTCGCTCAGGCCCAGCTCCTGCGGGTCAATGGTGAAGTCCACCTGCCCGGCGTCCTGTTTCCCCAGCTCAATTTTGTGCTCGGTGCCGGCCGCGTCTTTGACGATGACCGTCGTCACACCGGAAGCGTGATCCAGCGTCAGACGTCCGTTAATCGTCGTTTCGCCGTCAGAGTTGATCGCGTCGGTCTGCACCATCACATGCTGCCCGACCAGGTTGCCGGTGGTGAGCGTTTGCAGGTTGTCCATCAATACGGAACTGTTCGCCATCAGTTGCGACATGGTTTCCATTGACTGAACCTGCGTCAGCTGCGCCAGCTGGCTGACATACTCGGTGCCATCGGTAGGGTTCAGCGGGTCCTGATTCTGGATCTGCGCGACCAGAAGCTGCATGAACAGCGTGTTCATGCCGGCTGCGCTGCTGTTATTGTTGTTACTGGCAATGCTGCTATCCGACGTTCCTGTCTGGCTTCTGGTGGACGTGCCGTCTACATTCATCCTTATACCTCTCCGAGTCTCAGCAGACTTTGCTGCATGCTTTTAACACTGTTCAGAACATCAACATTGGTTTCGAAACCGCGCGACGCCGACATCATGTCCGCCATCTCCTCTACCACGTTGACATCCGGGTAGTAGACATAGCCATCCGTATTCGCCATCGGGTTATGCGGCTCATAACGCTGTACGGCATTGCCGGTTTCGACAACATCCATCACCTGGACGCGCGCGCCGGTTAACGCCCTGCTATTCATTAACTCATCATTCTTATAAACCGCAGCAAACACCGGACGACGGGCTTTATAGACGCCGTCTTCGGTGGCGGAGGCGGTTTCCGCATTAGCGAGGTTACTGGCGATGGTATTCAGACGAACGGTTTGCGCCGTCATCGCCGACCCCGAAACGCGATAAATATCGGTAAAAGCCATATTCCGTTATCACCTGCGTAGGATTACTTACCTTCAATGGCCTTTTTCAGGCCCGTGAATTTCATGTTTAAAAATGCCAGGCTCATCTGATAATCCTGGGTATTCTTCGCAAACTCAGCCTGCTCGACGTTCAGCGCAACGGTGTTGCCATCGGAAGAGGGCTGATAAGGCACGCGGTACATCTCTTGCGGCGCTGACGGATTCGAAAAACTCCACGATGAACGTTGCATCTCAGCGGCAAAATCAATATCTTTAGCTTGGAAATTGGGGGTATCGACGTTTGCCAGATTGGCTGACAGCAACTCTGCTCGGGAAAGTCGAAGCGCTACAGCCTGTGGATGAACGCCCAATGCTTTGTCAAAAGTAATACTCACAACTCACACCCTCGTGATGCTAAACCTGCAATGATCTGCTTCCCTGTATAGCAATATTCATGCCAAGGTTTTAACATCATGATTTTTAATGGCTTTATTGGTTTTATCCCTTCGCGGGTGAAGCGTTGTTTCCGCCCTGGAACGTTATCCTTCCTGCTGATGCTTTTTACGGCGCTGCCATCCTTCGCCGCCCCGGAAAAAGTGCAGAGCGCGCGTAAGCAGGTCACTGCCGCCGTTCAACATCACGCAGCGCAAGCCCTTCGCCAGGAGGCCGGGCGCCGCAAGTGGCCCGAGTATCAGGCGAAGATGAACCTGTTTATCCCTTCCGACGTCTCCCGGTACGCTCCCTGCCCTGACGCGCTAACCGTGTCGCTGCCCGGCGGCGAACGCATCGATCTCAACCGCCTGCGTTTTGATGTGCGCTGTGAAGGGCCGCAAGGCTGGGATGTCGCCGTCACCGTCAAACCGGATGTCTATCTTCCGGTGGTGATCGCCAAAAATTCGCTGGAGCGCGGCCAGGTGTTATCCGCCAGCGACGTATCCATCAAAAAGCTCAACATCAGCAGCACGCGCGGCAACTACCTCACCGACCCGGATGAGGCCATTGGGCTGACCGTGAAGCGCCGCATTCGTGAACTACAGCCGATCACCCTGACGCAACTGGAATCTCCGGTGCTGGTTGAACGCGGTCAGCGCGTTCTGATGATCGCCGAACAGGGAGGCGTAGAGGCCCGTACGATGGGGGAAGCCATGAAAAAGGGACGTAAAGGCGAAATGATTAAGGTGAAAAATGAGAGCAGCGAGCGGGTGGTAAGCGCGATTGTCGCGGACGCTGGCGTCGTCAAAATGGTCTACGCCAGCGGAAACTAAAAATATTCATTCGCGGTTTAAGTTTTACCGGCAGCAGGCCGCTCTTTAACGGTGAGGGCATCGGAAGTCCTCCTTCCGCAGGGCAGGATTCATCCGCAACCATAACGAAAAGATGAAAAAGAGGCGAAGCGATGAAAGTAGTAGCGAATCAATACAATCTGGCAACCGCAATCAACAAGAGCAGCGCCGCAGAACAGACCCGCACTGTCGCTCAGGAAGGCACGAAAATTGAGCGCAGCGCCGCGATCGATCCGGTACTGGGCGATGCGCAAACACAACTCTCTGCGCTGCCGGAAGTGGATATGGCGCGCGTAGCTGAAATGAAAGACGCGATCAGCAGCGGTAAAATCGCGGTTAACCTCGATTCGCTGACGGATGCGATGCAGAAGTATTTCCAGAGGTAATTATGACTAACGCCGCTCAGAGCGTTAAAACACTGATACAGGACATGGCCGAAGACCGTAAGCATTACCATGTCCTGAATGATTTACTCATACAGCAGCGCGACCACATTATTGCGCGCCGCGCCGCAGAGCTTGACGTGCTGAACGCGCAAATCATGGCGTGCTACCAGCACTTGTCGCAGCACAGTCAGCAACGTTATCGCCTGCTTGAACGGTTAGGCATTAACGCCAACGCGCAGGGCATGCAAACGCTCATTGCCCGCCTGCCTGCCGCCCACCAGCCTTCCGTTTCCGCTCTCTGGCAAAGTCTCCAGCAACAGGTCGCGCAATGTCAGGCCACCAATGAATACAACGCCATGCTGATGAATATGCAGCAGGAGATTCTGACCAATCTGTTGAATATCAGCGAACCCGAAAACTGGCTGTATCAGCAGGGGTAATGCACTGTAATTTATTGATTTGTAGCTTTGTTCCGTTTGCGTTCTATCCGTAATTTTCATCGAGGCCAATATTATGGGGCAATTACGACGCTTCAACCTTCCCCACCTGATTCGTCACTATCGTGTTACTCATGTAATTGAAACAGGTTTTGGTAAAGGTGCATCAAGTGTATATGCCTTACGCTCAGGTGCTGAAGAAGTTTATTCCTGTGAAATCTATAAACCGTTATTTGATGCCGCGCCAAAAATAGACAATCTGCATCTGTACAATGAAGACAGTCTGACATTTTTGTCCCATGAAGAAATTAAACGCACTCTTTTCATCAAGCGCGCCGTTGTTTTTCTGGATGCACACTTCCCCGGCGCAGATTTTAAATTCGAGGACTACCAGAGCAATAAATACAATGAGGAAACGCGCCTTCCTCTGCTCAATGAGTTACGCCAGCTAAAAGAATTTGCGGATAATGCGCTGATTATTATTGATGATAGCCGTATCTATCTTCGCGTTATGCATGAGGCCACCGGCTGCAAAGCGCTCCCTCCTCCCACAGAAGACGCTGAGAACGCGTTTCTGGAAGCGCTTGAGGCCTATAGCGGGACGCATATCATCAAACATTACCCCGATGACCAGGGCTACGTTGTACTTTGGCCTAAAAGCTGGCGAGAATTCGGCGTTAACACCCATATTCTGGCAGGAGACCGGACTGCGGCCCCCGTATTTCGAACGGGGATACCAGGATCAACCTGTATGTCAATTAACAGGCGATTGCTTGATGCGCGTTTCAGTACTCGCTGGCTGTCAGGAAAAGGTCTGGATATTGGCGGCGGCGATGACAGTATTGCGTTGTATCAAAGCCTGTTTCCTTTAATCCAATCAATAACCGTATTCGATCTTCAACAAGGTGACGCGCAGTATTTAGCCAGAGTACCGGATAACGAATTTGATTTCGTTTATTCAGGGCATTGCCTGGAGCATGTCATGGACCCTTACGTCGCGCTGCCTCATTGGTTAAGGGTCGTAAAACCCGGCGGTCATCTGGTTTTAACCATTCCAGACGAAGATTTATACGAGCAAGGCGTTTGGCCATCAACCTTCAACGACGATCATAAACATACTTTTACGCCCTTTAAGCATCGGAGCTGGTCGCCTGTTTCCGTCAACGTATTATCGTTATTACAAACCCTGCCAGGGAACTTCAGCATTGAGAAAATAGAGAGGCTGAATCATAGCCATTTAAAAGGTATGCCTCGATTCGATCAAACGCGGACGGCGTTTGCTGAATCCGCAATTGAGATAATCATCCAAAAGCTGAAATCATAGCAACAGGGAGAGTAGCCAATGAATCACCCTGTCGTATCGATTATTTTGCCGGTCTACAATGTCAGCGCATACCTTGAGCGCTGCCTTGATTCACTCGTTGCGCAGACCTGGCGGCATCTGGAAATTATCGCGGTTAATGACGGTTCGACAGATAACTCCCGGGATATTCTGGCGCGTTATCAGAGCCGTCTGCCGGGTATGCGTATTGTTGACCAGGAAAACAGAGGACTTGCCGAGGCCCGCAACGCCGCGTTAGCAAGCGCATCAGGTGAATATATTTATTGCCTGGACTCTGACGATCATATCGCTTCGGATGGTATCGAAACCATTGTGCGCGAAATGGAAAAGCATCACCTGGATGTCCTGTTTTTCTCCACCCATCTGGAATTTCACCTGCACCATATCAGCAACAATATGGTTTCCGGGTATTATCAACGGCCGCGTAATCTGATTAATAAAACATTTCATGCCGAAACGTTCTTTAATCACTGCATTACCGAACGCGCCCGAACAGGACACGGTTACTCCGTTGTGGTCTGGGGATATGCCTGGCGGCGAAAAACATATGCTCATATGCGGTTTAAGACACCGTTTTTTGAGGATGAATACTTCACCACTGAATTGCTGCTCAGCGTGCCCGACGCAAAAGTAAGGTGCCTTGCCGACAGACTGTATTTCCATACCATTCGTAACGGCTCAATCACCACTTCCAGCAGCAAAGCAAAACGCGCGCTGGCTATCCTTGATACCTTCCGACTGCTGCTTCCCCGGGCCGGAAATATCAGCAATCCCCAAACCGTACAATGTTTAAACCGATATACGGGTATGCTATATCAGGATGCGATAATCCGTAATTTGCCCGAAACGCTGCCTTTATTTTCCGCACAGAAGATGATTCACTATCTGGCATCCATTTTTCATGAACTGTATGTAGACACGCCAACAGAGAATGGGCTTGTGTTGCTGCATGCCTTGATTAACCAAATTGCTCGCGACAGCAATATTATTGATGAGAGCGAATTCATCGCGCTATCAGGCAGAATTGAACTGGCGATAAAGAACAAAAGAAGAATATTAGCCGAAGGTTTTTAGTCTTCATACCACGCTATTTAGCAATACGATTGGCTATGCCGCATAGCCAATCGCTTTTACCAGATATTCCTTCAGGAACCGGCACGACAAGAAATAACGTTATTCCTGGAGCGATAAAACAAAACTGACCATTTGGGTATACAGCATCGCCGGTTCATATTGTCGCAGACAACGGAAAGGGGTTTTATGAACGCACCAGTTTGCAAATTCCTGAGTCGTCGGCACATCAAAAGGGCGTTTAAGCACGGTGGTGAAAATGACATCGTTCATCAGCAAACGCGCACATGGCCCATGACTACAGGCGAGATCAATTCCCATACAACGCCAGCCCGCTTCCCTACGGCGAAACGGCAACCGGTGTTCCGCAGCCACGGTTGAATAGAGGGCTACCACAGGGATATCTGTTGCCGCCGCAAGCATGACCGGCCCTGAATCACAGGAAACCAGCATGTTCGCTCGCTGCATAAGCGCAACCGTTTCCAGCGCTGAAAAGCGGTCAATGGCATTGATAACTCCGGCTGGATACGCTTCCGCCATCGATTTTCCCGCCTCAGAGTTGTTATTGCTCCCAATGAACACAACTTGCCACCCCGTTTGCAGCCACATTTGCGCCAGCTCATGCCAGTTATTTTGCGGCCAGGTCCGGTTTGGGTGTCCGATATTAGGGTGCATTAATAACACCGGCGCGTTCTCTAATTTATGTTGCTGCCAGAACGCGTCAACGGCACTGTGGGCAGATTCTGGAATGACTAAATCGAGGTGTTTATCCGCTGCGGACGCCTCAAGCCCTGCCTGCGCGAGAAAAGCATCGATCATATGTAGCGGTCTGAGCGCATGGGCCCAATGCGTAAAGTCAAAGAGTCGCCCTTGCGCCTGCGCCCGCTGAATGCATTGATGCTGCTCCGCACTAAGAGAGTCCACCGGCCAGACCTCGCTGATATGCGGGCATGCCCGCGCCAGCGCGCTAAAGTGCGGCTGGCTCAACATAATGATGCTCGCGCCTGTTTTATTTTTGATGGCTCTGCACGCTGCCAGGAGATACAGGGTATCTCCCATTGCAGCATTAAGATGTAAATAAACAGTATCCATATGATTTATTACAACAGCGACAACCCGCACAGCAGGCTGTAGTCAGAGGTATGCGCCGCATTCGCGGAGAACGGATTCTGCTGCTGCCACCCCTTCAGCGCGTTAATCAGCAGCACGACATCATCCTGCGTCAGCGCTCCCTGTTCGCAGCGGATTGCGCACAGCATTTTGATCTGGAAGAACTGGTTGGCCAGCCCCAGTAGCGCCTCACCGTAGTTGGTGCATTGAATGCCGGGGAATACATCGTTATACAGTTGATAAATCAGCGCATTACGCAGGATGTGTGGCTGTTCATCAAACAGCGGAATGGTTGACCAGAGCGATTCCAGCTGCTGAAGACGATCCGCCAACCGCGCTGGCTGCATCACCGACAGCTCGCTCATTTTCAGCGCCACGCTCATTTTTTCAGTCAGCGGCAGATTCAGATTCAGGCGTACCCGGCCCATCTCTTTTAGCGCGGCAATGCGGTTTTCAGCAATCGGAGGCAACAGCGCAAACTGCTGTGTCAGCACGCCTTGTTCTGCCAGCATTGCCAGTTGCTCTCCCATAGAGGACAGCAGGGCCGGATCGTGCTCGCCGCCGTCCAGATACTGCTGCGCCTTACTCAGCAAAACGCCGATCGCATACAGGCTGCCTTCCAGCGACAGCGCAGGATGTACCGCCAGGTTAATACATTGCTGGTTCAGGGTTTCGCTCCAGGCGGATAACTCATCTTCGCCCTGCGCCTCCCCTTGCGAGGTGTGCAGGATAAAGGCCTCCGGGTTAAGCAGCATCTCTCTGGCCGCCGCTTCACAGGTGATATCCAGACTTTCACGCTGCTGGTTTTTCAGCTTCACGCTAATACGCGGCCAGTTTTGCTGCGCATGCTGGCAAGCCGGGCACTGGCACGGGGTTTCTCGCGCATCAAAGCGTGACACAAATTCAGGTTGGTAATGTTCTATCAGTTCCATGTTTGCTCTCTCCAGGCGTATTCTGGCCTGCGGTTAGCGGTGTTTACGGAAAAACCAGTGCGTACAATCGATGATTTCGCCACTTTTAGGGTCCGGGTGATGTTGCAGGAAGGCAAAGCTCGGGCTGAATCCCAGCCACAAATCCCCCTTATTCATTAATGCCGCCCAGCAGCGATCCAGGCTTGCCGGATAGTCCATCGCCTGGCGATAGGCGTCCAGCAGGGCATCGTAATAACCTGCGTTAACGGCATACGCGCAGCCGCAGCCCGCGTTATAGATCCGCGCTACGCCCTTCAATGACTGGGTGAGCGTAAAGTTTTCATAGCGCCCGCCGAGCAGAAGCACCTGCCAGTTAAGCTGGTTCAGGCCATTCAGCAGCTTGTTGATGTCGTTAACGGCGTTCTCTTTTTTGACGAACTGCACGTCGGCATCCAGCAGCAGCACATTTTTCCAGCCTTCTTTCTGCGCCAGCTCAAGCACCTGGCAGTGCGTTGCCAGTTCCGCCCGTTCCGCCGACGCCTCCGCGTTTTTCGCTACCGGCCAGATCTGTTCGCCGCGCAGGCCAAAATCCAGTAAAGCCTCGCAGCGACGGGCCAGCTCCGCCTCTTTTGCCGGGTCGTAGAGCACCGCCACCTTTTCAAAAGCCTGCCAGTTCACCTGAACATTTAGCGGCGCATGACTCAGTCGACGGTAGTGCGCCAGCAAGTTCGCGTCATCGACAATGTCTTCCAGCGTCAGATCCACCGGCGTGGAGCTGCCCATGATGAAATCTTTGTCATAGGTATTGCTGCTGTGCGAAATACAGAGAATGGCGCGCTTCGGATCTATCTGGTGAACCGGCGTGGTAAAGCCTTTCAGGAATCCCGTCTCTTCCGCTTTTGTCGCATCGTCGTCATAACGATTTTTTTTCAACAAATTGCGGTGATACCCAAAAGTGCCGTTCAGCGCATGTCTCGGCCCGAAAGGGTGCGTGATATAGATTTTGTCCAGATGGCTGTACCAGATATAAATCTGATCGCTGCCGGAGAATAGCGCGTTGCTGGCCTGCATCTGCGCCACCTGCCAGGAAATTTTATCCGGCGGGTAATAATCGTCATCGTCAAAACACAGGATGTACTCTCCCTGCGCCATCGCATTGAGCATGTTACGTTTTTGCCCCAGTACCAGACGCGCTTCACTGTGGACATAACGCACGTTGGGCTGCGACGGGTCCGTCATCATCTCGATCAGATCGGCATTGCTGACCGGAGAATCATCCAGAATAATCAGTTCGCGTTTGTCGGCCGGATAGTCCTGGTACTGCCAGATATACAGCAGATACGGCAGGAACTCGCGTCGGTTATACGTCGGGCAGACGACGCTAACGAACGGCGTGCTGTGGACGCGTGCCGTCTGCTGACGGTGAATCAGCGTCCCCATCAGAGAACGCGAAGACGTTTGCGGGAAACCCGGTTTGTTTCTTTTCATAGCGCTATCGTTGACGAATCAGACGTTGTTGACGCAGCCAGCACTGGGCAGAGAGTGAATCGGTCATTTTCTGTTCCCGACGGTTGATTTCAGCCTGCCGGTCAGCGCGTTTAGCGTCGAGAACCAGCTCAATGCTTTTTTCCCGCTTCGCCTCCGCCAGCAGGTTGCCCTGAATTTTTTGCGCTTCCAGGCGCGCCAGCGCCTGTTCCTGTTTTTGCCAGTCGATAATGCGTTGAATGTTATGTTTATATTTCGACTGGTTAATCATCATGGCCGCACTGTTGGCGCTCTGGGACACCAGACCCGCAGCAAGCGACGTCAGCGTATCGATATTTTTCTCAAACCGTTGGCACAGCTGGTTTTGCGATGCCAGCTTCGTGCTTAAGTCTTCTACCGCGCGAGTGCGCAGCAGGTGAAGTTGCTCAAGCGTAGAAATCAGTTTGCTCATCGTGCATTACCCTGCCTGCGCCAGGGCGCACAGATCGCTGATTGTCGGCTCAAGCAGCGCGGCATCCTGGACTTCCTGTTGTAAGAATTGATTGATCGCGGGCGAAAGACGTACCGCTCTGTCTGCCAGCGGATCGGCGCCTGCAACGTATCCCCCCAGCGGGATCAGCGGTTTAATACTTTGGTATTCGGCATACAGCTGTTTCAGCGTGCGGGCGGCGAGCTGGTGCTCACGCTCCGTCACCTGACTCATACAGCGGCTGATAGACTGGCCGACATCAATCGCCGGATAATGCCCGGCCTCGGCAAGGTGGCGCGAAAGCACGATATGCCCGTCAAGCACCGCGCGGGCGCAGTCCACAATCGGATCTTGCTGATCGTCCCCTTCCGCCAGCACCGTATAGATCGCGGTCATCGATCCCTCGCTTTCGCTGTTTCCGGCGCTTTCAACCAGCCGCGGGATCATCCCAAACGCCGACGGCGGATAGCCTTTGGTCGCAGGTGGTTCGCCAAGCGACAGGGCGATTTCGCGCTGCGCCATCGCGTAACGCGTGAGGGAATCCACCAGCAGCAGAACGTCTTTCCCTTTATCGCGGTAATAGCTGGCAATGGTGTGGCATAACTCGGTGGCTTTAATGCGCATCAGCGGCGATTCATCCGCTGGCGCGGCGACAATCACCGACTTCGCCAGCCCTTCAGCCTGCAAAGCATTTTCAATAAACTCTTTGACTTCACGGCCTCGCTCACCGATCAGTCCTACCACCACGACTTCCGCCCGGGTGTAACGCGTGATCATGCCGAGCAGAACGCTTTTACCGACGCCGCTGCCCGCCATCAGCCCGACGCGCTGGCCTTTACCAATAGTCAGCAAGCCGTTGATGGCGCGAACGCCAACGTCCAGCGGCGCATGAACAGGCTGACGCTTAAGCGGATGCACCTGCGGAAGCTGCTGTGCTAACAGCGTATCTCCGCCGAGCTTTCCTTTATTATCAAGAGGTTCGCCAAGACCGTTTACCACGCGTCCCAGCCACTGATCGCCGATCATAACCCCTTCAGTTTTGCCTGCGGGAAACACGCGTGCGCCAGCGATCAGGCCAGAGGGATGCTTGAAGGGCATCAGGTAGGTCACGTCACGATCAAAGCCAACCACCTGCGCATCCATCATCTCCTGATCGACGCTTTCAACGTGGCACATCTGCCCTACCGCCAGACGACAACCGACGCACTCCAGCAGAATGCCGTTGACCCTGACCAACCGCCCGGCGACGCGCGCCAGATCGATCTGCTCGATAGAGCGCAGCGCCTCTTCAAAATCAAGGCTGCTCATGCGGCGATTCCGGCAGCAAACTGTTTTTCAGTACATCTACGCACTGATCGAGACGGTGCTGACAGCCCACATCCATCTCCGTGGTATCGGTGATAACGCGGCACTCTCCCGGCTCCAGAGAAGGATCGGCAACCAGTCCCCACTCACGCGCTTTCTCCGGTTCGGCCTCGCTGATGCGCATAAATTCTTCGCTGTTCAGCTGAACACGCACCTGCTCCGGCTGATGCGGCAGGCTGGTCAACGCCTCTTCCACCAGCGCCAGCAGTTGCGTCGGGTGCAACGCCAGTTCACAGCGGATCACCTGGCGGGTCACTTTTTCCACCAGTTGCAGCAACTCTTCGCGGCGACGCTGCTCGTAACGCTCCAGGTAGTTCCGCACCTCTGCGGTCAGGCGCTCAAACGGGGCGGCGGCGTCCAGGAACTGTTGGCGCGCCTGCTGTTTACCTTCAATCAGCCCTTTGCGCATCCCTTCGTCAAAACCAAGACGAATACCTTCCTGGTAGCCCTCTTCCCGGCCTTCTTCCATCCCTTGGGCAAACCCCCGGTTCATCCCTTCCTGGAACCCCTCTTTTACCTGTAACTGGTAGTCGGCGGGGTCCAGCGTCGGTGCGGCGTCTTCATCAGCGACAACACCGGCAGGCATCCTGCGATTACGCAGGGGCGGGAAGCGGTATAAGCGCGGCTTAACCACCGCCTGGCGGCTGGTGGTCAGGGCATCCAGCGGTAAACTCCGTTTCTTGAACATGGTTTACTCCACCGTCTGCTCGGCAAACAGTTGCACCTGAATTTCACCTTCTTCAGCCAGCTGGCGCACAACCTGCATGATCTCTTTGCGCACCTGCTCTATACGGCTGATCGGCACTGGCCCCAGGCGGGTCGTGGTGCTTTGCAGCAGCGTGACCTGGCGTTTTGGCATCACGTTAAAGATGGCCTGACGCAGAACCGGCTCCGTCCCTTTCAGGGCTACCGCCCACTCTTCGATCGGGATTTCATCCATCAGACGCTGCAACGTCACCGGCGTCTGACGACTGAGAATGTAGAACTCGTACATCTCGTCTTTCAGATCTTCGACCACTTTCTCGTCGCGCTCGCGCAGTTGATCCAGCAGCTGTTGCTGATTGCTGGGGATACGGTTAACGATGTTGGCGGCATGTTTGAGGCCAATCACTTTTGAACCATGCTCGGAAAGCACCGCGACGCCGCGATCGATCAGTCTGTCCAGTTCGTCGATAACGTCACGGTTGATGTCGTCCAGACGCGCGACGCGATAGATAATTTCATCCTGCCGTTCTTGCGGCAGAACGCTTAACACGCTGGCGGCAATATCCGGTGGCAGGAAGGCGAGAAAAACGGCCTGGAGCTGGAGATGTTCCTGCTCAATCAATGCCGCCAGCTGTGGGATATCGACCCATTGCAGGCGTGCCATACGGTAGCGAATTTCATCGCCGTAGATACCGTTGATCACGCTGCGGGCAATCTCACCGCCCAACGCTTTTTCCAGAATGCTGCGCAGATACGTGCGTGAGGCGCCGTTGATCCCGCTTTGTTCGCGGTAATCAGAGAAAAAATTGTTCATTGCCAGACGCGCCTGATGCACCTTCACATCATGGAGACGCGCCATCGTTTCGCTCAACAACATAACCTCTTCGCGGTTCAGCTTCTGCATCACCTGCGCGGCGGCCTCTTCGCCTACGCTCATCAGCAGGATCGCCGCCTGCTCCAGACGGCTGCGCCCGGCTGAGGCTGAGTGGTTTTTATCATTCCGGCTTACTGTTGCTTCGGTCATTGCTGTTGATCCATTGTTTCAGTACTTCTGCTACGCGCTCGGTTTCGCTCTGGGCCAACAGCTGGAGGAATTCCACCTTGGCTTCCAGGCCGGAGCTTTGCGGCGGCAGCAGATCTTCATTATTGTTGAACGCCGCTTTCGACAGGCTGGCGAACTCGTCATCGTTCATCACCACCCCATTGTCAGGCGCTTCCAGCTCTTTCTTCGTCGCCTCGCCATCCAGGGTGATCGGGTCGCGACGTCCAAAGCGCTGTACCAGCGGGCGAACGCCAAACAGCAATGTCAGCAAGGCCAGCAGCCCAATTCCGCCATTCTGTCCCCAGTACTGCATGGAAGGGTCTTGCCACCATTTCAGGTCTGGCATGACATCGTCTGCCGGGGCCGTGAAGGTCAGAACATCCAGCGTTAAGGCATCGCCGCGCGCTTTTTCGATACCCGCCGCGCTTTCCACCAGGCGCGTCATCGACGTCAGTTGTTCCGGCGTAATTTTCGCCAGCGCAGGAGCGGCCTGGTTCAGCACCACCGCGACACTCAGTTTTTCCAGCTTGTAACCCGGGTGGCGGATATGGCGAATATCACGATCAAACGCGTACTTACGCTGTTCCTGGCTGCGGCTGGAAAGCGAGCGCGGGTCGGTGTTATTCGCGGCGTTTGCAGCGTTTTCAGCGGGCGGATTGCCCTCCGCCGGGTTGGCGGGAGCCTGCGGCGTCGGGTTGACCGGACGGTTACTCAGCGAGCCGGGAATGCCAAACGCCATTTCATTGGTGGTGTTTTCCTGGCTCAGTTGTTCATCGCTGACGCGCGGATCTTTACCCAGCCGTTCCTGAGTCTCTTCCACACGGCTTAAATCTACGGTCGGCGCAACGCTGATACGGAAGTTGCCCGGCCCCACTAACGACGTCAGCAGGCTGGTGATATTTTTCGTGGTATCCTCGCGAATGCGCTGCATGACGTCATCGCCCATGCGCTTGCTCGTCATGCCGCCATCCGTGCCTTCGATGCCGTCAGACAACAAATTACCGCTCTGATCGACCACCCGCACCGCGCCAGGCTGCATACCCGGTACGCTTCCGGCCACCAGTTGAATGACAGAAGCG
Organism: Citrobacter sp. CK188; assembly: GCF_030333525.1. Lineage (NCBI taxonomy): Bacteria > Pseudomonadati > Pseudomonadota > Gammaproteobacteria > Enterobacterales > Enterobacteriaceae > Citrobacter > Citrobacter sp. CK188. The sequence continues at coordinate 249,333 of NZ_JAOWFU010000024.1, forward strand.
ACCTGCTGCTCATCCAGTTTTCTGCCATAGTGCAGTTGCACCATGACCGATGCGCTGCTGGTCGGTTTATTGGTCAATACAAAGGAGCTGGACTCGTTAAGCCCAAGATGGACGCGCGCGTTTTCCACGGGGTCCAGCGCCATAATGCTCTTCGCCAGTTCCCCTTCCAGGCTGCGTTTGTAACGGACATTCTGAATAAACTGGCTGCTGCCGAGCATCTCTTCTTTGTCCATCAACTCGTAGCCATCGGGCGTCGCCGCGCTGATGCCTTTTGCCGCCAGCGCCATTCGCGCCTGCGGCAGTTTGCTTTCGCTCACCAGAATCTGGCCATTGTCCGGGTTAATGCGGTAAGCGATGTTTTCTGCCCCCAGAACGTCCACCACCTGTGACACCGGCAGATGTTCCTGCGAACCATAGAGCGCGACATAACCCTGATTGCGGTTCCACAGCGACAGAATAATCGCGGCCGCCAGCACCACGCCGCCCACAATCGCCATGAGCTGGGGCTTATTCAGACCGGATGGCACCGACACGGAAGGGAGACGACTTTTAATCTTAGTAAGCACGGTTAAAACCTTAGAGCGGAATATTCATTACTTCGTCCAGTGCCGTGGTGAGCTTATTACGCACCTGCATCATGGCCGAAAAAGCCACGCTGGCTTTCTGACTTTCGATCATCGCACCGGCTAAGTCGTCGCTCAGCCCCATATCAATCGCTTTTTGCTTTGCGCCTGCGCTGTGTTGAATCGCATCGACGTTATCGATAGCGTTATTCAGCGCGCCCGCAAAGGAAATCGGTTCACTGACGCCAAACGCGTTGCTGGCGGGAGCGATAGTTAAAGAAGCGTCAACCGAACCGGCTGACGCTAATGAAGCGGTCTGCTGCATTCTGTCCAGCAACGCCTGGTGTGTCGTGTTGATGCCTGCGGCAGTAATCTTATCCATTCATCAATCCTTCCTGGCCTCAGGAATAACATTCAATATCAATACCCTCGTCGCGCATGGAGGCGAGACGATAACGTAGAGCGCGTGGGGTGATGCCTAAAAACTCTGCGGTTTTGGATTTGTTGCCTTTATGGCGTTTAAGCAGATCGATGATGTACTGGTATTCCGCCAGCCGTCCGTGCAGTTTGACATCGCGGATCGACGGGTTGCCCGTCTCCTGCTCGCGATAGGCAGGCATCATTTCGATAACCGCCGCTTCAGGCTGGGAAGCGCGAACGGCCAGGCCAAAGTCGGCGGCGTGAATCTCTTCGCCGTTGCACAAAATCATGCCGCGCTGAATCACATTCTCCAGTTCACGGACATTACCCGGCCAGTCGTATCTGAGCAGGACGGTACGCGCCTCATCGCTCAGACGCAGATCGCCTTTATGAAAAGCGCGGTATTTAGTGATAAAACGCTGGGCCAATGGCAGGATGTCCTGCCTGCGTTCACGCAGCGGCGTAATATGAATAGGCACGACGGAAATACGGTAGAAAAGATCCTGGCGGAAACGGCCTTCGGCAATTTCCTGCTGCAAATCTTTATTTGTAGAAGCGATCAGGCGAATATCCAACGGAATACGCTTATGGCTTCCCAGACGTTCAACTTCCTGCTCTTGCAATACGCGCAGTAATTTTGCCTGCAACGCCAACGGCATATCGCCAATCTCATCAAGCAGCAGCGTGCCGCCATTAGCTTGCTCAAATTTACCGGCAACGCTCGCAACAGCGCCGGTAAACGCGCCTTTCTCGTAACCAAATAAAATGGCTTCCAGCATACTCTCTGGAATAGCTGCACAGTTAACGCCGACATACGGGGCGTCACTGCCGCAGGCATTCTCGTGAATGTATTTGGCGATACACTCTTTCCCTGTTCCCGTTTCGCCCGTAATCAGTACTGATACATTATACTTAGCAACGCGACGCGCTAACGACATTACGCTAACGCTGGCAGGAGAAACGGCGATAAAGCCATTTCTATTACGATCTTCGCATTCAATGATAATACTCATTTAGGTGTACCAACAGAAAAAACAAAATAAGAAATATGCTGTTCAGCCATTATTCAAAGCATCTTTTAAAAACATCACAAACCCAGTTTGTTAATGGGTTTTTATAAGATGTTAATAAAAATAAACAGTTTTTTTAACTCATGAATCAGGCAACTTTCATAAAGTAAAGGCAGTATACGTAGCGAATAGGAATTGTCTTGTTTTTAATGGGTATTAAAATATTAATCTATAAAAATCAATAAATTAAAAAAGTTATTAATGAGAAAATTCCTAGAGAAATAATAGATTAATAACCCCTGGATGCTTGCAATAGCAGGGTTAAGATTGTCTAATCTACATCCTGACGTAATGTGTGATAGTTTTCGACAGCGACGTTTCTTCTGTGTTGTTCAAGAGCGACACATAATTTTTAAAACTCAAATACCTCCAGGAAATTTTACGGTTCACGCTACACAACAACCAAAAAGTGGCGTTATTTTTCATCTAAACTTTTGGTAACCAGGAATAATCATGAACCCTGCATCACAGCGAGTCAGAATTCATCAGAGAAAGGATTTACCTTCTCTGGTAAAGCTCGACACCAGTAAACTCGGTCGGCCGTGGCACAAGTTACCCAAGTTGATGAATGACAGTTTTGACATACTTGATGCACGCCTGAGCATTTATTTTCTGAAGAAACTCCGTGTTAATGCCGCGTTGAAGTCGATGACCTTCGCAATCGACCAGCAATATAAGAATGCGCAGGTTTTTTCGACGCCTTACGGAAATGTCGCCTTTGTTATTGATCGCATCTTATTGCTGAACATCCTTCATGATTATTACGGTTTAAGTAAAGACAGCAGCCATGTTGCGCCAGATGAATCGTTGCGCGTGACAAAAACAGAAGAACGCCTGAGAAGTAAACTGGGTCAGGAACTCACGCAACTGGTGATTTGCAAAGAAACCTTTGGCGAAAATCTCGATATTAAGGTCGATTATTCAACGGTCATTAGCCACTGGTCCTGGTGCATTACCTTTACCCTCGAAGGGTACGATCACGGCTCTTTTACCATTCTGCTCGATCACCACCATGTTGATCAGATGCTGGCGATACTCCGTTCGCCAGATGCGACCGATAGCCGCGCCGTGAAAAGCGTGCCGCTGAGCCCTGCGCAGATAGAACGGTTGTTCGACAGTCTGCCGTTAAAACTGAGCGGGCGTCTGGCCAGCCTGAACCTGACCGTCGCCCAGATTTCCGATATTAAACCCGGGGATATCATCCCCATCGCCATTAACGAACCTTTACCGGTATTTATCGGCAAAGAACAGATTTTTGAGGCTGCTATCGTTGAAGATCGTAGCAAGCTGTTTTTGTGCGATATCTATGATAAGACAACCGAGAAGCAATATGAGTGATTTGCAACACGAGCTAAGCCAGTCTCTTGACCTGGATGACCTGAACCTTAGCGATATGACGCAGGAAGACACCGTCGAAGGGAATATCCGCCTGGATTTGCAGCCTGAAACGCGCAACACCGCGATGACGGATATCCGTAAAATGGCGCTGTTTAGCCGCATTCCCGTGACGCTGACGCTGGAAGTCGCTTCCGTAAATATCTCGCTTGCTGAATTAATGTCAGTCAACAGCGATTCGGTGGTCGAACTGGACAAGATGGCGGGCGAGCCGCTGGACATTAAAGTGAACGGCATTCTGTTTGGTAAAGCAGAAGTGGTGGTGCTCAACGATAAATACGGCCTGCGAATCATTGAATTCAACGCCAAAGAACTCGGTGAGCTCACGCGATGAACCGCTTGTTTAACAGAAGCGGCATCGCTCTGCTGCTCCTGGGTCTGCTTGTCGCACAACCGGCACTGGCTGCAAATGGCGACATTACCCTCTTTAGCACCGCCGCCAACGGCGCAGGTCAGGATTACAACGTTAAAATTGAGATCCTGATCCTGATGACCCTGCTCGGCTTATTGCCGATCATGGTGCTGATGATGACCTGTTTCACCCGCTTCATTATCGTTCTGGCGATTCTGCGCCAGGCGCTCGGGCTGCAACAAAGTCCACCCAATAAAATTCTTACCGGGATTGCGCTGGCGCTGACATTGCTGGTGATGCGCCCGGTCTGGACCACGATTTATACTGACGCCATTGACCCTTTTCAAAAAGATGAAATCACGCTGAAACAGGCGCTGGCGAAGGCGGAAGTGCCGCTGAAGAACTACATGCTGGCCCAGACGAACAATAAAGCGATGGCGCAAATGATGAGCATCGCCGGGATCGAGGGCGATGCGCGCGAGCAGGATCTCACGATCGTGACTCCGGCCTATCTGCTGAGCGAACTGAAAACCGCCTTCCAGATCGGCTTTATGATCTATATCCCCTTCCTGGTGATCGACCTGATTGTCGCCAGTATCCTGATGGCAATGGGGATGATGATGCTCTCGCCGCTGATCGTCTCGCTGCCCTTTAAGCTGATGCTGTTCGTCCTGTGCGATGGCTGGACATTGATCGTCGGTACGCTGGCCTCCAGCGTTCAGGGTCTTTAGCGATGATGAACATGGACACAGCAGGCGACATCATGGCGACCGGCATCCATCTGGTGCTGCTGATTTCCGCCGTCGCCATTATTCCCAGCCTGATTGTCGGGCTGTGCGTCAGTATTTTTCAGGCCACCACGCAAATTAACGAACAGACGCTGAGCTTTCTGCCGCGACTGGTCGTCACCCTGGGCGTGCTGATCTTCGCCGGTAAGTGGATGCTGACGCAACTGGTGGATTTTACGATCCAGATCTTTCACCAGGCGGCGGCGCTGGTCGGTTAAGCGGCGATGGGAATCGATATACAGGCGCTGTTCACGCCGCTGATGGCTCTGGTGCTGCCCTTTTTCCGCATCCTGGCGTTTTTGCAGTTCGCGCCCGTGCTGGACAACCGGGCTTTTTCCCGTCGCATTAAGATTGCCGCAGCGCTGGCGCTGTCGATCATTATCACCCCTATGCTGCCCAATAATGTTGTGCTCAGCGAACTGCTTTCGATGCGCACCGTCTTGCTGATCGGCGAGCAGCTCCTGTGGGGATTCCTGTTCGGCATGGCGCTCCAGCTCGTCTTTGTCACGCTGCAAACCGCCGGGCATATTCTGTCGATGAACATGGGGCTGGGGATGGCGATGATGAACGACCCGGTCAACGGCAGCTCCACTACGGTGATTTCGCAGATCATTTATGTTTTCTGCGCACTGCTCTTTTTCATCATGGATGGGCACCTGCTGCTGGTCACGATTCTGTTCAAAGGCTTTAGCTACTGGCCTATTGGTCAGGCGATTAACCAGCCAACGCTGACGCTGATTGTTCAGGGACTGGGCTGGATTATGGCATCTGCGACGCTTATCGCGCTGCCGACGACGTTCGTCATGCTGATTGTGCAGGGCGGATTTGGCCTGCTAAACCGCGTTTCACCAACGCTGAACCTTTTCTCGCTGGGTTTTCCGATCAGTATGCTGTTTGGGTTGCTCTGTATCTCGATGATGGTGACCAACATTCCTGATCACTATCTCAATCTCACCAATGAAATACTGGCGAAGCTCGACGCCATAAGGGTGTCGTAATGTCCTCCAGCGGCGACAAAAGCGAAAAACCCACCCCCGGAAAACTGCGCAAAGCGCGTGAAAAAGGCGACCTCCCGCGCTCAAAAGATCTGACGATGGCGGCGGGACTGCTGGCGTCGTTTTTCACCCTCGCCGCATTTCTGCCCTATTACCAGCAGTTAATCCGTGAATCGTTTGCCGCTGTCGGTGAAATGGCGGGCAGGCTCGACGATCCCACGGCGCTGAATCAGTTTATGCTGCTGAACGTCTGGGTTGTACTGCGCTTTATCGCAACGCTGATTCCGATTCCGCTGTGCTGCATAGTGGCAAGCCTGGTGCCTGGCGGCTGGATTTTTACCCCCACAAAACTGAAGCCGGATTTTAAAAAGCTCAGCCCCATCAGCGGCATCAAGCGGATGTTTTCCGCCAGCCACTACACGGAAGTCGGCAAGATGCTGCTCAAGTGCGGCATTATTCTTACCGTGTTGTACATGATGGTGCATGACTCCATGCACGCTCTGCTGCACCTGCAACAGCTTTATCTTCGTCAGGCGATCGGACAAGGGTTTGCCATTTTTCGTCACGTCTTCAGCTACTTCATCGCCGTTATCGTCATTTTCGCCCTGCTGGATGTACCGCTCAGTAAGTTCATGTTCACCAAAAAAATGCGCATGACCAAACAGGAAGTGAAAGAAGAGTATAAAAACAACGACGGTAATCCACAGATTAAAGGACGCATCCGCCAGCTTCAGCGTCAGATGGCGATGGGGCAAATCGCGCGAACCGTACCAACGGCAGACGTTATCATCACCAACCCGACGCATTACGCCGTTGCGCTGAAATATGATCCACAGCGTGCCGAAGCCCCTTACATCGTTGCTAAAGGAATCGACGATGTTGCGCTCTGGATCCGTGAAGTGGGCGCTAATCACAATATCGAGGTGGTGGAATTTCCGCCACTGGCGCGGGCAGTTTATTACACCACCCGCGTTAACCAACAGATTCCCACACAGCTTTTCCGCGCTATTGCCCACGTACTGACCTACGTCATGCAATTAAAATCCTGGCGCGAAGGCAACGTGGAACAAAAGCCCCGCCTGAACAGGCAAATCAACATTCCTCAAGAGGTACTGAAAGCCAATGGCGAACAGTAAATTGCGCAACGCGCTGAGCGTGCTCCGTCAGGGGCAAGTCGGCGTGCCTATTCTGCTTCTCTGTGTGCTGGCAATGGTTATTTTGCCGTTGTCGCCGCTGATGCTGGATATTCTGTTTACCTTTAATATCGTCCTGGCGGTCATCGTGCTGCTGGTATCGGTGAATATGCAGCGTCCGCTGGACTTTGCGATTTTCCCGACGCTGTTGCTGATCACGACGTTAATGCGTCTGACGCTGAACGTCGCCTCTACCCGCGTGGTGTTGCTGCACGGTCATGAAGGCGAAGGCGCGGCGGGTAAGGTCATTGAAGCCTTTGGTCAGGTGGTCATCGGCGGCGATTTCGTCGTCGGTTTCGTGGTGTTTATCATCCTGATGATCATCAACTTCGTGGTAGTCACCAAAGGGGCGGAACGTATTTCCGAGGTTTCCGCGCGCTTTACCCTGGATGCGCTGCCGGGCAAACAGATGGCTATCGACGCCGATCTGAACGCGGGTCTGATTAACCAGCAGCAGGCCCGAAACCGCCGACAGGAAGTATCGAAAGAAGCAGACTTCTACGGTGCGATGGACGGCGCGTCGAAGTTTGTTCGCGGTGACGCCATCGCCGGGATCATGGTGCTGATCATCAACGTGATCGGCGGTATCTGTATCGGTATTTTTAAATACGATCTCGATGCCAGCCACGCGTTCCGCCAGTACGTACTGCTGACCATTGGTGACGGTCTGGTCGCCCAGATCCCGTCGCTGCTGCTGGCGACTGCCGCAGCGATTATCGTGACCCGCGTCAGCGAAGGCAATGACGTCAGCGATGAGATTAAAATCCAGCTTCTCTCTCGCCCGAAGGTGCTCTATACCGCCGCTTTCGTGATGTTTATTCTCGCGATTGTGCCGGGAATGCCGCACATCGCCTTCCTGAGCTTCACCGCCCTGCTGCTGTTTGCCGCCTGGCGGCAGAGCAAAGCGGTGCAGCCCGCCCAGGAAGAGACGGATATGGAGGCCATCACCGAAGCCATCGCGCCGGATGCGACGCCAGGCGTCTCCTGGGAAAGCATTCCATTGGTGGAGCCCATTGGCCTGAATCTCGGCTATAAACTGGTCACGCTGGTGGATGAGTCGAAGGGCAGTCCGTTGTCACAACGTATACGCGGCGTTCGCCAGGTCATTTCCGAGCACTGCGGCGTACTACTGCCGGAGATCCGCATCCGGGAAAACTTCCGCCTGAAACCGGCGCAATACGCGATTCATATCAACGGCATTCGTACCGCGCTCGGCGAAGTCCAGGCTGAAAAACTGATGGCGATTCCCGGCACTGAATTGTACGGGGAGATCAACGGCATACTGGATACCGACCCCGCTTACGGCATGGCGATTGTCTGGATCGACCCGGAACAAAAGGCGAAAGCGCTGAATCTTGGTTATCAGGTGGTTGACTGCGCGAGCGTGGTGGCGACGCACGTCAACAAGGTCGCCCGCGAGCATCTGCCAGATCTGTTTAACTATGACGATATTACCCACCTGCATGCGCGCCTGGCGCTCCAGGCGCCAAAGCTGGCGGAGGATTTAAATGCCGCGTTTAACTACAGTCTGCTGCTGCGCATTTATCGCCAGTTATTGCTGGAGCAGATTTCACTGAAGGATATCGTCACCATCGCGTCCACATTGCTGGAAAGCGTCACCGTGACGAAAGATCCCGTGCTGCTGACCTCCGACGTGCGCTATGCTCTGCGCCGCGCCATCGTTCACACCATTAACGGCGATCGTCAACAACTCGCGGCCTACACCATCGACAGCCAACTGGAGAATATGCTGCTGGGCGCGCTCAACCAGGCGCAGCAGGCCGGAAAAGTGGCGCTGGATAGCTTCCCTGTCGATCCGAACATTCTGACCCAGTTGCAGACGACAATGCCGATGATTTACGAGCAGATGAAGGCGAAAGGGCTGCCGCCGCTGCTGCTGGTAACGCCGCAGCTACGTCCGGTGATCTCCCGCTATGGCCGACTGTTCGCCAGCGGGCTGCATATTCTTTCTTATAATGAAGTACCGGATGACGCGGATCTGAACGTCGTAGGGACGCTGGCATAACCGGCAGGAGATCGACAAAGGAGATCGCGATGACGATCTCCTTTCCCATAACGACAGGTTTTATTGATCCAGGTAACGCAGTTTCCAGCCAGCGAGCGTACGCGGCATTTTCTTGATATCGTTACCTCTGGTGCTGAAGTAGTACAACTGCATTTTTCCGGCGCTGTCGCGTTCTACCCTCGCCGCCCAGATATTGCTTTGCGTGTACATAATAATGGCCGTATGGTTGTTCGCCGCGCCACGCACCCACATAGAGACGACCGTTGCGCCGATGTTATCTATATCATCCTGATAAATGTAAACGTTGGCGGTATCCACAAACTTCTGGTAATCATCCCCCACCAGCGCGCGGAAGCGCTCATCCATTTTGGGGTCGGAGAAAATTCCCAGCGAGTACAGCGTCGCCTTCGGGCGAGGATCGTGATCCGAGCGCAGATAACGCCCATCAATAAATGCCCCCGTCGGCATCGAAATCCGGCATCCCCAGTCCGCGTTGCTGTAGACCTGAAGCGCGCCGCTTTTACGGGGGATAAACAGCAGTTTGCAATTACTGGTATCGGCAATACGTTCGACCAGCGCCATGCCGTACAGTTTTCGGGCTTCAGCCGTAAACTCATCTTTATTTAATCCCGACCAGACGCGAATATCCGTCGTGACTGACCATTCCGCGCTTCGGCTGAACTGGATCATTCCGCCACTTAAATTGGACACACTGGTGTTCCACCACAGCCCTTCCCAGTCAAAATCCGGGGCAACGTCTGAAATAGAACTGATGCCCTGATAGTAGGCACGCTCAATGCAGCTGTCGGAGGTACACGCCTGTAGCGACTTTTCCCATTCCTGGTACTTCTTGTGAACCTGTTGAGAAGGGTTTCTAACCAACATCGTGTGATAGATAACCGTCATCGTGCTGTCCAGCCAATGAAGATTGTCGTTGTTACAAATGGTGTTTTCTAAAGGCATAGAAGCACGCTGACAGTTAACCGCATAAGCGCTGGCAGCGGAGAATGACACAAGGAGTATCAGACAGTTAATCAGGCGACCAATCATTATGAATAATCTTTAACCAATACAGGGGCTTATTTTGGCTAAATTATGTTTTATTTGCAATAAGTCACAAGATTTTATTCACATTATGAATAATCACCTCCCTGATTTAAGTTGTTGCCGGTAAATGCCGCTTGATAACAATATGTGTTCCTCATGGATTGTTAGGTTATGAAGATAGACAGTAGTAATTACATGCTTTCGACACTCTCCTCAGGTTCGTCACAAAACGATGCCAGTCGCAAACCTCTCGGCATCACGCGTAACAGCGGGCAGGCCAGTCCACAAAGCGGCTACTGGCAATTGTCCAGCACCGCGGTATCGGCTGTAGTGAACCTAAAAAAAGGGGAAATGATGCCTTATTATCAGGGCTCGCCCGTGCAATGGCAGTTAATTCAGTATGATTTAGGTAAAGAAACGCCAGTCTGAATCATCGCTATACAGCATAATTATTATGAGCGGTAATCTGTCACGCACTTGAGATAGCTTATCGTTCATATCACGCCCCCTCCCCCGCGCAGAGTCCTTCAGGATATAATTCCTATAATCAGTATGTTACGTGACAACCTGATAACCTCTGATAAAGCGGATAAAATTCGCGAATGAAAGTGGCCGGGAGAAGAAATATCCCTGGAAGAAATCAACATTTTTAGATCGAAGATAATCAACCTGGTACTTATGCTCCACCCCTTCCGCAGTCGTTTGAATACGCATTCTTTGTGCCATCTCGACCACACAATCAACAAGCGGCGTATTTTTCCCTTCCGAAATCAGATTAATAAACATGCGACCTATTTTAATATTCTCTGGCCGCAGGCCAGTGATATAAGACAGGTTAGAAAATCCCGTGCCAAAGTCATCCAGCGACAGCCCGACATTATGAATCTTCATATAATCAATTTTATTGGAGATATCATCATTCACTTCGATCTCTCCACGCTCGGTGATTTCAAAAACAAGTTGCAGGTTCTGTTCGCGAAACACGCCTGAATACGTCCCGATGAATGAATAAAAAGAGTCCTTCACCAGATGAGCATGGCTGATGTTCAGGTTAAATTTAAAACCCGGTTTAAATACCGTGACCGAGCGTTGAATATCGATAACCACCAGATCCAGTAATCCTTTCGTCAGGTCGGCAATCAACCCGGCACGTTCTGCCACCGGGATAAAGATATCGGGAGAAACAGAACCCGCTTCACAATGTTGCCAGCGGGCCAGAACTTCCGCGCCAATCACGCGGTTTGTTTTGGCGCATACAATCGGCTGGTAGTAAGGCTGGATTTCATTTCTTCTGATGGCTACCGCAAGGTGATGAGGTAATGATGCCCGATGCGATAACAGTAACCAGAGCAATATGGATGATACGAGCGCGCTGGCGATAATCATCGCAATATAGCGCCATGAGTGGGCGATCACGGCCAGCGCATCCCCCAGTTCGGTTTTTCGCCAGGCAATCGTATAAAGTTTGTTATTACTTTCCGCTTTTATATAGTGTGAAAAATGCGACTCCTGCAAACTCCCCGGTTTAACGCCAGAGGCGGTTAAAATTTTATCGTTCATGCGTAAAACAATACGATCGCTGAACGCCATATTTTTGATGCGCTCAACAATAATACGCACATCAGAAGCCGCAAATATTCTTCCCGCCGGATAAGAAACATAAAGCATCATGATGAAATCATGCGGAGAGGTGATCACCCGATCAACCCTTATGCCCTGCTGTAAAGAGAGAGCAGGACTCAGGGTGTACCCTTTGTTGTAGAGTAGCGAGGAACAATAAATCGTATTGCCCTGCGTAAAGTTAAGCGACTGAAGATGCGGGTAGCGTGTGGGGATAATATTGAGCTTTTTTTCCAGTGTCGTATTACAGGGCTGACCCAGTAACGGTTGCGCCTGCGCAATCGCCAGTCGGGCATCGCCTAATACTTTATCGACGACAAAAGCCAGACTTTTGACCTCAGATTGCAGCAGCGCCTGCTTACTTTGCTGTACGCTCGTTAACTCCAGCCACAGCACGCTGGCAAATACCAGAAAAAACAGAAAGACAGAAGCTGTAAGGATTCTTTTATCTGATTTTGTTATAAACCTTAAAGACATATCAGGTCGCTTCTTTTCTACTCAGGGCACTCTGTATTCAGGCGACACAAAACCGGCCCGTCTTAAATGACAGCAATAAAAAGGATGGATACCCAATTTGCATGTAACGACGACGTTCTGCGATGCCAGAATAGTCACGCCATAAATTATTTTATCCGGTGACAGTCCTCGCGCCATACGGACAAAGCGTGAATACGCACCGCTGCTGTCGCGCACAGTGATTGATGGTAACAACGCCATTTCCCGGGCAATCAATTCGGTTATGAAAAGAGGCCCATAACGCATTGCTGTAGGGGAAAACGTGCAGGATTTTGATGTTTCTTTTTTTCCCGTTCGCCAGGACGCCTGAATCCTCCGGGGAGATAACGGAACCTGTGCGTAAAAAATAATCGCCCTTATACCACAGAATGAACTTAAGATTTTCCGCTCCGCTGGTCAGCGCAAAGGCGGTTCCCGTTGTCGGGCACACCAGGTTATTTTCGACGCTCCACTCCATAACAAACTCCTTTTGTTGTATGTTCGTCCATTAACGCCCTAAGAGAATTACTAATACTCTGCCTCATGTCTAACAGAAATAAGAAAAATCAAAAACCTTACGCTTGAACAGAAAACAAATACTTTATTTACACATTGACAAGGCGATCTGATTTGACTTAATGAAACATATCAGCTAACTCTGCATCTATTTTTTAAAATATCAACAGAATTTATAGCAATCACACAACATAAGATTTAAGTACGGGCCGGATTGTGTCGCAATGGTACTCAGGCAATTTGAGCAAAATAACAAATGAAGGAGTCTGATGTATGGATATAATATTTATTATCTCCTTAATCATAATTGGCTGCATCCTGGCACTGTCTGGAGGATGGATACTCATTCTGAAAGCCGAAGCTAAAATAGAACAAAAAATAATGGATGGGCTGGAACTCAAAAGGAAAGAGGATCAGAATAATAAAATTCTGCAAAAATATGAGGAGCTGTTAGCAATGGAAATCGAATGGCATACGTATCGAATATCCACCATTGAGTTTTTCATTACAAAAGTGAAGAGTAAAAGCGCCACAGAAACGCCGATAACACAACCGACAATAAGCGGCGACAGCAAACTTTACTCCAAAATAAAAGCATTAATATCTATTTACTTTCCGCATCTACAGGATGATTATAATACGCTGTGTAAAGTTTCAAACTGCTCTATCTATTTTGACTTTATCTACGGCAGATGTACCAGCAGCAATAAAGTCATTACCACACTGACAGAAAAGCGAGCGCAATTTAAATCGCTGTCTACGGAATTTCAAAACAAAATCCGAAAAGAAGTCACCATTACATGATACGTGATTCGCACCCGATGCGGGGCTGAGTCACCGGCAAGGGAATCGCCCTGAAGATAGAGACTGGCGAAGAATGCAGCACATCGTCAGTCATCTCTTCAGGCTGTTTATCCCTTTACGAGGCAGCGCGTAATTGCAGGTCGGTCAGGCAAGTCTGACTGTCATTCGCGGTTTTAAACGAATAAGCCGCTTTTTTCCCCTCATGACTGATTTCAATCATCCCCTCAGTGTTACGCGGCAGCCATAACCCGATAAAGCCATTCTGATAACTTTTCATTTTCTTATGTATCAACACCGTACCGTTCCGATCTGTCACGTTCACATCAAACCAGGTGTCCGGCATTTCTCCCTGGCAACCTGAAAGACTGTGGTTAAAACAGGGATGGGTTTGATATTCATAAGGCGCCAGCGAGAGATAAAATTTCTCACCCAGCGGAAAGGTGTACGTTTCGCCATTCGCCGACAGTTTCAGATCCGTGCTGGTCACAGAAGCGGTATACGGTAAAGGACGCGCCTGAGGGTTTTGATCGATAGCATCCACCATTTGCTCAACCGATTTTCCCGCCAGCCCGCGCTCAGCCAAAAACGCCGTTTCCTGCGTCGATGCCATTGAGATATTACTTAGTGCAATAAATAATAATAAAGACTGAATGATTTTCGGCATAATTATTATCCTTGTACGAATTGTGTTTCACAATTATACGTCTTTTCAGGAAGAAGAAGACAGGCGCACATCAGGTAAAGTTTAGAAAAGATCTGTATGAGCGTGCTAAATAAGCAAAAAAATGAAAGACATGCAGTCCAATAAAAAAGAGTTCAAGTGACCATATCACAATTATGAACTTTTCCCTGTAAAATATATGTTATATAAACAACTAACTGATAACATGTCAACACTGATAAAAGCGTAATACATCAATGTAAACAGAACACGCCTGAGTCCAGAGTCTCATTTATTCTCTCCGGTACATTGTTCTTGCATCTTAAATCCAATGAGAAAAAATAATAATCTTGACAAGATAATTACACAGCATAAATATGAGCAATAAGAAATAAAGGCATAACCTTATAAGCATAAGGAATATTTATGAAAAGGGAACTGTTAAACATAAAAAAAACAGGAAGAAATAAAATAGACCACGACCTTAACTTAAAAATCAATGTCTTTAAAACGTTGCGACAAGAAAATGTCCTGATGAAGGATTATATTAATCTTCTGGAAAACAGAATTATTTTTCTGGAAGGCGTCATTCTGGAGAAAACGAAGAACAAATCATAAGATTCTATTATACAGGCAGGGATGTCTGACTCCGTGTGCCTTGTCGCATAAGTGACTCTATTTATGCGACCTTTTTTTAAACCACATTCGTACCATGACCGAAACGCAGATAGAACTGCCCTGGCGTCATTCCCATAAAACGCCTGAACACGGCAATAAATGCACTCACATTCTCATAACCCGCTAATTGCGCGGCAAGGCTGACAGGCTCTCCGCGCAGTAAATATTCCAGCGACAAAATGACTTTCGCTTTTTGCTTCCACTGACCGAATGTTAATCCCGTCTGCTGTATAAAAAGGCGGCTCAACGTCCTGACGCTCAGCCCGGCCTGTTTCGCCAGCTCTGCCTGACTCCGCGTACAGGCTCTGTCGGCCAGTATTTTTTGCGCAATCTGTCTGACCCTTCTGTCGTCGGGAAGGATCAATTGTGAAGAGAGCGCATCAGCATAGCGAATCTCATCGACCATAACCTGCAACAGGTGAGCCAGCCGCTCTGAAGGCTCTCCGATGGTTCCCTCCCCACAAATTTTCTCAAGCAACAGCAGTAAAAAAGGCGACGCTGCCCGAACGCACGGTGAGGAGGGAAAGACCCCGCAATATTCCACGCTGAAGTGCAGACTGGCGCCATATGCACTCACCGGCATCCACGCGCAATGGGGTAACGACGGCGGAAGCCACCCTACCGAACCGGGCGTCAACGCCCACTGCCCTTGCTCCGTTTCGACCATCACTATGCCACGCGTGATCCAGTACAACTGCCCGCCAGGGTGATGGTGCCACTGAGTCGTATGCTTAGAGGAGTGATGTAAAGGTTGAATGCTTTCTATCATCATGGCCGATTTAACGTATTTATTGTCTTACTACGGTTACTTTGCCACTTCAGTCTGAGGGTAATCTTCCCTGTACACAATCACGATGAGGAAGAGAACATTGAAAAATATGATGCAACGCGTTGCTCAGGCGCTTGATGCCGTTATTTCCCGACCCGGGCACGATGAACACACTATCGAATCATTTTTCACGCCCGATTATCGCCAGACGGTAAATGGCATCGACCTTGATTACGATAACTTCGTCACGCACATGGCAAAACTAAAACAGGTTACTCGTACCATGAAGGTGAACATTCTGGCCATCGCTCAGCAGGGCAATCACGTTCTGACCCATCACCTGGTGACCGTCATCAAAACGAACGGCGAACAGGCACAAACCGAAGTCTTTGCCTGTTTCACATTAGAAAATGGCCGTATTGCTGCCTGTCAGGAATTAACCCGGTTAATCAGCGGCGCCGAAGAAGATAAAATGCTGGGAAGTCTGCGGTGATCGGGAGCGAATTAAGGGACAGATAAAGGCCGGAATGCAACGACAGAACGCAGCCCCGCCTATAAAAATACGGAGTTTGCGGTATATAACAGTCCCCATATGGCAAAGCCGTACACTCTGCTCCCCTGCCATTGCACTATTTAGTTAGCGTCAGTGCGTACCTGTAAGAATAAGCAGCAATCCCCCTCCACTCTCCTTTTTATTAAAACGCCATTTTATATTGCATGCCTGGGCGTTTTTATCCCTTTTGCTCATCCTCTTCACCCACTTTCATTTTAATAAATCTTATTAATTAAAATAATCCACCCTGAATAATGAAACAAAAATAAAACAAACAAAGAACATTTAACTACTTTTCTTTATAAATATAACATTAGCGCGCAAAATATTCTCTTTTTTTGTCGTTACCTGATTGTGTAAATCAATATTACTGAATGTAAGCATCAGATTTTTTCCATTTTGCCTTTCGTTTTATAAGAATTTTAAAATTTAAAGTTACATCTCAGTTACACGATCAGTGCCATATGCTGATAAACAAGAAAAAAAACCAAAACAGCAGACTTATACACTTAATTTAAGTAAATTCTTAAACTGATATTTTAAGATTGTGTTACATCAATTAGGATCATCACCTAACCTGATGGAAATAATGATGCAGGCTCCATTTTTCCGTTTTCAGGGATTTTACGGATGTAGACAGCAAGACCAGGACGGTTTTGTGACATGAAATGTTCGTCCCCAGGACGGGAGCAAACATACTGGAGTTAATATCAATGAAAAAGCTCGCTATCTCTTCTTTCGTTATCGCGTCATCCTTCGCAGCCTTTAATGTCAGCGCTGCAACCGAGGCTTCTGGCGGTACTATCACCTTTACCGGCCAGGTTACTGATACAACCTGTACAATTAACGGCGGAAACTCTGCTGACCTGACGATTCCATTAGATCCCATCGCCGTTAGCGATGCATCTACCGCAGGTCTGATCCAGAAAAACCGTAAACAATTTACTCTGGAATTTACCGGCTGTACTTCTGCTTCCCTGGGGCAGGACGATGGCGCGGGAAATAAAAATACCCTGAATCTGATCCTGAGTTCAGACAGTATTTCTAACGATGGTCTGTATCTGAACAACACACAGTTGAGAACCGACGGCACGAAGAAAAACGTGGGTATCGCACTCAGCACGCTGGCCAATAGCCAGACGCCGCTGAACCTGCATACTAACCTTGATACGAATGTTGAAGGTGATAGCGCCACTGTCGATCTGTATGCGAACTACTATAAAGTCGGTTCAGACGCTGCCGATACCGGTGCCGTTAACACCATGCTGACTTATACCGTCGCGTATTTATAAGCAACGGGTTAATTTACTCATATAAATAAAGAGCCTGATCCGTCATTATTGACTTATTGTATTCGCGAATTATTTTCACCTTCTGGTGAGGTATTCTTATACCTGCAATTCAGGAGGGAAGAGAGAAAATAAACGCGACCAGGTATATTGATTAGATTAGGCTCTCTTTTTTCAGGTTAATATGAAACGTTCTCTCATTTTTCTAACGCTTATTGCCTTCAGCTTTAGCAGTCTGGCGAATGTTATTATTAGCAATACCAGGGTTATCTATCCTGAAGAACAAAAAGAAACAACGGTTCAGCTGATTAACCGTGGCAACAGTCCGGCGTTAATTCAGGCCTGGATAGACGAAGGTAATCCAGACTCTACGCCAGAAACCGCTCAGGTTCCCTTTTTGCTGACGCCGCCAGTGGTGAAAGTTGAAGGCGGTAGCGGCCAGCAGCTGCGCATTCGCTATACCGGCTCAGCCAACGCGCTGCCTCAGGACAGGGAATCCGTTTATTACCTGAATGTGCTGGATATTCCGCCAAAACAGGAAAATATTGATGGCAAAAACACGATGCAAATCGCCATTAAGTCGCGCATCAAATTATTTTATCGCCCGACCGAACTCACGATTCCGGCCAGCGATTTACATAAGTATTTATCGTTTAGCGCGCAGGGTAATCAACTTGTCGCCACAAACCGGGCTCCTTATTTCGCATCGATTGCCACAATGAGTTCACGAGGTAAATCTCTTACTGGCGAACCGAAAATGATTGCGCCATTGTCAACACTGACAATACCCACGACAGGGGCGGTTTTATCGGGGCAGGCTTTGGATATTCTGTTAGTTGATGATTACGGTTCATATCAAAAATATTCATTCACCACAAAATAATATAATAATGTCCAAATGAATGGGGATGGCAATGGCTGGTAAAAAGAGTCAATACGCATGTTTATTGCCAATACTGGCGATGATGTCTATTTATAGTCGGGCGTATGCCGTGGCTTTCAATACTGACTTTTTAGCCGGTGACTCTAAAAATGCCGATATGTCGCGTTTTTATCGTGCCTCTGCGCTTCCTCCTGGTGAATACCCGTTTGATGTTTTTATTAACGAGGAATGGAAAGGCCGCCTTCCCGTTTATATCACGGATGAAGGAACGTTTTTCCAGCATGAGAATATTGCCCAGCTTGGGCTTCTTCCCTCAATAGTCCCTGCCGCAAATAGCGCCAGCGAGCGAGTGGATGTGAATACGTTACTGCACGGAGGCAGTATGAAAGTCAATGCGGCCGATATGTCGCTGCGTCTGACCATTCCCCAGGCGTATATTCGCCAGACGCTGCGCGGTTATGTCGATCCCGTCTTTTGGGATGAAGGCATTCCGGCGCTGATGCTGGGATACAATGCCAACTATAACTACAACGAAGCCAAAGGCGGCGGACGCAATCAGGAAAACGCCTATTTCCAGTTAAACAGCGGGCTGAATGCGTTTGGCTGGCAATTTCGCGATAGCTCCAGCTATAACAAAAGCAAGGGCGTGGAAGGATCATGGACAAACAATACACGCTACGTTGAGCGCGGGATCGCTGCGCTTAAATCGATCATCCGCATGGGTGACAGCTATTCCAGCAACGATCTTTTTGACTCTTTGCGTTTTCGCGGCGTCAGCATGGGCACGGATATGCGCATGTTACCCGATTCTCAACAGGGCTTTTCCCCGATTGTACGCGGCGTCGCACAGTCTAACGCGCTGGTTAAAATTAGTCAGAACGGGCAGGTTATTTATCAGAAAAACGTGTCGCCTGGCCCATTTGAAATTGCGGATATCCTTCCTACCGGCTCAGGCGGCGATCTGAATGTCGAAGTCATTGAAGCAGACGGGCGCACCAGCAGTTTCATCGTCCCCTTTTCTTCGGTGCCAAACATGCTGCAAGAAGGTATTGGGAAATATGGTCTGTTGCTGGGGGAAACGCGCACGGAAGAAAGCCGCTATCGCCCCCAGTTTGCCCAGGGCAGCTATCAATACGGGATCAATAACCTGATCACCGGTTATACCGGGGTAATTTACAGCGAAGACTATAACGCGTTTCTTCTCGGGAGCGGCCTTAATCTCCCGTTTGGCGCGCTGTCTTTTGACGTCACACAGTCACAAACGCAAATTCCGGCAGATAAAAAAGTCCGTGGGCAAAGTTACAAAGTCGCCTTTAGCCGTTTCTTCAATGTCACCGGGACGAACTTTGCGCTGGCGGCGTATCGCTATTCCACGAAAAACTATTACAGCTTCAATGATGCAATCGCTTTGCATAACTGGCAAAAAGAGAACGCTGACAGCCCTAATGCCAGATATATGCGCCAGAAAAACACTTTTAATATCAACCTGAGCCAGTCTCTGGGTGAAGAACTGGGTTCCCTTTACTTATCAGGAACCTGGCGGGACTACTGGAATGGTCATGGCACAACAAAAGAGTATCAACTGGGGTATTCCAACCACGTTGGCGCCGTAAGTTATACCCTCTCAGCCAGTAGCATGCGTAACGATAATCAGCGCGAAGAACGACGTTATTACCTCACGTTCTCGGTGCCCCTGAGTCTCTTTGAACGGCCCGTTTTCCTCAACAGCAGCGTTACATTTAATCGTGACGGCTATTCCGACACGAACGTGGGGATCAGCGGAACCGCAGGCGAATTTAATCAGGCGGCCTATAGCGTCAGCGGCAGCAACCGTCGCGGTGGAAATAACTCGGCCAGCAGCAGCCTGAGCTATCGCACTGCGTTTACCACCTTAAACGGCAGCTATAGCGAGTCAGGAGACTATCGTCAGATCGGCGCGGGAGCCAGCGGTAGCCTGGTGGCTTATCGGGGCGGCCTGCTGACGTCCAGCCAGTTGGGCGATACCTTCGCAATTATCGACGCGCCAGGCGCTCAAGGGGCCACGCTGGGCGGCGACGGCACACGCACCACGAATACCGCCGGGAAAGCGTTGGTTCCTTACCTGTCCCCGTACCGTAAAAACCGAATCCAGTTAGATACCACCCATATGAAGGAAGGCGTTGAGCTGAAAGGCAATATCCAGGAAGTGGTGCCTTATGCGGGTTCCGTCACCTATGTGCGCTTCGATACCGACCAACGGCGGCAGTTCATGTTGCCCGCACGGGCCGTTAACGGGCGCCCTCTCCCCTTCGGCACTGAAATTTTTGACGATGCTGGCGCCAGCGTCGGATATGTCGCCCAGGGAGGAATGTTGTACCTGAAAACGGAACAGCTCCCGTCACGTTTACATATCAAAACCAGCAGTGACGGCCGCCAAAGCTGTGTTATTAGCCAGCCGACCCACGATGGTCAGATAAATATTTGCCGCTAATGGCAGGAGCAGAGGATGAAAATCACTATGCGTACAATAACGTTAATTCTTGCCTGGCTACTGGGATCGATAAGCTATGGCGTACAGGCCTCCTGTAAAAGCGATTCCGGCGCGCAAAAAGAGAGCAATCTGGTGCTCAACCTGGATTCACTTTCCCTCAGCAGCGAAACCACAGGTTCGCAGAACCTGTCGCTGTCATCCGGTACGTTTAGCTGTACCGGCGAATGGATTGGTTATGCTAACCGTGTTGCCATTATCTCTGAAATGGCCAACAGCACGGCCTATATCAATTATGGTAACTATGTATTGCAATTCACCATCGGCAATATTGTACCCACGAAAAAAGACTATAGTCGCTCTGGAGAAAGTCATATTCCCGGTACTTCGCTGAATAACGTGGTCTATACCTATAAGGCTAAGTTACTCAAAAGCGTACCGAGCGGCGCCAACCCGGCCTATGTCTATAACGTTGGCCCGGACGCAACCAGTATTACTCTTGCTCACGCTATATCCGTTGTTGATGCTTCAGGTATCGATTTCTGGTTTCCCGGCGTTAATTTAGCCGAATTCATTAAATGGATATTAGGCCTTATCGGTTCTGACGAAGAGAAACGCCTGTTCTACCAGAATATCACGATCAATTATCGTCCTCATGTCAGCACCTGTAGCATCCCGGATACGACGGTCACGCTACCGGAAACCGATCTTACCAGCCTGATATCCGCAGGAAAGGAAGCGCAGTTTTATGAAAACTTCACTCTGCATGCCGAATGCAGCGACCTGTTAGAAGGCATGAGCACACGCACCATTCAGTTTTATCTCAGTAGCGCCAGCGTCGATACGGATAAATACACCCTGAAAAACACCCAGGGAACGGCAAGGAATATTGGGGTGCGAATTATGCGTGCCGATACCAGTAAAAAAATTGCCATCAGCCAGACAGAGCTTACCGCAGGTAATATTACCAACGAGTATGAACTCTATAAGATTGCGCAGTGGGGAAGCAATTTTGATATTCCACTGAGAGCATATTATTACATCTATGGTGCCAAACCGACGGAAGGCAGAATACAGACCACGGCGAAAGTAAATATCATTTACCCATGATAAAAGGCGAGAAACAGAATAGTCATCTACTGAAATAATCAGAAGCCTCAACAAAAAAAGAAAGATATTTATACACAAAATCATTTGAGAAGCATCGAGGCGGCAAGTGAATGAGCCCCCAGGAGCGTACACGTAGTACGTGACCGGGGTGAATGAGCGCAGCCAACAAAGAGGCAGCCTGAAGGATGAAGTGTATATCAACGCCTTATCATGGTGTGTTTTAATAGCATCACTATTATTTTCTTATTTTATAAATAGTTACAGTTAAATTTTACATCTTGTCATTATTGTAAACGATATGCGGATCGAAAAATATAATGCGTACACTACAGAACGATCAATTTCTTTATCTCAGCAGTGAGGACTCATCCTGTAATCCTTCCACTGCAAGATTTGATTTAGTCATGATAGAAAACTCTGTCAAGTCATTAAATAGCGTTACGCAGCCGCTCCATTCAACGTTAATTATTGATACCGATAACTATATGATTAATTTTCTTTGCAAACACCTGATCAACCCTTTGGTATTACACACCAGCCCGACATTCAGAGAAGCAAAATACAAAATAGAAAACCATATTATTGATAATGTCGTCATGGAAGTTTTTACGCTGGAGGAGAGTGCGCTGGAGGCGCTTAATTTCATTTATGATATGCAGATAAACTATCCTGGCATTCGCTTAACGGTGTTTACTTTTACGCGTAACAGTTACCTGCTTCAGGTTTTGCGAAGTTTTCATTATATCAATATCGTTTCTAAGTATGAACCCATGTCCGAGCTTAATCATGCCGTTCATGCCTGCTGGCTGGATGAGGCTTTTTACAGCCAGTACATTAACGATCTCATGGCTGAAATAGAACAGCCGGATTCTTTTGACGACATTGAATGGACCGTGCTGACCGAACTGGCCCACAGCACGCCTACCCATGACATCGCAAAAATAATAAATAAACGCTATCACACGCTTTTTTACTACATCAAAAAGATCAATAAAAAGCTGCATCTAAGCACTAAAAATGAACACATAAAAATGCTGAAAGCGATAAACAGTAATCCACTAAAAAGTGCAAGCATATCTTATCGCGACCGATTTAATTAATCCCAGAAAAGCCTGATGCACCGTTTATAATTAAAAAGGATATGCCATTATTATGAAACTCATGTGCCGTATCGAACCTATCATTCATGTCCAGACCGGTAGACGGATTGGCGGTGAGGTGCTCTGCCAGCCGGAAGGGGCAGATCCAGAGCTATTTTTCCGTTCTGTTTCGCCAGAACTCCTGTCACATATTGTTCAGGAACAGATATGCACGGGAGTAGCAAATCAGCACGATCGCAATGGCATTTTATTTTTGAATATTACGATTCCATTGCTTATGAATCTGGTGTGGCTCAGATCGATTCTTGCCATGTTACCCGGCCCAAAGGTTATTGAAATTGATTGCCAGCAAAGCGAGTCTTATTTTCCACAACTTGTGCCGCATATTGATGCAATTCTGACCCTAATGCGCGCTTTTAATACTCAACTTTGGCTGGACGATCTCTATGTCAGGCATATTCCGTTAATTGCGCAACTCCCCTTTCGCTTTGATGGGATTAAAATTGATAAACATGAACTCTGGAGAATATCCGCTGAACAGGATACCCCAGCAATGACAACGCTGGTAACACAGGTGGAATATCTGACGGATCATGTTCTGGTGGAAGGCGTTGAAAATGAATACCAGCACCGCTTTATTTCGGAGAGCGACGTACATTATGCCCAGGGATTTCTCTGGCCCGTTGATGAGCGAGAATCATTCGTAATAACGATTTAAATATTAAGGAAACCAGCATATTTCAAATATAAAAAAGGGATTCAAATGAAGTCGAAAATAGTGATAGTGTCTGATGACGTCTATTATCTGACGGGTATATCGAAAGGGATGAAAGAGTCAGGTACGCGTGTTGAGAGCATTTTTTTAAGCGATGCTGGCGAGTTTGAACGTTTCACGCTAACCACCTTTTTTTCGCTATCAAAAGATACCGTTGTGTTACTCTCCGTCAGAGAGCCGGGTTTACTCGACAGGTTAATAACCTTTTTCTTTAGTAAGGTTACGCTGTGCATATCACCGTCAGGCCTGCATTCCCGTCGCCATTTCTTTTGCCAGCACGGTGTATATTACTTCAATAAAAACAAAACATTATCAGAATTAAACGATATTCTGATAGCTATTTCAAATAGAAAAAATACGGAAAGTAACACCATCACTGACAAAGAGTTTTTTATTCTCAGCGAGTTTGTCCGCGCCGGGAATGTGAAACGAATGTACAGCGCAATAAACATCTCTGAAAAAACGGTCTCTTACTATAAGAGGTCGGCATTAAAAAAGATGGGATTACTGAGCAGCCAAAATTACTTATGTATCCACCCGGCGCTCTCCGCTGTTAAGACCATTCAACGGCACTGAGCCCCGTCTGAAACTTGTCTGGCGATGCTGGTACGAGGAGAAGTCAGCCAAATAGTAAACATTTAAAGTTTCGTTATAAGAAAGAACGAATCCCTATTTCATGCGCCGTCAATATGCTGCTAGCTTCGCTGGTTTGTATATACAAGTAAATTCATGCATTTCTTTGCGGGGAAACGGGGATGAGCATAAAAAACAAACTGGCAGCCTCCTGGCTGGCGCTGGGGTTGTTCGCAGCGCAGGCGCAGGCAGCGGATTTCGTTGTGGGCAGCAAAAACTTTACCGAACAATATATTCTGGCGGAAATCTATGCCCAGGCACTGGAGCAATCCGGGCTTTCCGTTGAACGCAAAACAAACCTGGGCGGGACGTTAATCGCCCACGCCGCGCTGCTGAAAGGCGAAATTGATATGTACCCGGAATATACAGGTACGGCGCTCAGCGCAGTGGTCAAAGGAAAGCCCTCCTCCGATGCCGCACAGGTGTTTAAGCAGGTCAGCGACGCCTACCAGCAGCAATATCATCTCACCTGGCTGCAACCAGCCCGCGTGAACAACGGCTACGCACTGCTGGTGAGCAAACAAACCGCAGAGAAATACCACCTGAAAACGCTCTCCGATCTCGCCAAAGCCGCGCCGGAACTGACCATCGGCGCAGGTGCGGAGTTTGGCGACCGCCAGGACGGCCTGAAAGGGCTGGAGCAGACCTACGGCATTAAATTTAAAGCTTTCCGCCAGTTTGCCAAAGTCGGCCTGCGCTACGACGCCCTTGCTGCCGGGCAAATAGACGTCGCAAACGGCTTCGCAACCGACTGGCAAATCGCGGAAAACCAGTATGTCGCACTGGAAGACGACAAACACCTCTTCCCTCCCTACGAAGTTGCGCCGGTCGTGCGCGATACAGCACTACAGGCACATCCCCAGGTTCGCGACATTTTAAATAACATCAGCCAGTTGCTTGATAACGCCACGATGCAAAAACTGAATGCGGAAGTGGAAAAGAATAAAGAAGAACCGCGCGATGTGGCGGAAGACTTTTTGCGCGCAAAAGGCGTAATTAAATAGGGTACGACCGTGACAACGACACTTTTTCTGGGCGACGCGCCGCTCACGCTTGATGACGTGCGAGCTGTCGCTGACTGCGGCCAGACTGTCGCGCTGGGGGCGCAGGCGCAGCAGGCCATCAGCGCGTCCTTTGATTTTCTGCTGCACAGCATCAGCGCCGGAAAGCATATCTATGGCGTCACCACCGGGCTTGGCGCTAATGTCGATACGACGCTGCTGCACACGCAAAATGACCGTCACGATGAGGATCTGCTACAGGCAATTCAGCGACGAATCCCGCTGGCGCGGGCGGTCGGCGTCGGCCAGCAGGCAACGCCCGCACAGGTTCGCGCGATCATGCTGGCGCGTCTTGCGGGTTTCGTGCAGGGCGCATCGGGTATTTCTCTGCCCGTGGCGCAGGCGCTGCTGGCCTTTATCAACGAAGGCATCCATCCGCGCGTTCCGCTTATCGGATCTATCGGCGAAGCGGATCTCGCGCCGCTGGCGCATATCGGATGCGCGCTCATCGGCGATGGCGAAGCGGAATATCAGGGTACGGTGGCGCCAGTCTCCGCACTGCTGAACCAGACGGGTCTGACGCCTGCGCCGCTGCGTGGAAAAGACGGGCTGGCGCTGGTGTCGTCTAACGCCGCCAGCGTCGGCCTCGCCGCGCTGCTGCTGCACGACGCCGCCCGGCTTATGAACGCCCACGCGGGCGCTATCGTGCTCTCGTTTGAAGCGTTTCGCGCTAATATCTCGCCGCTGACGCCCTGGGCGGCGCGGATGCGCCCCGCACCGCAACAGGCTAAAACCGCCGCGTATCTGCTGGCGCTGCTGGAAGGCAGCCCGCTACTCCAGCCCGGCAGCGCGCGTTCGTTGCAGGACCCGCTCAGCTTCCGCTGCGTCGCGCCGGTGCTGGCCTGCGTTTGCCATGCCTGGTTGAATGCCCGCGCGGCGGTGGAACTGGAACTCAACAGCGCCGACGACAATCCCGGCCTGCTGGCTGAGTCTGAACAGGTTCTGGCAAATGCCAATTTTGATGCCACGCATCTGGCGCTGGCGCTGGAAAGCCTCGGGCTGGCTCTCGCCCGCCATGCCGCATGCAGCGGCGAACGCATCATGAAACTGATGTCACCCGCCGCCAGCGGCCTGCCGCGTTTTCTCACCCGCCACGCCGGGCAGACAGGCTTCGCCACGCTGCAAAAGACGGTTTCCGCGCTGGTCAGCGATATCGCCCATCATGCCCAGCCGCTCTCCCCGCTGACGATGCCGGTAGCCGATCGGATTGAAGATTACGCCTCGCAGGCAATGGGGGTGGTCGCCAAAACCACACGACTACTGGAAAGCCTGCGCTATCTGGTGGCCATTGAACTGTTGGTCGCCGCGCAGGCGCTGGATCTTCAGGCGTCGCCACGGCCAGGACGCTATGCAACGGCATTACACGACAAGATTCGCGCTCGGGTGGCGCCGCTGGATGAAGATCGCGCCAGCGCTGGCGATATTTCCGTTCTGGCCGACGCGATAATGCAGCCGGAATGGCTTGCAGGCCAGGCCGTATTGCTGGAGACCTCCTGATGCGCTGGGCGACGCGACACTATGACGACATTCTGCTGGCGCTCTGGCAGCATCTGGTACTGGTCGGCGCCGCAATGCTGATGGCGTTCGCTATTTCACTGTTTCTCGGCATTACCACCGCCCGCCGCCCGCGACTGTATGCGCTGGTGATGGCGGTCACCGGCATGATTTTTTCCATTCCAGGGCTGGCGCTATTCGCACTGCTCATCCCGTGGCTCGGCATCGGAATGCTCCCGGCGATTGTCGGGCTGACAGCCTATGCGCTGATGATCCTGACCCGCAATATTGCCACCGGTTTTCATGCCATTCCGCTGGACGTCCGCGAAGCGGCGCGCGGAATGGGATATGGCGCCTGGCGCAATCTGCGCGAAGTGGAACTGCCGCTGGCGCTACCGTTCATCATCACCGGACTGCGCATTGCCACCACCACGCTTATCGGCATCGCTACGGTCGCGGCATATATCAACGCCGGTGGACTTGGCGCAATTATTCTCGCCGGGCTGGATCAGCGCTATCCAGAGAAAATATTTATCGGCGGCGGCCTGACGTCGCTGCTGGCGATCGGCGCGGATCTGTTTTTTGTCCGGCTACAGCGGCGCGTTTTACAGGGGAGAGACCAATGATAATCCAGGCATGGCTATGGGTGCTGGATAACCAGCCGCTGTTCTGGCAGGCAGTGTGGCAGCATCTGATGATGTGCGGGCTGGCGCTCAGCATCGCCCTGATTATTGCTATCCCGACGGGCGTGCTGATCGCGAACATCCCTCGCCTCGCTTTTATCATCACCAGCGGCGCCAGCACGCTGCGGACGATCCCAAGTCTGGCGATCCTTGCGGCGGTCATGCCGTTTCTCGGTATTGGCCTGCTGCCTTCAGTCGTCGCGCTGGTGGTGCTGGCCGTGCCGCCGATTTTGCTCAACACCTGCACCAGCATTCAGTCCGTGAACCCGGATACGCTCTCAGCGGCGCACGGCATGGGGCTGACGCCCTGGCAGGTCACAGGCAAAATCGTACTGCCACTGGCGGCTCCCGGCATTCTCGCCGGCTGCCGTACCGCCGCCGTACAGGTTGTCGGCGGCGCGGCTCTGGCGTCATTTATCGGTGGCGGCGGTCTGGGGGATTTTGTCACCACCGGCATTGCCATCATGGACATGTCGCGCCTGCTGGTCGGCGCGGTGCCGATTATTCTGCTCGCTGTGGCTATCGAAGCGCTTTTCGCCCTGCTTGAGCGCCTGTATTCTCAGCCGACGTAAAGGGCTAATACAATGATTACTCTGGAAAATATTAGCAAAATTTATCCTGGTTCGCCGCGTAAAGCGCTTGACGATCTCTCCATGACGTTTGAAGAGGGAACCACCACGGCCCTGATTGGCCCTTCCGGCTGCGGTAAAACCACCACCATGCGCTTAATCAACCGGCTGGAACAACCCACTTCCGGGCGTGTCCGGGTAAACGGGCGCGACGTCGCAACGGAAGATCCGGTGATGCTGCGTCGGCATATCGGCTACGTTATTCAGAACGTCGGACTGTTCCCGCATATGACCGTCGCGGACAACATTGCCACGGTGCCGCGCCTGCTGGACTGGAGCGCCTCGCGTATTCAGGCGCGAGTGGAAACATTACTGGAACTGGTCGGGCTGGATGCCCGGCAATACGCCAACCGATTTCCTGCCGCGCTTTCCGGTGGTCAGCGGCAACGGGTCGGCGTTGCCCGCGCACTGGCGGCGGACCCGCCGGTCATGCTGATGGATGAACCGTTCGGCGCCATCGATCCGCTGGTTCGCGGGCGATTACAGACCGAGTTTAAGCAGATTCTGCAACGCGTGAAAAAGACGGTGATTATCGTCACTCACGATCTTGATGAGGCCATCAAAATGGGCGATCGCATCGCCATTATGCGCGAAGGACGCCTGTGCCAGTATGCCCCGCCCGCTGAAGTGCTCTCGGCCCCGGCGGATGAGTTCGTCGCGGCTTTTGTCGGCAGCGATGCGGCGCTGAAACTTCTTGCTATTACCCCGGTCGCCCAGGCGATGGAAACGTCTCTGAGCGCTGACCATCCACAACGGCTTGACGTCAACGCTACCCTGAAAGACGCGCTGGCGCTGATGCTTTCCCGGCGCGCCGACAGCATCACCGTCACCAAATGCGGCGCGCCCGTTGGCGTATTAACTCGCCAGCGGCTTTTCACCCACGTACGACCCGATGCGAACCATGCTACCAGTGAGAGAAATCTATGACTCAACCCATCCATTTAACCTGGCTAAACGGCCCCGACGTTGACCAACTGAAGCTCACGGATACGGAAATCCTCACGGCGGTGGAGGACGGGCTGCGGGCACAGGGAGAGAAAAAAACAGTCATTGAACCGCGCATGCATTTAATTCCCGATAAAGCGTTTAACGGCCACTTTAACGTGCTGCGCGGTTATATCGAACCGCTGGGACTCGCCGGGGTAAAAATCGTCGGCGATTATGTCAATAACTATACGCTCGGGCTGCCCTCGGAAATGGCGCTACTGAACCTGTTCGATCCGCGCACCGGGATGCCGGTCGCCATTCTGGACGCGTCAGCGATCACCGATATGCGCACCGGCGCGCTTACCGCGCTGGGCGCACGCCACCTTGCCCGCCGCAACAGTAAAGTGCTGGGGC
Source organism: Citrobacter sp. CK188 (assembly GCF_030333525.1). Lineage (NCBI taxonomy): Bacteria > Pseudomonadati > Pseudomonadota > Gammaproteobacteria > Enterobacterales > Enterobacteriaceae > Citrobacter > Citrobacter sp. CK188. The sequence goes on from NZ_JAOWFU010000024.1 coordinate 278,743, forward strand.
ATATCGGCGCGCGGGGAACCGCCTGGTGGAACGTTCGTCTGCTCAACAGCATTTATGATTTTGATGAAATCCGCATTCATTCGCGTCGCCCGGAAAGCCGTACCGCATTTGCCCGCCGTCTGGAGCAGGATCTCGGCAAAAAAATCATCGTTACCGATGACTGGGAAAGCTGCGTGCGCGGCGCGGATATTGTGGTCGAAGCCTCGCGTCTTAATGCGCCGACGCCGCTGTTAAAAACAGAATGGATAAAGCCCGGCGCCTTTGTTGTGCCCTACGGCACCATGAGCGCCGTGGAGCTGTCGCTCACCGACATGATGGACAAGCTGGTGGTGGACGACTGGGGGCAGTGCAAAGGCGGCATGTTTGGTTCACTGCGAGCCCACGTAGAAGCGGGAAAATTAAGTGAGCATACCCTGCATGCCGAGCTGGGCGACATTGTCGCAGGCACGAAGCCAGGCCGTGAAAATGATGATGAAACCATCCTCTTCTGGCACCGGGGGCTGTCGCTAAGCGATATTGCGCTGGGGCATACGATGCTGAAGAAAGCGCGTGCGCTGGGTATTGGTCAGGAGCTACGTTACCGATGATTGTTAACGCAAGAATGTACTCGGTAACTCCGGCTGCGGCGGAGGGGTGGAAAAGACTCCTGCCCGAAGCCGTGCGCCGCGCCGGGCTGACGGCAGAGATTGTTGACTACCCGGCCCCGGCCAGGCTGGAGGGGCTATGGGCTCGTTCCGATCTGCTGGCGGTATTCATGTGCGGCTGGCCCTTCGCGCAGCGGCGCTTTCCGGTACGCCCGGTGGCCGCGCCGGTTACGGAAGAGGCCGCCAGGGAAGGGATTCCAGGGCACTACCGCACCCTATTTATGGTGCCGACATCGTCTACCGCCAGATGTCTGGAAGAGACGTTCGGCGGGCGGCTGGCGTATACCAACCCGGAGTCGCACTCCGGCTATAACGCGGTACGCTATCATCTGTCGGCATACATTAACGAGACGCGAAAGACGCTCTATCACACGCTTGTCGGGCCGCTAATCACCCCGCGACGCGTGGTGGAAGCGCTGGCGGCGGGCGAAGCGGATGTCGGCCCGTTGGACAGCTATGCCTGGTCGCTTCTGTGCCGGTATGAGCCGGAACTAACGCGCCATGTGCGCATACTGACGCGCAGCGTTCCCGCACCGATGCCTTTACTGGTGGCAAGCGATACCGTTAATCCACAGGCCATTGCGGCGCTGCAAACGGCGCTACTAACGCTGAATACAGAACGCGACGCCACGCTATTACGGCCTCTGGGGCTGCGGGGATTTATCACCCCGTCAGCAGACGCCTGGCAAGTCGTCTGCGACCGGGAAGAAATTGCGTTCTCCAGAGGCTATGCAACGCTGCGCTGAAAACGGCATTTCATTATGTCGCCCCTTATTCGCTTCATATGCGGTGACATCGTTATACGGTAGCCGCTTCGCGCCTTAACCAGTTCTGTAATAGCTTGCCATCCTGCGTCATTTCACTATCCTGGCGGACGCACAAATAGTAGTCGCGCCCGTCATCTATTGGCAGATCGAAAATCTTCACCAGCTCGCCTTTGTCCAGGTACGGCATAATGAGGGGTTCGCGCATCAGGGCGCATCCCAGTCCTGCCTGTACGCCCGCCAGCGTCAGCAGACCGTCCTCAAACAAGGGGCCGCTGCGCGGCGGGGAACGCTTCACGCCCTGCTGAATAAACCATTGATGCCAGGTGGTTCGTTCTTCATCATGCAGCAGCGGCATCTGCATCAGTTGCTCCGGGGTATCAATATGACCATGCAGTCGCAAAAACGCCTGGCTGCATACTGGCACCATGCGCCCGGAAATCAGTTTTTCACTCTGGTATCCCGCCCAGTTGCCATTGCCGAAGCGGATCGACATGTCTGAAGCATCACTCAGATAGTTGCGGTGATTGGCATACACCACGTTAATCTCGGTATGCGGGTTCGCGCGCATAAACATCGGCAGGCGAGGAATAAACCAGCCCATCCCAAAAAGCGGAATCAGGCTAATCGTTACCTGCCGGGTCTGCTCCTGCTCCACCAGATGCTCCGTCGCCTGACGCAAAACGTTAAACGCCGCACGGATCGAACGATAATATTCACGCCCTTGCTGGCTCAGCGCCAGTCGTCGCCCATGCCGTTCGGTGAGCGCGATTTGCAGATATCCCTCAAGCAATTTGAGCTGATGGCTAACCGCAGATGGCGAAATCGCCAGTTCCCTCGCGGCTTGCGTCACGCTTCCTAACCGGGCAATGGCTTCAAAGGCGCGCACCGCCCGCAACGGAGGATCGTTGGCAAGGCGACTCTCCGCAAAGGAGGGTAATGTCGTCAACTGTTCTGTTTTATTCATATATTGATTTCTTTAGGCTATAACCTTGTTTTGTGATTAATAAAATAATCATATTAATCATTAAGATATAAAAATATCTGTTTATCATAAGAAATAATATATGTGTATTTTACAATTTTATTCAATTATTGGATGGTACCCACTGAAAGAGCAATTTGTCGGGTACAAACGTTGGACACACTCATACAACAACTGATAAACGGTGTGATGCTGGGCAGCATCTACGCGCTGATCGCGCTGGGCTATACCATGGTGTATGGTATTTTGCGTATTATTAACTTTGCTCACGGCGATATCCTGATGGTTGGCGCGCTTACTACGCTCTCCGCCATCAATGTCCTGAATCATACCTTCCCTGCTATGCCGCAGTTACTGCAACTCGGTGTAGCGCTGCTCATTGCGATGGCCGTCTGCGCCCTGCTGGCAATGGCGGTAGAACGTTTCGCCTATCGCAGGCTGCGTAACGCCCCACGGCTGGCTCCGCTGATCTCCGGTATCGGCGTTTCCGTATTACTGCAAACCGTGGCGATGATCGTCTGGACCCGCAACCCGCTGATGTTCCCGCAGATCCTGTCGATGGCCCCGATCGCCGTGACCTCCGGCGGCGAAACTCATCCACCCGCGATTATCACTCTCACCGGCATTGTCACCGTCGGGCTGGCGCTGGCAGTCATGACCGGTCTGTGGCTGCTGGTTGAATACACTCGCCTCGGGCGAGGCATGCGCGCAGTGGCAGAGAATCCGCGGGTCGCCACGCTGATGGGCGTTAACCCAAACGCCATCATCACCCTGACGTTTGCTATCGGCGGCATTTTTGCGGCGCTGGCCGGCGTGATGATGGCGAGCAACTACGGTAACGCCAGCTTCTCAATGGGCTTTCTCCCCGGAATTAAAGCGTTCACCGCCGCCGTGCTTGGCGGCATTGGCAATATTCGCGGTGCGATGATCGGCGGGATTTTACTGGGTGTCATAGAAGCGCTGGGTGCGGGCTATCTCGGTGAGCTCACTAACGGCGTCTTTGGCAGTAATTACCAGGACGTGTTTGCCTTCATCGTGTTGATCCTGGTGCTGGTATTCCGTCCGGCAGGTTTGCTGGGCGAGCGCGTGGCGCACAGAGCGTAAGGGAAAATCAATGACAACCGTACAACTGCAAGCTCCAGCCACGACGCGCAAATTCTGGTCAGGCATGACCTTGTTCTGCATCGCATTGCTGATCGCTCCTGTCGTTGCCAGTCAGCTTGGCGGTAACTACTGGGTCCGCGTGATCGATTTCGCCCTGCTCTACATCATGCTGGCGCTGGGGCTCAATATCGTCGTGGGCTATACCGGCCTGCTGGATATGGGGTTTATTGCCTTTTATGCCGTTGGGGCTTATCTGGCCGCTCTGCTGGCCTCTCCCCATCTGTCTGAGGTGTTCCCAATCCTCGCCGTCTGGTTCCCGGACGGGCTACATACCTCGTATCTGCTGATCGTTCCGGCTGCGGCGCTGGTCGCTGCCGTATGCGGCATTTTGCTTGGCGCACCGACGCTGAAGCTGCGCGGGGATTATCTGGCAATTGTTACGCTGGGCTTTGGCGAAATTATCCGCATTCTGATGCGCAACCTCGATCGCCCGGTGAATATCACCAACGGTGCCAAAGGCATCACCGGCGTGGATACGCTTAATCTGTTTGGCCTGAAGTTCAGCGGTGTTTATCACTGGCTCGGCTTTAAAGTACCCGCGTTGTGGCTGTGGTACTACCTGCTGATGCTGGTCATTGTGGCGATCATTTTTGTCTGCCTGCGCCTGCAACACTCACGTATCGGTCGCGCCTGGCACGCGATTCGTGAGGACGAAGACGTGGCCCGCGCGATGGGCATTAACGTGCGCAACTATAAGCTGCTGGCTTTTGCTATGGGCGCCTCGTTTGGCGGCGTCGCTGGCGCACTGTTTGGCGCGTTTCAGGGATTTGTCTCCCCGGAATCCTTCACCCTGCAAGAGTCCATTGCCGTGCTGGCGATGGTGGTGCTGGGCGGTATGGGCCATATCCCCGGAGTGATCCTCGGTGCGGTGCTCCTGACCGCTCTGCCGGAACTGCTCCGTAGCCAGGCGGCCCCTGTTCAACAGATGTTGTTCGGCACGGTACTGATTGACCCGGAAATTTTGCGTCAGCTCTTCTACGGCCTTGCACTGGTGCTGGTGATGCTGGTTCGCCCATCCGGTATCTGGCCGGTTCGCCACAAAGAGGTGAAAGCATGAGCCTGTTAACCGTGAGCAATATGTCCAAACGCTTTGGCGGCCTGACCGCCGTGGACGATGTTTCGCTTTCCATTAATAAAGGCGAGATCTACGGTTTGATCGGCCCCAACGGAGCCGGAAAAACCACCTGTTTTAACCTGATTACCGGGCTTTATCCGGCAGACAGGGGGGCGTTTTTTATTGCAGACCAACCCTATTACCCAAAACAGATAGAGAAAGTCACCGCCGCCGGGATTGCACGCACTTTTCAAAACGTGCGTCTGTTCAACGAGATGTCGGTGCTGGAAAACGTGATGGTCGGTCGCCACGTTCGTACCCGTAATGGGCTATGGGCTGCACTGAGCCGCCATAAACGCGCCCGTGAGGAAGAAGCGCAAACCCGCGAACAGGCCTGGCGCTGGCTGGAGTACACCGGCATTGCTAAGTTTGCCCATTACCGCGCCTGCGATCTGGCCTACGGCCACCAGCGTCGTCTTGAGATCGCCCGCGCGCTGGCTACAGATCCGCTGCTTCTGGCGCTTGACGAACCTGCTGCGGGGATGAACGCCGCCGAGAAGGTCGCGCTTGGCGAGCTGTTAATCCGTATTCGTGAAGATGGCAAAACCCTGCTGATGATCGAGCACGACGTCAAGCTGGTGATGAACATCTGCGACCGCCTGACGGTGCTCGATTACGGCAAAACGCTGGCCTGCGGCACGCCGGATAGCGTGCGTCGCGATCCGGCAGTTATCGCAGCCTGGCTTGGAGGCAATAAGCATGTCTGAGTTACTGAAGGTGGAACGCCTGGATGTGCATTACGGCGGTATTCAGGCCGTTCGCGATATCTCCTTTACCCTGCATGAGGGTGAACAAGCCACGCTGATTGGCGCCAACGGCGCGGGTAAAAGTTCCACCGTGCGCGCCATCACCGGGCTGGAAAGTTTTAACGGCAACATTGAGTTCAATGGCAAAGCCGTACGCAAACAGAAACCGGAGACGCTGCTGCGCAACGGGCTGGTGATGGTGCCGGAAGGTCGCGGCATCTTTGCCCGCATGACGGTGCTTGAAAATTTGCAGATGGGGGCATGGTTAAGGCGTGACGCCGCCCGCGTTAAGCGCGAAATGGCAGAGATTTTTGAGCGTTTCCCGCGTCTTGGCGAACGCCAGCACCAGCTTGCAGGACTGCTCTCTGGCGGCGAGCAGCAGCTGTTGGCGCTCAACCGCGCCCTGCTGAGCCGCCCGCGTTTGCTGATCCTCGACGAGCCGTCTATGGGGTTAGCCCCCAGGATGGTGGAAAACATTTTTACCGTGATCGCCGGGCTGCGCGCACGCGGCGTCGCCCTGCTGCTCATTGAACAAAACGCCCGACTGGCGCTGGAAGTAACCGACAGCGCCTGGGTGATGGACAGCGGCAGCATTGTGCATCACGGCGAGTCGAAAGCGATGCTTAATGACGACCAAATTGCACAGATTTATTTGGGCGAAATGCCTGTTTAATACACTCACCAACAGCAGGGAAAAACAATGAAAACAGTAAAAATCAGTGCGCTCAGCGCCGCTATTCTGCTCAGTAGTTTTGCCTCAACAGGTGCATGGTCAGCTAAAAGCGAAACCGTGACCATCGGTCTTGCAGGCCCGCTTACCGGCCCGTCTGCCCGTATTGGTAAAGATCTGGAGAATGGCGCCCAACTGGCGATTGACGATATCAACAAGCAGCACCCGACCATCGGTGGTAAAGCGGTGACCTTCAGGCTGCAATCTGAAGACGATCAGTCCGACCCGCGCACTGCCGTGGCTGTGGCGCAGCGTCTGGTCGATAGCGGCGTGGCGGGCGTGGTCGGCCACTGGAATACCGGCACCAGTATTCCGGCGGCACGCGTTTATCACGATGCGGGTATCGCCCAGGTCGCGCCCGTTGCCACCGGCCATGCCTATACCAGACAGGGCTTTGATACCAGCTTCCGTGTGATGGGGCATGACGATGACGGCGGCCAGTTTGCCGGTCAGTATGCGGTGAATACCCTGAAGGCAAAACGTATTGCCGTGATCGACGACCGTACCGCATTCGGTCAGGGGCTGGCTGACGAGTTTATAAAATCACTTGAAGCGCAGGGCGTGAAGATTGTTGACCGCCAGTACGTTGACGACAAAACCGTGGATTTCAGCGCCGTGCTGACCGCCATTCGTAGCAAAAACGCTGACCTGATCTTCTTCGGCGGTGTGGATAGCCAGGCCGCGCCGCTGGCGCGTCGTATCAAACAGCTGGGTATGAACGCCACGCTGATGGGCGCAGGCGGCTTCGTCAGCCAGACCTTCCTGCAACTGGCCCAGAAAGAAGGTGAAGGCGTCGTGGCGCTGGAGCCGGGCCTGCCGGTTGAGCAGATGCCGGGCGGTAAGGCGTTCGAACAAGAGTATCAGTCTCGCTACCACACCCATATTGAACTCCACGCCCCGTTCGCCTATGACGCCACCCGCGTTCTGGTTGCCGCGATGGAAAAAGCCGACTCTGTCGATCCGGCTGAGTATCTGCCTGTTCTGCGCGCAATAAGCTATTCCGGCGTTACCGGGCAGATCGCTTTTGATAATGAAGGCAACCTGAAATCGCCGTCTTTCACCGTCTACAAAGTCGTGGATGGTAAATGGCAGCCGCAAACGGTACTGGGCGGCGCCAAAACGAAGTAACGCAGTGAGGCAATGTGATGAGTGATAATAATGAGCTGGGCATTCTCGCCCGCCGCAAAATAGAAGCAGAGATTATTAAACCAATCTATGAAATCCTGGTGCGCGAGATAGGGAAAGCCCGCGCCCAGGCGGTCATTGGCGAAGCCATTGAGCAGGCGGCGATCGATGCCGGTAAAGAATTTGCGCGCAAGGAGCCGAATGGCACAGACGTGAAGAGTTTTATCGCCCTGCAATACCTGTGGGAGAAGGATAACGCGCTGGATGTCAAAGTGATCGACGCCGACGACAAGCAGTACAACTATAACGTCACCCGCTGCCGTTATGCCGAGATGTACCACGAGATGGGCCTCGGTGAGATTGGCCACCTGCTCTCCTGCGCCCGCGATGAGAAATTTATCGTCGGCTACGCGCCCGACGTGGAGCTGACCCGTACGACCACCATCATGCAGGGTGGCGCATGCTGTGACTTTCGCTATCGCACCAAAAAGGAAGACGTATGATCCGCGTGAACGCAGAGCGTTTATGGTCGACGCTTGAGATAATGGCGCAAATCGGCGGCACGCCAGCCGGTGGCGTCACCCGACTGGCATTAAGCAATGAGGATCGCCTCGCCCGTGATTTACTGCGCGACTGGGCGCAGGAAGCCGGATTTCGCTGCGAAATCGATAGCATGGGCAACATGTTTATTCGCCGCGCCGGTAAAAAACCACAGCTTGCGCCGGTGATGACCGGTTCACACGTTGATTCTCAGCCGCTGGGTGGGCGATATGATGGAATTTACGGCGTGCTGGCCGGGCTGGAAGTGCTGCGTACTTTAAACGATCAGAACATAGAGACCGAACGCGATATTGTACTGGTCAACTGGACCAATGAAGAAGGCGCGCGCTTCGCACCAGCAATGCTGGCCTCCGGCGTCTGGAGCGGGCAGTTCACACAACAATACGCATGGGCGCGTGAAGATCAGGACGGCATCAGCGTCGGCGAGGCGCTTGAGGCCATCGGTTACCGTGGCGACCAGCCCGCCGTCGCCTTCCCTGTCTACACCTGTTACGAGCTACATATCGAGCAAGGCCCGATTCTCGAAGAGGAAGGTATTGATATCGGCCTGGTGCATGCCGCTATGGGCCAGCGCTGGTTCAACGTTGTAATCCGCGGATTTGCCGCCCATGCCGGCACCACGCCAATGGCCAGCCGCCGCGATGCGTTGACCGCCTTCGCCCGTCTGGCGCTGGCGGTGGAAGACATTGGCAATCAGCACGAACCAGACGGCAGAGCGACAATCGGCATGGCGCAGATTTCACCGGGATCGCGTAACGTAGTGCCCGGGGAAGTACATTGCAGCGTGGAGTTTCGTCATCCACAGACTGCCGCCCTCCAGACAATGGAAACGGCGCTTCGCAAGGCAACCGCCGATCTGAATCAGCGCGGCATTCAGCTCGACGTGGAACGTATCTTCGATTACGCCCCCATCGCATTTGACGAGACCTGTCTACAGCGCAGCGCAAACGCGACCCAGGCACTGGGATACAGCAGCAAACGGATGGTGTCCGGCGCCGGTCACGATACCTGTTATATCAGCAAAATCGCGCCCGCCAGCATGATTTTTATCCCCTGCGAAAAAGGCATCAGCCACAACGAGGCAGAAAACATTCAGCCGGAATGGGCAGAAAAAGGCGCTAATGTTCTGCTGCACAGCCTCCTGCCGGCTGCGCTTGAATAACAGAGCCAGGTGAACCGGTCAGTCAGAAGAATCACTATTCAACTTAATCGATTACAAGCATGACCGGGTTTGACCGTACAGCAGACCATGAATATGACTCATGTTGTAATGAAATTAAGTCTCTTTCACTCATCCAGTGACTCTGGCATAAAAGAGACCTTACTCACTTATTGATAACATGAAGACTGCTCAATAATAAAGTCAGGTAACTCTGTAAAATCAATAAATTAATTCAGTTTTCATATCATGACTTAGGATGCAGGATCACGATGAATAACGATTTTACATTTACGATCAAAAGCAGTCGCTTCGATGAGCATTATAACCCTTCTGAAAATACGCGTATTACTACCAACTTTGCGAATCTGGCCAGAGGAAAGAACCGCCAGGAAAACTTACGCAACACGTTAGTGATGATTGACAATCGCTTCAATACACTGGCGTATTGGGATAACCCCAAAAGCGATCGTTATTCTGTGGAACTTGATATCATTTCTGTTGCGATGAATATTAACGTTGATAGCAGCAGCGATACATTCCCCGCTATTGAAATATTAAAAACCAATATTATTGACAAAAAGAACAACGAACGTTTTGAAGGTATTGTCGGGAATAATTTTTCCTCTTACGTACGAGATTATGATTTTAGCGTATTACTGCCAGAACATAACAAAAACAAACCTGAGTTTAGCATTCCAGATAATTTTGGTGATTTGCATGGGAACATATTTAAACATTTCATAAACTCAAACGAATACAAAGAGCATTTCAAAAAACCACCTGTGATATGCCTCAGCGTGTCAAGTAACGATATCTATCATCGGACTGGAAATCAGCATCCTGTATTGGGTATCGAATACCAGCCAGGTGGTTCTTCGTTAACTGAGAAATACTTCAAAAAAATGGATTTGCAGGTTCGCTATTTTATGCCCCAAAATAGCGTTGCACCTTTAGCCTTTTATTTTTCTGGTGATTTACTTAGTGATTACACGAATCTTGAACTTATCAGCACCATCAGCACGATGGAGACGTTCCAGAAGATTTACCGACCTGAAATTTACAATGCTAACGCCGCAGCAGGTCAATGCTATCAACCAAATCTGAACCACCAGGATCATTCATTAACAAAAATTGTTTATGATCGGGAAGAACGCAGCCAGCTGGCTATTGAGCAGGGAAAGTTTACAGAAGAGCACTTCATCAAACCATACAAAGATATTCTTGAAAAATGGTCTGCTCACTACGCTCTTTGATTAACCGAAAATAAAAGGTCATCGATTATGAAAATATTACTACCCACTTCAACGGCTGGCAGTTTACCTAAACCTTCCTGGCTTGCTCAACCTGAGACGCTTTGGTCGCCCTGGAAATTGCAAAATGAGGAATTAATCGAGGGAAAACAAGATGCGCTACGTTTATCCCTGGATGATCAACTACGGGCAGGCATTGATATTGTTAGTGATGGCGAGCAAACGCGCCAACACTTTGTCACCACGTTTATTGAACACCTCAGCGGCGTTGATTTTGAGAAACGTCAGGTTGTTAAAATTCGTAATCGCTATGATGCGAGCGTACCGACCGTTGTTGATGCGGTAGCGCGTCAAAAACCCGTTTTTGTTGAAGATGCAAAGTATTTACGCCAGCTCACTCGTCAGCCGATTAAATGGGCGCTGCCAGGGCCTATGACGATGATCGATACGCTCTACGATGCCCACTATAAAAGCCGCGAAAAGCTGGCCTGGGAATTTGCAAAAATTCTCAATCAGGAAGCCAGAGAGTTAGAAGCTGCCGGCGTCGATATTATCCAGTTTGATGAGCCCGCATTTAATGTGTTTTTTGATGAAGTGAATGACTGGGGGATCGCCGCATTAGAAAAAGCCATTGAAGGGCTAAAATGCGAGACCGCTGTGCATATCTGCTATGGATATGGCATCAAAGCCAATACCGACTGGAAAAAGACGCTGGGGTCAGAGTGGAGACAATATGAAGAAGCTTTTCCCAAACTGCAAACGTCTAATATCGATATCATCTCACTGGAATGTCATAACTCGCATGTTCCAATGGATCTGCTTGAACTGATTCGCGGTAAAAAGGTCATGGTAGGAGCCATTGACGTGGCAACCAATACCATTGAGACACCAGAAGAAGTCGCCAGTACGTTACGTAAAGCGCTTCAGTTTGTCGATGCCGACAAGCTCTATCCTTCTACCAACTGTGGTATGGCACCCTTATCTCGTCAGGTAGCCAGAGGTAAGCTCGATGCCCTAAGCGCAGGCGCAGAAATCATCCGAAGAGAACTTTCGGCTAAATGACTCTGTTAATAAGATACGGGCTTTGAGTTGATTTCGGTAGACCTGAGAGGAATTTGAAATGGTGCGATAATAGGAGTCGAACCTACGACCTTCGCATTACGAATGCGTAAATTGATCTTGTAAAATCAATGCCTATCGAATTTAAATGGATTTTTTGCCACAATATTGCCACAGTTCGTTAGGAATCAGACAGAAATGGCGACTATACGCAAACGTGGTAACTACCAATGGGAAGCTCAAATCCGTAAACGTGGTTTTCCCTCTCAAACCAAAACCTTTAACACCAAAGTGGAAGCAGAAGCTTGGGCCAAAATGATCGAGTCAGAAATGGCGAGAGGAGTTTGGCTTAGCCGCAGCGAAGCGGAATCTACGACATTGTATGAAGCCCTAACGCGATATGAAAAAGAGATTGTTCCCGACAAAAAAGGGGCAGTGCAAGACCGATCATTGGTGCGGATACTAAAAAGCACTCAGCTGGCGAAAAACTATATGGCCAGCATCAGGAGTGCCGATGTCGCCAAGCTGAGAGATGAATGGTTGAAAATCTATGCTCCTGCAACCGTTTTAAGGCGTTTGGCCTTACTTTCTCATGTATTCAATGTTTCGCGGAAAGAATGGGGCATGGAGAGCCTGCTGAACCCCGTAGAGGCCATTCGCAAACCCCAACCCAAGAACTCCAGGACCAGACGCTTGGAAGCGCTGCCTGTAGTTTCTGAGAAAACCTGTGTTACGTCAGGAAAGGAAATAGCCAACGAGATCGAACATATCATCGCCGCAACACATTCATTAGTATTGCCAGCAATCATTCTTCTGGCGTTAGAGACAGCCATGCGCCGTAGCGAAATCGCAGAACTTCGATGGCGCTTTATTGATCTTGATCGGCGAGTTGCACATCTGCCGGATACTAAGAATGGTAATGCCCGCGATGTCCCTTTATCAACGAAAGCCATTACGATACTGTCCAGTCTCAAGGAACATTCTAAGCCAGCTGCTGATAAGGTTTTTGATATGCGTGCAGACGCGATTACCCGAGCTTTTGACCGAGCTGTAAAACGAGCCAGAGAACGATACGAGAAAACAAACTCATTATGTGATGAATCTTTCCTTAAAGATTTAAGATTTCATGACCTTCGACATGAGGCAACATCTCGACTAGCTGAAATTTTCCCTATGCATGAACTAACCAAAATTACAGGACATAAAGATCCAAGAATGCTAATGCGGTATTATCATCCAAAAGCTGAAGATTTAGCGTTAAAGTTGAAATAAGGACGTTGTATGGAATATAAAAATAAGTTGGTTGACGCATCACCCAAATTAAACAACCCTCAACTATTGGCTATAATATACTTAATACCTTTTGGATACTTGATTGTAGAAAACCCATTATGGCTAGAAAATATATACATTGCCGCTCCAATTTTTCTATCATCTATAGCTTTATTAACCAGTGTATACATAGGATATCGTGATTTATTAAATAAAGTATTTAATAATACAGTGGTTAAGTGGGGCGTAACTGGCTTTACATATTCAGTATGCTTATGGATCGCAAAGTTTAAGCTTGACATAGCTTATGGTATAGCCCCAGAAAATCTTAATTACTCAACATTAGCTTATGCTTTCATGCTCTCATTTCCAATAGGAGCAATGATTTGTGCAACTACAGTCTATATATACATATTTTTGCGAGATGTATCCCCAGCAAAAATAGTAATATCCTCTATGATTTCAGTATATATTGGAAACTTGGCTCAACATCATATACAGGTGAACAATCTTCCTGAAAAAATAATATTGATAGGACTCATAATTATGGTCCCCTATAACATGGTCAATCTAGCCAGTTCATTAGTTATTAAAAGGAAATTTAATTTTAATCGTTTAGTATCAGGCTTATCCCTTTTTGCTGTGTCAGTTGCTCTTTTTATTATTAGCATGACAGCAATGAAATATATTGAAAGATTTCAAGAAAAGTTTATTTTTCTTGATGCAAGAACATCTACGACATGTGGTAGCCCAGAAAGCAAATCTCTTTATATTGAAAAAAATGAAAATCAGTGTTATAAAATATCAGGAAATAAATTCTCGGAGTTAAGACTAACTCTTGTAGATAAAAACATCCCGAATATAAATAATAAGGGCACTTCAACTTATGAACAAAAATAACCCTGCTAATTCATTTTCCATAGAAGCAAGGAAAGAAGCTTTTCGGAGAGCTGAAGCCAGTCTTTTTTTATCAAGTAAAGATCCCAAAGGCTCCTCATTTTTTAATGAAATAAAAAATAAGGTAATCAATGGAGAGCTAACCTATGAAGAGGCAAAGAGAGAAGTGTTAAATCATCACATTGAACAATCTAAAAATAAAATTAAAAAAGGCTAACATCCAGTTAGCCTCTTCTCACTAGTGAGCCATTTTATAGTCCCTTAGCGCATTTTTAAGTAACTCAGTTTGCTCATCAGCATCATCATAATTATAAATGCCGGTAGCAGAATAATATTCTTCGATACATAGAATATTTATCAATGGTTCACAAATCTCTTTAATAAACTCTTTGTTGTTATCGGCAAAAATAATTTTTATTCCTTCCAAAACAAAGCTATTATAATCAGCCATTATCCACCTCCTTACAGGTGTTTAGTGGAAGCGTCAGTTAACGTTACCGCGCTAACTGACGCGTCTAAATCAAGATTTTTTACTGCCAGTTAAACTATCACCCTCAAACTCATCCTGTTCGTGGTTACTCTGACGATCGGCTGTGTGTTTACGTATTTGATTCGCTATTTCCCCACCAACGGTCTGTTGTGATCGGATAGAATTAGTACTTCCCTTCATCATCTGATACTCCGCAGCTCCATTAGACAGCCCGCTCGCCATGTGAGAAGCCATGCGGCCAGCTCGTGAGAATGATGAAGCAAACCCCTGGCTTCCTCCGCTGGCGCTACCTGTATTGCTCCCTGCAGACGAACCACCGGAATTGCCTGATGGTTGTCCTCCAGAAGTATCTACGGAACCGGTATCTTCCCCGCCGCCAAATCCTCCACCTGAACCGCCTCTATCACCAGAACCAGATTCTTCGGCCATCGCCGCTTGTGCAGATTCAAATGCTGCTTTTAGAGCGGAAGCACCACCACTGACTTGAGCTGTAGCGCTCATTGCCATTGCCCCAGCGCCACTCATTGCAGTAGTAGCAGCGCCAGTAATCATACCTGCTCCAAACCCACCAATCCCTTGTAAGGACGCTCCTCCTACAACGCCTGATAACAACAACGGTAATTTATTCGTCAATACTAAAAGAATGATTGACGCCAGAAGTAAAACAATAAGACTATTAAGATCAGGAATATCATTTTTAATAATAGAAAAATACTGATCTATAAATGATTGCCCAATCCCAATAATTAATGTCATCGTAAACAACTGAATACCAATCGATAATACAGTGCGTAAGTAATTTATTGCAATATCAGAAGTCCATTTCGAGCCACCAAACCCAAGCAATATAACTCCTGCATAACACAACACCCATGCAGAAACTAACATTACTAGCATATTTATCGCGATAAGTGCCATTACGACTAATACTATTATCGCGACGGTTATCATAATGGTCGAAATCATTGGTGACCAAATTGATGCTGCTGAACTGACCTTTGTTAATATCACAAAGGCTATGTCAACTATGCTTGAGGGTGAAATACCAGTACTTGTTCCTAAAGCATTTGCTGCAAGTTGTCTCATTGAGTTAATTATAGATTGTGATATGGCTGGGCCGTTGATTAAAAGATAATAAAAAAAACCAATCACGGCAAAAAAACGAACTATCTCTGCAAGTGCACTGGTTAAACCTTCCCCTTGCATCGCCAACATACCAAATGTCCAAACCATACTTATTAATACCAGCCCCCAGAAGAGCCAATTTGCATAATCACCAATTACTAATGACCATGTGCTGGCTACTTGCTGAAACTTATCTAATAACGTATCAAGTAATCCGCTACTATCTAATTGACCAGCATAAGCATTTACAGAAAACAAAAAAATCATGCCGAAAAAAGTGAGTTTGCTTACTATTCTCATAATTACCATTCTCGCTTAGGGCTAGGATTGTTATTACTGCGCAGGGCACATTTATCGTATTTATGTTCGTTCGATTTATTCTCTGGCGTCGATAAACAATCTTCATCTTTTTTATCGCAAGAGCATAGAATCAATGAAATGATTAGAATAAAAATGACCAAAATTTTATCTTTCATTCAGCTATCCCTCACCAAATTCGCTTCGGGCTTGGCGTGTTCTCGCCAGCTAACGCTTTTTCATCAGCGACTATTTGTTGGGCTTCTTTATCAGCCTGAGCCTGTGCCAGTGTTGCTGCAGCGTTTTGTTGGGATACCAGAAGCGAGCGGATTTGCAGCAACTGGTTCGTTTGAGCACTGGCAAGCTGGTTAGCGGCCTGAATAGCTTCCATTTGCCCTTGTGCGCTGGTTGCCTGAGTTTGCAAATCTGCAAGGTTATCAGCATCGCTTTGCAGTGTTTCCTGCTGTTCGTCGAGAGCCTTAAACACGGCGTCATTGGCCTTTTTACGTGCCTCAGAACTGTTCTGTTCAGCTTTGCGCAGTGCGCTTATTTGATCCGCAGTACAATCAACATTACTGTTAAAGCACGGTGCTGAGCGGTAGTAATTCACGTCCTGATAACGTTTCAGATATGAATCAAGACTTCCGGCTTGATTTTTGTAGTAATTAAGAGTGTCCTGCGCCTGCAACAATTTGTTGATGGTTGAATTGGCCTGATCCCAGATATAGGCTGCAGGTGCGACTGTATTTTTGAGCATGTTTTCATACTGTTGCAGCTGCGTCTGGTACTGCTGGATCTGTTTTGCCACAGCCTGAACGTTGTTGACTGCGCTGATTGTGGTCTGCACCACATTAGTACCATCGATTACAGGGATACCGGCTGTCGCCGGTAATGCCATGATGGACGCCAGGAAGGAAGCTGCTAATGATTTTTTAGCTGCTAAAATCCCTCTCAGTGATGAAAATACTCGGAGCATTAACTTCATTTGCTCACCTCAAATTTAACTGATTATTAATATTGAAAACTCGTACTTTTAACAAATACAGATATTTAGGAAACCATAAATTTATTTATCCAAGATTCTATCCATAATATTTCTTAGTTCTTGTCTGGTTGATTCTATTTTAGCAAGCAACGTTTCTATCAATGAGGGTGAAAAATCAACTGTGCGTGGATCGTTAGCTAACCACAGTTTAAGTAACCCACCAAGTCGACCAAGATCAGCATTTACTCGGCTAAGCTCTACAACCTGTTCAATATCTACCATAGACTCAACCTGATAACCCATTGCTACTTTACGAATGAAACTCGCTACACTTAAGCCAGATGCTTCTGCATTTTCCTGGATTTGCGCTTTTTCATCTGGCAAACAATAAACTTTAATTGGTGTACTATTTTTTCTAGTCTGAGAAACGGTCATATCATTCTCCATACAGGCGGTAGCCGATCAGCCTCGCAGAGCAGGACTCCGTTGAGCAGCTCAGCTGCGAATAAGAGAAGGTAAAGTAGAAGCACCGTTTACGGTGGGCCTACTTTACATGTCCTGCCCTACATTTGCCGTTGTGAATCTGTGTACGTATTGTGTATTCCTGTGTACTCAGTGTGTTTTCGTAAAGCATTTGTGCAGTATTAGTCGTGTAAAAGTGTGCAGCATATGTGTTTATTGAAAGGAAACTTATCTGAATACCCCAAGGAATATTTTTATTCTCGCGGCTTGGGTTTTAGCGGCCTGCCACGTTTCCTTTGAAACCTATTTATCTCTTTCGCTATATCGTCATTTTCTGTCTTTGACTCAACAGATTTATCTATCCAGTCCTTAACATCCTCTCTACGCCAGAGAAGACGTTTATTACCGGGAAGACGGCATCTTGGTGGAAGACATTTTGGATTTCGTGTTGCATCACTGCGGATACTTTTTACAGTTTTCTTTAATGCAAAAGCCAACTCTTCAACGGTTATAAGTTCTGGCATAACTGATTTCATCGAAGAACCCATCTCTCAGTAGAAATTTGAGGATTTTAGCGGCTAAAATTTTAGGCGCTAAAGTTTGCTAACCAACGTTATGAATTGAGAATAATTAAAACTTACTGCCAAAAAGAATAATGTCAACAGGGTTTTTATTCATCGGGTTCTTACTTCATATGAAATTGGTTTTATTTACCAATTTCTGAATGACACTAAGGTTTTAATAATTCCTTTAATCTTTTTGGTTATATATAAGGTTAAAGATCAGGTTAGAGGGGGGTGGAAAAGCGATATATTTATTTGTTTATTATAACAATTTTAAATTATACCCGTACCTCAAATGTCATGGAAGCGTACCTCATATGTCATAAAAGCGTACCTCATATGTCATATAATAAAAAATTAACAAACAAGTTATGCACAATATTATCAACAGAATCTGTGGGTAAATACACAGATTATACATGATGAAATAGATTGTTTAGCTAAACTAAATAGCAATAAATAAAATGAAACAAAATGTAAATAACAGAGGATTGTAGATGACTTATAAATTTGGTTAGCTAACCTTTATAAGGACTACTGTTTGCAAATGATTCATTCCTGACAGCGGATATATCGAATTTGAGTAAGAAAAACACTTAAACCAACCTTACTCTATGATTTGTTTAGCTAAACAAATTACTATAATGAATCCGATGACGTTTAAAAAAAAGGAGGGGGGATGAGGACGATAAATGCTGCACCTTCAACTGTCGGAGAGATTTTATACGAAGAATTCTTGAAACCATTGGATATGCCTCCCGCAAGACTTGCTGAACTGATGGATACATCATATGAAAAAATTTTGGAAATAATAAAAAATGAGCGAAATATAACTCTTGAGGAAGCTTTTCAACTCGCGATAATTTTCAATACAGATGCATATTTTTGGGTGAAACTGCAAGAGCTACATGAGGCATGGTTTAATAAAAAAAAGTAATGGTATTCAATTAGATTGCTTAGTCCTAATACATAATATGCTTTGAATAATACTCATGTATTACTAGTGACTCATTAAAACATGATAACACCAGGAGGACTGAGGATTGAGAAATTTGATCCTGGATGATGGGACACAGTCCTGACCGGACAAATCATTTTAGCCGTGGTAGAGGCGACACTGAAAACCGACATAAAGAAGCCCGACTGGTAAGTTCGGGC
Organism: Citrobacter sp. CK188; assembly: GCF_030333525.1. NCBI lineage: Bacteria > Pseudomonadati > Pseudomonadota > Gammaproteobacteria > Enterobacterales > Enterobacteriaceae > Citrobacter > Citrobacter sp. CK188. Next base: position 297,296 of record NZ_JAOWFU010000024.1, read on the forward strand.
TTTGTTTGACGCTCTGGCCTGAATGGAACATTCCTACATTAGACGTTAATATCTTACATCTAATTAGCCGCAAATACTAATGGATACATAGTTCCATTTGACTTGACTACCCATTTGCAGATTACTCCACCATCACTAATAAAATTCGACCACTTAGATTCGGAAGTGTCAGGCTGTAGGTCTTAAACCCGAAAGACTGCTTTTGGCCAGGAGCGGACAGTCCAACCCATCCCTGAAGAGCCTAGATTATATATGGTAATTCAGTCATCAAAATAACGTTGGTCACCATCACAAAATTCACATCCTCGGATATGGCTCAGTTCAGGAACGCTATCGCTCAGGTGACCGCAACAACCACATACATGAAGCTCGGTGTAATAGATGAAACACTGAGTGCAAAGATAGCCGTCTCCAAATTTACATACGCTTTCAGGAGTCATGCAATTGGTACATCCAGCAGGAAATACGGAGAGTAGCTGTTCATCCACACTGTGGAACAACTCCTCATCCAGCAGTTTATACCTATCCGAAGTGTAGTCGCAGTGTTCGCATTCAAAATCACCATCTCCCTCAGGTAGCAATTGAGGTATTTCGCAGTCTGGACAAACCAGGGTAATTTGCCTTACAGCACTGGTGCAAACCTTACACCGCGTAACTTCAAGCTTACGGTTTTCATTACCGGTCGTTTCAGTCCCTGTTACCGTCGCATGCTGATGGCACTCATTGCAGTTACCGATTTGAATATTCTTTTCAGAGAGCTGCTCGAGTTCAGGCTTAACCTGTTTAAACCGCACCTCGGCATAAAATTTGTTTCCCCTAATCAGACGAGTTTCACCGAAAGCCAGCTTCCAATTATGTTTGACACCGAAGATAACTTTCCATTCATCCCTTAATAACCGGTTCAGGGCAAACCAAGCGTCAGCTTGTTCTTTGAGTATTTGACGTTGTTCAGCCTCGGTGAAAGTGGGGTGGTAGAAATGAACTACGCGGTTGCGGTGCTTTCTGACCTTATCAAAAGCACTGTCCGTTTCTCTGTCTAGGGGTCTTTCAAGTACGTCCTTAAGCCTTTCACGGGTTTCTTCGTAGGTCACCGACTGAAAATCACCGGCTAGGTAAGCCTGCTTTTTTATTGGCTTTTTCGGGCTGCAGACCAACGACCAGTGTTCGTGCGCCAGCGGAACTTTCAGTAAAATCTCGACCGCAGTCCAGAAACTGACGACGGAGAACTTCGGCTTCGAGGCCTCCAACTCTTCACGGGCTTTATCCAGAAAATCCAGACCATTGTTGATCAGCGCCTGCACATCCTGACTGAGTTCACGGGGGTCGGGAGTATCGGGTGCAGTATCGTCAACATCGAACATCATTATCTCCTTTAATCAGCTTCCACCACGCAGTTGCTACAGCGCGTTAGTTGTATCCAGTGTAAACTGGACTTGGTAGCTGGCAGCCACATCGAGCGCAAAAAACCGTAAATTAACTTCTGTAGACTCGTACTTTTCGTGACCCATGCGTACCCGCAGGATCTTCGGGTGCACGTGACCATAAAGCAGGTGCCTACCAAAGCTGTGGCGATTCAGATCCCTAAACTGATGGGGTCCCAAAAAGTATGCCATAGCAAGTGTAAGTATCCATAAAATCTGCACTATTCTCTTTTTATAAATCCTCTGACATGTGAATTAGATTGCCCTAAAGTGAGCTTCCGCTCCTCGCTCATAAGGACAACCATACTCAAATCTCCCACATTGCAGGAGATTTGAGTATGAACACGTCACCGTGGAACAAAGACCGTATCATAGGCCAAAAAAGACCACTTCAGATATCTCATATCTGGGGTATCCGAATCCGACTTGAACTGGAAGGTAAAACGCGCGATTTAGCTCTGTTCAACATGGCCCTGGACAGTAAGCTTCGAGGCTGTGATCTGGTCAAACTCAAAGTATCTGATGTTGCATATGGTAGCTCTGTTTCAAGCAGAGCTACGGTTCTACAACAGAAAACCGGCAGCCCTGTCCAATTTGAGATAACCAAAGGGACAAGAGAAGCTGTTTCTGCATTGATAAAGCTTGGCAATTTACGCAGTAAAGACTATTTGTTCCGATCTCGGGTCGGTACTAACCAACACATATCAACCCGGCAATACAACCGAATTTTTCATGGGTGGGTAGCAAAACTTGGTCTCGAAGATTCGCTTTACAGTACACATTCCTTGAGAAGAACAAAACCTTACCTGATTTACAAGAAAACTAAGAATCTCAGGGTGATCCAACTTCTGTTAGGCCATAAGAAACTGGAAAGCACAGTCCGTTATCTGGGCATTGAAGTCGATGATGCGTTAGAGATCTCTGAATCGATTGAAGTCTAAGGTTGCCAGGGCTGCAACAGCAGTCCTGTGCCAATAACGGACGTTGTTAAGCTTATGCAGTATGGATTCACGAAGAACATACATTATATATTGTCCTGATTGACTCGGGATGAAAGCTCCTGATGGCTCTTTTTAGCTGATTTCAAAATCTTTTAATTCCCCACCTTCAGCAATCAGATTTGAGATCCGCTTCGGCATTCGCCCCTGACCTGACCATGTTTTTGACTCTCCAGTTTCGTCAGTATATCGATACTTCGCGGGGCGGGGAGAGCGCGTCCTTTTAACCTTACCCGGAGAGCCAACAACAGCCATAAGTTCGGATGGGTCGATACCCTCATCAAGCATCATCTGACGAAGTGATTCCAGTTTATCGCGGCGCTGACTTTCATTTGCAAGACGTAATATCTCTTCTTCTCGTCGTTCTATAAGAATAATTTTAAACTTTTCCAGAACATCTTCCAGTACATCTAATGACATTTCACGAGTCTGGGAACGTAAGGTACGGATATTATTTAACTGTGTGAGAGCATCTGACATAAAGAGACCTCTTAAAGTTTCAGCAAATACCAATGTCGACGGTTGCTCATCAACCCGATTTTTCTTACTGAGCATTTTAATCCGATTGGTACATATTGTTATTAACGAGGTTTAGACTACTGATATAAATATCTTATCGCAAGACAAAACTAAGAAGAATGTGCAAGAACTAAATTCTAACTCCTACGAAATGTCCATGCATTTTTGAAGGTACTTAAAACTATGATGCCAGGTGAATCGCTACGGATTTAACAGACACCTCAGAGTCATTTAAAATGGCTTAAAGAGAGGTGCACATGAGCAGTAAGCGTTATCCTGAAGAGTTTAAAATTGAAGCAGTCAAACAGGTTGTTGATCGTGGCCACTCTGTTTCCAGCGTTGCAACACGTCTCGACATCACCACCCATAGCCTTTACGCCTGGATAAAGAAGTACGGACCAGATTCTTCCACCAGTAAAGAGCAGTCAGATGCTCAGGCCGAGATCCGCCGACTCCAGAAGGAGCTGAAGCGGGTTACTGACGAACGGGACATATTAAAAAAAGCCGCGGCGTACTTCGCAAAGCTGTCCGGCTGAGGTACGCCTTTATCCGTGACAACTCCTGTTGCTGGCCTGTTCGTCTGCTTTGTCGGGTGCTGAATGTTCATCCGAGTGGGTTTTACACATGGCTTCAGCAGCCGCATTCACCACGGCATCAGGCGGATCTCAGGCTGACAGGACAAATCAAACAGTTCTGGCTGGAGTCCGGGTGCGTTTATGGCTATCGCAAGATCCATCTCGACCTGCGAGATAGCGGGCAACAGTGCGGGATTAACCGGGTCTGGCGGCTGATGAAGCTTGCCGGGATAAAGGCTCAGGTCGGGTATCGAAGCCCGCGAGCGCATAAAGGTGAAGCTAATTTCGTGACACCCAACAGACTCCAGCGACAGTTCAATCCAGATGCACCGGATGAACGCTGGGTAACGGACATAACCTACATCCGAACCCACGAAGGCTGGCTGTATCTGGCCGTGGTTGTTGACCTGTTCTCGCGCAAAGTTATCGGCTGGTCAATGCAATCCCGGATGACAAAAGATATTGTCCTGAATGCACTTCTGATGGCCGTGTGGCGACGTAATCCTCGAAAACAGGTGCTGGTTCATTCTGATCAAGGTAGTCAGTACACAAGCCACGAGTGGCAGTCGTTCCTGAAATCACATGGACTGGAGGGCAGTATGAGTCGTCGTGGTAACTGTTACGACAACGCAGTTGCAGAAAGTTTTTTCCAGCTACTGAAGCGTGAACGGATAAAGAAAAAGATCTACGGAACGCGGGAAGAAGCCCGTAGTGATATTTTTGATTACATCGAAATGTTTTATAACAGTAAGCGTCGGCATGGTTCGAGTGATCAGATGCCACCGACGGAATATGAAAATCAATATTATCAACGGCTCAGAAGTGTCTAGATTATCCGTGGCGATTCA
>NZ_JAOWFU010000025.1:0-28919 GCF_030333525.1 Citrobacter sp. CK188
GCATTCGACCAGATCGATAACGCGCCGGAAGAAAAAGCTCGTGGTATCACCATCAACACTTCTCACGTTGAATACGACACCCCGACTCGCCACTACGCGCACGTAGACTGCCCGGGCCACGCCGACTATGTTAAAAACATGATCACCGGTGCTGCGCAGATGGACGGTGCGATCCTGGTTGTTGCTGCGACTGACGGCCCGATGCCGCAGACCCGTGAGCACATCCTGCTGGGTCGTCAGGTAGGCGTTCCGTACATCATCGTGTTCCTGAACAAATGCGACATGGTTGATGACGAAGAGCTGCTGGAACTGGTTGAGATGGAAGTGCGTGAACTGCTGTCTCAGTACGATTTCCCGGGCGACGACACGCCGATCGTTCGTGGTTCTGCTCTGAAAGCGCTGGAAGGCGACGCAGAGTGGGAAGCGAAAATCATCGAACTGGCTGGCTACCTGGATTCCTACATCCCGGAACCAGAGCGTGCGATTGACAAGCCGTTCCTGCTGCCGATCGAAGACGTATTCTCCATCTCCGGTCGTGGTACCGTTGTTACCGGTCGTGTAGAGCGCGGTATCATCAAAGTGGGCGAAGAAGTTGAAATCGTTGGTATCAAAGAGACTGCGAAGTCTACCTGTACTGGCGTTGAAATGTTCCGCAAACTGCTGGACGAAGGCCGTGCTGGTGAGAACGTAGGTGTTCTGCTGCGTGGTATCAAACGTGAAGAAATCGAACGTGGTCAGGTACTGGCTAAGCCGGGTTCCATCAAGCCGCACACCAAGTTCGAATCTGAAGTTTATATCCTGTCCAAAGACGAAGGCGGCCGTCATACTCCGTTCTTCAAAGGCTACCGTCCGCAGTTCTACTTCCGTACAACTGACGTGACTGGCACCATCGAACTGCCGGAAGGCGTAGAGATGGTAATGCCGGGCGACAACATCAAAATGGTTGTTACCCTGATCCACCCGATCGCGATGGACGACGGTCTGCGTTTCGCAATCCGTGAAGGCGGCCGTACCGTTGGCGCGGGCGTTGTTGCTAAAGTAATGAGCTAATTATTTAATAATTAGTTCTGCACTTAAAAAGGGCGCTTCGGCGCCCTTTTTGCTGTCTGTCATATCTACCTGCTATATAAAGAGTGTCATATTTAGTCGCATTTTTTATTCCTCTCCCTGCACACAAACGTATTTGTGCTATTGTAATCATAACTATTCTCATTTACACTTTGCGCAGAAATTGAACGGGAGCGATCATGTACGTTTGTTTGTGTAATGGTGTAAGTGATAAAAAAATTCGTCAGGCTGTTCGTCAGTTTCACCCTCAATCTTTCCAACAATTACGTAAGTTTATTCCTGTTGGAAATCAATGCGGTAAATGCGTCCGGGCGGCGCGTGAAGTGATGCAGGATGAGTTAATGCAAATGCCGGAGTTTAAAGAAATTGCCTGAGTCACATTCTTTTTTTTGACATCCTTGTAGCCCCATCTACGCTCTAAGAGTGGAAGCGGAGGGACTATAAAATGAAAGGTGATGTTAAAATCATAAATTATCTCAATAAACTATTGGGAAATGAGCTTGTCGCAATCAATCAGTACTTTCTCCATGCCCGTATGTTTAAAAACTGGGGGCTCACTCGTCTGAATGACGTCGAATACCATGAATCCATCGATGAAATGAAACACGCTGATAAATATATCGAGCGTATTTTATTTCTTGAGGGTATCCCAAACTTGCAGGATCTTGGCAAGCTGGGCATTGGTGAAGATGTCGAAGAGATGTTGCAGTCAGATCTCCGTCTGGAACTGGAAGGAGCGAAGGATCTACGTGAAGCCATAGCCTACGCCGACAGCGTTCATGATTACGTTAGCCGGGACATGATGATTGAGATCCTGACAGATGAAGAAGGGCATATCGACTGGCTTGAGACGGAGCTGGATCTGATTGCAAAAATTGGTCTACAGAATTACCTGCAATCGCAGATTAAAGTGGACGATTAACTCCCCGACAGCAGTGTTTTCCAGCCAATGATAAAACCCGCAGCCGCCAGAAATGGCCCGAACGGCAGCGGGTTTTTTAATGCCCCTTTCCCGTTTATTACGTACATCGCCATCACGTTAATGCTGGCAATAAGCGCGGCCAGAAAGACCAGCAGGGGTAATGACTCCCAACGATGCCAGGCGCCAAGCGCGGCAAGAAATTTGATATCGCCGTACCCGAGCCCTTCTTTGCGATACAGCAGTCGATATCCCCAATAGAGAAGGGCGAACCCGCCGTAACCCGCAATGGCGCCCCAAAGCGCATCTGGCAAATGGTCAGGTAAACAGCACAGGTAATAAAGCAGACCGCTCCAGAGCAAGGGACAGGTAAACCGATCGGGCAAGAGTCCTGTTCGCGCGTCATATATCCCGGATAGCGCAGATAATAAGAGGTAGATAATCAGGAAGGGGAGGTCGGGTTGCATCATGTCATCCTCATTAAACGTTGCGCTCACCATCCGTGAAACTCATTTTCCACGCAACGGAGGAATGATGACGTTGCGCAGTGTATTCCGAGGAAAATGCGCAAAACAAAAACGGCACAACGCATGTGCGAAGTTGCTCGCATTACAGACGAAATGATTAATATCTACGCGGCACTTGCGTCAGGCTGAGATTTGCGTATAATGCGCGGGCTTGTCTTAGTTGACGGCAGGTTCGATCTGAACCTTAGGTAGCCGATTTGGTTATCTAACAATGCTCCCAATCGGGGAGCTACGTAAGAACGGTTACACTCTCCCATCAATCGTAATGGGCACGAGGAGTAATCATTTTCGTTTATAAAATAATTGGAGCTCTGGTCTCATGCAGAACCAAAGAATCCGTATCCGCCTGAAAGCGTTTGATCATCGTCTGATCGATCAATCAACCGCGGAAATCGTCGAGACTGCTAAGCGCACTGGTGCGCAAGTCCGTGGTCCGATCCCGCTGCCGACCCGCAAAGAGCGCTTTACCGTTCTGATCTCCCCGCACGTTAACAAAGACGCGCGCGATCAGTACGAAATTCGCACTCACAAGCGTCTGGTTGACATCGTTGAGCCAACCGAGAAAACCGTTGATGCTCTGATGCGTCTGGACCTGGCTGCCGGTGTAGACGTGCAGATCAGCCTGGGTTAATCAGGTCATCGAGCGATTGAGAGGTTGAAACAATGATTGGTTTAGTCGGTAAAAAAGTGGGTATGACCCGCATCTTCACTGAAGATGGCGTCTCTATCCCAGTAACCGTAATCGAAGTTGAAGCAAACCGCGTTACTCAGGTTAAAGATCTGGCTAACGATGGCTACCGCGCTGTTCAGGTTACCACTGGTGCTAAAAAAGCTAACCGTGTAACCAAGCCGGAAGCTGGCCACTTTGCTAAAGCTGGCGTAGAAGCTGGCCGCGGCCTGTGGGAGTTCCGTCTGGCAGAGGGTGAAGAATACACCGTTGGTCAGAGCATTAGCGTTGAACTGTTTGCTGACGTTAAAAAAGTTGACGTAACTGGCACCTCTAAAGGTAAAGGTTTCGCAGGTACCGTTAAGCGCTGGAACTTCCGTACCCAGGACGCTACTCACGGTAACTCCTTGTCTCACCGCGTTCCGGGTTCTATCGGTCAGAACCAGACTCCGGGCAAAGTGTTCAAAGGCAAGAAAATGGCAGGTCAGCTGGGTAACGAACGTGTAACCGTTCAGAGCCTGGACGTAGTACGTGTTGACGCTGAGCGCAACCTGCTGCTGGTTAAAGGTGGTGTTCCGGGTGCAACCGGTTGCGACCTGATCGTTAAACCAGCTGTGAAGGCGTAAGGGGATAGCAATGGAATTAGTATTGAAAGACGCGCAGAGCGCGCTGACTGTTTCCGAAACTACCTTCGGTCGTGATTTCAACGAAGCGCTGGTTCACCAGGTTGTTGTTGCTTATGCAGCTGGTGCTCGTCAGGGCACTCGTGCTCAGAAGACTCGTGCTGAAGTAACTGGTTCCGGTAAAAAACCGTGGCGCCAGAAAGGTACCGGCCGTGCGCGTTCTGGTTCTATCAAGAGCCCGATCTGGCGTTCTGGTGGCGTGACCTTCGCTGCACGTCCGCAGGACCACAGTCAAAAAGTTAACAAGAAGATGTACCGCGGCGCGCTGAAAAGCATTCTGTCCGAACTGGTACGTCAGGATCGTCTGATCGTTGTCGAGAAGTTCTCTGTAGAAGCGCCTAAAACTAAGCTGCTGGCTCAGAAACTGAAAGACATGGCTCTGGAAGATGTGCTGATCATCACCGGTGAGCTGGACGAGAACCTGTTCCTGGCTGCGCGCAACCTGCACAAGGTTGACGTACGCGATGCAACTGGTATCGACCCGGTTAGCCTGATCGCCTTCGACAAAGTCGTAATGACTGCTGATGCTGTTAAGCAAGTTGAGGAGATGCTGGCATGATTCGTGAAGAACGTCTGCTGAAGGTGCTGCGCGCACCGCACGTTTCTGAAAAAGCGTCTACTGCGATGGAAAAAACCAACACCATCGTTCTCAAAGTTGCTAAAGACGCGACCAAAGCAGAAATCAAAGCTGCTGTGCAGAAACTGTTTGAAGTCGAAGTCGAAGTCGTTAACACCCTGGTTGTTAAAGGGAAAGTTAAACGTCACGGACAGCGTATCGGTCGTCGTAGCGACTGGAAAAAAGCTTACGTCACCCTGAAAGAAGGCCAGAATCTGGACTTCGTTGGCGGCGCTGAGTAAGTCGGAGGAGTAATACAATGGCAGTTGTTAAATGTAAACCGACATCTCCGGGTCGTCGCCACGTAGTTAAAGTGGTTAACCCTGAGCTGCACAAGGGCAAACCTTTTGCTCCGTTGCTGGAAAAAAACAGCAAATCCGGTGGTCGTAACAACAATGGCCGTATCACCACTCGTCATATCGGTGGTGGCCACAAGCAGGCATACCGTATTGTTGACTTCAAACGCAACAAAGATGGTATCCCGGCAGTTGTTGAACGTCTTGAGTACGATCCGAACCGTTCCGCGAACATCGCGCTGGTTCTGTACAAAGACGGTGAGCGCCGTTACATCCTGGCCCCTAAAGGCCTGAAAGCTGGCGACCAGATTCAATCTGGCGTTGATGCTGCAATCAAACCAGGCAACACCCTGCCGATGCGCAACATCCCGGTTGGTTCTACTGTTCATAACGTAGAAATGAAACCAGGTAAAGGCGGTCAGCTGGCACGTTCCGCTGGTACTTACGTTCAGATCGTTGCGCGCGATGGTGCTTATGTCACCCTGCGTCTGCGTTCTGGTGAAATGCGTAAAGTCGAAGCAGACTGCCGTGCAACTCTGGGCGAAGTTGGCAATGCTGAGCATATGCTGCGCGTTCTGGGTAAAGCAGGTGCTGCACGCTGGCGTGGTGTTCGTCCGACCGTTCGCGGTACCGCGATGAACCCAGTAGACCACCCACATGGTGGTGGTGAAGGTCGTAACTTTGGTAAGCACCCGGTAACTCCGTGGGGCGTTCAGACCAAAGGTAAGAAGACCCGCAGCAACAAGCGTACTGATAAATTCATCGTACGTCGCCGTAGCAAATAATTTTAGAGGATAAGCCATGCCACGTTCTCTCAAGAAAGGTCCTTTTATTGACCTGCACTTGCTGAAGAAGGTAGAGAAAGCGGTGGAAAGCGGAGACAAGAAGCCCCTGCGCACTTGGTCCCGTCGTTCAACGATCTTTCCTAACATGATCGGTTTGACCATCGCTGTCCATAATGGTCGTCAGCACGTTCCGGTATTTGTAACCGATGAAATGGTCGGTCACAAACTGGGTGAATTCGCACCGACTCGTACTTATCGCGGCCACGCTGCTGATAAAAAAGCGAAGAAGAAATAAGGTAGGAGGAAGAGATGGAAACTATCGCTAAACATCGCCATGCTCGTTCTTCTGCTCAGAAGGTTCGCCTTGTTGCTGACCTGATTCGCGGTAAGAAAGTGTCGCAGGCTCTGGATATTTTGACTTACACCAACAAGAAAGCGGCTGTACTGGTCAAGAAAGTCCTGGAATCTGCCATTGCTAACGCTGAACACAACGATGGCGCTGACATTGACGATCTGAAAGTTACGAAAATTTTCGTAGACGAAGGCCCGAGCATGAAGCGCATTATGCCGCGTGCAAAAGGTCGCGCAGATCGCATCCTGAAGCGCACCAGCCACATTACTGTGGTTGTGTCCGATCGCTGAGACTCTGGAGACTAGCAATGGGTCAGAAAGTACATCCTAATGGTATTCGCCTGGGTATTGTAAAACCATGGAACTCTACCTGGTTTGCGAACACCAAAGAATTCGCTGACAACCTGGACAGCGATTTTAAAGTACGTCAGTACCTGACGAAGGAACTGGCTAAAGCGTCCGTATCTCGTATCGTTATCGAGCGTCCGGCTAAGAGCATCCGTGTGACTATTCACACTGCTCGTCCGGGTATCGTTATCGGTAAGAAAGGCGAAGACGTAGAAAAACTGCGTAAGGTCGTAGCGGATATCGCTGGCGTTCCTGCACAGATCAATATCGCCGAAGTTCGTAAGCCTGAACTGGACGCAAAATTGGTTGCTGACAGCATCACTTCTCAGCTGGAACGTCGCGTTATGTTCCGTCGTGCTATGAAGCGTGCTGTACAGAACGCAATGCGTCTGGGCGCTAAAGGTATTAAAGTTGAAGTTAGCGGCCGTCTGGGCGGCGCGGAAATCGCTCGTACCGAATGGTACCGTGAAGGTCGCGTACCGCTGCACACTCTGCGTGCTGACATCGACTACAACACCTCTGAAGCGCACACCACTTACGGTGTAATCGGCGTTAAAGTGTGGATCTTCAAAGGCGAGATCCTGGGTGGTATGGCTGCTGTTGAACAACCGGAAAAACCGGCTGCTCAACCGAAAAAGCAGCAGCGTAAAGGCCGTAAATAAGGAGCGTCGCTGATGTTACAACCAAAGCGTACAAAATTCCGTAAAATGCACAAAGGCCGTAACCGCGGTCTGGCGCAGGGTACGGATGTTAGCTTCGGCAGCTTCGGTCTGAAAGCTGTTGGCCGTGGTCGTCTGACTGCCCGTCAGATCGAAGCAGCACGTCGTGCTATGACCCGTGCAGTTAAGCGTCAAGGTAAGATCTGGATCCGTGTATTCCCGGACAAACCGATCACTGAAAAGCCGCTGGCAGTGCGTATGGGTAAAGGTAAAGGTAACGTGGAGTATTGGGTTGCCTTGATTCAGCCGGGTAAAGTCCTGTATGAAATGGACGGCGTACCGGAAGAGCTGGCCCGTGAAGCATTCAAGCTGGCAGCAGCGAAACTGCCGATTAAAACCACCTTTGTAACTAAGACGGTGATGTAATGAAAGCAAAAGAGCTGCGTGAGAAGAGTGTTGAAGAGCTGAACACCGAGCTGCTGAACCTGCTGCGTGAGCAGTTCAACCTGCGTATGCAGGCTGCAAGTGGCCAGCTGCAACAGTCTCACCTGTTGAAGCAAGTGCGTCGTGATGTCGCACGCGTTAAGACTTTACTGACTGAGAAGGCGGGTGCGTAATGACCGATAAAATCCGTACTCTGCAAGGTCGCGTTGTTAGCGACAAAATGGAGAAATCCATTGTTGTTGCTATCGAACGTTTTGTGAAACACCCGATCTACGGTAAATTCATCAAGCGTACGACCAAACTGCACGTACATGACGAGAACAACGAATGTGGTACCGGTGACGTGGTTGAAATCCGCGAATGCCGCCCACTGTCCAAGACTAAGTCCTGGACGCTGGTTCGCGTTGTAGAGAAAGCGGTTCTGTAATACAGTACCCATTCTCAACGAATAAACGGCTCAGCGATGGGCCGTTTATTTTTTCTACCCATATCGTTGAAGCGGTGTTATAATGCCGCGCCCCCGATATGGGGCTTTTTTAACGACCTGATTTTCGGGTCTCAGTAGTAGTTGACATTAGCGGAGCACTAAAATGATCCAAGAACAGACTATGCTGAACGTCGCCGACAACTCCGGTGCACGTCGCGTAATGTGTATCAAGGTTCTGGGTGGCTCGCACCGTCGCTACGCAGGCGTAGGCGACATCATCAAGATCACCATCAAAGAAGCAATTCCGCGTGGTAAGGTCAAAAAAGGTGATGTGCTGAAGGCGGTAGTGGTGCGCACCAAGAAGGGTGTTCGTCGCCCGGACGGTTCTGTCATTCGCTTCGATGGTAATGCATGCGTTATTCTGAACAATAACAGCGAGCAGCCTATCGGTACGCGTATTTTTGGGCCGGTAACTCGTGAGCTTCGTACCGAGAAGTTCATGAAAATTATCTCTCTGGCACCAGAAGTACTCTAAGGAGCGAATCATGGCAGCGAAAATCCGTCGTGATGACGAAGTTATCGTGTTAACCGGTAAAGATAAAGGTAAACGCGGTAAAGTTAAGAATGTCCTGTCTTCCGGCAAGGTCATTGTTGAAGGTATCAACCTGGTTAAGAAACACCAGAAGCCGGTTCCGGCTCTGAACCAACCGGGTGGCATCGTTGAAAAAGAAGCCGCTATTCAGGTTTCCAACATTGCAATCTTCAATGCGGCAACCGGTAAGGCTGACCGTGTAGGCTTTAGATTCGAAGACGGTAAAAAAGTCCGTTTCTTCAAATCTAACAGCGAAACTATCAAGTAATTTGGAGTAGTACGATGGCGAAACTGCATGATTACTACAAAGACGAAGTAGTTAATAAACTCATGACTGAGTTTAACTACAATTCTGTCATGCAAGTCCCTCGGGTCGAGAAGATCACCCTGAACATGGGTGTTGGTGAAGCGATCGCTGACAAGAAACTGCTGGATAACGCAGCAGCTGACCTGACAGCAATCTCCGGTCAAAAACCGTTGATCACCAAAGCACGCAAATCTGTTGCAGGCTTCAAAATCCGTCAGGGCTATCCGATCGGCTGTAAAGTAACTCTGCGTGGCGAACGCATGTGGGAGTTCTTTGAGCGCCTGATCACTATTGCTGTACCGCGTATCCGTGACTTCCGTGGCCTGTCCGCTAAGTCTTTCGACGGTCGTGGTAACTACAGCATGGGTGTCCGTGAGCAGATCATCTTCCCAGAAATCGACTACGATAAAGTCGACCGCGTTCGTGGTTTGGATATTACCATTACCACTACTGCGAAATCTGACGAAGAAGGCCGTGCTCTGCTGGCTGCCTTTGACTTCCCGTTCCGCAAGTAAGGTAGGGTTACTGAATGGCTAAGCAATCAATGAAAGCACGCGAAGTAAAACGCGTAGCTTTAGCTGATAAATACTTCGCGAAACGCGCTGAACTGAAAGCGATCATCTCTGATGTGAACGCTTCCGACGAAGATCGTTGGAACGCTGTTCTTAAGCTGCAGACTCTGCCGCGTGATTCCAGCCCGTCTCGTCAGCGTAACCGCTGCCGTCAAACAGGTCGTCCACATGGTTATGTGGGCAAGTTCGGGTTGAGCCGTATCAAGTTACGTGAAGCCGCTATGCGCGGTGAAGTACCAGGCTTGAAAAAGGCTAGCTGGTAATTGTCACCAATTGAATCACGGGAGTAAAGACAGATGAGCATGCAAGATCCGATCGCGGATATGCTGACCCGTATCCGTAACGGTCAGGCCGCGAACAAAGCTGCGGTCACCATGCCTTCCTCCAAGCTGAAAGTGGCAATTGCCAACGTGCTGAAGGAAGAAGGTTTTATCGAAGATTTTAAAGTTGAAGGCGACACCAAGCCGGAACTGGAACTGACTCTTAAGTATTTCCAGGGTAAAGCTGTTGTAGAAAGCATTCAGCGTGTCAGCCGCCCAGGTCTGCGCATCTACAAACGTAAAGATGAGCTGCCGAAAGTTATGGCGGGTCTGGGTATCGCAGTTGTTTCTACCTCTAAAGGTGTTATGACTGATCGTGCAGCGCGCCAGGCTGGTCTTGGTGGCGAAATTATCTGCTACGTAGCCTAATCGGAGGAAAAAATGTCTCGTGTTGCTAAAGCACCGGTCGTTGTTCCTGCCGGCGTTGATGTAAAAATCAACGGTCAGGTTATTACGATCAAAGGTAAAAACGGCGAGCTGACTCGTACTCTCAACGATGCTGTTGAAGTTAAACATGCAGATAATGCACTGACCTTCGGTCCGCGTGATGGTTACGTAGACGGTTGGGCTCAGGCTGGTACCGCGCGTGCCCTGCTGAACTCAATGGTTATCGGTGTTACCGAAGGCTTCACTAAGAAGCTGCAGCTGGTTGGTGTAGGTTATCGTGCAGCGGTTAAAGGGAATGTAGTAAACCTGTCCTTAGGTTTCTCTCACCCGGTTGACCACCAGCTGCCAGCAGGTATTACTGCAGAATGTCCGACTCAGACTGAAATCGTGCTGAAAGGCGCTGATAAGCAGGTGATCGGTCAGGTTGCAGCAGATCTGCGCGCCTACCGTCGTCCTGAGCCTTACAAAGGCAAGGGTGTTCGTTACGCCGACGAAGTCGTGCGTACCAAAGAGGCTAAGAAGAAGTAAGGTAACACTATGGATAAGAAATCTGCTCGTATCCGTCGTGCGACCCGCGCACGCCGCAAGCTCCAGGAGCTGGGCGCAACTCGCCTGGTGGTACATCGTACCCCGCGTCACATTTACGCACAGGTAATTGCACCGAACGGTTCTGAAGTTCTGGTAGCTGCTTCTACTGTAGAAAAAGCTATCGCTGAACAACTGAAGTACACCGGTAACAAAGACGCGGCTGCAGCTGTGGGTAAAGCTGTCGCTGAACGCGCTCTGGAAAAAGGCATCAAAGATGTGTCCTTTGACCGTTCCGGGTTCCAATATCATGGTCGTGTCCAGGCACTGGCAGATGCTGCCCGTGAAGCTGGCCTTCAGTTCTAAGGTAGAGGTGTAAGATGGCTCACATCGAAAAACAAGCTGGCGAACTGCAGGAAAAGCTGATCGCGGTAAACCGCGTATCTAAAACCGTTAAAGGTGGTCGTATTTTCTCCTTCACAGCTCTGACTGTAGTTGGCGATGGTAACGGTCGCGTTGGTTTTGGTTACGGTAAAGCGCGTGAAGTTCCAGCAGCGATCCAGAAAGCGATGGAAAAAGCCCGTCGCAATATGATTAACGTCGCGCTGAACAACGGCACCCTGCAACACCCGGTTAAAGGTGTTCACACGGGTTCTCGTGTATTCATGCAGCCAGCTTCCGAAGGTACCGGTATCATCGCCGGTGGTGCAATGCGCGCCGTTCTGGAAGTTGCTGGGGTTCATAACGTTCTGGCTAAAGCATATGGTTCCACCAACCCGATCAACGTGGTTCGTGCAACTATTGATGGCCTGGAAAATATGAATTCTCCAGAAATGGTCGCTGCCAAGCGTGGTAAATCCGTTGAAGAAATTCTGGGGAAATAAACCATGGCAAAGACTATTAAAATTACTCAAACCCGCAGTGCAATCGGTCGTCTGCCGAAACACAAGGCAACGCTGCTTGGCCTGGGTCTGCGTCGTATTGGTCACACCGTAGAGCGCGAGGATACTCCTGCTGTTCGTGGTATGGTCAACGCGGTTTCCTTCATGGTTAAAGTTGAGGAGTAAGAGATGCGTTTAAATACTCTGTCTCCGGCCGAAGGCTCCAAAAAGGCGGGTAAACGCCTGGGTCGTGGTATCGGTTCTGGCCTCGGTAAAACCGGTGGTCGTGGTCACAAAGGTCAGAAGTCTCGTTCTGGCGGTGGCGTACGTCGCGGTTTCGAGGGTGGTCAGATGCCTCTGTACCGTCGTCTGCCGAAATTCGGCTTCACTTCTCGCAAAGCAGCGATTACAGCCGAAGTTCGTCTGTCTGACCTGGCTAAAGTAGAAGGCGGCGTAGTAGACCTGAACACGCTGAAAGCGGCTAACATTATCGGTATCCAGATCGAGTTCGCGAAAGTGATCCTGGCTGGTGAAGTCACTACTCCGGTAACTGTTCGTGGCCTGCGTGTTACTAAAGGCGCTCGTGCTGCTATCGAAGCTGCTGGCGGTAAAATCGAGGAATAAGTAGCAGATGGCTAAACAACCGGGATTAGATTTTCAAAGCGCCAAAGGTGGCTTAGGCGAGCTGAAACGCAGACTGCTGTTTGTTATCGGCGCGCTGATTGTGTTCCGTATTGGCTCTTTTATTCCGATCCCTGGTATTGATGCCGCTGTACTTGCCAAACTGCTTGAGCAACAGCGAGGCACCATCATTGAAATGTTTAACATGTTCTCTGGTGGTGCACTCAGCCGTGCTTCTATCTTTGCTCTGGGTATCATGCCGTATATTTCGGCGTCGATTATTATCCAGCTGCTGACGGTGGTTCATCCAACGCTGGCAGAAATTAAGAAAGAAGGGGAGTCTGGTCGTCGTAAGATCAGCCAGTACACCCGCTACGGTACTCTGGTGCTGGCGATATTCCAGTCGATCGGTATTGCTACCGGTCTGCCGAATATGCCTGGTATGCAAGGCCTGGTAATGAATCCGGGCTTTGCATTCTATTTCACCGCTGTTGTAAGTCTGGTTACAGGAACCATGTTCCTGATGTGGTTGGGCGAACAGATTACTGAACGTGGTATCGGCAACGGTATCTCAATCATTATCTTCGCCGGTATTGTCGCGGGACTCCCGCCAGCCATTGCCCATACTATCGAGCAAGCGCGTCAAGGCGACCTGCACTTCCTCGTGTTGCTGTTGGTTGCAGTATTAGTATTTGCAGTGACGTTCTTTGTTGTATTTGTTGAGCGTGGTCAACGCCGCATTGTGGTAAACTACGCAAAACGTCAGCAGGGTCGTCGTGTCTATGCTGCACAGAGCACACATTTACCGCTGAAAGTGAATATGGCGGGGGTAATCCCGGCAATTTTCGCTTCCAGTATTATTCTGTTCCCGGCAACCATTGCGTCATGGTTCGGGGGCGGTACTGGTTGGAACTGGCTGACAACAATTTCGCTGTATTTGCAGCCTGGGCAACCGCTTTATGTGTTACTCTATGCGTCTGCAATCATCTTCTTCTGTTTCTTCTACACGGCGTTGGTTTTCAACCCGCGTGAAACAGCAGATAACCTGAAGAAGTCCGGTGCATTTGTACCAGGAATTCGTCCGGGAGAGCAAACGGCGAAGTATATCGATAAAGTAATGACCCGCCTGACTTTGGTTGGTGCGCTTTACATTACCTTTATCTGCCTGATCCCGGAGTTCATGCGTGATGCAATGAAAGTACCGTTCTACTTTGGTGGGACCTCACTGCTTATCGTTGTCGTCGTGATTATGGACTTTATGGCTCAAGTGCAAACTCTGATGATGTCCAGTCAGTATGAGTCTGCATTGAAGAAGGCGAACCTGAAAGGCTACGGCCGTTAATTGGTCGCCCGAGAAGTTACGGAGAGTAAAAATGAAAGTTCGTGCTTCCGTCAAGAAATTATGCCGTAACTGCAAAATCGTTAAGCGTGATGGCGTCATCCGCGTGATTTGCAGTGCCGAGCCGAAGCATAAACAGCGCCAAGGCTGATTTATTCGCATATTTTTCTTGCAAAGTTGGGTTGAGCTGGCTAGATTAGCCAGCCAATCTTTTGTATGTCTGTACGTTTCCATTTGAGTATCCTGAAAACGGGCTTTTCAGCATGGTGCGTACATATTAAATAGTAGGAGTGCATAGTGGCCCGTATAGCAGGCATTAACATTCCTGATCAGAAACATGCTGTGATCGCGTTAACTTCGATCTACGGCGTCGGTAAGACCCGTTCTAAAGCCATTCTGGCTGCAGCGGGTATCGCTGAAAATGTTAAGATCAGTGAGCTGTCTGAAGAACAAATCGACACGCTGCGTGACGAAGTTGCCAAATTTGTCGTTGAAGGTGATCTGCGCCGTGAAATCAGCATGAGCATCAAGCGCCTGATGGATCTTGGTTGCTATCGCGGTTTGCGTCATCGTCGTGGTCTCCCGGTTCGCGGTCAGCGTACCAAGACCAACGCACGTACCCGTAAGGGTCCGCGCAAACCGATCAAGAAATAATCGGGGTGATTGAATAATGGCAAAGGCACCAATTCGTGCACGTAAACGTGTAAGAAAACAAGTCTCTGACGGCGTGGCTCATATCCATGCTTCTTTCAACAACACCATCGTGACTATCACTGATCGTCAGGGTAACGCGCTGGGTTGGGCAACAGCCGGTGGTTCCGGTTTCCGTGGTTCTCGCAAATCCACTCCGTTTGCAGCTCAGGTTGCAGCAGAGCGTTGCGCTGACGCCGTAAAAGAATACGGTATCAAGAATCTGGAAGTTATGGTTAAAGGTCCGGGTCCAGGTCGCGAATCTACCATTCGTGCACTGAACGCCGCTGGTTTCCGCATCACTAATATTACTGATGTGACTCCGATCCCTCATAACGGTTGTCGTCCGCCGAAAAAACGTCGCGTATAACGCTTCGTTTTCCAGGTTTGTTGGAGAAAGAAAATGGCAAGATATTTGGGTCCTAAGCTCAAGCTGAGCCGTCGTGAGGGCACCGACTTATTCCTTAAGTCTGGCGTTCGCGCGATCGATACCAAGTGTAAAATTGAACAAGCTCCTGGCCAGCACGGTGCGCGTAAACCGCGTCTGTCTGACTATGGTGTGCAGTTGCGTGAAAAGCAAAAAGTTCGCCGTATCTATGGTGTGCTGGAGCGTCAGTTCCGTAACTACTACAAAGAAGCAGCGCGTCTGAAAGGCAACACCGGTGAAAACCTGTTGGCTCTGCTGGAAGGTCGTCTGGACAACGTTGTATACCGTATGGGCTTCGGCGCCACTCGTGCAGAAGCACGCCAGCTGGTTAGCCATAAAGCAATTATGGTAAACGGTCGTGTTGTTAACATCGCTTCTTATCAGGTTAGTCCGAATGACGTTGTTAGCATTCGTGAGAAAGCGAAGAAGCAGTCTCGCGTGAAAGCCGCTCTGGAGCTGGCTGAGCAGCGTGAAAAGCCAACCTGGCTGGAAGTTGATGCTGGCAAGATGGAGGGTACGTTTAAGCGTAAGCCTGAGCGTTCTGATCTGTCTGCGGACATTAACGAACACCTGATCGTCGAGCTTTACTCCAAGTAAAGCTTAGTACCAAAGAGAGGACACAATGCAGGGTTCTGTGACAGAGTTTCTAAAACCGCGCCTGGTAGATATCGAGCAAGTGAGTTCGACGCACGCCAAGGTGACCCTTGAGCCTTTAGAGCGTGGCTTTGGCCATACTCTGGGTAACGCACTGCGCCGTATTCTGCTCTCATCGATGCCGGGTTGCGCGGTGACCGAGGTTGAGATTGATGGTGTACTACATGAGTACAGCACCAAAGAAGGCGTTCAGGAAGACATCCTGGAAATCCTGCTCAACCTGAAAGGGCTGGCGGTGAGAGTTCAGGGTAAAGATGAAGTTATTCTTACCTTGAATAAATCTGGCATTGGCCCTGTGACTGCAGCCGACATTACCCATGACGGGGATGTCGAAATCGTCAAGCCGCAGCACGTGATCTGCCACCTGACCGATGAGAACGCGTCTATTAGCATGCGTATCAAAGTTCAGCGCGGTCGTGGTTATGTGCCGGCTTCTACCCGAATTCATTCGGAAGAAGATGAGCGCCCAATCGGCCGTCTGCTGGTCGACGCATGCTACAGCCCTGTAGAGCGTATTGCCTACAATGTTGAAGCAGCGCGTGTAGAACAGCGTACCGACCTGGACAAGCTGGTCATCGAAATGGAAACCAACGGCACAATCGATCCTGAAGAGGCGATTCGTCGTGCGGCAACCATTCTGGCTGAACAACTGGAAGCTTTCGTTGACTTACGTGATGTACGTCAGCCGGAAGTGAAAGAAGAGAAACCAGAATTCGATCCGATCCTGCTGCGCCCTGTTGACGATCTGGAATTGACTGTCCGCTCTGCTAACTGCCTTAAAGCAGAAGCTATCCACTATATCGGTGATCTGGTACAGCGTACCGAGGTTGAGCTCCTTAAGACGCCTAACCTGGGTAAAAAATCTCTTACTGAGATTAAAGACGTGCTGGCTTCCCGTGGACTGTCTCTGGGCATGCGCCTGGAAAACTGGCCACCGGCAAGCATCGCTGACGAGTAACCGGATCACAGGTTAAGGTTTTACTGAGAAGGATAAGGTCATGCGCCATCGTAAGAGTGGTCGTCAACTGAACCGCAACAGCAGCCATCGCCAGGCTATGTTCCGCAACATGGCAGGTTCACTGGTTCGTCATGAGATCATCAAGACGACCCTGCCTAAAGCGAAAGAGCTGCGTCGCGTAGTTGAGCCGCTGATTACTCTTGCCAAGACTGATAGCGTAGCTAATCGTCGTCTGGCATTCGCCCGTACTCGTGATAACGAGATCGTGGCAAAACTGTTTAACGAACTGGGCCCGCGTTTCGCGAGCCGCGCCGGTGGTTACACTCGCATTCTGAAGTGTGGCTTCCGTGCAGGCGACAACGCGCCGATGGCATACATCGAGCTGGTTGATCGTTCTGAGTCGAAAGCAGAAGCTGCTGCAGAGTAATCTGTAGTAACGTAAAAAAACCCGCTCCGGCGGGTTTTTTTATATCCGCCGTATCCCCACTTATCTACAATATCTGTACTCTTTTTGTTCATCCCCTGGAGTTGTTGTATGTGGTTACTGGACCAGTGGGCAGAGCGCCATATTACCGATGCACAGACTAAAGGTGAGTTTGATAATCTGCCCGGCAGCGGTGAGCCGCTGGCCCTGGATGATGACTCACATGTGCCGCCTGAATTACGGACTGGCTACCGTTTACTCAAAAATGCCGGTTGCCTTCCCCCGGAGCTTGAACAGCGTAAAGAAGCCATTCAGCTACTGGATCTACTTAAAGGTATTCGTCAGGACGATCCACGGTATCAGGAAGTGAGCCGTCGTTTATCGCTCCTTGAACTAAAACTACGACAGGCGGGGCTGAGTACCGGGTTTTTACGCGGTGAATATGCAGATAAATTGCTGCATAAGATTAATGATGACTAACGGAGCTTATATGTATCGTATTGGTGAACTGGCAAAGCTGGCAGAAGTGACGCCCGATACCATCCGCTACTATGAAAAGCAGCAGATGATGGAGCATGAAGTGCGTACGGAAGGTGGTTTCCGACTCTACACGGAAAACGATCTTCAGCGCCTTAAGTTTATCCGCTATGCCCGGCAGTTGGGCTT
Source organism: Citrobacter sp. CK188 (assembly GCF_030333525.1). NCBI lineage: Bacteria > Pseudomonadati > Pseudomonadota > Gammaproteobacteria > Enterobacterales > Enterobacteriaceae > Citrobacter > Citrobacter sp. CK188. Next base: position 17,154 of record NZ_JAOWFU010000025.1, read on the forward strand.
TACGCTTGAGTCGATCCGGGAACTGTTGTCGATCCGTGTCGATCCTGAACACCATACCTGCCAGGAGTCGAAAGGAATCGTGCAGGAAAGGCTGAAAGAGGTCGAATCACGAATTGCGGAATTACAGAGTATGCAGCGTTCATTGCAGAGGCTGAACGATGCCTGCTGTGGAACGGCACACAGCAGCGTCTATTGTTCAATTCTGGAAGCACTGGAACAAGGTGCCAGCGGAGTAAAGCAGGAGTGTTGATTTATTGACCTGATGAGCCTACACTCGCGCCGTTAAACCATACAAACTGGAGTTATTATGAGTCGTTATCAGCATACGAAAGGGCAGATAAAAGACAACGCCATTGAGGCATTACTGCACGATCCGCTTTTCAGACAACGTGTTGAAAAAAATAAGAAAGGGAAAGGAAGTTATCTGCGTAAAGGCAAACATGGCAATCGGGGTAACTGGGAGGCCAGTGGCAAGAAAGTGAATCACTTTTTTACCACTGGCTTTCTGCTTATTAAGGCTTGTTAAGAACGGTTGTTTTGTTCTTTCAGAAGATCGCGGATCTCAGAAAGCAATACTTCTTCCGTTGTCGGCGCTGGCGCTTCCGTCGGTTCTTCTTTCTTACGATTCAGTTTGTTGATCAGTTTGATAGCCATGAAGATAGCAAACGCCACAATAACAAAATCAAAGACGTTCTGAATAAACACACCGTAATGCATCACGACTGCCGGGATATCTCCCTGCGCTTCGCGTAGCGTAAAGGCAAACTGTTTAAAATCGATCCCGCCAATTAACAATCCCAGCGGCGGCATAATGATATCAGCAACCAGAGAAGAAACGATCTTCCCGAATGCCGCACCAATAATCACACCCACTGCCAAATCAACAACATTCCCGCGCATCGCGAATTCGCGAAACTCTTTAATAAAGCTCATTTTATTCTCCCTATGCAACAGACGTTTATAAGTTTAACAAATGTTAAGGCATTTTCCATTTATGGATTGTTTAAAGGAGCATTTATTAGGCCCTGATAAAACAGGGGAATTAAAGAGGGCGCTGCATTAGCGCCCAAATAATTACAGGAAGAAAGGACTTGGCTGGAATAAGCGTTCGACGTCGGTAATAAACTTTTTATCCGTCAGGAACATAATCACATGATCGCCTTGTTCAATGCGCAAATTGTCATTGGCAATCATTACATCGTTACCGCGAACCACAGCGCCAATTATTGTTCCTGGTGGAAGTTTAATTTCATCAATGGCGCGGCCTACGACGCGAGATGTACTTTCATCACCGTGGGCAACGGCTTCAATTGCTTCTGCTACACCACGACGTAGCGATGATACTCCCACAATATCGGCTTTACGCACATGGCTGAGTAACGCGGAGATCGTGGCCTGCTGTGGTGAAATGGCAATATCAATGACGCTCCCTTGGACGAGATCCACATAGGCGCGACGTTGAATGAGCACCATTACTTTCTTCGCACCCATCCGTTTGGCCAGCATTGCCGACATAATGTTGGCTTCATCATCGTTGGTGACTGCAATAAACAGATCAACCTGATCAATATGCTCTTCAGCCAGCAGTTCCTGATCCGACGCATCGCCAAAAAAGACGATCGTATTTTGCAGTTTTTCGGCAAGTTCGGAGGCCCGCTGTTGATCGCGCTCGATCAGTTTGACGCTGTAATCTTTTTCCAGACGACGCGCGAGACCGGCACCGATATTTCCCCCGCCGACTAACATAATACGCTTATAGGGTTTCTCCAGACGTTGCAGCTCGCTCATTACCGCGCGGATATGCTGCGATGCGGCAATAAAAAAGACTTCATCGCCTGCTTCTACAATAGTCGAACCCTGGGGGCGAATGGGGCGGTCATGACGGAATATCGCGGCGACGCGGGTATCAATATGCGGCATATGCTCACGCATCGTGGATAACGCGTTCCCGATCAGCGGCCCGCCATAATAGGCTTTCACTACCGCAAGACTGACTTTACCTTCGGCGAAATTAACGACCTGCAATGCGCCGGGATATTCGATCAGGCGATAAATGTTATCGATGACCAGTTGCTCTGGCGCAATAAGATGGTCGATGGGGACGGCTTCAGAGTGGAAGAGTTTATCCGCATCGCGGACATAATCTGGCGAGCGGATACGGGCGATACGATTTGGCGTATTGAAGAGTGAATAGGCCACCTGGCAGGCGACCATATTCGTTTCATCGGAACTGGTCACGGCGACCAGCATATCCGCATCGTCTGCACCCGCTTCACGCAGTACGCGGGGGTGAGAGCCATGCCCTTGCACGACGCGGAGATCGAACTTGTCCTGTAAACTACGCAGGCGTTCGCCATTGATATCGACCACCGTGATGTCGTTGTTCTCTCCGACCAGGTTTTCAGCCAGCGTGCCGCCGACCTGCCCTGCGCCCAGAATGATAATTTTCATCAGTCGCGACCCGTTATCTCATCACTTTTTGATTAGCTTAGCGTAAAAGAAGCCGTCACCTTCTTCCGCACCTGGCAGATTTTGCACGCCCGGTTGAGCGGAGGTTCCGGTGCCGGTCAGGGTGGCGTCCGGGGTGCGCTGTAAAAAGGCCTGAATCTGTTGGCTATTCTCTTCCGGCAGGACAGAACAGGTCGCGTAGACCAGTGTTCCGCCTGACTTTAAATGTGGCCATATGGCATCCAGAATTTCCGACTGTAATTTTGCCAGTTCAGCAATATCACGATCGCGGCGTAGCCATTTGATATCCGGGTGACGACGAATGACGCCGGTGGCTGAACAAGGCGCATCCAGCAGAATACGGTCAAATTTCTGCTCGCCACACCATTGCGCGGGATATCGACCATCACCCTGTTTGACGGTTGCCTTCATCCCCAGACGTTTAAGGTTATCGTAAACGCGTGAAAGACGCTGTTCGTCGACATCGACAGCCAACACCTGCGCTTCAGGCGCGGCTTCGAGTATATGCGTTGTTTTACCCCCCGGTGCGGCGCACAAATCCAGGATTTGCTCGCCGTTTTGTGGGGCGAGGAAGCTAACACAGCCTTGCGCGGCAGCATCCTGAACCGTTACCCAACCCTCTTCAAAGCCGGGTAAGGCATGAACCGGCGCCGGAGACTCAAGACGTAGGGCGTCAGGATAGGCCGAGTGGGGAAAACCGTTCATTCCTGCGTCCTGCAATAACGCGAGCCAGCTGTCGCGTGAATGATGTGTACGGTTCACGCGTAGCCACATTGGAGGACGTTGGTTGTTGGCTTCGACAATCGCTTCCCATTGGGTGGGATAGGATTTTTGCAGGCGCTTTAGCAGCCAGGACGGATGCAGAAAACGTGCCTCGCTGGTCGCAAACTCAGCCAGCAACGCCTCCTGCTGACGCTGAAACTGACGCAAAACGCCATTGATCAGCCCCTTAAGCTGTGGGCGCTTAATAGCAACAGCACCTTCAACCGTTTCTGCGAGGGCCGCATGTGGTGGAATTCGTGTGTGCAATAGCTGGTAAAACCCTACCATGATCAGGTAATGCACGGTGCGTTGCTTACCGGTCATAGGGCGAGACATTAATTTATTAATCAGCCACTCCAGCTGCGAAAGGGTGCGCAACACGCCAAAGCACAGCTCCTGAAGCAGCGCTTTGTCTTTATCGGAGACTTTTTGCTGTAGTGGTGGCAGGACATTACTTAAGGATTGCCCTTGCTCAACAACCTGCTCAACGGCCTGTGCCGCCAGACTGCGTAAATTTTGTTTTTTCATAACCGCAAAAATAAAAATGCCCGGTAACACCGGGCGTAGTAAGACGTGACCGTCAGGCCAGACGGTTGCCAGGAATAAACCATTCCCGACGCGAATTTAAAAGATCCTGCGCGCTCATTGCCTTCTTACCTGCGGGTTGAAGGGAGAGCAGGTTCAGGATGCCGTTGCCGGTTGCAACCTGAATACCTTGTTTAGTCGCGTCAAGAATGGTGCCCGGTTCCGCTTGCGTTACGCACTCTATCACTGACGCCTGCCACACTTTTACCGGCTGACCGTCAATTTCCATCCAGCTCATTGGCCAGGGATTAAAGGCGCGGATGCAGCGTTCAAGTTGTGCAGCAGAGAGAGACCAGTCCATACGCGCCTCTTCTTTGCTGAGTTTCTCAGCGTGAGTGGCCAGGGCGTTGTCCTGTACTTCTGGCTTCGCGGTACCGTTTTCTAACTGTTTCAGCGTTTCAATCAGCCCCTGTGGGCCAAGATCCGCCAGCTTGTCATACAGCGTGCCGCTGGTGTCTTTCTCGGTGATTGGACAGGCAAGTTTATAGAGCATATCGCCAGTATCCAGACCCACATCCATTTGCATGATGGTGACGCCCGTTTCGGCATCACCAGCCCAAAGTGAACGTTGGATCGGCGCTGCGCCACGCCAGCGTGGAAGCAGGGAACCGTGAACGTTGATGCAGCCGAGTCGCGGCATATCAAGCACCGCTTTTGGCAGAATCAGGCCATACGCCACCACGACCATTACGTCAGCGTGTAAGTCTGCGACTAAATGCTGGTTTTCTTGTGGGCGCAAGGAGGCGGGCTGAAAAACCGCTATTCCTTTCTCTTCCGCCAGCACTTTCACCGGGCTGGGCATCAGCTTTTTACCGCGTCCAGCCGGGCGGTCGGGTTGGGTAAACACGCCAACGATGTTGTGTCCAGAAGACAACAGCGCGTCAAGATGACGCGCTGCAAAGTCAGGTGTACCCGCAAAAATAATACGTAGTGAGTCTGACACGTTGATTCTTGTCCTTAAGCTCGGGCGTTCAGGCGATCGAGTTTCTCAACTTTCTGACGAATACGTTGTTGCTTCAGCGGCGACAGATAATCGATAAACAGTTTACCGACCAGGTGATCCATCTCGTGCTGAATACAGATAGCCAACAGGCCGTCTGCTTCCAGCTCAAAAGATTGACCGTCGCGGTCGAGTGCGCGAATTTTCACTTTCTCCGCACGCGGCACTAAAGCACGCTGTTCTGGAATAGACAGACAGCCTTCTTCAATCCCCGTCTCACCGCTTTTTTCCAGCAGTTCCGGGTTGATTAACACCAGACGCTCGTCGCGGTTTTCCGAAACATCAATCACGATGATACGTTGATGAATATCGACCTGCGTTGCCGCCAGGCCAATACCTTCTTCTGCATACATCGTTTCGAACATATCATCGACGATACGCTGAATTTCTGCATTCACTTCTTCTACCGGTTTTGCGACTTTGCGAAGACGCTCGTCCGGAATATGTAACACTTGCAAAACTGCCATAATTATCCAGAGTTGTGTTCAGGAGTTGGAAAGATTATTACCTCTATTCTAGACAAAACCCCCTCCGATTGACAGCATCAGTGACCAATCGCAAAGATTGCCAGGACAGCTTGTGGCAGGGGGATAAAGGATGACCCGTACCGAAATTTGGTTACGTTTGATGCATGTGAGTGAATTGTATGGCGATGCAATGTTGAGCATTGCGAATTTGCTCATACAACAGCGTCAGATTGATAAGACTTTACTTCAGAACGCAGGGTTAACGTCCCGACAAGCGGAACGTTTTTTAACCGTCCCGCAAAAAGCACTGGATGACGCGCAGCACTGGCTTGAGCAACCTCATCACCATTTGATTCTGGCCGGCAGCGCGCGTTATCCGGCACAGTTGAATGCGATTGCAGATTATCCCGGCGCTTTTTTTGTTGCGGGTGATCCAGAATGTCTCCAGAACTTCCAGCTTGGCGTCGTAGGAAGCCGGACACCTTCCTGGTATGGCGAGCGATGGGGGCGTTTGTTCTGTGAAAGTCTTGCCGTAAAAGGGGTGACTATTACCAGCGGGCTGGCGAGAGGAGTTGATGGCGTTGCGCATAAAGCAGCCTTAAACGCGAACGGGAAAAGCGTGGCTGTGCTGGGCAACGGTCTGGGAAGTATCCATCCCCGACGGCATACCCGGCTGGCTGAGGGGCTGATAGACGCCGGTGGCGCGCTGGTGTCGGAGTTTCCATTAGCGACGCTCCCTTTACCGCACCATTTTCCCCGACGAAACCGCATCATTAGCGGTCTGAGCAAAGGCGTGCTGGTGGTTGAAGCGGCACTACGAAGCGGTTCTTTGGTTACCGCGCGCTGTGCGCTGGAGCAAGGGAGGGATGTCTTTGCCTTGCCAGGGCCGATAGGCAGCCCTGGCAGTGAAGGGCCGCATTGGTTGATCAAACAGGGCGCCACTCTTGTGACGGCGCCAGAGGATATTCTGGAAAATTTGCAATACGGCTTACATTGGCTGCCAGATGAGGCCGAAAATTCACTTTATTCACCAGATCAGGAAGTCGCAGCATTGCCATTTCCCATGCTCCTGGCTAACGTAGGAGATGAGGTAACACCTGTTGACGTCGTCGCTGAACGTGCCGGCCAACCTGTGCCAGAGGTAGTGGCTCAGCTACTCGAACTGGAGTTAGCAGGATGGATCGCAGCTGTACCCGGCGGCTATGTCCGATTAAGGAGGGCAAGCCATGTTCGACGTACTAATGTATTTGTTTGAGACTTACATCCATAACGAAGCTGAATTGCGTGTGGATCAGGACAAACTGGAACGGGATCTTACCGACGCTGGCTTTGACCGTGAAGACATCTACAACGCGCTACTGTGGCTGGAAAAGCTTGCTGATTATCAGGAAGGCCTCGCCGAACCTATGCAACTGGCTTCCGATCCGCTCTCCGTACGTATTTACACGGCAGAGGAGTGCAATCGACTGGATGCCAGCTGTCGGGGGTTTCTGTTATTCCTCGAGCAGATTCAGGTGCTAAACCTCGAAACGCGAGAAATGGTGATTGAACGCGTGCTCGCGCTGGATACCGCAGAATTCGATCTGGAAGACCTGAAGTGGGTGATCCTGATGGTTTTATTTAACATTCCGGGTTGTGAAAATGCGTATCAGCAAATGGAAGAATTACTCTTTGAAGTGAATGAAGGTATGCTGCATTAATCGATCTTCATTCAGCATGAGTTGTTATGGCTAAATCAGCACTGTTTACGGTGCATAAAAATGAGCCCTGCCCACAGTGCGGGGCTGAACTTGTTATTCGCTCCGGGAAACACGGTCCTTTTCTCGGCTGCTCACACTATCCAGAATGTGATTATGTCCGTCCGCTGAAATCGTCAGCAGACGGACATATCGTCAAAGTTCTGGAGGGGAAGTTTTGCCCGGCATGTGGTGCGGAGCTGGTATTGCGGCAGGGGCGGTTCGGCATGTTTATCGGTTGCAGTGACTACCCCGCGTGTGGCCATACCGAACTGATCGACAAACCAGACGAAACTGCCATTACCTGCCCTCAGTGCCAAAAAGGTCATCTGGTTCAACGGCGTTCCCGTTATGGTAAAACTTTTCATTCCTGCGATCGCTATCCTGAATGTCAGTTTGTCATTAACTTCAAACCGATAGCCGGAGAGTGTCCTGAATGTCACTATCCGCTACTCATCGAAAAGAAAACCGCGCAGGGTGTGAAGCACTTTTGCGCCAGTAAACAATGTGGAAAGCCGGTTCCGGCGGAACAACAAAGTGAATAATAACCTGCCCACAGACGCTATCGCGGCAGCGGTAGCGGTACTGCATAAAGAATGTGTCATCGCGTATCCCACAGAAGCTGTTTTCGGTGTCGGGTGCGATCCTGATAGTGAAACGGCGGTCAACCGCTTACTGGAATTGAAACAGCGTCCGGTTGAAAAAGGCCTCATTTTAATTGCGGCAAATTTTGAGCAGCTTAAGCCATATATTGATGACAGCATGCTGACAGATACGCAACGAGAAGCGATCTTTGCGTGCTGGCCTGGCCCGGTGACGTTTGTTTTTCCTGCACCGGCGACAACGCCGCGCTGGTTGACGGGACGTTTTGATTCGCTGGCGGTTCGCGTTACGGATCACCCGCTGGTGGTCTCATTGTGCCAGGCTTATGGCAAACCGTTAGTTTCCACCAGTGCGAATTTGACAGGGTTGCCTCCCTGCCGCACGGTCGAAGAAGTACGGGCGCAGTTTGGCGCGGATTTCCCCGTTGTTGAGGGTGAAACGGGAGGACGCCTGAATCCTTCTGAAATTCGTGATGCCCTGACGGGCGAGCTGTTTCGACAGGGGTAATACGATGGAAACCTATGCTGTTTTTGGTAACCCGATTGCGCACAGCAAGTCGCCATTTATTCATCAGCAGTTTGCGCAGCAACTGAAGATAGATCATCTCTATGGGCGTGTTCTGGCGCCGGTTGATGATTTCGTGAATACCCTTAACGCCTTCTTTGCGCAAGGAGGGAAAGGGGCGAACGTTACCGTTCCTTTTAAAGAGGAAGCGTTTGCACGCGCAGATGAACTGACGGAGCGTGCGGCGCTTGCCGGGGCGGTGAATACCCTGAAACGCCTTGATGATGGTCGCTTGCTGGGGGATAACACCGACGGCATCGGTCTGTTGAGCGATCTTGAACGTTTGTCTTTCATTCGTCCGGGGCTACGCATCCTGCTGATTGGGGCAGGGGGGGCTTCCAGGGGCGTACTGTTACCGCTGCTATCAATGGATTGTGCGGTTACTATTGCGAACCGAACCGCTTCCCGTGCTGAAGAACTGGCGCAAATCTTCGCTCATACCGGCAGTGTTCAGGCCCTTCGTCTTGATGCGCTGGAAGGCCATGAATTCGATCTGATCATCAATGCGACATCCAGTGGAATTAGCGGTGATATTCCCGCGATCCCGTCATCGCTCATTCATCCTGCTGTCTGTTGCTACGATATGTTTTATCAAAAGGGAAATACGCCGTTCCTTGCCTGGTGTGCGGAGCAAGGGGCAAAACGGTATGCCGATGGTTTGGGGATGCTGGTGGGGCAAGCCGCGCATGCTGTGTTTCTCTGGCATGGTGTGTTGCCTGACGTGGAACCTGTTATTGCAACGCTGAAGCAGGAACTGTCGGCATGAACCAGGCTATTCAGTTTCCTGACAGAGAAGAGTGGGACGCGGTCCTTGAGGCCGTTAGCTTTCCCGCACTGGTGAATGGGATGCAGTTAATGTGTGCTATCAAGGGAACCACGCTGGCGCATCGCTTTGGCGGCGATACGCCAGAACGGTGGCTGGCAGACTTTTGTGAACATCGCTGGGATCTGGAAGAAGAAGCGGAAGCGTTGATCCAGTCCCAGCAAGAAGACGATCAGGGTTGGGTCTGGCTGTCCTGACTCAGGTATTCATCTTTCCATTTCACATAGTTATTTGCGGAGTACTGTAGCCCGGATTTCTCTTCGTCACTTAGCGGACGGATCTGCTTCACCGGACTCCCCAGATACAGATAGCCGCTTTCCAGGCGCTTGTTTTGCGGCACCAGGCTGCCAGCGCCGATCATGACGTCATCTTCTATTACCGCGCCATCCAGCAGAATGGACCCCATGCCAACCAGAACCCGGTTGCCGATAGTGCAGCCGTGGAGCATGACTTTATGCCCGACAGTGACATCTTCACCCACAATAAGCGGATTACCTTGCGGGTTAGTGGTGGATTTGTGCGTCACATGCAGCACGCTGCCGTCTTGGATATTTGAGCGGGCGCCAATCTCTACATAGTTCACATCGCCACGAATGACGACCAGCGGCCAGATCCCGACGTCATCAGCCAGACGAACATCGCCAATGACGACGCTACTGGAATCGATCATCACGCGTTGCCCGATCTGTGGGAAAAGATCCTTATAAGGACGTAATACGTCAGACATGTTTACCTCAACGAAAGAGAACAGTAATGAAGACTTTGGTTGGATTATTGGCGCTACGCAAGTGTTTCAGGTATCAAAAATCAGCCAAATTGCGCAGGAATGTAGCGAAAGGGGTAAAAAACAGGCATTCAGCAAAAAAGATCCAAAAAACGCTTGTGCAAAAAAATGGGATCCCTATAATGCGCCTCCGTTGAGACGACAAAGTGAAACGCTTCACAAGATGGTCGGAACAACGAAGAGAAACATCCTGAAAAATGGGGTTGACTCTGAAAGAGAAAAGCGTAATATACGCCACCTCGCGACAGAGCGCTAAAGCGCGTCGCAACTGCTCTTTAACAATTTATCAGACAATCTGTGTGGGCACTCAAAGTGACATGGATTCTTGACGTCGCAAGACGAAAAATGAATACCAAGTCTCTGAGTGAACACGTAATTCATTACGAAGTTTAATTCACGAGCATCAAACTTAAATTGAAGAGTTTGATCATGGCTCAGATTGAACGCTGGCGGCAGGCCTAACACATGCAAGTCGAACGGTAACAGGAAGCAGCTTGCTGCTTTGCTGACGAGTGGCGGACGGGTGAGTAATGTCTGGGAAACTGCCTGATGGAGGGGGATAACTACTGGAAACGGTAGCTAATACCGCATAACGTCGCAAGACCAAAGAGGGGGACCTTCGGGCCTCTTGCCATCAGATGTGCCCAGATGGGATTAGCTTGTTGGTGGGGTAACGGCTCACCAAGGCGACGATCCCTAGCTGGTCTGAGAGGATGACCAGCCACACTGGAACTGAGACACGGTCCAGACTCCTACGGGAGGCAGCAGTGGGGAATATTGCACAATGGGCGCAAGCCTGATGCAGCCATGCCGCGTGTATGAAGAAGGCCTTCGGGTTGTAAAGTACTTTCAGCGGGGAGGAAGGTGTTGTGGTTAATAACCGCAGCAATTGACGTTACCCGCAGAAGAAGCACCGGCTAACTCCGTGCCAGCAGCCGCGGTAATACGGAGGGTGCAAGCGTTAATCGGAATTACTGGGCGTAAAGCGCACGCAGGCGGTCTGTTAAGTCAGATGTGAAATCCCCGGGCTCAACCTGGGAACTGCATCTGATACTGGCAGGCTTGAGTCTCGTAGAGGGGGGTAGAATTCCAGGTGTAGCGGTGAAATGCGTAGAGATCTGGAGGAATACCGGTGGCGAAGGCGGCCCCCTGGACGAAGACTGACGCTCAGGTGCGAAAGCGTGGGGAGCAAACAGGATTAGATACCCTGGTAGTCCACGCCGTAAACGATGTCGACTTGGAGGTTGTGCCCTTGAGGCGTGGCTTCCGGAGCTAACGCGTTAAGTCGACCGCCTGGGGAGTACGGCCGCAAGGTTAAAACTCAAATGAATTGACGGGGGCCCGCACAAGCGGTGGAGCATGTGGTTTAATTCGATGCAACGCGAAGAACCTTACCTGGTCTTGACATCCACGGAAGTTTTCAGAGATGAGAATGTGCCTTCGGGAACCGTGAGACAGGTGCTGCATGGCTGTCGTCAGCTCGTGTTGTGAAATGTTGGGTTAAGTCCCGCAACGAGCGCAACCCTTATCCTTTGTTGCCAGCGGTTAGGCCGGGAACTCAAAGGAGACTGCCAGTGATAAACTGGAGGAAGGTGGGGATGACGTCAAGTCATCATGGCCCTTACGACCAGGGCTACACACGTGCTACAATGGCATATACAAAGAGAAGCGACCTCGCGAGAGCAAGCGGACCTCATAAAGTATGTCGTAGTCCGGATTGGAGTCTGCAACTCGACTCCATGAAGTCGGAATCGCTAGTAATCGTGGATCAGAATGCCACGGTGAATACGTTCCCGGGCCTTGTACACACCGCCCGTCACACCATGGGAGTGGGTTGCAAAAGAAGTAGGTAGCTTAACCTTCGGGAGGGCGCTTACCACTTTGTGATTCATGACTGGGGTGAAGTCGTAACAAGGTAACCGTAGGGGAACCTGCGGTTGGATCACCTCCTTACCTTAAAGAACCTGCCTTTG
>NZ_JAOWFU010000026.1:0-84641 GCF_030333525.1 Citrobacter sp. CK188
TTGTTCCGTGTCAGTGGAGGCGCATTATAGGGAGTTATTCCGGCCTGACAAGGGGAAATTTAAAATTATTTTCCGACTGCGTGTTTTTTATTCTTTACGTTTATTTTGCCAACGATTTGTTGGTTAATTGGGCGATGTCGCGGGCAAAATTCGCCACTTGTTCCCAGTCGGTATAGACCACTTCTTTACTCGTATCCGTCTCACCGCCAGACATCTTCATAATGAGTTTAATCATCAGACGGTCATACCAGCGGTAACGAGGGTAACGAAGCGCGCCAGCAATAACGGCGCAAAGATCGGGTCGCCACTGCGAACTCATCAGAAACTTGCGCGCGTAGCTGTTGGTCTGCGGTGTGCGCTTTTCAGGTTTACGCGCGACCAGGTTAACGGAATAAAACGCACTCGGCATCGCGTTCAGGCGCGTAGCGTGCTTCTTCACAAACTCCTGGAAAGCGGCATGGTAATGGCCATAACGAATAGAGGCGCCAATCACCACGCGATCGTAACTTTGCCAGTCCAGCTCTTCAGTACGATGGAGATTAATCACATCCGCCCAGATCCCCAGCTCCTTTAATTCCGAGGCCAGATAAGAAGCTATCTCGCGCGTTTGTCCGTCCCGGGTAGAAAAAAGAATCAATGTTTTCACGTGTTACTCCATTATTCACGCCAGAAGGTAGGGGTAAAAAGTACCAGCAAAGTAAAGACTTCAAGACGACCAAATAACATATTGGCGATCAGAATCCATTTCGCAACAGGGTTCATGCTGGCAAAGTTGTCCGCAACCACACCTAACCCTGGCCCCAGGTTGTTAAGGGTCGCCACAACGGAGGCAAACGCGGAAAAGTCATCCACGCCAGTCGCGATAATGGCCAGCATACTGACAATAAAGACTAAGGCATAAGCAGAAAAGAATCCCCATACCGCTTCGAGGATACGTTCCGGCAGCGCACGGTGCCCCAGTTTTATACTGTAAACCGCGTTCGGATGGACCAGACGCTTCAGTTCACGGTTCCCCTGTTTGAACAGCAGCAGGATGCGGATCACCTTCAGCCCGCCGCCCGTTGACCCCGCACAGCCGCCGATAAACGCAGAGCATAACAGCAGCACCGGCAGAAAGAGCGGCCAGCGGGCGATGCTGTCAGTGGTAAACCCGGCGGTTGTCGCCATTGATACGACCTGAAAGAACGCCTGGTTGAGCGTGGTCAGCGCCGAGTTATAGATATCGTGGAACCACAGCACCAGCGTACAGATCACCACCAGCGTCAACTGAACGCCAATGAACATGCGAAATTCAGGGTCACGCCAGTAAACTTTCAGGCTGCGCCCGCTTAATAAAGAGAAGTGCAGACCGTAGTTACAGCCAGAGATCAGCAAGAAGATAGCCATGATGCTGTTAATGGTCGGGCTATCGAAATAACCGACGCTGGCATCGTGCGTAGAGAAACCGCCGATCGCGATAGTAGAAAAACTGTGCCCAATGGCGTCAAACGCGGGCATTCCGGCGAACCATAGCGCCAGCGCGCAGGCCACCGTCAGTAACACATAAATCAGCCATAGCGTCTTTGCCGTTTCCGCAATACGCGGGCGCATTTTATTGTCTTTCAGCGGCCCCGGCATTTCTGCGCGGTAGAGCTGCATCCCCCCAACGCCGAGGATAGGAAGAATCGCCACCGCCAGCACAATGATCCCCATCCCGCCAAACCATTGCAGCATCTGGCGGTAAAAGAGAATCGCGTGCGGTAAAGAGTCCAGCCCCACCAGCGTCGTCGCGCCCGTTGTCGTTAAGCCGGAGAATGATTCAAAAAAAGCATCGGTAATGGTGAGATTCGGGCTTTCAGAGAAGATAAACGGCAACGCCCCCACGCTTCCCAGTACGGTCCAGAACAGCACCACAATGAGAAACCCTTCGCGGGATTTAAGCTCGCCTTTCTCCCGGCGGTTGGGCCACCACAGCAGAGAGCCGATCACCAGCGCGACAAAGAATGTCTGCGTGAATGCCCGCCCCGCCCCATCACGGTAGATCAACGCAACCAGTCCAGGGAGGATCATTGTTCCCGAAAATAAAATGACCAACAGTCCAACGATTCGGGTAATGGCGCGAAAATGCATCTCTGCCGCTTCCTTTGTTCTTCAAAATGAGGTGGGATTATTCTTCAATCGCTAACAATTGCAATGAACCACGGCTAAAATCCGCCAGCCTTGCTGAAAATTCATCCACATTCGCATAAGGAAGCGCCACCCTGAGCCGAACGAATGCCTGATAATCGCTGGTAACGATTTGACCGGCAAACTGCCCTAATAATGCTTCTATTCCGGCCAGTTGGCCGTACTCACACTGCAAAGTATATTCGGTTAACGGCGTCTTGCGCTGCGTCGTTAACTGACGCAACGCCTGATTCACGCCGCCGCCGTAGGCTTTTACCAGCCCGCCGGTGCCGAGCAGAATACCGCCATAGTAACGCACCACGACAGCGGTGATCTCGCCAACGCCGCTGCCCATTAGCTGGGCAAGCATCGGTTTGCCTGCCGTTCCCGCCGGTTCGCCATCATCAGAAAATCCCAGCTGTTGTGAATCATCCGGCGCGCCCGCCACCCATGCCACGCAATGATGACGCGCATCTGGATGCGCCGCTCTGACAGCATCAACAAAGGCTTTCGCCGCTTCAACGCCGTCCGTGTGGGCGAGCAGCGTAATGAAGCGGCTTTTTTTGATCTCTTCCTCGACAGTGACCGGCGCCGCAGGGATTAACCAGCTGTCCATCACGCCAGTTTCAAATCCCGCGTCATATTTTCAACACCGTTTTCGTGAATCACCACGTTGTCTTCAATACGAATGCCGCCGAACGGTTTCAGCGCTTCAATTTTCTGCCAGTTGAAGTGCTTGCTGAATTGCCCCTCGCGCCACGGCGCCAACAGCGATTCGATAAAGTAGATCCCCGGCTCAATGGTCAACACCATGCGCGGTTGCAGCACGCGGGTGCAGCGCAGATAAGGGTATTTCGACGGCGCGGCCAGATGCGTCCCGGTATCGTCCTGCATAAAGCCTGCAACATCATGAACCTGAAGACCCAGCTGATGACCAATACCGTGCGGCATAAACGGCCCGGTGAGATTGTTCTCGACCATCGCTTCTTCGCTGATATCGGTGACGATATGATGCTTACGCAGCAATTTCGCGATGCGTTGATGGAACTGAATGTGATAATCCACGTAGCTGACGCCCGCTTTCATGGTCGCAATCAGCGCCAGCTGTTCGTCATTCACATCTTTGATTAACTGAGCGTAATCGGTGTCATTGTTTGCCGCCCAGGTACGCGTCAGGTCTGCGGCATAACCGTTATATTCCGCCCCGGCATCCAGCAGGAAGCTGCGCATTTCAGACGGCGCGCGATGATCCAGTTTGGTGTAATGAAGAACCGAAGCGTGCTCGTTGAGCGCCACGATATTGCTATAAGGCACATCGGTGTCACGGTGGCCGGTCGCAGTCAGGTAAGCCAGGTTAATGTCGAACTCGCTCATACCGGAACGGAACGCTTCTTCTGCCGCGCGATGGCCGTTCACCGCCGTTTTCTGCGCTTCACGCATACAGGCCAGTTCGTAATCCGTTTTGTACGCACGGTAGTAATGCAGGTAATCGATCACCCCTTTCGGGTTGATGTTGCTGGCGGCGATATCCAGTTGCAGCGCACGCTCCGGCACCGGACCGATGTAACCGATATTACCGCGCGCGGCAGGGAGCTGGCTGCCAATACCGTCGGCTTTCGGCAGGGCAATCACCTCTACCTCTTCGGTCCAGAACGACGTGGGCAGCGGCTCAACGTTGTGCCAGTAATCCACCGGCAGGTAGAACCACAGTTTGGGTTTATTCACGCCATCGACCAGCAACCAGCAATTTGGAACCTGTGTGACCGGTACCCAGGCTTTAAACTGCGGGTTAACTTTAAACGGATAGGGATGGTCGTCGAGGAAGACGTTGATAAGCTCGCCGGAGTGAATAAGTAGCGCATCCAGCTTAAAACGCGCCAGTGCGTCACGCGTCCGTTCTTGTAAGGTAACGATATGATTTTTATAGAGTGCGGCCAGTGATTCCATTTTCTACCCTTCTGTTTTTTGACCTCGAGTCTCCGCATCTTAGCACATCGCTCCGGGAGAGCGTGATTTCTGCCGAGCGTGATCGCATCGGCATTTTTTTAATCTCTCATTTGCATTTTTTTAACACAAAATACACACTCGCTTCATCTGGTATGACCAGATCACCTTGCGGATTCAGGAGACTGACATGCTTTACAAAGGCGACACCCTGTACCTCGACTGGCTGGAAGATGGCATCGCCGAACTGGTGTTCGATGCCCCAGGATCGGTCAATAAACTCGACACTGCGACCGTCGCCAGCCTCGGCCAGGCGCTGGACGTGCTGGAAAAGCAAACAGATTTAAAAGGGCTGCTGCTGCGCTCTAACAAAGCAGCCTTTATTGTCGGTGCTGATATCACCGAATTCCTTTCGCTGTTCCTTGTTCCTGAAGAACAGTTAAGCCAGTGGCTGCACTTTGCCAATAGCGTCTTTAATCGCCTCGAAGATTTACCGGTGCCAACGCTTTCCGCCATCAACGGCTATGCGCTGGGCGGCGGCTGCGAGTGCGTACTGGCAACCGATTATCGTCTGGTGACGCCGGATCTGCGCATTGGCCTGCCGGAAACGAAGCTGGGCATCATGCCGGGCTTTGGCGGTTCTGTCCGTATGCCGCGTATGCTGGGCGCTGACAGCGCGCTGGAAATTATTGCTGCCGGGAAAGACATCGGCGCTGAGCAGGCGCTGAAAATCGGCCTGGTTGACGGTGTCGTGAAACCGGAAAAACTGCTTGATGGCGCAATAGCGGTATTACGTCAGGCGATTGACGGCTCACTGGACTGGAAAGCTAAACGCCAGCCGAAGCTGGAACCGTTGAAGCTCAGTAAAATTGAAGCGGCGATGAGCTTTACCATCGCCAAAGGCATGGTGGCGCAGACGGCCGGGAAGCATTACCCCGCCCCGATGACCGCCGTGAAAACGATCGAAGCCGCCGCACGCTTTGGCCGTGAAGAAGCGCTGAATCTGGAAAATAAAAGCTTTGTCCCGCTGGCGCATACCAATGAAGCCCGCGCGCTGGTCGGTATCTTCCTCAACGATCAGTTCGTGAAAGGTAAAGCGAAAAAGCTGACCAAAGACGTTGAAACACCGAAGCAGGCAGCCGTACTGGGCGCAGGTATTATGGGCGGCGGCATCGCTTACCAGTCAGCCTGGAAAGGCGTGCCGGTGATCATGAAAGATATCAACGACAAATCCCTGACGCTGGGCATGACCGAAGCGGCGAAACTGCTGAATAAGCAGCTGGAACGCGGCAGGATCGACGGCCTGAAACTGGCGGGCGTGATTTCAACGATTCACCCAACGCTGAACTACGCCGGTTTTGATCGCGTTGATGTAGTGGTCGAAGCGGTAGTGGAAAACCCGAAAGTGAAGAAAGCGGTACTGGCGGAGACTGAAGACAACGTCCGCCCGGATACCGTGCTGGCGTCAAATACGTCCACCATTCCAATTAGTGAACTGGCAAGCGCGCTGAAGCGCCCGGAAAACTTCTGCGGCATGCACTTCTTTAACCCGGTACACCGGATGCCGCTGGTTGAAATCATTCGCGGCGAGAAAAGCTCGGATGAAACCATCGCTAAAGTCGTCGCCTGGGCCAGCAAAATGGGCAAAACGCCGATTGTGGTCAACGACTGCCCCGGCTTCTTTGTTAACCGCGTACTGTTCCCGTATTTTGCCGGTTTCAGCCAGCTACTGCGCGACGGCGCCGATTTCCGCAAAGTCGACAAAGTGATGGAGAAACAGTTTGGCTGGCCGATGGGCCCGGCTTATCTGCTGGATGTGGTCGGGATTGATACCGCGCATCATGCACAGGCAGTCATGGCGGCCGGTTTCCCACAGCGTATGCAGAAAGATTATCGTGATGCCATCGACGCGCTGTTTGACGCCAGCCGCTATGGTCAGAAAAACGGTCTGGGTTTCTGGCGCTATAAAGAAGACAGCAAAGGCAAGCCGAAGAAAGAAGAAGACGCAGCCGTGGACAGCCTGCTGGCAGAGGTCAGCCAGCCGAAACGCGACTTCAGCGACGAAGAGATTATCGCCCGCATGATGATTCCGATGGTCAACGAAGTGGTGCGCTGTCTGGAAGAAGGCATCATCGCCAGTCCGGCAGAAGCGGATATGGCGCTGGTTTACGGTCTGGGCTTCCCTCCGTTCCACGGCGGCGCGTTCCGCTGGCTGGATACGCTCGGCAGCGCAAAATATCTCGATATGGCGCAGCAGTATCAGCACCTCGGCCCACTCTATGAAGTGCCGGAAGGTCTGCGTAACAAAGCGCGCCATAACGAACCGTACTATCCCCCGGTTGAGCCAGCCCGCCCGGTTGGCGACCTGAAAACGGCTTAAGGAGTCACAATGGAACAGGTTGTCATTGTCGATGCAATTCGCACCCCGATGGGCCGTTCAAAGGGCGGCGCATTTCGTAACGTGCGGGCAGAAGATCTCTCCGCACACTTAATGCGCAGTCTGCTGGCGCGTAATCCCGCGCTGGAAGCAGCCGCTATCGGCGACATTTACTGGGGCTGCGTGCAACAAACGCTGGAGCAGGGTTTTAACATCGCCCGCAACGCCGCGCTACTGGCTGAAATCCCCCACTCCGTTCCGGCGGTCACCGTTAACCGTCTGTGTGGTTCCTCCATGCAGGCGCTGCACGATGCCGCACGGATGATCATGACCGGTGACGCACAGGCGTGCCTGATTGGCGGCGTGGAGCATATGGGCCATGTGCCAATGAGTCATGGCGTCGATTTCCATCCCGGCCTGAGCCGCAACGTAGCCAAAGCCGCCGGGATGATGGGGCTGACGGCAGAAATGCTTTCCCGTATGCACGGCATCAGCCGTGAAATGCAGGATGCGTTTGCCGCACGCTCACACGCCCGCGCCTGGGCAGCCACGCAGTCCGGCGCGTTTAAAAACGAGATCATCCCGACCGGTGGTCATGACGCCGACGGCGTGCTGAAGCAGTTTAACTACGACGAAGTCATCCGCCCGGAGACCACCGTCGAAGCGCTGTCGACTCTGCGCCCCGCGTTTGATCCGGTCAGCGGCACCGTGACCGCAGGCACCTCTTCCGCCCTCTCCGATGGCGCAGCCGCCATGCTGGTAATGAGCGAAAGCCGTGCGCATGAAC
Source organism: Citrobacter sp. CK188 (assembly GCF_030333525.1). NCBI lineage: Bacteria > Pseudomonadati > Pseudomonadota > Gammaproteobacteria > Enterobacterales > Enterobacteriaceae > Citrobacter > Citrobacter sp. CK188. Next base: position 7,254 of record NZ_JAOWFU010000026.1, read on the forward strand.
TGGGCCTGCAACCACGCGCCCGCATTCGTTCAATGGCGGTTGTCGGTTGCGATCCCTCAATTATGGGTTACGGCCCGGTTCCGGCGTCAAAACTGGCGCTGAAAAAAGCAGGGCTTGCCGCCAGCGACATCGATTTGTTTGAAATGAACGAAGCGTTTGCCGCGCAGATCCTGCCGTGTATAAAAGATCTGGGACTGATGGAGCAGATTGACGAGAAGATCAACCTCAACGGCGGCGCGATCGCACTGGGCCACCCGCTGGGTTGTTCCGGGGCGCGCATCAGCACCACGCTGTTGAATCTGATGGAGCGCAAAGACGCCCAGTTTGGCCTGGCGACGATGTGTATCGGATTAGGTCAGGGTATCGCGACAGTATTTGAGCGAGTTCAATCATAGAGCGTTATTTATTGCAGGCCGGGCAAGCGAAGCGCCCCCGGCGACCATGCCGGATGACGACGCTCAGGCGTCTTATCCGGCCTACAACGCAAATGCCACTCTATAACAATTTAGTTGCCGTTCTTCCCGCCTGTCAGGGGCGGGTTTTTTTATTGCTTAGATAAAGGCAAACGCATCGCCAAACAGGCGATCTTCCCGCGCGTTACGCTCATTGCAGAACAGATCACGAGCGATTTTCGCCATCTCAAAACGACCGGCAATGTAGATATCATGCCCCGCCAGCGTACCGTGATCCTGCAATACCGCAGTTAATACCGTGCCCGTGCGGCCACGCCAGCCTTCTTCCGGTTGCTCTACCACCGGCTCAACGCGCAAATTCGGGTGCTGAACCGAAAGCGCCTCCAGCTCAGCGAGATCGTAAAGATGCTTCTCTTCACGCCCGCCCCAGTAGATCGTCACGTCGCGATTCGGATTACGCGCAAGCGCCGTCAGCAAAATTGAACGGACATAGGAGAAACCCGTTCCCCCCGCAATCAGAATCAGCGGGCGCTCTTCATCATCACGCAGCCAGGCTTCGCCATGCGGAATATCGACGACAATTTCTCTGTCTTTCAGAATGCGATCCATCACCGCCATCGCATACAGATTAAGCTCCGAAGCGCCAATGTGCAGCTCAATGAATCCGTGCTCATCCGGCGTGGAGGCCATAGAGAACGGACGCTTATCCCTCTCATCCATTACGACCATCAGATACTGACCAGCGCGAAAGGAAAACGCCGCGTCTGGCACTAAACGAACGCGATATACGGTATCGGTGATAGCTTCTACCGAGGTCACTTTACAGCTTAAGGTTGTCATGCGCTCCCTCTGTCGGGTCTATAGGGCAAAACGATCGCGCCTCAGGCGCCTTTACCGTCGTTAAAGATGGCCAACTCATCCCAAATCGCGTCAATACGCGCAGTCACTTCAGGATCTTTCTTGATAGGACGCCCCCACTCACGTTGGGTTTCGCCCGGCCATTTGTTTGTGGCATCCAGTCCCATTTTTGAACCTAGCCCGGAGATCGGCGAGGCAAAATCCAGATAATCAATGGGGGTGTTCTCTACCAGCACCGTATCCCGCGCCGGGTCCATACGGGTGGTGATCGCCCAAATCACATCATTCCAGTCGCGTGCGTTGACGTCGTCATCGCAGACGATAACAAATTTGGTATACATAAACTGGCGTAAAAATGACCAAACGCCCATCATGACGCGTTTCGCATGACCCGCGTACTGCTTTTTCATCGTTACAACGGCCAGTCGATAAGAACACCCTTCCGGCGGAAGATAGAAATCAACAATTTCCGGGAACTGCTTTTGCAAAATCGGGACGAAGACTTCATTCAACGCCACACCGAGCACAGCAGGTTCATCAGGCGGTCGGCCGGTATAAGTTGAGTGATAAATGGCGTCTTCACGCTGCGTAATGTGCGTAACGGTGAAAACCGGGAAGTTATCCACTTCATTGTAATAACCGGTGTGGTCGCCATACGGCCCTTCCGCCGCCATTTCGCCCGGTTCAATATAACCTTCCAGGACGATTTCCGCACTTGCAGGTACTTCAAGATCGCTGGAGAGACATTTAACCACTTCCGTCTTTGTGCCACGCAGCAGCCCTGCAAACGCGTATTCCGACAGTGTATCCGGTACGGGAGTCACTGCGCCGAGAATGGTGGCCGGATCGGCACCCAGTGCCACGGCAATCGGGAAACGCTCGCCAGGATGCGCCGCGCACCACTCCTGGAAATCCAGCGCGCCGCCACGATGCGACAACCAACGCATGATCAACTTGTTTTTGCCGATCAGTTGCTGACGGTAGATCCCCAGATTTTGCCGCTCTTTGTGAGGGCCGCGCGTCACGGTCAGCCCCCAGGTAATAAGCGGCGCGGCATCTTCCGGCCAGCAGGTCATGATGGGAATACGCTGTAAATCAACGTCGTCGCCAGAGAACACTTTCTGCTGGCACGGCGCGCCGCGTAGCCGTTTGGTCGGCATGTTCAGCACTTGCTTAAACTGCGGCAGCTTATCAAACAGGTCGCGGAACCCTTTCGGCGGCTCCGGCTCTTTCAGAAACGCCAGCAGCTTGCCGACTTCGCGCAACGCGGTGACATCTTCCTGGCCCATACCCATTGCGACACGTCTGGGCGTACCAAACAGGTTGCACAACACCGGCATCGCATAGCCTTTGGGATTTTCAAACAACAGAGCAGGCCCGCCCGCACGCAGCGTACGGTCAGCAATTTCAGTCATTTCCAGATGAGGATCTACCGCAAGCGTAATGCGTTTGAGTTCACCCTGCTGTTCCAGCAGCGTCAGGAAGTCGCGTAAGTCGTGATATTTCATGGCGTCAGTTGTGGCCTCTTTGTAAGCGCCTCATTATACGGCGTTCATCATCGTGATGCTGTATTTTTGTTAAATTAGCGTGAACTCTGACGGTACAGGGGAACCCGGGGGTTATCTACCCAATAAATTTCAGGTTGCGGCGAGGTAGCCAACAAAGAAGCAGCCTGAAATACAACGGGTATAATTAACTTAGCGCATGGCTTTTGTTATGCTTGCGCCCCGGACAAGCGGATAAGAGTTATTATGCAATCCTGGTATTTACTGTACTGCAAGCGCGGGCAACTTCAGCGTGCCCAGGAACACCTCGAAAGACAGGCGGTAAATTGCCTGACGCCGATGATCACGCTGGAAAAAATGGTGCGCGGCAAACGTACCGCCGTTAGCGAACCGCTCTTTCCTAACTATCTGTTTGTTGAATTCGACCCGGAAGTGATTCATACCACCACGATCAACGCCACGCGCGGCGTCAGCCACTTCGTGCGGTTTGGCGCGCACCCTGCCACCGTTCCGTCCAACGTGATTCATCAGCTTTCTGTCTACAAACCGGAAGGCATTGTTGATCCCGAAACGCCCTACCCGGGGGACAGCGTGATTATCACTGAAGGCGCATTTGAAGGTCTGAAGGCGATTTTTACCGAACCGGATGGCGAAGCGCGCTCCATGCTGCTGCTTAACCTGCTAAATAAAGAGGTGAAGCAGAGCGTGAAAAACACCGCGTTTCGTAAAGTTTAAGCGCGCTTTAGAAAGCAATCCCAAACAGCGTTTTAACATTGGCATCCGTTGTGGCCGCCAGCCATTGCGGGTCTTCCCCGCGCCAGTGGGCAACGCGCGCAAGAATGTGCGCCAGATGCGCCGGTTCGTTACGCCGCGAAGCCGGTTTAGGCGTGAGATCGCGCGGCAACAGGTAGGGGGCGTCGGTCTCAATCAACAGTTTTTCCGCAGGGATGAAGGGCAGCAACTCACGCAATTCAAGACCACGACGTTCATCGCAGACCCAACCCGTGATACCGATATAAAGCCCTCTGTCTATGCACTCCTGCATTTCCTTACGCGTACCGGTAAAGCAATGCAACACCGCGCCAGGGAGTTTATCCAGCCACGGCTCAAGCAGCGCCAGAAAACGCGCATGCGCATCCCGACAGTGCATAAAAACGGGCATCTGCAACTCAGCGGCAATGCGCAACTGCGCCTGGAAGGCGCGTTCCTGTTCTTGCGGCGTGGAAAAATTACGATTGAAGTCCAGACCACATTCGCCAATCGCCACCACGTCCGGCTGGCTTGCCAGAGCAACGATCGCATCTTCAGTTTCTGATTGCCACTGGCTGCTGTCATGCGGATGTACGCCAGCCGTCGACCAGCAGCAGGCATAACGCTGCGCCAGTTTTTGCGCCTGCTGGCTTTCGTGAAGATTGGTTCCGGTCAGAAGCATACCCGACACCCCGGCAGCCAGCGCGCGCGTCACCACGTCATCGCGATCTTTCGCAAATTGCGAACTGGTTAAATTAACGCCGATATCAAACATGCTTCCTCCCATATAACAACCGCCCTGACGGGCGGTTGCGTTTATTCTTCAGTTTTCCCGGCCTGCTCAGTCTCGGCCTCGTCATCTTCTTCTCGTGGACGTCGTTTACCGACATAGAAGCGAGAGAAGAACACGCCAACCTCAAACAGGCAGTACATCGGTATCGCCAGCAATGTTTGTGAGAAGACATCTGGCGGCGTCAGCAGCATCCCCACGACAAACGCGCCAACCACGACGTAAGGACGCTTCTTACGCAAGTCCTCAGGGGTAGTTACCCCCATCCAGCAGAGCAGAACAATCGCGACGGGCACCTCGAAAGAGACGCCGAATGCCATAAATAACGCCATCACAAAGCTGAGGTAACTGGCGATATCGGTAGAAACCTGTACGCCCTGCGGCGCGGTATTGGCAAGGAAACCAAACGCGAGCGGGAAGACCACAAAGTAGGCGAACGCCATGCCGATATAGAACAACAGCGAGCTGGACACCAGCAGCGGCACGACAAGACGACGTTCATGCTTATACAGCGCAGGGGCAATAAACGCCCATACCTGGTACAAAATCACGGGCGCAGACAGGATCAGCGACACCATGAAAGTCAGTTTGATAGGGGTGAAAAACGGCGAGGCCACGTCGGTGGCGATCATCGTCGCACCCTGCGGCATCTGTTCGATCAGCGGCGCGGCAACCATGTGATAAATGTCATTGGCGAAATAGACCAACGCCAGAAAAATCACAATAACCGCAATAATGCAGTTCAACAGACGCTTACGCAGTTCAATCAGATGCGTAATAAGAGGTTGGGTATCATCTACAGCCATGTTTACGATTTATCACTCGACGAGGGGGAGGATTCGACAACAGTCGCGGCGGATTTCTTTTCTGCGTCCATCTCGTTTACGGAAGCGGCTTCCGTCTGTTCAGGCTGCCCGGCATCAGCCGTTTCCGGTGTTTGCTCAGGAGAATTGGCCTGGGTTTCAGCGGCGGCAGGTGTAACCCCTTCATGCTGCGCTTCGTTATCCTTCACCACCGGATTATGGATGGTATGCGCTTCATCGCTCGCTTTTTCAGGATCGTTGGCGCTGTAGGAACGCTTCATCGACTCCGCGGCCTGACGAAGTTCATCCATCGAGGCTTTCAGTTCTGGAGTCAGGTTCTGGAGGCTCGCTTTTTCGACCTTCTTCAGACTGTCCTGAAACTCCTGGAGCTTCAGCTCCTGGGTCAGTTCATTCTGAACCGTAGTCGCAAGGGATCGCAACGCGCGTACCCAGCCCGCTACCGTTTTTACCGCTACCGGCAATCGTTGAGGCCCCAGAACGATGAGGCCGATCACGAATACCAACAGCAGTTCGCTAAAACCGATGTCAAACACGAATTATACCTGCTCTTTATCGTGACTTTTGGCGTCTTCTTTCTTCGCTTCGCCTTGCGCTTCACCTTGCTTATCAGCGATAGATTTAGCGGTAAAATCAGCGTCCTGACTGGTTTTATCCTGCTTCGCATCATCATCGCTCATCGCTTTTTTGAAGCCTTTAATGGACGCGCCAAGATCGGAACCGATGGAGCCGAGCTTTTTGGTGCCAAATAGCAGTACAACGATGACGGCAATGATCAACAACTGCCAAATACTGATACCACCCATACGAGTTCCTCTGTGATAGATGATGAATTATTAAGGTCGCATTATACACGACTTGCCTTGAGCGATGAAAAAATCAGCGAGTTTTACGCCAGCCAATCAGCCAGGCGACCAGGCCTCCGGCCATTAACCAGCAAGGCATCAGCCCCCATTCCGGGCGGCTGACAAGCAGGAATGTCCCACTTAACAACAACGTCGCGCCAATGCCCAGTAAATAGCGGGATTGTCCCTGACGCACATGATTCTCCTGAAGCTCGCGCGCAATCTTATCAACACTGTGCTGTAAATATTTGCCCTGGCGCAAACTGTCATACACCAGTTCAGGTATTTCTGGCATTTTTTCGACCCAGAACGGCGCTTTTTCCTTAAGTGCTCTGGTGAGCGCAGGAATGCCAACCTGATCTTTAATCCAGGATTCAAGAAACGGCTTCGCCGTTTTCCACAGATCCAACTGTGGATAGAGCTGGCGTCCAACCCCTTCAACATACAGCAATGTCTTTTGTAACAATACCAGCTGTGGCTGGACTTCCATGTTAAATCGACGCGCCGTATTGAAAAGGTTTAATAAAACGTGACCAAACGAGATTTCCGCCAGCGGTTTTTCGAAAATGGGCTCGCACACGGTGCGGATAGCGAACTCAAACTCTTCAACATTGGTATCCGGTGGCACCCACCCTGAATCCACATGCAGTTCCGCTACTTTGCGGTAGTCACGGTTAAAGAACGCGATGAAATTCTCCGCCAGATAGCGTTTATCCTCTTTGTTCAGCGACCCCACAATGCCGCAATCAATCCCAATGTATTTCGGATTTTCAGGATGCTCATAGCTGACGAAGATATTGCCAGGGTGCATATCCGCATGGAAAAAACTGTCGCGGAACACCTGGGTAAAGAAGACCTGTACGCCACGCTCAGCCAGCAGCTTCATGTTGGTGCCGTTCTTTTCCAGCGTCGCCACATCCGAAACAGGAATGCCGTAAATCCGCTCCATGACCATCATGTCCTGACTACAGTAGTCGGAATAGACTTCGGGAACATACAGCATGGGGCTGTTTTCGAAATTACGCCGTAGCTGGATGGCGTTTGCCGATTCACGCAGCAAATTCAGTTCATCGATCAGCGTTTTTTCATACTCGCGAACGACTTCGGTCGGGCGCAGGCGTCGTCCGTCCGGCAGCAGGCGCGGCACCCAACGGGCAAGACGGTAGATCAGTTTTAAATCGGCTTTAATAACCGGCAGAATATCCGGGCGGATAACCTTAATCACCACCTCTTTACCGTTCGACTTCAGCCGCGCGGTATGTACCTGGGCAATCGACGCAGAGGCTAATGGCTGGATGTCAAAGTCATCAAACCACTCTTCAACAGGCAGGCCACCCATTGCTTCTTCAATTTGTGCTTTCGCCAGCGCGCCATCAAAAGGGGCGACTTTATCCTGCAATAGCGCAAGCTGATCGGCAATCTGAGGCGGGAAAAGGTCACGACGGGTGGAAAGCATTTGACCAAATTTGATCCACACCGGCCCCAGCTCCTGCAAAGCCAGCCTTAATCGTTCACCCAGCGGTTTGTCTTTATGCCGGTTCGGCATCCAGAATAATGAGTAACGCCATAACCGAAGCGGCAGCGTGATACGCATTTTGGGGATCAGCTCATCAAGGCCGTAACTTAAAAAGGTGCGAATGATGAAATAAAGGCGCCGTACTTCACCTGGCGTCATTTGGCCTCCAGTTTTTCCAGCCGTTTAGTCAGCGCGTCTACTGCACGCTCAACGGCTGCCGTTTCTTCTGCAAACCATGCCACTTCCAGCGGCCCAGGCGCCATACGCCACTCTTCAGTTATCGCCTCAGCGATATAACGCTGCTGACGCTGAATGTTATGACGTAAAAACTTAGCGCCGCCACGCAGGACTTTGCTGATCCCTTCCGCCGCGATATCGCCGGTATAAGGCGCCAAAAGCTCTGCGGGATCGAATTCCGCCAGATCGGCCAGCGCCACAAAATTCTGTACCACCTGAATATCGCCCTGAACCTCCAGCTCGCCGCTGCGAATAAGCGCGGTAAGCCGCTGGCGATCGCGCAATTCAGGCAACACGCTGGCATGCGTGATGACCGTGCAATCAGCCTCGCCTTCCCATGCCCCCAGCACATCGACCTGGCGTTCACTGAACACCAATACGAGCGGCGTCGAAAATCCTTTGAGCTCTACACGCAGCACCTTGTCCTGCAAACGCGCTCTGGCGGATTTCAGCGCCGGTGAACGGTACAGAAAGGTATTGAGCAGATTTTCGATTCCTGCGGTCACGAAGGGTGTAAAAGGCATCCCCGGTCTCCTGTCAGAACTTATAGCCACGATGCAGCGCAACAACGCCCGCCGTCAGGTTGTAGTAATCGACGCTTTCAAACCCGGCGTCCTGCATCATCGCTTTTAAGGTGTCCTGATCCGGATGCATACGGATAGATTCCGCCAGATAGCGGTAACTGTCCGCATCATTCGCCACGACTGAGCCAATACGCGGCAAAATGTGGAATGAATATGCGTCATACGCTTTGCTCAGCGGCTCGATAATTGGTTTAGAAAACTCAAGCACCAGCAAACGCCCGCCCGGTTTCAGTACACGGTACATGGAGCGCAGCGCTTTCTCTTTTTCCGTCACATTACGCAGACCAAACGAAATGGTGATGCAATCGAATGTGTTATCCGGGAAAGGTAGCGCTTCGGCGTTGGCCTGCACGTACTTAACATTGCCAATCACGCCAATGTTACGCAGCTTCTCGCGGCCCATTTTGAGCATTGAGTCATTGATATCCGCCAGGATAACGTTGCCGGTTTCGCCAACCAGACGCGAGAATTTGGCTGTCAGGTCGCCTGTACCGCCCGCCAGGTCAAGAACGGTCTGACCACGACGTACGCCGCTACAGTCGATGGTGAAGCGCTTCCACAAGCGGTGAATGCCAAATGACATCAAGTCATTCATGACATCGTACTTTGACGCCACAGAATGAAAAACGTGGGCCACCATGTCAGCTTTCTGCTCTTTAGCGACGGTCTGAAAGCCAAAGTGCGTCGTTTCTTGTGAATCTTCCACCATCTCAGTGCCTGCTCATCAATAAAATGTTCGAGAAGTGTAACAGATTGGGCCAATTTGCCCTACCCTTCAACCGTGCTCCGCTACCCCGAATGAACTAGTGCGATTGCTGATTTACCCGCTCATCGTCAGCACAAGGCGTATCCTGTTGATCTTCAGGAACCGCGCGTAAACGATACTCTTCATCCTGCGAGGTCGCACGTTCAACCAGATCCGGATTTATCTCGCGTTTGATTTCTACCCCCAGCTCACGAAAAGCCTCCGCCTGCGCCAGCACATTTCCACGCCCTGAGGAGAGTTTTTTCATGGCTTGCCGGTAGTTGTCCTGCGCTTTGTCCAGACTCTGGCCGATGGACGACATGTCATCGATAAATAAGCGCATCTTGTCGTAGAGTTTGCTGGCTCTGTCTGCGATGTGCTGCGCGTTACGGCTTTGATGCTCATAGCGCCATAAGTTGGCAATCGTACGCAACGCCACCAGCAACGTCGTCGGGCTGACCAGCATAATATTATTTTTAAGCGCTTCGGTAATCAGTTCGGGCTGTCTGTCCAGCGCCAGTAAAAACGCAGGCTCGACAGGAATGAACATCAGCACATAGTCGAGCGTGCGTAACCCCGGCAACTGCTGGTAATCCTTGCGCCCCAGTAAGCGAATATGGTTACGTACTGACGCGATGTGCTCCTGTAGCGCGCTTTCGCGCGTGTACTCATCTTCAGCGTTAAAATAGCGCTCATAGGCAACCAGCGTCATTTTGGCGTCGATGACGACATCCTTCCCTTGCGGCAGACGTACAATGACATCCGGCTGCATACGCGAGCGGGCATCATTTTCAATACTCACCTGGGTTTCATACTCATAACCTTCACGCAGACCCGAGGCTTCAAGTACGCGCGTCAGCACCACTTCTCCCCAGTTACCCTGGGTTTTATTATCGCCTTTCAACGCGCGCGTCAGGTTCACCGCTTCCTGCGTCATCTGCGCATTCAGCTGTTGTAGATTGCGGATCTCATGCGCCAGGGTGTGGCGTTCACGCGCCTCCTGACCAAAGCTGTCCTGCACCTGGCGACGGAAGCCATCCAGCTGTTCGCGCAGCGGCGTTAACAGGCTATTCAGACTCTGGCGGTTTTGCTCATCAACCCGGCGGTTGCTCTGCTCGAAGATGCGGTTGGCAAGGTTCTCAAACTGCTCGCTTAAGCGCTGTTCGCTGTTGATCATCTGGCGGATTTTATCTTCCGCATGCAGCTGAGTGGCCTCCAGCCGCGTGGTGACTTCACGCAGGTCCGCTTCCAGCGAGGTGTTGATATCCCGCAGATTGCGCAGTTCGTTATTGAGCAGTTCACACTCCTCGCGCCAGTGTTCGCTTAGCGCGACCTGCTGTCTTGCAGCGCTGAGCGACGCCACAATCTCTTCACGCTCCGCCAGCTGTTCGGCCTTATGCTGCGCCTGTTGATAACTGGCGATCAGCCAGCCTACCCCCACACCTGCCAGCGCCAACACGGCATACAAAATGATTGTGATATCCACCACGCCCCCTGCATCAAGGAATTACCCGCACAAAATAGAATTGTGCTGTATAAACGTCCAGTTTGAAAGGGTTTTCCTGCGAGGCGCTACGCAAAAAGAAAAGGCCGAACGCGTCGGCCTTTCGTGGGGAAGGGAAGAATTACAGCAGACGACGCGCCGCTTCCACGACAATTTTCACCGCATGGCTTTCGGTCTGTTTCATCGTTTCCGCATTCGGGATCTCTTGCTGAGTGCGGTTAACGATAACGCCCGCCACCATACCGGCACGCAGACCCTGGCTCGCGCACATGGTCAGCAGCGTGGCGGATTCCATTTCGTAGTTCATGACGCCCATCGATTGCCACTCTTCCATAGAACCTTTGAAACGACGAACAACGCGGCCAGAGAAGGTGTCGTAACGTTCCTGACCCGGATAGAAGGTGTCAGAAGAGGCGGTAACGCCAACGTGAGTGGTCGCGCCCACGGATTTCGCCGCTTCAACCAGCGCAGTCGTACATTCAAAATCGGCGACGGCCGGGAACTCCATCGGCGCAAAGTGCAGGCTCGCTCCGTCCAGACGTACAGACGCGGTTGTGACCAGCACATCGCCCACGTTGATATGCGGCTGAATAGCGCCAGTGGTGCCGATACGCAGGAAAGTACGAATACCCAGTTGCGCCAGTTCTTCTACCGCAATAGAGGTGGACGGGCCGCCAATACCGGTAGAGCAGACGATGATAGCTTTACCATCCAGCTCAGCGCGCCAGGTGGTGAATTCGCGATGAGATGCCAGCTTAACCGGCTTTTCCATCAGCGCGGCGATCTTTTCCACACGCTCCGGGTCGCCAGGGACGATAGCCAGCGTAGCCCCTTGTAAATCATTTTTGGTGAGGCCGAGATGAAAAACATCAGACTTGGACATAAAAACTCCTCTGTGAATCGGGTTTGTCAGAAGAAGCAAAAAGACACTTTACCGAAGAGCTAAAAATAGTTTCGTGACACTCATCACCATGAAGTAAATAAATTGCATTGAATTACCATGAAATAGTGAGTCACATCACATAAACATATCAATACCGCGCACCATTGCACAAAAGATAGCCTGTTTCAGGCAATGTGATTTGTTGCATGCTGTCTATATTTAACATTGCGCTATTTCCTTAAGGGTACGGAGAATACCATGACAACGACACAACAATCTGGCTTTGCACCTGCTGCTTCCCCCCTTGCTACCACAACGGTTCACACCCCGGATGACGCCATTATCGCAGGCGTAACATCCATTCCTACTCAGGGTGATGAGATGCCCGCCTGGCACGCGCGGCCAAAAGTGAACGATGGCGCGTTACCCGTTGTCATTGTGGTGCAGGAGATCTTTGGCGTTCATGAACATATTCGCGACGTTTGCCGCCGCCTGGCGCTGGAAGGGTATCTGGCTATCGCACCAGAACTCTATTTCCGCGAAGGCGATCCGAATGATTTTGCCGATATCCCAACGCTGTTAAGCGGTCTGGTGGCCAAAGTACCGGACTCTCAGGTACTGGCGGATCTGGACCACGTCGCCAGTTGGGCCTCCCGCAACGGCGGCGATGTGCATCGTCTGATGATAACCGGCTTTTGCTGGGGCGGGCGTATTACCTGGCTGTATGCTGCACACAATCCACAGTTAAAAGCCGCGGTAGCATGGTATGGAAAGCTGGTCGGGGACAAAACCCTGAACTCGCCCAAACACCCGGTGGATATCGCGACCGATCTGAACGCGCCGGTTCTGGGGCTGTATGGCGGGCAGGACACTGGCATTCCCGTGGATACCGTCGAAACCATGCGGCAGGCGCTGCGCGCAGCAAACGCCAAAGCGGAGATCGTCGTTTACCCGGATGCAGGACATGCTTTTAATGCGGATTATCGTCCGAGCTATCATGAAGAGTCGGCGAAAGATGGCTGGCAAAGAATGCTTGAGTGGTTTGCGCAGTACGGCGGGAAGAAATAAACGTTAATTGCCCGGTGGCGGCTACGCCTTACCGGGCCTACAACAGTTGCGATTTCCTGTAACCCGGGTAAGCGCTAGCACTTCCCGAGCAGCGAATTACGCCTGACGCAGATTCTGCGCGGCTTTAACCATGTTCGCCAGCGCGGCGCGGGTTTCCGGCCAGCCGCGGGTTTTCAGGCCGCAGTCCGGGTTCACCCACAGACGTTCCGCCGGAATACGCTGAGCGGCTTTATTCAGCAGGGCTTCAATCCACTCGACGCTCGGTACGTTCGGCGAGTGAATGTCGTAGACGCCCGGCCCGATTTCGTTCGGGTATTCAAATTCTTCAAACGATTCCAGCAGCTCCATATCAGAACGCGACGTTTCAATGGTAATCACGTCCGCATCCAGCGCCGCGATAGAATCCATGATGTCATTGAACTCGCAGTAACACATGTGGGTATGGATCTGGGTATCATCCTTCGCCACCGCAGCGTTGATGCGGAAGGCTTCCACACCCCATTGCAGGTAAGCATCCCAGTCGCTGCGACGCAGCGGCAGCCCTTCACGCAGTGCCGGTTCATCAATCTGAATGATGCCGATTCCCGCCGCTTCCAGATCGGCAACCTCATCACGCAGCGCCAGCGCAATCTGTTTAGCGATGGTTTCACGGCTCACATCTTCACGCGGGAATGACCAGCAGAGGATCGTCACCGGGCCGGTCAGCATCCCTTTCACCGGTTTATCAGTCAGGGACTGCGCGTATTTCGCCCACTCCACGGTGATCGGTTCCGGGCGGCTGACATCGCCAATGACGACCGGCGGTTTCACGCAGCGGGAGCCATAGCTCTGCACCCAGCCATTTTGGGTGAAAACAAAACCATCCAGATGCTCACCGAAGTACTCCACCATGTCGTTACGCTCAGCTTCACCGTGTACCAGTACGTCTAAACCTAAACGCTCCTGCTCAACGATCGCCTGTTTGATGTGTTCAGCGATGCCGGTACGGTAGTGATTCGCATCAAGGTTGCCCTTTTTGAAGTCCAGACGCAGGCCGCGGATTTCCGTCGTCTGCGGGAATGAGCCGATCGTGGTGGTCGGCCATGACGGCAGGTTAAAACGGTTACGCTGCGCCTGGGCACGTGCGGCATAAGGGCTGGCACGCTGGCTGTCCTGGGCGGTAATCGCCGCCAGACGTTTCTCCACCGCCGCGTTGTGCACGCGGGTGGAGTGGCGACGAGCCTGAATCGGCGCGCTCCACGCTTCAAGTTTTGCCGTGTCGCCGCTGTTCAGCGCATCGCGCAGCAGCGCCAGCTCATCGCATTTTTGCAGCGCGAAAGCAAACCAGCTTTTCACTTCCGCATCCAGACGGGTTTCGACGCTCAGGTCGATCGGGCTGTGCAGCAGAGAACAGGACGAGGCCACCCACAGGTCGCGTTTGCCGACAATGTCCTTAATTTGCGCATATTTTTCCGTAAGATCGGCGCGCCAGACGTTGCGACCGTTAACCAGCCCCGCAGACAGCAGCCAGTCAGACGGCAAACGCTTGTGCAGTTCGGCAACGTCATCTTTACCGTGTACCAGATCAACATGCAGACCCTGCACTGGCAGCGCGGCGATGGTATCCAGATTCGGCGTGACGCCTTCAAAATAGGTCGTCAGCAGCAGCTTCACCTGGCCTTGCAGCGCATCATACGCAGGCTTGTAAGCATCCAGCCATTCCTGCGGCAGTTCCAGCACCAGCGCAGGTTCATCAATCTGTACCCATTCAACGCCGCGTTTCGCCAGCTCGGTCAGTACCTGTTTGTAGACCGGCAGAATGTCGTTCAGCAGGCTCAGACGGTCGAACGACTCACCTTTCACTTTACCCAGCCACAGGTAGGTTACAGGCCCCAGCAGTACCGGTTTCACCTTGTGACCCAGCGCCAGCGCTTCGTCCACTTCATCCAGAAGCTGAGTCCAGGTCAGTTTAAACTGCTGACCCTTCACAAACTCCGGCACCATATAGTGATAGTTGGTGTTAAACCATTTGGTCATTTCCGCCGCCGCAGCCGGCTCACCGGTCGGCGCGCGACCGCGGCCAATACGGAACAGAGTGTCGATATCCACCGAGCCGTCGCTGTTCTGATGACGAGCCGGTACATTGCCCAGCAACAGGCTGGTGGTCAGAACATGGTCGTACCAGGCGAAATCGCCCACCGGCAGCAGGTCGATGCCCGCCTGCTTTTGTTGATCCCAGTGGCGCGCACGCAGTTCACGTCCAGTTGCCAGCAGGTCTTCACGGGTGGCGTTGCCCGCCCAGTAGCTCTCTTGCGCTTTTTTTAACTCACGACGCAGGCCAACGCGAGGAAAACCGAGGGTGTGATTGCGGATTGTCATGTTTATTCCTCTCTTATTTCATTGAATCTGAATAAAAAACTCTAAATAGTTCGGCTTGCAGGAAGGCGGCAACGATGCGCATCCCCAGGAGCTTACTGAAGTAAGTGACTGGGGTAAGCGAGGAAGCCAACGCATCTGCAAGTCGAAATATGACGAGTTTTAGACGTCCAGATGTTTACACATCTATAATTGGCAGGTACTGTATATTCCTCAAGCGCAATTTACTCATGCCGAAGTGAAGGACTTTCATGATCGAGATTAAACACCTGAAAACGCTCCAGGCGTTGCGGAATAGCGGTTCGCTGGCGGCTGCGGCGGCTACGCTGCACCAGACCCAATCCGCCTTGTCTCACCAGTTCAGCGATCTGGAACAGCGCCTTGGCTTCCGGTTATTTGTCCGTAAGAGTCAGCCGCTGCGTTTTACGCCACAGGGGGAAATTCTCCTGCAACTGGCAAACCAGGTACTGCCGCAGATTAGCCGCGCCCTACAGGCCTGTAACGAACCACAGCAGACCCGATTACGCATTGCGATTGAATGTCATAGCTGTATTCAGTGGCTGACCCCGGCGCTGGAAAACTTCCACGCCAGGTGGCCGCAGGTTGAGATGGATTTCAAATCCGGCGTGACGTTTGATCCCCAGCCCGCGTTGCAACAGGGGGAGCTGGATCTGGTGATGACATCAGACATCCTGCCGCGCAGCGGGCTGCACTATTCGCCGATGTTCGATTTTGAAGTACGACTGGTGCTGGCGCCCGATCATCCGCTGGCCAGTAAGACGCAGATTACGCCGGAAGATTTAGCCAGCGAGACGCTGTTGATCTATCCGGTACAGCGCAGCCGACTGGATGTCTGGCGGCATTTCCTGCAACCCGCCGGCATCAGCCCGTCACTGAAAAACGTGGATAACACCCTGCTGCTGATTCAGATGGTCGCCGCCAGAATGGGCATTGCCGCCCTGCCGCACTGGGTAGTGGAGAGTTTCGAACGCCAGGGGCTGGTCGTTACCAAAACCCTGGGAGACGGCTTATGGAGCCGCCTCTACGCTGCGGTGCGCGATGGCGAGCAGCGTCAGGCGGTGACTGAAGCGTTTATTCGCTCGGCGCGGAACCACGCATGCGACCATCTGCCGTTTGTACGGAGCGCGGAGCGACCCACTTCCGATGTACCCACAGGGAAGCCAGTATCACAAGCGCGCCTGTAATAAAACTCGGCCAGTGGGGCTGTTGATGCCAGATCGCCAGATTAACCAACAGTCCCGCAGGCACATGCATATTGTTCATGATACCTAACGTACCGGCATCCACCTGGGTCGCGCCATAGTTCCACATGAAGTAGCCGATGCCCGACGCCGCCACGCCCAGGAAGATCAGAATGCTCCACTGTAGCGTCGTTTCCGGCATATTCTGCGCGTTCCCCAGCATAGACCAGGCGACAACGGCCACCAGAAATGCCCCGACGTAAAACCAGGCGAACGCGTTATGCTGCGGCATAGGCCGGGTTTCCATCAGACGCTTGTAGCCCACCATCCCGATGGCAAAACTGATATTGGAAAGCTGTACCAGCAGTAACCCCGTCCAGAAATGATCGGTAACCTGGTCGTAACGAATAATCCCAGCGCCGATGACCGCCAGCAACGCGCTGAAGGCATAACCCCAGCGCAGGCGACGCTTGCTCATCAAATCATAAATCAGCGTGATATAAAGCGGCGTGAGGACGGTAAACAGCAGCAGTTCGGAGACCGTCAGATAAAGATAGGCGCGGAAACTCAGCATATACATAATGCCAAGCTGCATCGCTCCCACCAGCATATACAGGCCAATGGTTTTTACGCTATGCCCACGGGTACGCAGAAACGGGAGAAACACCAGCGCTGCCAGCCCAACACGCACCAGCACTGCAAAATAGCTATCAACATGACCCGCGAGATACTCGCCGAACAGGCTAAAGGAGAAGGCCCACAGGATAGTGGTAATGATGAGTAGCGCCACAATGGATGTCTCTTTGAATAAGGGGCACCCATTGTAGCGGAGAGTTTAGTTGACAACTGGTCAACTAAAGAGCAATCGCATTACCGCAAAAAGAGCTTACGCAGATAATGCGGTACGGCATCGTCAGCATTGATGCCAATGATTTCCAGACCCGGATGCAGATCTTTCAGGCGCTGATGGGCATTGCCCATAATGCAGCCTTTCCCCGCCATCGAGAGCATTTCCGCGTCGTTCATACCATCGCCAAACGCAATGCAATCCTGCAATTTGTAACCCATCGCTTTCGAGACGGCTTCCAGCGCATGCCCTTTCGACACGCCTCCCGCCATCACTTCCAGACAGGTCAGCGTAGAGAAACTGACGTTCACGCGATCGCCCCAGCGTGCGTTAATCGCCTGCTCCAGCGGCAGTAGTTTTTCATGCGCATCGCTGGTGAAGAACACTTTGCTGACCCCTTCAGGCTCCAGCATCGCCGGTTCGAACAGCGAATAGTGAAATACCGCTTCTTTGAAAAAACGCATTTCATCCGGGCGGTGGCGGTTCATAAACCACTCATCATCGCGATAGACGTTAGTCACGATATCCGGGCTTGCATTCACTACGCCAAACAGATCGCTGGCGATGTCGCGGTCAAGGTTGTGGGTGAACACCAGGTTCCCGTCGGTGTCATGCACGCGCGCGCCGTTGGAGGTAATCATGTAAGACTTAATCTCAAGATTATCGCGGATTTGCCCCACATCGACGTGGTGGCGGCCAGTCGCGAACACAAAATTCACGCCACAGGCGGTCAATAATTTCAGCGTCTCTTTCGCGTAAGGGGACAACGTGTGATCGGGAGAGAGCAGCGTACCATCTAAATCAGACGCAACAACCTGATACATAAGAAAATTAAACCTCAAGGCAAAGCGGTTTCCGCTGGATGAATTAGTTATGCCTGTCGAAAAATTCGACAATGGCGTTAAGCGCGACTGAGCGCATTGCGTCCTTTTCAAAAAGGATCTCATGGTACGCGCCTTTTATGACAAGCGGTCGCTCTCCCTCTACAGGATGGCCCGCTGCGGCGCGGATTTCACAAAAACGGTCATGCGCGCGGTTATCCACCACACGCTCTTCCTCAGCCTGAACGAGTAGTACAGGGGTTGCGTCATCACCCGCCCCCGCCAGAGCCTGCTCACCGGCCAGAATACCTTCACGCACCCAGTGGTAAGTCGGCCCCCCGACGCGCAGCCGGGGTTCATCGGCATAGAAACGTAAATTGCGCCGATAGCGCTGCCGACTGTGCGTTAGCACATTCATACTAAAAGGCAGCGCTCGCCAGCGCCCGGTGCCAATGGCATACCCTTCACGGATTCGCTGATGCCCCTCGGCCCAGTCAAGAATGTGGCGCACCATCCACTCCGGTAAGCGCATCACGATACCAAACATCGGCGCGCAAAGCGCGATGGCATCACACTGGACGGCGTTGCGTTGCAGGAACAGCGTGGCGATAGCGCCCCCCATAGAGTGCGCCAGAATATAGCGTTTCCGCCACGGCCCCGATTGCACTTCCTGCTGCCAGAATGCGGTTAAGTCATCGACATAATCGTTAAAATTGACCACATGACCACGGTGCGTATCCGACAGCAAACGCCCGGAGCGCCCTTGCCCACGGTGGTCGATGATGAGGACATCAAAACCAAGATGGAACAGGTCATACGCCAGTTCGGCATACTTTACGTAGCTTTCAATGCGACCTGGACAGATGACGATGACACGATCGTTTTTCTTTGCGTGAAAGCGGACAAAGTGTACGGGAACGTCGTCCACGCCCGTGAATTCTGCTTCTTCCCGCTGACGCCAGAAATCTGTCAGTGGCCCCATAGAAAAAGCAGCGAACGCGTTTTCTCTCGTTTCCCAGTCCTTTTGCTGCTGAAACATCGGGTATCCAGCCTCGTTTACCAGGTAAAAATCGTTTTCTTTATGATGCCTGACACAATACAGCGACAGTAGGGTATTGTGGCATAAAAACAGACAATCAGGGAGTTCCTCATGACCTTCGAATGGTGGTTCGCTTATCTGCTGACATCCATTATTTTGAGCCTTTCTCCCGGCTCCGGCGCCATCAATACCATGACCACGGCAATCAGCCACGGTTATCGCGGCGCAACGGCGTCTATTGCGGGTTTGCAGACCGGGCTTGGCATACACATCGTGCTGGTTGGCGTGGGCCTGGGGACGCTGTTTTCACGTTCCGTCGTCGCATTCGAAGTCCTGAAATGGGCGGGCGCCGCTTATCTGATCTGGCTGGGTATCCAGCAATGGCGTGCCGCAGGCGCCATCGATCTCAACACGCTGGCGCACGCGCAGTCCCGAAGCCGTCTGTTCAGGCGCGCGGTATTTGTAAACCTGACCAACCCAAAGAGCATTGTTTTTCTCGCCGCGCTATTTCCGCAGTTTATCAAGCCGCAGGAGCCGCAGCTGATGCAGTACGTTGTGCTCGGCATCACAACCATTGTCGTTGATATCATTGTGATGATCGGTTACGCGACGCTGGCGACACGTATCGCAGGCTGGATTAAAGGGCCGAAGCAAATGAAGGCGTTGAATAAGGTATTTGGTTCGCTGTTTATGCTGGTGGGTGCGCTGCTGGCGTCAGCAAGGCATGCCTGAGAAATTGCCGGATGGCGCTAACGCTTATCCGGCCTACGATAATTAACGCGAAATAATCAGGTGAATGCCGAAACCGGCAAACAACGCACCGGCAAAACCGTCGATCCACTTCGCCAGACGCTGATAACCGCGACGCATTTTCGGTAGCGCGAACAGGCTGGCGACTACGGTAAACCAGGCCAGCGTTTCCACGATAATCAACGCGAAAATGCCCCAGCGCGCGGCTACGCCGACGTTATCGCCAACGAACAGTGAAAAGACCGATCCGAAATAGATGATCGCTTTCGGGTTCGCCAGGTTCGTCAGCAAACCTTTCACAAAGCTACGACCGCTTTGCGCCAGTTCAATCTGCGGCGCAGGCGCGGCGACGTCCTGTTTTTTCAGCGCGCCACGCAGCATCTGATAGCCCATCCAGCACAGGTACAAACCACCACCCACCATAATGATGGTATGCAGCCAGGCCATTTTCTCGATAATCAGATGCAGGCCGAGCAACGCAACGCCCGCCCAAACCATGACGCCGCAGGTAATGCCCAGCACGCCCATCATCGCTTCCTTGCGCGAGCGGCTCACGGCGGTTTGAGAGACAAAGAAAAAGTCCGGTCCAGGACTCATTAACGCAACGATATGCACCATCGCTACGGTGAGAAATAGCATCAACATAAAAATGACTCGCGGGGGAATAGTTTACCGAGTCACCATCCTGGCACTTTTTTACCTGGCTGACTACTCTTCGTCGTCACCATCGACATGCGCGCGGATCAGCGCCATAAACTCTTTACCGAAACGCTCCAGCTTGCGCATGCCGACGCCGTTAACGCTCAGCATTTCGCTCGGCGAAACCGGCATCTGTTCGGCCATTTCAATCAGCGTCGCATCGTTAAAGACGACATACGGCGGGATATTCTCTTCATCGGCAATGGCCTTACGCAATTTGCGCAGTTTGGCGAACAGTTTGCGATCGTAATTGCCGCCGAAGGATTTCTGCATCACTCGCGGCTTCAACGCGACGATACGCGGCACGGCAAGCTGCAACGGCACTTCGCCACGCAGCACCGGACGCGCCGCTTCGGTTAACTGCAACGCCGAATGTTGGGCAATATTCTGCGTAACCATACCCAGATGAATAAGCTGACGAATCACGCTGACCCAGTGCTCATGGCTCTGATCGCGACCAATGCCGTACACCGGCAATTTGTCATGAGCTAAATCGCGGATACGCTGATTGTTCGCGCCGCGCAATACTTCCACCACATAGCCCATACCAAAACGCTGATTAACGCGATAAATCGTCGACAGGGCTTTACGCGCATCCATCAGGCCGTCGTACTGTTTTGGCGGGTCGAGGCAAATATCGCAGTTGCCGCAGGGTTCCTGCCGACCTTCGCCAAAGTAGTTCAGCAGCACCAGACGACGACAGGTCTGCGCTTCGGCAAACGCCCCCATCGCGTTCAGCTTATGCCGTTCAATATCCTGTAGCTGCCCGGCGGGTTTCTCCTCCAGACAGCGGCGCAGCCACGCCATATCAGCCGGATCGTAGAACAGCATCGCCTCTGCGGGCAGGCCGTCACGCCCGGCGCGGCCGGTTTCCTGATAGTAGGATTCAATGTTGCGGGGAATATCGAAATGCACCACAAAACGCACGTTAGGTTTGTTAATGCCCATACCAAATGCGACGGTCGCCACGACGATTTGCAGATCGTCGCGCTGGAACTTCTCCTGCACATCGGCGCGCACGTTATTTTCCAGACCGGCATGATACGCCGCCGCGCTGATGCCGCGACTTTGCAGACGTGCGGCGGTGTCCTCTACCTTCGCCCGGCTGTTACAGTAGATGATACCGGACTTGCCGCGCTGTTCCTGCACATAGCGCATCAGTTGATCGAGCGGCTTAAATTTCTCCATCAGCATGTAGCGAATGTTCGGACGGTCAAAGCTGCTGATCTGGATTAACGGATCGTTCAGCCCCAGCAGGCGAACAATATCCAGTCGGGTGGTGTCATCTGCGGTGGCGGTCAACGCCATAAACGGCAGGGAAGGAAAACGCTGGCGGAGCTGACCGAGCGCGGCGTATTCCGGGCGGAAGTCATGCCCCCACTGCGAGATACAGTGCGCTTCATCAACGGCCAGTAAGACCGGATTCCAGTGTGCCAGATGCTCAAGGAAGTTATCCAGCATCAGGCGCTCCGGCGCAATATACAGCAGGCGAACCAGCCCGGTTCGGCAACCGGCCATCACCTCATGCTGCTGTTCACGGCTCTGCGTCGAGTTCAGGCACGCCGCCGCCACGCCGTTTGCCAGCAGCTGGTCGACCTGATCTTTCATCAGGGAGATAAGCGGCGAAACGACAACGGTGAGTCCGTTAAGCAGTAAGGCTGGAATCTGGTAACACAGGGATTTGCCGCCGCCGGTCGGCATGACGACCAGGCAATCACGACCCGAGACGACCGTCTCAATGATCTCTTCCTGGCCTGGGCGAAACTGTTGGTAGCCAAAGGTTTCCTGTAAAACCTGTTTAGCCCCCAATTCCAGATTCAACACTTCCGCCTGCGCCACATTAACCCCGTTTGCCTGAAATAAAAACAGGCGCTATTTTCAGCGCCTGCGAAAGAAACTGCAATGTTTTAAACACAATCATTGCGCAGATCAGAATATGTCATTCAGCATAACACCCACGCCGACACGCGTCTGATTAAAGTTATAGTCGATTAACGATTCGCCATAGCCGCTGTATACCTGGGTATAGAGACGCACATGTTTCGTCATCGGGTAACTTAACCCCACTTCCGCCCCGCCGTAACCGGTATTCCAGTTGTACTGGCCCTTCGCGCTCAGCACCGCATCTCCCAGGTGATAGCCGATTTTAAGCTGATAGTAGCCCATATATTTAGTGATATCGGGGTTATCGCCGGTGCCGCCAACGACGTACCACGGTTTCACTTCCATCAGCCAGTTACCGTTTTGCGCCATCAGACGCGTATACAGGCGGTTCCAGCTCCGCGAAGTCGGATCGGAACGCCCGTTGGAGTTATGGTTATACCCCATCTCCACATCACGCAGCGTCCAGCCTGCAAAGTGGTAATCCGTGGCAAAGCCGAGGAACAACTGCGGTTCGTAGTTAGTCTCACGAAACGGCGAGGACTCTTCGCTGTTGGACAACTGCCACCAGGATTTCTGCGTGTACGACGCCCCCAGCACCGAGTTTGGCCCAACAATCCCACGCCAGAACGGGAAGGCCAGGCTCAGCTGAAACTTCACTTCGTCTTTGCGCGCGTTTTCAGACCAGTTATAAGAGCTGATCGCTTCTTTGTTCAGATCGCTGGTATTGGTGTAGATCAGGTAGTTCGTATCATAAGGATAAAGCGTGAAGGGATTATCATGCACCTGCAACATGTTTGCGATAATACTGCCCTGTACCGCAGGCGCGTCATGAATTTCTTTCACTGTCGCTTCCTGCGCATATACAGCCAATGGCATCATTGCTGCTGGTAATAACCAACCCAAAATCGCCCGCATCGGTCGTGTTCTCCTGAACGCAATAAGTGTTGAATGGTATAATTATCTGCCAGCCATTCTACATACTTACTTAATCCCTGTTTAGTTATCCTCTCTTAAAGTAGAAAACAACAAATAAGAAGCATAATATCAACATTTCATTAACCAATGGAGTGTCTGGATCGTATGTCTTCCGTACTTACCGCTGAGCAGGCCCTGAAACTGGTGGGCGAGATGTTTGTTTACCATATGCCTTTTAACCGGGCATTAGGACTGGAGCTGGAACGCTATGAAAAGGAGTTTGCCCAACTGGCCTTTAACAATCAGCCGATGATGGTAGGCAACTGGGCGCAAAGTATTTTACACGGCGGAGTGATCGCCTCCGCGCTGGACGTCGCCGCCGGACTGGTGTGCGTGGGCAGCACGCTGACCCGCCATGAGACCATCAGCGAAGACGAGCTACGCCAGCGCATGTCGCGTATGGGAACTATCGATCTGCGCGTTGACTACCTGCGCCCGGGCAGAGGCAACCGCTTTACCGCCACCAGCAGCCTGTTGCGCGCGGGCAATAAAGTTGCTGTGGCGCGTGTGGAACTGCACAACGAAGAACAGCTTTACATTGCCAGTGCGACCGCAACTTATATGGTGGGATAAAAACAGGTAAACTGTTGTTACATTTCTGATATGAGTTTTCCCGATGGATGCTAAGCAAACGCGGCAGGGCGTGTTACTCGCTCTTGCCGCCTATTTTATTTGGGGCATCGCACCCGCGTACTTCAAACTGATTTACTACGTGCCCGCAGACGAGATCCTGACGCACCGCGTGATCTGGTCATTTTTCTTTATGATCGCGCTGATGAGCATCAGCCGCCAGTGGTCCGGCGTTAAAACGCTGCTGCAAACGCCGAAGAAAATTTTCATGCTGGCGCTATCAGCCGTGCTGATCGGTGGAAACTGGCTGCTCTTTATTTGGGCGGTCAATAACCACCATATGCTGGAAGCCAGCCTCGGGTATTTTATTAACCCGCTGGTTAACATTCTGCTGGGAATGCTGTTCCTCGGCGAGCGCTTCCGTCGTATGCAGTGGCTGGCGGTGATTCTGGCGGCCTGCGGCGTACTGGTGCAGCTCTGGACCTTCGGCTCTCTGCCGATCATCGCACTGGGGCTGGCGTTTAGCTTTGCGTTTTACGGCCTGGTACGTAAGAAGATTGCGGTTGAAGCACAAACGGGGATGCTGATCGAAACGCTGTGGCTATTGCCGGTCGCCGCGATTTATCTGTTTGGCATCGCGGATAGCCCAACCAGCCATATGGGGCAGAATCCGCTGTCGCTGAATCTGTTGCTGATTGCGGCAGGTATCGTCACCACGGTACCGCTGCTGTGCTTTACCGGGGCGGCGACGCGCCTGCGCCTCTCCACGCTGGGTTTTTTCCAGTACATTGGCCCAACCCTGATGTTCCTGCTGGCCGTGACGTTCTATGGAGAAATACCGGGCGCCGATAAGATGGTGACGTTCGCCTTTATTTGGGTGGCGCTGGCGATTTTTGTGATGGATGCGATTTATACACAAAGACGCAAAGTTCGAGGATAAAAGCGTGCCGGATGGCGCTACGCTTATCCGGCCTACGGGATCGGTAGGCCCGGTAAGCGACGCGCCACCGGGCGCAATATTACAGCCAGTTCTTACGCTTGAAGTACAAATACGGCGCCAGACCCGCAAGGATCATAAAGATAATCGCGCCAGGGTAACCAAAGCTCCACTTCAGCTCCGGCATAAACTCAAAGTTCATCCCATAGCTGGACGCCACCAGCGTCGGCGGCAGGAACACTACAGATACCACCGAGAAGATCTTGATAATGCGGTTCTGCTCGATGTTGATGAAGCCCATCGCCGCCTGCATCAGGAAGTTCACCTTCTGGAACAGGGATTCGTTGTGCGGCAGCAGGGACTCGATATCGCGCAGGATCTCACGCGCCTGCTCCAGTTGCCCCCCCGGAAGACGCGCCTTGCGCACCAGGAAGTTGAGCGCGCGCTGGGTATCCATCAGACATAAGCGAACTTTCCAGCCGATATCTTCCAGTTCCGCCAGCGTGGAGAGCGCTTCGTCATATTCATCGCCCTGATGCCCTTCCATGATCACTCGGCTCAGTTCTTCCAGATCGCTGTAGATGTTTTCAATTTCATCCGCCAGCTGTTCGATTTTGGTTTCAAACAGGTCGAGCAGTAATTCATAGGCATTGCCGTCCACCATCGCCTGGTTACGGGCGCGCATACGGTACAAACGGAAAGCGGGCAGTTCGCGTTCACGCAGCGTAAACAGGCGGCCATCGCGAATGGTGAATGCCACCGTGGAGTTACCGGCGTGGTCTTCCGCATCTTCGAAAAAGAAAAAGGAGTGGATGTGCAGCCCGTCTTCGTCTTCAAAGAAACGCGCGGATGCTTCGATGTCTTCCAGTTCAGGACGTGTCGCCAGGCTTTGGCCCAGTTCAGATTGTACGCGCAGTCGCTCGTCGTCGTCCGGTTCGACCAAATCGACCCATACGGCATCAATCAGGGTTTGTGACTCTTCGACTTCCAGCCGGGTCAGTCGATTATTTTCCAGTTGAAATGCGCTCAGCATGACCGGGACTCCCAATGCTTAAAAATATCGGACAGTTCGGGTGGGCACACAGAAACAAATTGGGTTTCAGACCATTAAACAGCCTGACTCAGCGCGACGGGAAAAAGAGAAGGTCGCTGACAACCGCTAAGGCTATCAGCAAAAAGGGATAGCCTTAGGAGTTGATCCTGAATGACAGGATAATGAGCCAGCATCTACTGGGTGTGTCCAAGGCGAATGTCCTCTTAGCGTAATCGTGCGCGCATGTTACGCCAGCAAAAATTTGACGTCAACACGCAACGAAACGCTGAAGAACAATTATTGCCCTTCAGCGTATAAGGCTAGCAGATTATTACAAAATAATGATATTTTTCTGAAAGTTACGCATTTTCGAATTGAACATAAGAAGCAACAAACCATTTAATGCCCTGCCCCTGAAACGCGATTTGCAACCGGGTATGTTCACCGCTGCCTTCCAGATTGACGATCGTGCCTTCACCGAATTTCGGGTGACGCACGCGCTGTCCCAGCTTGTACCCGGTGTCGTTTTCCGCCATCGGGGTTCCCATCCGCTGGTGACTCACCGGACGACTGACCGTGGCACGCAGCCGCACTTCTTCCACACAGTCTTCCGGCAATTCGCCGATAAAGCGCGACGGGCGGTGGTAGACCTCTTTGCCATACAGACGGCGAGTTTCCGCATAGGTCAACGTCAGCTTCTGCATCGCGCGGGTTACGCCGACGTAGGCCAGGCGACGCTCTTCTTCAAGGCGCCCGCCTTCATCCAGCGACATCTGGCTGGGGAACATCCCCTCTTCCATGCCGACGATGAACACCTGCGGAAACTCCAGCCCTTTCGCCGAGTGCAAGGTCATCAGTTGAACCGCATCCTGCCACGTATCCGCCTGCCCTTCGCCCGCTTCCAGCGCGGCGTGAGAGAGAAACGCCTGCAACGGCATCAGGTCTTCATCTTCTTCGTTGTAGCTGAACTGGCGCGTCGCCGTCACCAGTTCTTCTAAGTTCTCAATACGCGTCTGGCCTTTCTCGCCTTTTTCCTGCTCGTACATCATGCGCAGACCCGAGTCTTTAATCACCCGATCGGTCTGAACATGCAGCGGCATATCTGCCGTTTCCTGCGCCAGCGCGTCAATTAGCTCGATAAAGCGTTGCAGGGCGCTTGCGGCGCGGCCAGCCAGCGCTTTCTCCTGCAACAGCTCGCGGCACGCCTGCCACAAGGTTAACTGACGGTCGCGCGAGGTCTGGCGCACAACGTCCAGCGTGCGATCGCCAATACCGCGCGTCGGGGTGTTCACCACGCGCTCAAACGCCGCATCATCATTACGATTGGCGATCAGGCGCAGATAGGAGAGCGCATCTTTAATTTCCTGACGTTCGAAGAAGCGCATACCGCCATAAATACGGTACGGCATACTGGCCTGCAACAGCGCCTCTTCCAGCACGCGCGACTGGGCGTTGCTGCGATAGAGAATGGCACACTGTTCCAGCGCCCCGCCGTTGTCCTGCCAGGTTTTGATGCGGTTAACGACAAAACGCGCCTCATCCAGCTCATTAAACGCGCAATACAGTGAAATCGGTTCGCCATCAATGCCATCGGTCCACAGCTTTTTCCCCAGACGGCCATTGTTGTTTTCAATCAGGGTATTCGCCGCACTGAGGATGTTGCTGGTCGAGCGGTAATTCTGCTCCAGACGAATGGTTTCCGCGCCCGGGAAATCCTTGAGGAAACGCTGGATGTTCTCCACCTGCGCCCCGCGCCAGCCGTAAATAGACTGGTCATCATCGCCGACGATCATCACTTTGCCGGTATCGCCTGCCAGCAGACGGATCCACGCATACTGGATGTTGTTGGTATCCTGGAATTCGTCCACCAGGATATTGGTAAAACGTTCGCGGTAGTGCTGAAGGATATGCGGCTTGTTGAGCCACAGTTCATGCGCGCGCAGCAGCAGTTCGGCAAAGTCCACCAGCCCTGCGCGATCGCACGCTTCCTGATAGGCCTGGTAAACCTTCTGCCAGGTCTGCTCCACCGGGTTGCCGTAGCTCTGAATATGGTGCGGACGCAGCCCCTCGTCTTTCTGGCTGTTGATGTACCACATCGCCTGACGCGGCGGCCACTGCTTCTCGTCAAGGTTCATCGCTTTAATAAGGCGCTTGAGCAGGCGCAGCTGATCTTCGCTGTCGAGGATCTGGAAATCCTGCGGCAGGTTGGCGTCCATATGGTGCGCGCGCAGCAGACGGTGCGCCAGACCGTGGAAGGTGCCGACCCACATCCCGCCCTGCGTGGTTCCCATTAACTGACCGATACGGTGGCGCATTTCCGCCGCCGCCTTATTGGTGAAGGTAACGGCCATAATGGAATAGGGCGAATTATTCTCTACGCTCAGCAGCCAGGCGATACGGTGAACCAGCACGCGGGTTTTGCCGCTCCCCGCTCCCGCCAGCACCAGCATGTTGCTACGTGGCGCAGCCACCGCTTCGCGCTGTTTATCATTAAGGCTTTCGAGCAGGTAAGAAACGTCCATTGGCACCGCCGCGTAAAAGTGTGTTGGGCGGATAAGCGCAGCGCCATCCGCCAAAAAGCTGGGTATATATACAATACTGCTGGTGATTATATCAGCGAGGTCAAAGATGCCAACCGTGAAATTTCGATATGCGGCAGTAAACGGCTGTCAGTGGTCTGCATCAGGTCGGCATTTTCCGGTTTGATCCAGCAGGCCTGCATTCCACAGCGGATCGCCCCGGCGACATCGGTCGTCAGATCGTCGCCGACGTGGAGGATCTCGCCGATCGGCATGTTGAGCTTCTCCGCCGCCAGAGAGTACATGTCGCTGAACGGTTTAGAGCGCCCGTCCGGGCCCGCGCGCAGCACAAATTCGAAGTAATCGCCCAGCCCAAACAGTTCCGGCTGCGCATTGCCGTTAGTAATGGCCACCAGCGGCCATTTTTTTGCAAGCCGCTTCAGCGTGTCATGCGTCACTTGTGGAACATCGATACGGCTGCGCCACTTTGCGAAATTGATCATCGCGGCGTTCGCCCCCGCCATTGCCTCTTCCGCCGACAGGCCCGCTTCCAGCATGGCGCGCTCCACGGCGCGATGACGCCATCGCGTCACATCATGATAAATTTCCGGCTCTGCTTCGCGTACCGCCTGACGCAGGCGATACAGATCGGCATTCTGCAATGTACGCAGCGCAGGATGGTAGTTTTGCACAAAGGTGAGCGCTTCCTGCTCGGTGCGCAGGATAACCGGACGGTTATCATAAAGGGTGTCATCCAGATCGAACGTGAGTGCTGAGATGTGTCCCAAAGGCCGGTAAAAACGCATTATTTCCCCCGTTTGGCGCGTGGATGCGCCGCATCGTACACCGAGGCCAGGTGTTGAAAATCAAGATGAGTATAGATTTGCGTGGTAGACAAATTGGCATGGCCTAACAGCTCCTGCACGCCGCGCAGGTCGCCGCTCGACTCCAGCATATGGGTCGCGAACGAGTGACGCAGTTTATGCGGATGGACATGGCTGTTCAGCCCTTGCTTAATGCCCCACTCCGCAAACCGTTTTTGTACATTGCGCGCGGAGATCCGTTTCCCGAGCTTCGAGAGAAACAGCGCATCGTCATCGCTGCTGAACAGGCCGCGCAGATCCAGCCAATGCTCAATCCACGCCACCGCATTGCGGCCAATGGGCAGACGCCGTTCTTTGCTGCCCTTCCCCATCACCCACACTTCACCCGTATCGAGATCGAGGTGTTTGATGTCTAACCCTACCAGTTCAGACAAACGCAACCCCGCGCCGTACATCACCTCCAGCATCGCCCGATCGCGCACGGCAAGCGGATCGTTAAGGTCGATATCCAGCAGTCGGTTAATATCATCCACGTCGATATTTTTCGGCAGGTGGCGAGGCGCTTTCGGCGCAGAGACGCCTTTCGCCGGATTAGCGTTGAGTTCACCCTGGCTCACCAGCCAGTCAAAGAAACTGCGTAAAGCAGAGAGGCGCAACGCCAGGCTGGCGGGCCCTAACCCTTTACGGCGGCTGCGTACCGCGAAAGCGCGCACCATCGCAGCGTCACATTGTTGCCAGCTTTGCAGACCGGTTTCTCCGGCTAAAACGATAATGGCATCAAGCTGACGCTGATAGTTCAGTAGCGTAATGGGGCTAAGTAGCCGTTCTACGCCCAGGTAACGCAAGAAGCGCGCAACGTCCTGAGAAAGCGATAATTCGGTCATACACGTTCAATCCAGCGCTCCAGCAGTTCCGGCAACATCAAGGCGATTTCTTGCAGTAACTGTGTCCCCTGCCCCTGCTGGTAATGATGCACATCGCGGCTACTGAAGAGTATGACCCCCAGATCGCCATCGCGCCCCAGCATCGACATCGCCACCGAACCAATCGCTTTGGCTTCAGGCAGCACCACCAGCAGTTCCGGGCCATTCAATGGGCCAAGATAGTGTTGCGCCTGCCCCAGACGCTGGATACGCAGCGGTTCAAAGGCCTGACGGCTTAACGCCAGATGGGTATGATTCGACGGCGCACCGAGTCGCCAGCGATCGGGAAACAGCCGGATAGTCGCGCCCGCCAGCCCCAGCTCCCGCGCCCAGCGATGAAAACGCATCAGCATTTCATCCAGGCTACTGGCGGAAACCAGCCGTCCCTGCAAATGCAGCAGACGGTAGAACAGGCTTTCGTTGGCATTCGCCTGTTCCATTAGCAGCGTCATATTCTCTTCAAGAACATGGATATGATTCCGGGCGCGGGCCATGTGCCACTCAACAAGCGACACCGTCCCCCGCACGGGATGAGGAACGCGCATCGCCTCAACGGCGCGCGCATTACGGATAAAAAACTCAGGGTTACGCAGTAGATAATCGACGACCGCCCGGTCGTCCAGTTCCATCTGTGTTTCCTGTAGTTCTTCCCCTGGTTGCTTCATAGATGAATAAATCCGTCGTAGACATGTGCCGCCGGGCCAGTCATATACAACGGATGACCCGGGCCTTTCCAGGCGATATCAAGGCGACCGCCAGGTAATTCCACGCGTACTTCTTCTGCCAGCAAACCCTGCTGAATGCCCACCGCAACGGCGGCGCATGCGCCGCTGCCGCAGGCCTGAGTTTCTCCTGCCCCACGTTCATAAACGCGTAATCGGATATGCTCGCGCTTCACAACCTGCATAAACCCAATATTCGCTCGTTCTGGAAAACGTTCATGGCTTTCCAGAACCGGTCCCAGCGTTTCGACTGCCGCCGTGTCGATATTATCGACCTGAATCACGCAGTGCGGGTTCCCCATTGAAACCACGCCGCACAATATTGTCTGCTCGGCCGCTCGCATAATATAGGTCTTTTCCGCTTTGTTGGCGCGAAAAGGAACCTGCGCGGGTTCAAAGTTTGGCTCACCCATGTTCACCCGCACCAGCTCATCATCAGTGACGCTCAGCACCATCCGGCCATTGGCCGTGCTGACGCGGATATCGCGCTTATTGGTCAGCCCTTTCAGACGCACAAACCGCGCAAAGCAGCGGGCGCCGTTACCGCACTGCGACACTTCGCTGCCATCGGCGTTGAAGATGCGGTAATGAAAATCCAGTTCAGGATCGTAAGGAGGCTCGACAACCAGAAGCTGGTCGAACCCCACGCCCAGATGCCTGTCTGACAGGCGGCGGATCAACTCCGGCGAGAAAAAGACATTCTGCGTTACCGCGTCGACGACCATAAAATCGTTGCCAAGGCCATGCATTTTAGAGAATTGCATCATTCACTCCATTTACGCGGGGACAGAAACGTACCGTCAATAGTTCACCTGAGAAGGGCCGTCTCCCGTAGCGCGATCGTTTTGATCGGGCGTCGTCGATTGGATTTGCGAATCAACCTCATGCGTCGGCGGCGGCGCGTTTTTGTCAGCAGGTGGAAAATAGAGCGGGCCTTTCAGACCGCAGCCGGTCAGGCTGAACAGAGTGAGAAGTACAGCGAGTGCCTGAAACACATTTTTCATTATGGATTGCCTGTAAGTTCATGCTTTCTGTTTTCTATCATCGCAGGAGAAGACGTAAAAGCAAGAGTTGGCTGAAAACTGCATCATGAATTCTTCCAGGTTATACTGCCGCCATCACGTAAAAAACGGGAAACAACAATGAACGACAGTGAATTTCATCGCCTCGCAGACACCCTGTGGATGACCATTGAAGAACGTCTGGACGACTGGGACGGCGACAGCGATATCGACTGCGAAATCAACGGCGGCGTGCTAACCATTACCTTTGAGAACGGCAGCAAAATCATCATCAACCGTCAGGAGCCGCTG
The DNA here is from genome assembly GCF_030333525.1 of Citrobacter sp. CK188. Classification (NCBI taxonomy): domain Bacteria; kingdom Pseudomonadati; phylum Pseudomonadota; class Gammaproteobacteria; order Enterobacterales; family Enterobacteriaceae; genus Citrobacter; species Citrobacter sp. CK188. Next base: position 39,186 of record NZ_JAOWFU010000026.1, read on the forward strand.
CACCAGGTATGGCTGGCGACCAAACAGGGCGGCTACCATTTTGACCTGAAAGGCGACGAATGGATTTGCGATCGCAGCGGCGAAACCTTCTGGGATCTGCTGGAGCAGGCCGCGACACAACAGGCTGGAGAAGCGGTGAGCTTCCGCTAAGTTTTATTGCCGGATGGCGCTGTGCTTATCCGGCCTACGTATCTCGCGTCATTTGTAACACCGCCATCCGGCATCATGTTCACGAGAAATACTGCTGCAACAGCGGCGCGTCGTTGTCCTGGTTTGCCGGTGGCACGGCGCTGATGGGCTGGGTACGGAACGGAATGACCTGCTCGCGACCGTCGGTATTCACAATCTGGTAGAACTGCGGCAGGTTGAAGTTGATGAAGCTGGAGCCGTAGGTGAAGCGATCGTGCGACGACGAATAGAAGCGGCTCACGTCGCGTACCAGCTCTTCTTTGCTGCCTTCGCAGTGGTGATACACTTCCGCCCGGTTACTCTCGTCCAGAATATAAATATTAAAGCCTTTCTCATCGCCGGTTTCTTCAAAGAAGAACTGGATGATCCCTTCGCTGGCGAACCCATCCACCACCGACGGTAATTTCACATGGTTGGTCTCAACCTGAACGGAAAGTCCGTGAAGTTTGTTGTGCGAAATCGCGCCGTAAAACTCAATGGCGTTTTCCAGTTTCTGCACCGAAACATTCAGGCGCTCGAAGAACAGCCCCCAGGTTTGACCCGAAACGCGCAGCGCTTTAAAACGTCCGGTTTCCTGGCGGGTGCTGGAGAGGCGCAGTTCAATGCACTCGGAGACCAGTTGCTGTACGCGGGTGCGGATCAGGCCGCGCAGATGCTGGCTATAGCAGAACACTTCCACGCTGTCCGGCGGCGCGGCATCCTGGTGCATTTTGCCGAGAATCGTTTTCAGCGCTTCAATCATCGCCTGTTCGCCGTTGAAGTGCAGGGTACGCACTTCGTTCCACGAGTTGCGATACAACAGGTCGACACTGCCGACCAGGCAGTTTTGCTCTTCGCCAAAGCTGAAGACATCCAGCTTACGGAAATCAAAATGCACCACCTGATTGCGGAACGCCGCCGTCGGGTCATATTCAAGGTTAACGATAATCGCCAGGTGGCGAATTTCACACGGACTGTAGAGCGCTTTCGGCGTTGGCGCAGGCAAACGCAGCGGGAAATGGTGCGACACATCGGCCACCATCTCCTGCAACTTAGGCAGATCCACAATGCCGTTGCCCTTAATAAACAGGTGGGTACGCGACGTCAGCAAACCGTTAAACCAGGCCCACGCCACCAGTTTGTTCAGGTAGCGGTTATATTCCAGCGGCTGATGACTGATGATCGAATCCATGTTCGGCGCACGGTTGTAGAGATACCAGCCAGAACGGTTGGCCCGGCCCGGCGGCACATGGATAAAGGTCAGGTTCGGTTCGGAGAGATCCGGTGAAATCTGCGGGTTCACCAGCGTCACTTTGCCCGGCAGGGCTTCAAATGCGGCATACAGTTTACGCGTCAGCACGCCAATATCCTGCGGGCTGGCGCTAACGCTGAGATTGTTACGGCGGGCAAAACGGATCAGATTACGATAGCTCTGCATCATGGCGTCGAGCAGTTCGTTATGCGCTTCGCGTACCTGATCGATCTTCCAGTTCGCCCGGTTGTCGAGCATTGTCAGACGGGCGTCGTCCCATCCCCACTCGTTCACTAACTGACTTAACACTTCACGACGCCAGCCAACGCAGGCGCGTTCGCGGCTCAGTTTCTCACACACTTTTAAGTAGAAACATCGACGGACTAAATCAAGACGCGTCGGATCTTCGATAGCCGTGAGGTATTCGGTCACGCGTTCCAGCATCATGCAATACGGGTCGAGACCAAACGAAACGATCTCGCCATCATGCAGGCGCTGTTTAATGTCTTTCGCCAACAGGCGCGGGTTGGGATATTCCCAGGAGTAAGCTTCCAGCAGCAGCGTTTTCAGCACCGCTTTGTACGGGGAATCGATACTCTTGTACAACTGCCAGAGGCTGGCGCCAAAGTACTCTTCGGCGGAGAGCGAGCTTAATCCGCCCAGGTCCAGCCATTCGTTTGGCGTGAGGACACCCTGCGCGTAAAGCGTCATGACGTAGTCGTCGTAATGCTCTTCTTCGTCGCACGGCACCATATTCCACAGAATACGCTTACCGGCCAGACGCACAGCGGTGCGATAAAATTCGTCGAGCAGCAGGATGTGCTGCGTCGAGCCGCAGTCTTCACCACCCAGACTGCCGCTTTCATTATGGCGGAAACGGTTTTCGTCGATCAGGAAGAAGCTGACTTCCACGCCCAGCGAAGCGGCCCAGCTTTCCAGCAGGCTGCATTTACGTTGCAGCAACTGGCGCTCTTCGCTATCAAGCCAGGACTGGTGGCAGACCCAGATATCCAGGTCAGAAGAACAGCTTTGCCCTACTGAAGATGTACTGCCCATTGAGTACACGCCGGTGATCGGCAGCTCGCCTTTCAGCGGGTCCTGCGGGGACATACCCCGGTACAGTTCAAGTTCATTCAGGTAGTGGCGTTGGGTTTCATCAGGCGTGTAAAAGCATATGCCCTTGGGAACGTTACCGTCGAGGTAACCCGGCATCAGCGGATTATGGTAGTGCAATAATGTCGGCAGCAGACTGTATACCTGCTGGAAGGCAGGGCCCATGGCAGCAAGCGCGCGATCCACACGCAATTGATTGATGGCATCCAGTCTCTGTTTCAAAGTCTCAATATAGAGGTACAAGACGTATCGCCTGATGTTGCTACCCGTCATGCGTCTGATTGCCATCGCGAGTGCGGACAACCAAACCATTCGGGATAAACCGTATGTCAAAAATAACCGTTACCTTTTTCATCCTTCTCCCCATTAAGGGGTAAAGACGAAAAAATGGTCTAAAACGTGATCAATTTAACACCTTGCTCATTGACCGTAAAGAAAGATGCACTACATACAAGTGTAGCACCGTTAGCTGCGTGTAAATTCCTTAATACGGTCAGGCGGTTTCTCGTCATTATTCACTGCCAGTCGCGACGCCGCGCCTGATCCTCTTACTCACCTTTGACCGTAACACTGACATCCCACTTGTAAGGATGTTAGGATGGTCCACGGACGATAATGACGGTAACAAGCATGTTAGACAATGTTTTAAGAATTGCCACACGCCAAAGCCCCCTTGCGCTCTGGCAGGCACATTATGTCAAAGACGCGTTGATAGCACAGCATCCGGGACTGGTCGTGGAACTGGTGCCGATGGTGACGCGCGGCGACGTGATTCTGGACACCCCTCTGGCAAAAGTGGGCGGTAAGGGCTTGTTTGTAAAAGAGCTGGAAGTCGCGCTGCTGGAAAAGCGCGCCGATATCGCCGTGCATTCGATGAAAGATGTGCCGGTAGAATTCCCGCAAGGGCTTGGCCTGGTCACGATTTGCGAACGCGAAGATCCACGCGATGCTTTCGTCTCGAACCAATACAACAATCTGGATGAACTGCCCGCAGGCAGCATCGTCGGCACATCAAGTTTGCGTCGCCAGTGCCAGTTGGCCGAGCGTCGCCCGGATCTCGTCATCCGCTCGCTGCGCGGCAACGTCGGCACACGCCTGAGCAAGCTCGATAACGGCGATTATGATGCAATTATCCTGGCGGTTGCCGGGTTAAAACGGTTAGGTCTGACGTCGCGTATTCGCACCGCGCTGCCTCCCGAAATCTCTCTCCCTGCCGTAGGGCAAGGCGCAGTGGGCATTGAATGCCGACTGGATGACGCACGTACTCAGGCACTGTTAGCGCCGCTGAATCATGAAGAAACCGCGCTACGTGTAAAAGCCGAACGCGCCATGAACACCCGCCTGGAAGGGGGCTGTCAGGTGCCGATTGGCAGCTATGCTGAAATCATTGATGGTGAAGTCTGGCTGCGTGCGCTGGTTGGCGCGCCTGATGGTTCGCTGATGATTCGCGGAGAACGTCGTGGATTGCCGCAGAACGCCGCGCAAATGGGCATTTCCCTGGCGGAAGAGCTGTTGGAAAACGGTGCCCGCGCGATTCTGACCGAGGTTTATAACGGAGAAGCGCCCGCATGAGTATTCTGGTCACCCGCCCGTCTCCCTCCGGGGAAGAGTTAGTGAGCCGTCTGCGCACACTGGGGCAGGTGGCCTGGAGTTTTCCGCTTATTGAGTTTACGCCGGGCCGGGAACTGGTAACGCTTGCCGATCGCCTGGCGGCGCTCACGGACAACGATCTGGTGTTCGCCCTCTCGCAACACGCCGTCGCCTTTGCCCACGCCCAACTGCAACAGCAGGGGCTGGACTGGCCTGTGCAACCACGCTACTTCGCCATCGGGCGCACAACGGCGCTGGCGTTGCATACCGTTAGCGGATGCGATATTCGCTATCCTCTGGATCGGGAAATCAGCGAAGTCTTGCTACAATTACCTGAATTACAAAATATTGCGGGAAAACGAGCGCTTATTTTACGGGGCAACGGCGGGCGTGAACTGTTAGGCAAAACCCTCACAGAACGCGGCACTGAAGTCACCTTTTGTGAATGTTATCAACGCAGTGCAAAACATTACGATGGCGCGGAAGAGGCGATGCGCTGGCACTCTCGCGGCGTGACGACGATTGTTGTCACCAGCGGTGAAATGCTGCAACAGCTCTGGTCGCTGATCCCGCAGTGGTATCGTGAGCACTGGTTACTACGCTGTCGGCTGCTGGTCGTCAGTGAGCGTCTGGCGCACCTCGCCTGGGAACTGGGCTGGCAAGATATTAAGGTCGCTGATAACGCCGACAACGATGCGCTACTGCGCGCATTACAATAACTCTCATAATGGGATGCCATAATGACGGAACAAGAAAAATCCTCCGCCGTGGTTGAAGAGACCAGGGAGGCCGTGGAAACCACGCCGCAGCCAGTCAATGCAGAAAAGAAGAGTAAGAACGGCGCCGCGCTGGTATTGAGTGCGGTGGCAATCGCCATTGCCCTGGCCGCGGGCGTCGGTCTGTATGGCTGGGGAAAGCAGCAGGCCGTTAAACAAACGGCCACCAGCGATGCGCTGGTTAACCAACTTACGGCGCTGCAAAAAGCCCAGGAAAGCCAAAAAGCGGAGCTGGAAGGCATTATCAAACAGCAGGCGACGCAACTGGATGATGCAAATCGCCAACAGGCCGCGCTGGCGAAACAGCTGGATGAAGTGCAACAGAAAGTCGCGACGATCTCCGGCAGCGACGCCAAAACCTGGCTGCTGGCGCAATCTGATTTTCTGGTCAAACTCGCCGGACGTAAATTGTGGAGCGATCAGGATGTCACCACCGCTGCGGCGCTGCTCAAAAGCGCGGATGCCAGCCTGGCGGACATGAACGACCCCAGTCTGATCGCCGCGCGCCGCGCCATTACCGATGATATTGCCAGCCTGTCGGCGGTGGCGCAGGTGGACTACGACGGCATTATCCTCAAAGTGAACCAGCTCTCTAACCAGATTGATAACCTGCGTCTGGCCGATAACGACACCGACGATTCGCCAATGGACTCCGACAGCAGCGAGCTGTCCAGCTCGATCAGCGAATGGCGCGTTAACCTGCAAAAAAGCTGGCAGAACTTTATGGACAGCTTTATTACTATTCGCCGTCGTGATGACACCGCCGTCCCGCTGCTGGCGCCGAACCAGGACGTTTACTTACGTGAAAACATCCGCTCCCGCCTGTTAGTGGCGGCGCAAGCCGTGCCGCGTCATCAGGAAGAGACTTACCGTCAGGCGCTGGATAATGTCTCCACCTGGGTACGCGCGTACTACGACACCGACGACGCAACGACCAAAGCGTTTCTTGATGACGTGGATAAACTGAGTCAACAGAGCATCACGATGGACGTGCCGGAGACGTTACAGAGCCAGCCGATTCTTGAAAAACTGATGCAGACTCGCGTGCGTAACCTGCTGGCGCAACCGGCGGCAGCCACGACCGAAGCGGCTCAGGCCCCTGCTCCGCAGGCAGAAGCACCGGCAGCCGCGCCGCAAGGAGAATAATGATGCTGAAAGTATTATTGCTCTTTGTGTTGTTGATCGCCGGTATCGTCATAGGCCCAATGATCGCCGGTCATCAGGGCTATGTTCTGATCCAGACCGATAATTACAACATTGAGACCAGCGTAACGGGGCTGGTGATCATCCTGATCGTTATGATGGTCATTCTGTTCGCCATTGAGTGGCTGCTGCGACGCGTTTTCCGCACCGGCGCGCACACTCGCGGCTGGTTTGTCGGGCGTAAACGCCGCCGCGCACGTAAGCAGACCGAACAGGCGCTGCTTAAGCTGGCGGAAGGCGATTACCAGCAGGTTGAGAAGCTGATGGCGAAGAATGCCGATCACGCTGAACAGCCGGTGGTGAACTATCTGCTGGCCGCCGAAGCCGCGCAGCAGCGTGGTGACGAAGCGCGCGCTAATCAGCATCTGGAACGTGCCGCTGAACTGGCGGGCAATGACACGATTCCAGTGGAGATCGCCCGCGTACGTCTGCAACTGGCGCGCAACGAGAATCATGCGGCGCGTCACGGCGTGGATAAACTGCTGGAAGTTACCCCGCGTCATCCAGAAGTGCTGCGCCTGGCGGAACAGGCTTACATCCGCACCGGAGCATGGAGTTCGCTGCTGGACATCATCCCGTCAATGGCGAAGGCCAACGTCGGCGATGAAGAACATCGCGCCATGCTGGAACAGCAGGCCTGGATTGGGCTGATGGATCAGGCGCGAGCCGATCAGGGCAGCGAAGGATTACGCGAATGGTGGAAGAACCAGAGCCGTAAAACTCGCCACCAGGTTCCGCTGCAAGTGGCAATGGCAGAACATCTGATTGAGTGTGACGATCACGATATGGCGCAGCAGATCATCATCGACGGCCTGAAGCGCCAGTATGACGACCGCCTGGTTCTGCCGATCCCGCGCCTGAAAACCAACAACCCGGAGCAGCTGGAAAAAGTGCTGCGCCAGCAGATTAAAACCGTTGGCGATCGCCCGCTACTGTGGAGCACGCTGGGTCAGTCGTTGATGAAGCATGGCGAATGGCAGGAGGCTACGTTCGCTTTCCGCGCCGCGCTCAAGCAACGCCCTGACGCCTACGACTACGCCTGGCTCGCCGATGCGCTGGACCGGTTGCATCAGCCGGAAGAAGCGGCCACCATGCGCCGCGACGGTCTTATGCTGACCTTGCAGAACAATCCTCCGCAGTAATTTCCCATTGCCCGGTGGCGCTACGCTTACCGGGCCTGCCAGGTCACCGTAGGCCGGATAAAGCGAAGCCTCCATCCGGCAGTTCTCTCCCGCTTCCCCATAAAAAAACGCCTGCTCAAATGAGCAGGCGTCAAAACAGGTCTGTATGACAACATAAATGGGTGCTTCACTCAACGTTATGTCCATGGTGTTTGATGAGGCGTAAGCGACATCTGTCTGTGGACGATAAGCACCGTAAACGGCTCTGCATCATTCCTGAGTTTATGAGGCACCAAGGCGAACATAAGAGATGGAATGAGCATCTACAGGGATATTATTGCACATTGCATGCCAGGATTGCACCGCCAAAAATAAGGATTCAGACTTTTTAACGTATCAGGCCATTCGCGGCTCTGCGGCGGTTTCTGCCAGCCTTCTTCGCCATAAAAATCCCCTCTTTGTCTCTGAACGGAGACAAATAACACGCAATACCAATAATTGTTGATAAATCATGATGTTAGATGTCACCAGATAGCGACAACAGAAGCCTGGAATGTCTCAACATTGCGACAGCGATACAGGGGGATCGGGAAAGAAGAGGAAGAAGAGGTGAAAACAAAAAACCCCGCCGAAGCGGGGTTCAAAATTGGTCGGCGAGAGAGGATTCGAACCTCCGACCCACTGGTCCCAAACCAGTTGCGCTACCAAGCTGCGCTACTCGCCGATGTACTGCTTTTTTTGAATTTTTAGTTCAACTCTTTAAGTCGTGGTGCGAGGGGGGGGACTTGAACCCCCACGTCCGTAAGGACACTAACACCTGAAGCTAGCGCGTCTACCAATTCCGCCACCTTCGCATTTCACAACTTTTAATAATGGGGTGGCTAATGGGATTCGAACCCACGACAACTGGAATCACAATCCAGGGCTCTACCAACTGAGCTATAGCCACCACTGAAATCTTTTACGCGGTATTAAAACCACCGCAGCTCCAGCACCGGGTAAATGGTGCGCCCGACAGGATTCGAACCTGAGACCTCTGCCTCCGGAGGGCAGCGCTCTATCCAGCTGAGCTACGGGCGCTTAGCGCCGTTGCGGGGGTGGATAATACGGACTTCCCACCCCTCTGTCTAGTGCCTTTTTAAATAAAATGCGCGTTTGGTTACGCTTTGCGCGTTTTGCTGCTTATTCCCCCACCTTGTGGGCAGTTCCGGCGCGATTCAGGCCGAAAACCTTGTAGACGAGCGTGACGGCAAGCAGGAAGATGATGCCGACAAACAGCGACATACGAGTATCTTCATTCAAGTACATACCAATTAAAACGCAAACCAGGAACGCCATCGTCAAATAATTCGCCCACGGGAACATAATAGAACGGAAAGGATGGCTGATCATCGCGTCTTTATGAGCACGACGGAAACGCACCTGGCTAATCAGGATCACGAACCACGGCACCATACCCGGCAATACGCTGGCGCTGTAGACATACACAAACACCCGCTGCGGGTTCGGAATAATGTAGTTCAGGCATGAGCCAATCAGCAGAATCGCGATCGACAGCGCCACCCCGGCGACCGGTACGCCATGACGGGAGACTTTCGCCATCGCCGCCGGAAGCTGGCGGTTTTTCGCCAGAGCATACAGCATACGTCCGCAGCTATACATGCCGCTGTTACAGCCGGAAAGCGCGGCGGTCAGCACCACGAAGTTAATAATGCCCGCCGCAGCGGTAATCCCGATTTTGGCAAAAGTGAGTACAAACGGGCTGCCGTTACTGCCGATTTCGTTCCACGGGAAGATCGTCACGATAACGAAAATCGCCCCTACATAGAAAATCAGGATACGCCACAGAACTTTGCCTACCGCGCTGCGCAGCGTAACCTGCGGATTCTTCGCTTCACCCGCGGTAATGCCGATCAGCTCCACGCCCTGATAGGAGGCGACCACAATACACAACGCCGTCAGGAACCCTTTCCAGCCACCGGCAAAGAAGCCGCCGTGTTCCGTCAGGTTGCCAAAACCGATCGCCTGGCCGCCATTGCCAAAGCCAAAGAAAATCACCCCCAGTCCGACCACAATCATCACAATGATGGTGGTGACTTTGATCATCGCAAACCAGAACTCGATTTCGCCGTACAGACGGACGGCGGCCAGATTAGCCAGCGCCACCAGCCCAACGGCGATCAGGGCGGGTATCCATTGCACCATGTCCGGGAACCAGAACTGCACGTATACCCCGATAGCGGTTATTTCCGATATCCCCACCGCCATCCACATAAACCAGTATGACCACGCGGTGAGATAGCCAAAGAAGGGGCTCATGTAACGGTGCGCATAAACGGCGAATGAGCCAGTAACCGGCTCCAGGAACAGCATTTCGCCCATTGAGCGCATGATGAAAAAGACGAACAGCCCGGCAACGATATACGCCAGCAGCACGGAGGGCCCCGCCCATTTCAGCGTACTGGCGGCGCCCATAAACAGCCCAACGCCAATCGTGCCCCCAAGGGCAATCAATTCGATATGACGAGCTTCCAGCCCACGCTGTAGCTCCGGTTTTTTCTCTGCCATAAATCCTCTTGTCGTGTTTGCACTCGTTCCGGCGTTGTTGCCGGTTATTGTTATGGGTACATCAAGCGATGCGAATGGTTTCTTAAATTTGGCAAAATGGCAAATGAAGCATTAAAAAAATGCATGTTTTGTGTAAAAAAGGAACAAAAATGTGGGAGGCGGGCAACGCATTAAGCAGAATGCGCTGCCCGTAAGAAAAGCAGCGTTCAGAGATTGCCGGTGTAATGCCAGCGGAGATAGCGCAACAGACGCAGCTGGCGGGTGATACGGCTCGGCTGAGACAGCAGGCGATACAGCCACTCCAGCCCCAGCGTCTGCCACATTTTGGGCGCGCGTTTCACATGACCGGTAAAGACATCGTAGGTGCCGCCCACCCCCATATATAAGGCCTGAGGATGAATCACCCGACAGTCGCGCATCAGGATTTCTTGTTTCGGCGATCCCATCGCCACGGTCACAATCTTCGCCCCGCTGGCATGGATGCGCTCAAACAGCGCCTGGCGCTGCTCAGGTTTAAAATAACCGTCCTGGCTACCGACAATATTGACGTTCCACTGCGCCCGCAGTTTTGCTTCCGTCTGCGCCAGCACCTCCGGCTTACCGCCGACCAGAAAAACAGGCGTCCCTTCTTTACCGGCGCGCGCCATCAGTTCTTCCCAGAGATCGGCCCCGGCCACCCGTGAAACCTGCGCCTGGGGGAATTTCTTACGCACTGAGCGCACGACGCTAATGCCATCCGCATATTTAAACTCGGCGGCATCAATCAACGCCCTGACTTCCGGGTCATCTTCTGCGGTCAGCATTTTCTCAGCATTGATCGCCACCAGCGTACCCTGCTTCATTTGCCCATCGGCAAACAGGTAATTCAGCGCATGTTGCATATCGCGCCAGCCAATCAGCTGCAATCCACGAAGTGAATAGAGCGGCGCTGTCGTGTTATCCGTCATTATTATCCTTCAACCTGAGTCTGCGGCTGCGGTTTCGCCCGTTGATGGACCAACCCGGCACAATCGAAAAGCCAGAACAAGAGTTTTGCCACCAGCAGGCAGGCACCAAAAATCACGAGGAAAAAGACCACTCGCGAGACAAAAGAATCCAGCCCTTCTCGCGCCAGAACAATCATATTGAAGATGGCGCCAAAGCAGAAACTGTGCAAAATCGCCGCCTTATAGCGATTCGTCTCGCGGTTGCCAAGCTCATACAGCCAGTCAAACCATTTGATAATCAGCCCAACCGCGACCGCCCCCAGAGGGATAAACAGCGCGCCGCCCATCACCACCAGCGAACCAATCAGCGTGGGGGAAATGGCGAGGCCAGAGTGGTTGTTCAGCACTTCCCAGGTAAAGTAGTTGGCTGAATTCAGCACAATGCCCGGACGTCCAGGCCACAGCCACGAAGGAATAAAGACATAAAAATCACGGACGATCGGCGCCAGTCCCTGGAAATCGATGTTGTCGTAGTTTTGCAACAGCAGCGCCAGGTTCTCCCACGGCGAGAAGGTATCGCGGGTCAGATACAGGAAAGTGTAAAACGCCTCATCGCCGCTCACGTTCAGCCCATAGCGCTTCAGCGCCAGCCAGAACATCCCGACAATTCCCAGCACACCCGCCGCCACCAGCATCCACAGCGAGATCCAGCCACGAATAATGCCGATAAACAGGAAGATGGCAAACGCGATAATGATGTTAGCGCGCGTGCCGCCAACAATCATGTAGGTCAGCAGGCCAAACGCAACGGTACTCACCAGGAAAAACAGCCACGCTTTACTGTCCTGGCGCAGGAAGTAGATCACCAGCATCGCCGGAATAAAGAAGTAGAAGAAGCGTTTCAATGCCACGCCGGAGACTTCGCTGGAGAAGATCTGGCTGTAAGAGTGCAGCCGGAACAGCAGGAACCCATTGTGCATAAAGAAGATGCCAACGCTCACCAGTGCAATCCCCATCAGCATGACCCAGGTAAGGTGAGTCTCCACCCGGTTCATGGTAAATAGCGGCTTGCGCGGCACATCCGTCACACGTTTACGTAAGCGGGTTTTATAGGTTACGTAATAAACGGCATAAAAACACGCGGCGGACAATAACGCCTGCAACAGGATTTCCGGCGGCGCCACGCCGACGTCAAAGCGGAACACCAGCACGCTGGTCAACGGGAAGCCGAAGAAAAAGGTCAGCAAAAACAGCAATGAAAAGAATACATTGAAGTTAAAGCGCACGCGGCGAAACTCAAACCAGGTCAACGTGGCGATAAACAGCGTAGAGAGCAGCCAGACGACCAGTAACCCGCTAAATTGCATCAGGCTCATGCGGCTTCTCCTGCGGCAATGCGTAACGCGTTATGCCACGGTTCAAGGTAATTTGGGCTAAAGAAGGTGATCCCGCTTTTATCCACGGACGCCAGCTGCCGCTGCGCCTCACGAACCACGCCTTCATTAAGCACGTCCGTCGTGAACAACACGGGCAGATGCTGCTCCGCCATATCCTGCCAGAACGGGTTCTCACGGTTAAGCACGCACGGGACACCCGCCTGGATAAGCAGGCACAACGTGCCGATTCCCTGCTGACGGGCAAAGATGAAATACCCGAGGTCGCACTGGCGAAGCAGCGCCAGATAGGCATCGAATTCCAGTTTTTCGCTGAGGATGTGTAAATTTTCCGCACTGAACAGCACCAGTCCCGCCTGACGGACTTCATCAATGTACGCGTCGTTATTGGCCGGATAGCCCATCGGCACGATCACATTTACCGTGTCGCCGAACTGCTGATACACCGCGCGTAACGCCGCAATATGTTCGTTACTGCGATCGCCGGAGTTACCCACCAGAACCGTCATTTTCCCTTCACGCGGACGATCGTTTGCCATGTTATTAAGCGAAGAGTCCATTCGCGTCGGGAAATAGAGCAGTTCACCACGCACACGCGGGTGCTGACGGGCGAAATAGCTCAAATCGCCACGAGTAGCGAACACACAGCCCACTCGATTTTGCGCCATGCGGCGAACGGGGTAAAACAGACGGAATTTCAGCCCACGGGAAACTTCATACAGATCCGCGCCCCAGATGTGCCAGTAAAACTGCTCAGGTTTGATTCCGCCACTTAGCAGCGCCAGCCACAGGCTGGTATTGAACTGACCGTGGAAGAAGAAACGTTGCTGGCGATTGGCTTTCGCTTTGGCGATGACCGCCTCAGCCAGCGTTTTTTTCCCGGCGTAGAAACTCAGCGACAGAGCCGGGCAGCTTTCCCTGAGCCCCGCATCCTGACCTGCAACCATAAACACGCGCGCATGCTCGCTTGTCGCGGCCAGCGCATCATTGAAAAACCGCAGCACGGTTTGATTATGGTGAGGGATATCCGATCCCAGTACGTGAATCAGTACAGTCATGCCCGCCTACGCCAGAGTAAAAACACGCCACAACAGAGAGAGAAATAGACCACATAAGTGGCCATATACGCCTGTGCCGCCCCCAGCGCGCCATGCGCGGGGATCAGCCAATGAGCGAATGCCGTCAACAAAATGAACTGGCTAATCTCAGCCAGAATATAAAACCGCAGCGACGCTTTTGCGATCACCAGATAGCCAAAAACGTACGCGCCCACTTTCAGCACATCGCCCACCAGTTGCCAGGCGAACAGATCGCGCATGGCGGTGAATTTGGCGGAAAAGAGCAGCCAGATGGCGAAATCGCGCAGCAACCAGACCGTAAAACTCGCCGCCGCCACCGCAGGCAGAACAAATTTCAGCGATTTCACCACTTCGCGCGTAATCGCCTGCTTTTCGGTCAGACGCGACAGCGTTGGCAATAAGTACACGCTAAACGAGGCGGTAATAAATTGTAGATAGGCATCGGAAATACTGCTTACGCCCTGCCAGATACCAACATCATCCCAGCTGTAATGCGCCGCCAGCAGGTTTCGCATCATCACATAAGCCACCGGTAGCGTGACGGACGTAATCAGCGCCATCAGCGTAAATTTGCTGAGCTGTCCGGCAAGCCCTTTATCCCACGACGGTTTCAGGTAGCTAAGCGGGATCGCGCCGCGTTTAATCAACATAATCGCCGCCGGGATCACCACCAGCGCAGGCACCAGCGCCAGACCCAGCAGCGCACCTTCATAGCCGCCCAGACGGTAGCAGCCATAGTAGGCAACAACTCCCACCAGGCTCCCCACAATCAGCGACAGCGCATTCCCGGCAGCGTCACGAAACCCTTTCATCAGCGCCAGCAGCAGGTTCGCCCAGGCGATCCCCATCTGCACCAGCGCCACTAAACGCACCAGCCCCTGGTAGTGGCTATGCCCAAACAGCCCCTGGCTAATGGGGGCCGCCGCCAGCACGAAGACCAGCGCCAGTAGCGTGGAGAACCCCAGCACCATTGCGGATGAAGTGCCCACCACGTTACGCAACCGGGCAGGGTTATCATGATGCTGAGCGACATACTTCGTCACCCCGTTAAATATCCCGGCCCCGGCCAGCACGCCGAGCACGGTCACCATCTGGCGGAAGTTACCCGCCTGGCCGACGCCCGCAGGGCCAAACGACACCGCCAGCAGTTTTACGACCAGTAAGCCTGCGCCAATTTTCACCAGCGTACTGGCGGCCGTCCACAGGGACGCTTTCGCAAGCGACATATCAGGAGAAATAGTTCAGCAAGGTCGAAATCACCGTTCGCTGATTAACGGGAGACAGATTATAAAACAGCGGCAAGCGCAGCAGGCGCTCGCTCTCTTTGGTGGTGTACCGATCTTCGCCACGGAACTCGCCAAACTTGTCGCCTGCCGGACAATCATGTAGCGGGATGTAATGGAACACCGCCATGATTTCCGCTTCTTTCAGGAAGTTGATCAGCGCGCTGCGATCGGTAATATCCCGCAACTTGATATAAAACATATGCGCGTTGTGCCTACAGTCGTCCGGGATAGAGGGCAGGTCAATACGTCCTGCGCGCGCCAGCGGCGCCAGTGCGTCATAGTAGGTCTGCCACAGCGCCAGACGCTGTTGATTGATGCGATCGGCCGCTTCCAGCTGCGCCCACAGATACGCCGCCTGGAGATCGGACATCAGATAGCTGGAGCCGATATCCCGCCAGGTGTATTTATCCACCTGTCCCCGGAAGAACTGGCTGCGATTGGTGCCTTTTTCACGGATGATTTCCGCACGTTCAATCAGGGAACGGTCGTTAATCAGCGTCGCGCCGCCTTCACCACCTGCCGTGTAGTTTTTGGTTTCGTGAAAACTGAAGCAACCGATATGACCAATCGTCCCCAGCGCACGGCCTTTCCAGGTCGACATCACGCCCTGCGCGGCATCTTCCACCACAAACAGATTATGACGCTTCGCAATCGCCATAATGGTGTCCATTTCGCAGGCGACGCCCGCGTAATGCACCGGGACAATGACGCGCGTCTTGTCGGTAATCGCCGCTTCAATCAGCGTTTCATCAATGTTCATGGTATCCGGGCGAATATCGACGAAAATGATTTTCGCCCCGCGCAGCACAAAGGCGTTGGCGGTAGAAACGAAGGTGTAGCTTGGCATAATGACTTCATCGCCCGGCTGGATGTCCAGCAGCAATGCCGCCATTTCAAGTGACGCCGTACAGGATGGCGTCAGCAACACTTTAGCGCTGCCAAAACGTTGCTCCAGCCACTGCTGGCAACGGCGCGTAAAGCCGCCATCTCCGCAAAGTTTGCCGCTTCCCAGCGCTGACTGCATGTAATCGAGTTCGGTTCCCACCACCGGCGGCGCGTTAAATGGAATCATTTTGTCACCTGTATAACCAGTACGCGGTGCTTTCTACGTTGCCACCGCTCTGTATATAACGTTTAAGCGCGGCGGTGTTGCCCATCTGGGTCGCCACCCGCAATGTCGTCTTCCCGCGAGACTGCGCCCACGCGAGCGCCGCCTGCATTAATTCTGCTCCTGCGCCACGCCCGGCCAGCAGGCCGATGCGCGCATCGGTGTCGTTCAGTTCGCGCAGCGAGACAAACCCGCGAATATCGTTATTCGCCGCCCGGATAACCAGACACTGGTGATCGAAGGTGCCACGCACGGCATTTTCAATCCACTGAGCATAAAAACGGGCGCTGGCGTCCGCCGCATACCACGGTGCGCGGAAACGGCTTTGCGCAAACGCGGCGGACGCCTGTTGACGTAACGCGGGAATATCGGCAATTTGTGCAATTTCCACGCCAGAAATACGTTCAACGCCAGCGACCGGCAGGCTGAGGTCGACTTCGCCTTCTACCAGCGAAAACCCCAACTGTTGCAGCGCATCTAATTCATCCGTGCACGCAGCAGAAATTTTCGCCTGCACGCGCGACCAGGGTTGCAATGCCTCTGGCGTTAACACCGGCGCGGCAGCGTTCACGCGAACAATGGCGCTATTGACGCCAAAGAACGTATTTTCCCACGTTAATGGTTCAATACTGGCGCGGACGGGCACGGAGTAACTCCAGTAAATATTGGCCGTAGCCGGTTTTCGCTAAAGAACTGGCGGCGCGTTTTACGCCCTCGTCATCCAGCCAGCCGTTGCGCCAGGCGATCTCTTCCAGACAGGCAATTTTGAAGCCCTGGCGTTTTTCAACCGTCTGCACAAACGTGCTCGCTTCAATCAGGCTGTCATGGGTGCCGGTATCCAGCCACGCAAAGCCGCGACCGAGCAACTCAACCGTCAGCTTGCCGTCATTAAGGTACATCTGATTAATGGACGTAATCTCCAGCTCACCGCGCTCGGAAGGCTTCACGCGCTTCGCGTACTCTACTACCTTGCTGTCGTAAAAATAGAGACCGGTCACCGCCCAGTTTGATTTCGGCTGTTTCGGTTTTTCTTCCAGCGAGACTGCGCGAAAATTGTCGTCGAACTCCACGACGCCAAAACGTTCCGGGTCCATAACCTGATAACCAAAAACGGTCGCCCCTTCGGTTCGCGCCGCCACATGACGCAATTTCGGGCTGAAACCCTGACCAAAGAAGATATTGTCGCCCAGTACAAGACAGGACGGCTCGCCGTTAAGGAATGTTTCGCCAATGATAAAGGCCTGCGCCAGCCCATCCGGGCTGGGTTGTTCGGCATACTGCAACTCAATGCCAAACTCCGAACCATCGCCCAGCAGACGCTGAAAATAGTGCTTATCTTCCGGTGTGGTGATAATCAGGATTTCCCGGATACCCGCCAGCATCAGTACCGACAGCGGATAGTAGATCATCGGCTTGTCATAAATCGGCAGAAGCTGCTTCGACACGCCGCGCGTAATCGGATGCAGGCGGGTGCCAGAGCCGCCCGCCAGAATGATACCTTTCATGCGTTCCTCCTCCGGGTTTAGCCCTTCAGACCTAAACGTTCACCCTGATAGCTGCCATCCTGCACGGGCTTCCACCAGGCCTCATTCGCCAGATACCACTGCACGGTTTTCCGCATTCCGCTTTCAAAGGTTTCCTGCGGCGTCCAGCCGAGTTCACGCGCAATTTTCGCTGCGTCGATGGCATAGCGTAAATCATGGCCTGGACGGTCATCCACAAAAGCGATCAGGGAGCGATAATGCGCCACGCCCTGCGGTTTTTGTGGCGCAAGCTCTTCCAGCAGATCGCAAATCGTTTCCACAACCTCCAGATTCTTACGCTCATTATGGCCGCCAATGTTATATGTCTCTCCCACTTTGCCCGCCGTCAGCACGCGATACAGCGCCCTGGCGTGATCTTCAACGTACAGCCAGTCGCGGATCTGTTGTCCATTGCCATACACCGGCAGCGGTTTACCCGCCAGCGCGTTCAGGATCATCAATGGGATCAGCTTTTCCGGGAAGTGGTAAGGGCCGTAATTATTGGAACAGTTAGTGACCAGCGTCGGCAGACCATAGGTGCGCAACCACGCGCGCACCAGGTGATCGCTGCTGGCTTTCGAGGCGGAATAAGGACTGCTCGGCGCATACGGCGTGGTCTCAGTAAAGAAATCATCCGTGGAATGCAGATCGCCATACACCTCGTCAGTGGAGATATGGTGGAAACGAAACGCCGATTTTTTCTCATCATTGAGCGTCGCCCAGTAAGTCCGGGCCGCTTCCAGCAGCGTGTAGGTTCCCACGATATTGGTTTCAATAAACGCAGCCGGGCCATCGATAGACCGGTCAACGTGGCTTTCCGCCGCCAGATGCATCACGTAATCCGGCTGGTACTGCTGAAAAACGCGGTCCAGCGATGCCCGATCGCAGATATCCACTTTCTCAAAGGCAAAGCGCTCATGCTGTGCAACTGGCGCCAGCGACATCAGGTTTCCGGCGTAGGTGAGCTTATCCACCACCACCACGGCGTCGGGGGTTTCATCAATGATGTGGCGCACAACGGCAGAGCCGATAAATCCCGCGCCGCCAGTGACCAGAATCCGTTTCATCAGCGCCAGACTCCTTTCGTATCCACAATGTAGCGTTGCTGCACGGCGTCGCCGTTAACCGCTTTAAACGGATGATGGTCAACCAGCATAACCAGCACATCCGCTTCCGCCAGCGCATTTTCCAGCGTGGCTAACGTGCAGCGACCTTCCAGTTTTTTCGGCAACTGATGAATATTAGGCTCTACCACCAGCGTTTCACCGGCATGCCATTGCGCAATCTCCTGCGCAATGCCCATCGCCGGGCTTTCACGCAGATCGTCAATATTCGGTTTAAACGCCAGACCAAAGCAGGCGATTTTGATGTCGCTGGCGCGCTTATTCGTTGCCGTCAGGCAATCTGCCACTGCGGCTTTCACCTGCGCCACCACCCAGTGTGGTTTACCGTCGTTCACTTCACGTGCGGTACGGATCAGTCGCGCCTGCTGCGGGTTTTGCGCCACAATAAACCACGGATCGACGGCGATGCAGTGGCCGCCCACGCCCGGCCCAGGCTGGAGAATATTCACGCGCGGATGACGATTCGCCAGACGAATCAGTTCCCAGACGTTAATCCCCTGATCGGCGCAA
Organism: Citrobacter sp. CK188; assembly: GCF_030333525.1. NCBI lineage: Bacteria > Pseudomonadati > Pseudomonadota > Gammaproteobacteria > Enterobacterales > Enterobacteriaceae > Citrobacter > Citrobacter sp. CK188. Next base: position 57,927 of record NZ_JAOWFU010000026.1, read on the forward strand.
ATCAGCGACAGCTCGTTCGCAAAGGCGATATTGACGTCACGGAAGCTGTTTTCCGTGAGCTTACACATTTCGGCGGTGCGGGAATTAGTCACCACACACTCGCCTTCAAGGAAAATCTTGTACAACTCGCTGGCACGCGCGGAGCATACCGGCGTCATGCCGCCAATCACGCGGTCATTTTTGATGAGTTCCACCATGACCTGACCCGGCAATACGCGCTCCGGGCAGTAGGCAATGTTCACATCAGCCTGTTCCCCCGCCTGCTGCGGGAAAGTCAGATCCGGGCGCATTTCCGCCAGCCATGCGGCCATTTGTTCTGTCGCGCCCACTGGCGAGGTGGATTCGAGGATAACCAGCGCGCCTTTTTTCAGTACGGGAGCAATAGATTTCGCGGCCGCTTCGACATAAACCATATCGGGGTCGTGATCGCCCTTGAACGGCGTCGGCACGGCGATCAAGTACGCGTCGGCTGCTACCGGCGTTGTCGTGGCCCGGAGGAATCCGCCTTCAACCGCAGTTTTCACGACGCTATCCAGATCCGGCTCAACAATATGGATGGCTCCACGGTTGATGGTGTCCACCGCCTGCTGATTGATATCCACGCCAATAACGTGCTTTTGGCGAGAAGCAAAGGCCGCAGCCGTCGGCAACCCGATGTATCCCAGCCCAATAACAGAAATGGTCGTAAAACTCATAGCGATACCCGATTATTTTTTAACGCGTGTAAAATGCGGCCGCACGCCTGCCCGTCGCCATAAGGATTATGGGCGCGGCTCATGGTTTGATATTCATTTTCGTCGTGCAGCAAACGTGTGACTTCTTCCACAATACGGTGTGAATCGGTTCCCACCAGACGCACCGTGCCAGCGGTAACGGCTTCTGGCCGTTCCGTCATTTCGCGCATAACCAACACCGGTTTGCCTAATGACGGCGCCTCTTCCTGAATCCCGCCGGAGTCGGTAAGGATCAGCCAGGCGTGGTTCATCAGCCAGACAAACGGCAGGTAATCCTGCGGCTCAATCAGTATCACATTTTCAACATGACCCAGGATGCGGTTAACCGGTTCGCTGACGTTGGGATTCAGGTGAACCGGATACACAATTTGTACATCCTGATTGGTAGCGGCTATCTCCGCCAGCGCATGACAGATTTGCTCAAACCCCCGGCCAAAGCTCTCACGGCGATGTCCGGTCACCAGGATCATTTTTTTATCGTCACACAGGAAAGGATACCGCTTTGCCAGTTCGGCGCGTAGCGTATCGCTGGCCAGTACGCGATCGCGCACCCAGATCAGCGCATCAATCACGGTATTGCCGGTGACAAAGATGTGGTTATCAGGGATCTGTTCCCGCAGTAAATTCTGCCGTGAATTTTCCGTCGGCGCAAAATGGTACATCGCCAGGCGACCGGTCAAGGTGCGGTTTGCCTCTTCAGGCCAGGGGGAGTAGAGATCGCCGGTTCGCAGCCCGGCCTCTACATGACCGACAGGGATACGCTGGTAGAAAGCCGCCAGACTGGTGGCAAGAGTGGTTGTCGTATCGCCATGCACCAATACGACATCAGGTTTAAAATCGGCAAGAATCGGTTTTAATCCTTCCAGGATTCGACAGGTAATCTCTGTCAGCCCCTGACCCGGCTGCATAATATTGAGATCGTAGTCAGGCACAATAGAAAAGAGATTCAAAACCTGATCGAGCATCTCCCGATGCTGCGCAGTAACGCAGACTTTTGCCTCAAAATGAGGGTCCTTTGCCAGCGCATGAACCAGAGGCGCCATCTTGATGGCCTCCGGTCGCGTGCCAAATACAGTCAGTACTTTCACATCGATTCTCTTCGAATAGGCAGTGAGGGCCTAACCCCTCACTGCTGAGATGTTGCTAAATCGCGCGGCGGCGGGTTAATGCGACGCCAGCCCCGATCAGCGCCCCAACAATGCCCCACATAACCATCAGGAAAGCACGGCGCGGGCTATCGCGTTTTACCGGTTCTTCCGGCGTGCGCAAATAACGATAGGTCTGGAAACGCGGGTCCAGCGTCGGCCCCACGTTCAGCGTGTTCAACATGGCCCGGTTTTGATCATAGTCCAGATCGAATGCCGGACCGACAGCCTGAAGGTTTTCAAGACGCGCTTGTAGCATAGGGCGGCCAAGCAAAAACAGCTCAGAGTCGGGTAATTCATCGGCAGGAACATCGGTCGCCGTACGAGAAATATTATGCTGCTCGGCAATTTTGAGCGCCTGTTCAATGCTATGAACACGACGAGAGAAAATGCTTTTCGCCACCTCTTCCTGGCGTTTAACCTGCGCTTTCATCTGGATAGTCCGCGCGGCCCATGCGCCTTTTAACTCATCATTCAGATGGCTCGCCGCACGCTGGCTGGCAAACGCCACATACTGGCGAAGCAGGTTGTTGGCATCGGGCGCCGTTTCCGCAATCAGCTTCACGCTATCATTGGTGTTGCGAGTGAAATCGCCTGGCGTGAACTGAATGTTATTGATCATTTCATCCAGCATCGCAGCATCGGCTTTGCTGTTGCCGACCATACGCTGCTTGTAATAATCGGTCTGTAGCCAGAAATCGCGACGCGTATCCCAGGACGCCAGTTGCATGACGAACTCTTTATACGCTTCATCCATTACCGAAGGCTGATCGGCCGGCGCGAGGCTGGCTTTGATATCAAGGTTGCGCAAAAACTGCTGTTGGGAGTAATAGCCGCCCAGCATATTGACGGTGGGGCGGTCGGAAATCGCCGTTGCGCTCCACTCCTGACGGGCAAAAAACGTATACGCTAACGCAATAAGCGCAAAGGCCAGCCCTGTTCCCACAATCCATAGCTTCCCAGCCCACAAGGTACGAAACAACCCACGAATATCCAGTTCATTTTCAGCGCTCACGGCGTGTGCCCCCGGTAATGGTTGTGTCATCGCATCCTCAATTTACTTGGTTATCGTTGGATTGTTATCACGGTTTCTGCGTAGTCTGCGCTTCACGCGCTTAATAAATCTCGCCACCTTCCAGGCACGCTTAATGCAGTAACCGTAAAGGAAGAATGCTAGCAAAAAGAGCACCAACATGACCCATTCTGGAACAAAATGGGAATATTCTGCGGCAACGCCAATGGAAGCCAGAATAGCTGCGGCAAGCGTGATCAGGACAAATGCCTGTCGGGAAGTAAACCCTGCGCGCATGATCAAATGATGAATATGCTGGCGATCGGGAGAGAAGGGGCTCATGCCTTTACGCAAGCGACGATACATAATCGCCACCATGTCCATTAATGGAATCGCAATAATCCACAGCGCAGTAACCGGGCTGATAGGATGCGTTTTACCCTGCGTGGTTTCCAGCAGGATCCAGATGACCGTGAAGCCAATCAGCGTACTGCCCGCATCGCCCATAAAGACTTTATAACGACGCCCCAGAACACCAAGGTTTAACATGATATAGGGTAGAATCGCGGCGATCATGGCGAAACACCATACCGCCAGACTCGTCTGCCCATCAAACCACAGAATCAGTCCCATTGCGGCAAATGAGACGCTGGACAGCCCGCCAAGTAAGCCATCAATACCATCAACCATATTGAAAGCGTTGATCGCCGCCCAGACGGCAAAGAGCGTGAGGAAATAGCCAAAGGGGCCGAGTACCATCTCCCAGGGACCAAAGATGTATCCAAGGCTGCTTAAGTAGAGTTTACCGACCACCATCATGATGACGCCGATCGCGGCCTGAATCGTCGCGCGGATTTTTACACTGATATCAAAGCGATCGTCCAGCGCGCCAATGAAGACCAGTACACCAGCGCAGGCCAGATAGAGAGAAGCATGCGGAATATAATAATCAACAATTCCGAAGGTAAAGCAAATACCTGCGAAAACCGAAATCCCCCCAACCAACGGTATCAGTCCCTGGTGGCGTTTACGGAAGTTGGGTTTATCCACTAAACCGATCTTTTTTGCGACCTTGCGTGCAAAAAACAGAAACAGTGTCGTGAATAAAAAAATACTGATGAGATCAGTACTCACTGTCAGTAAATTCACAATGCATGCTCTCAGAGAAAATTAATAGCAGAAGTATAACCATGACGGCGCTTATTCAGAAGGGAAACCCTGTTCTGAATCAGGCAGTTTTGTATATTTATCAACCACACGATACAAAATCATAATGAAACATAGCGTAGCGGTATGATGTAGCGACTTTTGTCAATGTGCCGCTAAGATGACAGACATAAAAGAAAAACGCCACGTAAAAACGTGGCGTTTTCGGTATCAGCCGGACTTACGAACGCTTCATCATGTCGAAGAAGTCGTCGTTGGTCTTGGTCATTGCCAGCTTGTTAATGAGGAATTCCATCGCGTCGATTTCACCCATCGGATGGATGATTTTGCGCAGGATCCACATTTTCTGTAGCTCTTCCTGAGTGGTGAGCAGCTCTTCTTTACGCGTACCGGAACGGTTGTAGTCGATAGCCGGGAAGACGCGTTTTTCAGCGATCTTACGGGAGAGGTGCAGCTCCATGTTACCGGTGCCTTTAAACTCTTCGTAGATCACTTCATCCATCTTAGAACCGGTGTCGATCAGCGCCGTTGCGATAATGGTCAGGCTGCCGCCCTCTTCCACGTTACGCGCCGCGCCGAAGAAACGCTTCGGACGGTGCAGGGCGTTGGCGTCCACACCACCGGTCAGGACTTTACCAGAAGCCGGCACCACGGTGTTGTAGGCGCGAGCCAGACGAGTGATGGAGTCGAGCAGAATGATGACGTCTTTTTTGTGTTCAACCAGACGCTTCGCCTTCTCGATTACCATTTCAGCAACCTGAACGTGACGGGATGCCGGTTCGTCGAAGGTGGAAGCAACCACTTCACCTTTTACCAGACGCTGCATTTCGGTCACTTCTTCTGGACGTTCGTCGATCAGCAGCACCATCAGTACGCAGTCAGGGTGGTTGTAAGCAATGCTCTGCGCGATGTTCTGCAACAGCATAGTTTTACCCGCTTTCGGCGGTGCGACGATCAGACCACGCTGACCACGGCCAATCGGGGAAGCCAAATCCAGTACGCGAGCCGTTAAATCTTCAGTAGAACCGTTACCACGTTCCATACGCAGACGTGAGTTCGCGTGCAGCGGCGTTAAGTTCTCAAAGAGGATTTTATTACGGGCGTTTTCAGGTTTGTCGTAGTTAACTTCGTTAACTTTCAACAGCGCAAAGTAACGTTCGCCTTCTTTTGGCGGGCGAATCTTACCAGAAATGGTGTCACCAGTGCGGAGGTTGAAACGGCGGATTTGGCTGGGAGAAACGTAGATGTCATCAGGACCGGCGAGGTAGGAGCTGTCTGCAGAGCGGAGGAAACCAAATCCATCCTGCAATATCTCCAGCACACCGTCACCAAAGATATCTTCGCCACTCTTTGCGTGCTGCTTCAGGATGGCAAAAATAATGTCCTGCTTGCGCATACGAGCCAGGTTTTCCAGCCCCATATTTTCGCCGAGAGTGATCAGCTCAGAAACCGGCGTATTCTTTAATTCGGTAAGATTCATAATGGTGTGAGTTCTTAAACTTGGGGTAAATCTCGAACTTAATGTTGTGAATGGTATGGCAGGATCATCCATGCCTGTTTACGGCCACCAACTCATGTCTGTTCGCTGTCTGGTCACAGGAAAGTACACAGAACTGAAACGACAAGACGGATTGAGTGACAAGCCAGGAATCTGTTCACTTCTCGCGCGAGAAAAAACGGGAAGCGTTGGAAAAAACAAGACTCAAACTTAATAAGGTATGTTTAATACGAAGTCAACACTAAGTTAGCACGACTCAAGCCGGGCGTCCAGTCATCCGAATAATTTAGAATGCTGGCCACCCGAACATGAAACTTCCGTCTTACGCCAGGTTGGCGTCGAGGAACTCTTTCAGCTGACCTTTGGACAGTGCGCCCACTTTGGTTGCTGCGACTTCACCGTTTTTGAACAACAGCAGGGTCGGGATGCCACGGATACCATACTTCGGCGCGGTGCCTGGGTTTTGGTCGATGTTCAGTTTAGCAACCGTCAATTTGCCCTGATATTCGTCAGCGATTTCATCCAGAATCGGGGCGATCATTTTGCACGGTCCGCACCACTCTGCCCAGAAATCAACGAGGATAGCCCCGTCCGCTTTGAGTACATCCGTGTCAAAACTGTCGTCAGTCAGGTGAATAATTTTATCGCTCATAATAACTCCACAGGAATAAGCCTGGTGTGTTGGTTTCGCCTTCATCAACGACGTGTTGATGTCGCATTAACCAACTAAAGGTTGACTTTATTTCACCGGATACGCTTTCGTAAAGCAATAGTAAGCTGATATTCTACCACACTATGAGCAAAACACATTTAACAGAACAGAAGTTTTCCGACTTCGCCCTGCACCCAAAGGTGATAGAAGCCCTTGAAAATAAAGGGTTTCATAATTGTACGCCCATTCAGGCATTGGCCCTCCCGCTAACGCTGGCGGGTCGTGATGTCGCAGGGCAGGCGCAAACCGGAACCGGAAAAACGATGGCGTTCCTGACGTCTTCGTTTCATTATCTTCTCTCTCATCCCGCGATTGACGATCGCAAGGTGAACCAGCCGCGCGCCTTAATTATGGCGCCGACGCGTGAGTTGGCCGTGCAGATCCACGCCGATGCGGAACCGCTGGCGCAGACCACCGGCCTGAAATTAGGCCTGGCCTACGGCGGTGACGGCTACGACAAACAGCTGAAAGTGCTGGAAAGCGGCGTCGATATTCTGATCGGCACCACGGGTCGTCTGATCGACTACGCGAAACAAAACCACATTAACCTCGGCGCCATTCAGGTCGTCGTATTGGATGAAGCCGATCGCATGTACGATCTGGGCTTTATTAAAGACATCCGCTGGCTGTTCCGCCGTATGCCGCCGGCCAATCAGCGTCTGAACATGCTGTTCTCCGCAACCCTCTCTTACCGTGTTCGCGAACTGGCGTTCGAGCAGATGAACAACGCCGAATATGTTGAAGTGGAACCGGAACAAAAGACAGGCCACCGTATTAAAGAAGAGCTCTTCTACCCTTCTAACGAAGAGAAGATGCGTTTGCTGCAAACGCTGATCGAAGAAGAGTGGCCGGATCGCGCCATTGTTTTCGCCAATACCAAGCACCGCTGCGAAGACATCTGGGGGCATCTGGCAGCTGACGGTCATCGTGTCGGCCTGTTGACCGGCGACGTTGCGCAGAAAAAACGTCTGCGTATTCTCGACGAGTTTACCCGTGGCGATCTCGATATCCTCGTCGCAACCGACGTTGCCGCGCGTGGTCTGCACATTCCGGCCGTAACGCACGTCTTTAACTATGACCTGCCGGATGACTGCGAAGACTACGTTCACCGTATCGGACGTACGGGTCGCGCAGGAGCGAGCGGTCACTCTATCAGCCTGGCCTGTGAAGAGTACGCGCTGAACCTGCCCGCTATTGAGGCTTATATTGGTCACTCTATCCCGGTCAGCAAATATAACCCGGAAGCGCTGATGACCAATTTGCCGAAGCCGTTGCGCCTGACGCGCTCGCGCCCAGGCAATGGACCGCGTCGCACCGGCGCGCCGCGTAATCGTCGTCGTTCAGGTTAACGTAATATATGCTCACTTCCACTTCGCTGTATGCCGCAATTGATCTCGGTTCCAATAGTTTTCATATGCTGGTTGTACGCGAGGTGGCTGGAAGCATCCAGACGCTCACGCGAATTAAGCGCAAGGTGCGTCTGGCTGCGGGCCTGAACAGTGATAATTCGCTTTCCGCTGAAGCGATGGAGCGCGGCTGGCAATGCCTGCGCCTTTTCGCTGAACGCCTACAGGATATTCCTCAACCGCAAATCTGCGTCGTCGCCACGGCAACGCTGCGTCTCGCCGTCAATGCGGGCGAGTTTATCGCCAAAGCGCAGGAGATCCTCGGTTGCCCTGTCCAGGTCATTAGCGGCGAAGAAGAAGCGCGGCTGATTTATCAGGGTGTTGCCCATACCACCGGCGGCGCCGATCAGCGTCTGGTGGTCGATATTGGCGGCGCCAGCACCGAACTGGTCACCGGAACCGGCGCACAAACCACCTCTCTGTTTAGCCTGTCAATGGGCTGCGTCACCTGGCTTGAACGCTACTTTACCGATCGCAATCTGGCGCAAGAAAACTTCGATGAGGCGGAGAAAGCCGCGCGTGAAGTGCTGCGTCCGGTCGCCGATGAGCTACGCAAGCATGGCTGGAAAGTCTGCGTAGGCGCGTCTGGTACCGTCCAGGCGTTGCAGGAAATCATGATGGCGCAGGGCATGGATGAGCGCATCACATTGGCGAAACTTCAACAGCTGAAGCAACGCGCAATTCATTGCGGCCGTCTGGAAGAGTTGGAAATTGAAGGGTTAACGCTGGAACGCGCGCTGGTATTCCCCAGCGGTCTGGCCATTCTGATCGCGATTTTCACCGAACTGGACATCCAGTGTATGACGCTTGCGGGCGGAGCGCTGCGCGAAGGGTTGGTGTATGGCATGCTGCATCTGGCGGTGGATCAGGATATTCGCAGCCGCACGCTGCGTAACATTCAGCGTCGATTTATGGTCGATACCGAACAGGCGCATCGCGTAGCGGATCTGGCGGTAAACTTTCTCGATCAGGTGGAAGATAAGTGGCATCTTGAGCCGATCAGTCGCGAACTCCTGACCAGTGCCTGTCAGCTGCATGAAATCGGCCTGAGCGTTGATTTTAAACAGGCGCCGCAGCACGCGGCTTATCTGGTGCGTAATCTGGATTTACCGGGATTCACCCCCGCGCAAAAGAAGCTGTTAGCCACCCTGTTGTTAAATCAGACCAACCCGATCGACCTCTCTTCCCTCCACCAGCAGAATGCGGTGCCGCCGCGCGTCGCTGAACATCTTTGTCGCCTGTTGCGTCTGGCGATCATTTTTGCCAGCCGTCGCCGTGACGATCTGGTGCCACAGATTACGTTGCAGGCGCAGGATGAGAATCTGACGTTAACCTTGCCGCAAGGGTGGCTGGAGCATCACCCGCTGGGTAAAGAGTTGATCGATCAGGAAAGCCAGTGGCAAAGCTATGTCCACTGGCCTTTGGACGTTCATTAGATGCTGGCTGCCGGATGGCGCTTACGCTTATCCGGCCTGGAAAATACCTACTTCGCTTTTGCTTTCGCCATCATGGCGCGGATATTGGCTATGCTGGCCTGCCCTTTCTGCATCCGCTCCTCGGCCGTTACCACTTTACGCTCCTGCTCCCAGATAAGATCGTCCTGCGGCAGTTCCAGCAAAAAGCGGCTTGGTTCCGGGCGCACCAGTTCGCCGTACTGACGACGCTCTTTGCACAGCGTGAAGATCAGCTCTTTCTGCGCGCGGGTGATCCCCACATAGGCCAGACGGCGCTCCTCATCGATATTGTCTTCGTCAATGCTGCTCTGGTGCGGCAGAAATCCTTCTTCCATCCCCACCATAAACACGTACGGGAACTCCAGCCCTTTCGAGGCATGCAGCGTCATGAGCTGTACCTGATCCAACTCTTCTTCACTTTCACCACGCTCCATCATGTCGCGCAGCGTAAAGCGCGTCACCACCTGGGTGAGCGTCATGGGTTCGTCAAGTTCGTTACCTTCAAGCATTTCGGTCATCCAGCTAAACAACTGGTTGACGTTCTTCATGCGCATTTCCGCCGCTTTTGGGCTCGGCGAGGTCTCATACAACCAGGATTCGTAATCAATACCGTGGATGAGATCGCGCACGGCGGCAATCGGCTCACGCTCCGCCAGACGCTGAATTTCCCCCAGCCAATGGGTGAAGCGGGTCAGTGAATCATAGCCGCGCCCGGTCAGCGTCTGGTTCAGCCCCACATCAAAACTGGCGGTAAACAGACTCTTGTTGCGCGTCATCGCCCATTCGCCTAGCTTTTGCAGCGTAGCCGGGCCGATTTCTCGTTTTGGCGTATTCACAATCCGCAGGAAAGCGCTGTCATCATCCGGGTTGGTCAGTACGCGCAGATAGGCCAGCAGGTCTTTAATCTCCGGGCGGGAGAAGAACGACGTGCCGCCAGAAATTTTGTAGGGAATACGGTTCTGCATAAGGAATTTTTCAAACACCCGCGACTGGTGGTTCCCGCGATACAGAATGGCGTAATCCTTGTATTCAGTCTTATTCACAAAGTGATGAGCAATCAGCTCGCCGGTGACGCGTTCGGCCTCGTGCTCTTCATTGTTCGCGCTCAGAACCTTGAGTTCCGCGCCATAACCCAGTTCAGAAAAGAGGCGTTTTTCAAAGACGTGAGGGTTATTGGCAATCAGGATATTCGCCGCTTTCAGAATGCGCCCGGAGGAACGATAGTTCTGCTCCAGCTTGATCACCTGTAGCGCCGGGAAATCCTTACTCAACAACACCAGGTTTTGCGGACGCGCGCCGCGCCAGGAGTAGATCGACTGGTCATCATCACCCACCACCGTAAAGCGCGCGCGGCTTCCTACCAGCAGCTTCACCAGTTCATACTGACTGGTGTTGGTATCCTGGTATTCATCCACCAGCAGATAGCGAATCCTGTTCTGCCAGCGCTCACGCACCTCTTCATTACGCTGTAGCAGCAGCGTCGGCAATAGAATCAGGTCGTCAAAATCGAGCACATTGCAGGCCTTCAGATGTGCATCGTACAGACCATAACAGTGAGCGAAGATACGGTCGCGCTCCCCTTTTGCGCTTGCCGCCGCCTGAGCGGGCGTCATCAGATCGTTTTTCCAGTTAGAGATCGTCGAGATCAGCTGTTGCAAGATAACTTTGTCATCTTCAATCAGACCGTCAGTCAGCTCTTTCAGCAATGCGACCTGATCGGTATCGTCAAACAGCGAAAAGTTCGATTTCATCCCCAACGCCGCATATTCACGTTTGATGATATCCAGCCCCAACGTATGGAAAGTGGAGATCATCAGCCCGCGCGCCTCTTTACGCCCCAGCGTTTGCCCGACACGCTCTTTCATTTCACGCGCCGCTTTATTGGTAAAGGTCACTGCCGCAATATGGCGCGCCTGATAGCCGCAACCACGAATCAGATGGGCGATTTTATTGGTAATAACGCGAGTCTTACCAGAACCCGCGCCCGCCAGCACCAGGCAGGGGCCGGTGACGAATTCGACAGCGTGTTGTTGGCCGGGGTTTAAACGCATGGGAATATTGCTCAATCTTCGAACGGGGGAAGGATTGTAGCAGAAAGCAGGGCCGAGGGAGTAACAGGCTGCCCTTTCAGACAGCCAGGAAAGCGTTAATCAGGTGGCGCTGGCGGCAAGCGGCGTATAGCCGTTGCGTTTTGCGCTCAGGATCCAGCTGTACGATCCCATAATCGCAATCGCCGTTAGCAGGACATACTCCAGCGACATCGCATAGACGCCCTGTACCGCGTAAATCACCACGCTAATGACGTCGATAAGCACCCACAGCAGCCAGTTTTCCACATATTTGCGAGTCATCAGCACCATCGCCGCGATCGACAGCACCAGCATGGTGGAATCCCAGAACGGGAACGCGTCCGGCTGTAGCTCTGGCATCGCCACCTGAACTCCTACCGTTTGCAGCATCCCGAGCATAATATGGGTCAGCATGGCGAACACCGGGTCGATAAACCGCGTCATCAGCAGGATGGCGACAATACACACACCACTCAGCACCAGCGTTTGCTGGCGGGAGAGCCAGCGCACCTTCAGCGCTGCCTCTTGCGCCTCATTCTGACGGCTCCACGCATACCAGCCATAGATATTGGCGGCAAAGAAGAACACCTGAAGCAACAGGCTGGCATATAGCTGAATCTGGAAAAAGATCGCGGCAAACAGGGTGACATTAATCAGACCAAACAGGTAATTGATGATTTTTTCCCGGCTGGCGCACCAGATGCACAATAAACCAAAGACCGTGCCGATAGCCTCAATCCACGACAGCGCATACCCGCCTTCGCCGAGAGGAATGTTGACCATCACGTTGTTAATACTGAAAAAGTCCATCATTGCTCTCCTTGCTGGCTATCGAAATAAATGGCCTGTAGCGCCAGGGAAATCTGACGTTCTTCACCCTGCAGGCACAGCGTTTCCTGTTGAACATAATCATTAATACTGCTGTCCAGACAGCCGTTGTGGGCAACGACCACGTTCAGCAACGACGCCGTACGCAGCCCACGTAATGCGCCGACCACCATCAGCGCCGCCGTTTCCATATCCGCCCCGAGAATGCCGCGCGCTGACCATTCCGCATCCAGTTCAGCTTCACGATCGGTATAAAAGCTGTCGTGGCTGCGCACCAGTCCGCAAATCGCAGAAATGTTCATCTGCTTCGCCTGCTGGATCAACGTGGCGATAAGCTGCGGGTCTGCGCAGGCCGGATAGCAGGCTGGCGCGTAGGTTTTGCTGGTGCCGTCATCGGCGACCGCACCGTTGGCGATAATCAGATCGCCCAGCGCCAGCGTATCCTGCAATGCCCCACAGCTACCGATGCGAATCAGCGTGTCTACGCCAATCTGCCGTAACTCTTCAATGGCAATGGCCGTTGATGGCCCGCCGATTCCCGTCGACAGCACCAGAATCTCAATCCCTTTATATGTGCCGCGCGCCGCCCGAAATTCCCGGTTTTGCCCCAGTATCTCAGGGTTATCAAGAAAGTGGGCGATCCTGTCCACCCGCTCAGGATCGCCGGGCAATAGCGCATACCGCGCACCGGTCATGCTATTGCTTAATCGAATATGGGGTTGCATCTTCTGTCTCCTTACTGTGCTGAGGGACTCAGATCTCCGCCTCCTGTTTCAGTTTTTCAGGGGCTAATAAGACGATCCGCTCACCGTCGGTATCAATAATTTTCAGCGATTTCAGATCGTGCAAAATACGGTTGATACTGCGCGTCGTCGCCGCAAATTCCTGACTGAGATTTTGTTTATCCAGCAAAATCGTGGTCGATTCATCATGTTGATATCGCTGCCATAATGCCTGGCAAACCCGTTGATACAGCGAGTACAAATTGTCGCTGCTGGCCTTTTTCGACAACTGATAATATTGCTGGCTGAAAAAGCGCAGCATCCGCTGGTTAAAATGGTTATCCAGCGCCAGCCAGCGATGAAAATCCGCCTGCGGCAGGCTTAACAACTGAACGCTGCCAACCGCCATCACCGAACAGATGTAATGCCGCGACTCAAAAATCTCCAGCTCGCCCAGCATGTCGCCTTTGCGGTAATGTGCCTGCCGATAACGGCGCCCGTCTTCAGCTTCGTAAAAGACATCCACCTCACCGGAAACAATCAGCGAGAATTGCCGACAAATGTCACCCTGACGGCAAATCAGCGCTCCGCGAGGTATTTCCTCAACGCGCCAGCGCTGCATGATGTCCAGCGGGCAATATTTGAGCAGCTCATACAGCTGCGGATCGCGTACGATTTGGGTTAGCCCTGTCAGCCAGTCGCCTGAAAATTCTGCGTTTTTCATTGAGCTCATGTTATCTCTCTCCTGAGATGGAAAGACAGGACGGCTGTCCTGTTGCAGAGGGAATATGTCTGATAAAAGTGTCGTTCATCTCCCGGTTCATTAAACCCGGCGGGACATCTGTCCTGCGATGGCGAAGAGTATATGTCCGACGCCCTAAGGAATGATAAAGTGGCGGGCAACCTTTGAGACATGAGAGCGAAATAATGGCGAAAACCGCAGCAGCACTGCATATCCTGGTAAAAGAAGAGAAGCTGGCGCTGGATCTTCTGGAACAAATCAAGAATGGCGCCGACTTCGGCAAACTGGCGAAAAAGCACTCTATCTGCCCGTCAGGCAAAAGAGGCGGTGACTTAGGTGAGTTTCGTCAGGGCCAGATGGTTCCGGCGTTCGACAAAGTGGTCTTCTCCTGCCCGGTGCTGGAGCCAACCGGCCCACTGCACACCCAGTTCGGATACCACATCATTAAGGTGCTGTATCGCAACTAATAAAAAGCCCGGTGAGTATAAACACCGGGCTTTTTTGCCGGATGGCGCTAACGCTTACCCGGCCTACGAAATAATGGCTTTTTGTAGGTCGGGTAAGCGTTAGCGCCACCCGACAACCTGTTTAACCAGCTACCGCAATGCGTTTCATATCCGTCATATAGCCACGCAGTTTCTGGCCCACTTTCTCAATAGCGTGGCCACGAATCGCTTCGTTCACATCACGCAACTGTGCGTTGTCAACCGCGCCTTCAGCAATCGCTTTACCCAGATCGCCCGGTTGAATTTCAGTCATGAACGCTTTCAGCAACGGTACGCAAGCGTAAGAGAACAGGTAGTTGCCGTACTCGGCGGTATCAGAGATAACCACGTTCATTTCATACAGACGCTTACGGGCGATGGTGTTGGCGATCAGCGGCAGTTCGTGCAGTGACTCATAGTACGCAGACTCTTCGATGATGCCGGAATCCACCATGGTTTCGAATGCCAGCTCAACGCCCGCTTTCACCATCGCGATCATCAGTACGCCTTTATCGAAGTACTCCTGCTCACCGATTTTACCTTCATACTGCGGCGCGGTTTCGAATGCGGTTTTACCGGTCTCTTCGCGCCAGGTCAGCAGTTTCTTATCGTCATTCGCCCAGTCCGCCATCATGCCGGAGGAGAATTCACCGGAGATGATGTCGTCCATGTGTTTCTGGAACAGCGGCGCCATGATGGTTTTCAGCTGTTCAGACAGCGCATAAGCACGCAGTTTTGCCGGATTGGACAGACGATCCATCATCAGCGTAATACCGCCCTGCTTCAGCGCTTCGGTGATAGTTTCCCAGCCGTACTGAATCAGTTTTTCCGCATATGCCGGGTCAGTACCTTCTTCCACCAGCTTATCGAAGCACAGCAGAGAACCCGCTTGCAGCATACCGCACAGGATGGTCTGCTCGCCCATCAGGTCAGATTTCACTTCCGCCACGAAGGAGGACTCCAGCACGCCCGCACGATGACCGCCAGTTGCCGCCGCCCATGCTTTGGCAATCGCCATCCCTTCGCCTTTCGGATCGTTTTCCGGGTGAACGGCGATCAGCGTCGGTACACCGAAACCACGTTTGTACTCTTCACGGACTTCAGTACCCGGGCACTTCGGCGCCACCATCACCACGGTGATGTCTTTGCGGATCTGCTCGCCCACTTCCACGATGTTGAAACCGTGGGAGTAACCCAGTGCCGCGCCGTCTTTCATCAGCGGCTGTACGGAACGCACCACGTCGGAGTGCTGTTTGTCCGGCGTCAGGTTAACCACCAGATCAGCCTGCGGGATCAGCTCTTCGTAAGTCCCCACTTTGAAGCCGTTTTCGGTCGCTTTACGCCAGGAAGCACGTTTCTCGGCAATCGCCTCTTTACGCAGGGCGTAGGCGATATCCAGACCGGAGTCACGCATGTTCAGGCCCTGGTTCAGCCCCTGAGCGCCACAGCCGACGATGACCACTTTTTTACCCTGAAGGTAGCTCGCGCCATCGGCAAATTCATCGCGGCCCATAAAGCGACATTTACCCAGTTGCGCCAACTGCTGGCGCAGATTCAGTGTATTAAAGTAGTTAGCCATATCTGTAACTCCGTGATGTTGTGTCGTGCTTATTGTTCGGTTCGCTTGCCGTGTCTGTGCAAGAGAGAATGAACTCACTATATGACAGGAAATTTATTGCGGAAATTGATATATTCACAACATCACATTGCAATTTCTGCAACGTAGACATCGGGAGTAAAGCCAGTGGATTTACGCGATCTGAAAACCTTCCTGCATCTGGCGGAAAGTCGCCATTTTGGCCGCAGCGCGCGGGCAATGCACGTTAGCCCTTCCACGCTCTCCCGGCAGATTCAACGCCTCGAAGAGGATCTCGGTCAGCCGCTGTTCATTCGCGATAACCGTACCGTTACGCTCACCGAAGCGGGAGAAGAGCTGCGAACGTTCGCCCAGCAAACGCTGTTGCAGTATCAGCAGTTACGTCACACCATCGACCAACAAGGCCCGTCGCTGTCGGGCGAGCTGCATATCTTCTGCTCGGTCACTGCCGCTTATAGCCATCTGCCGCCCATTCTTGACCGTTTCCGGGCGGAGCATCCCTCTGTGGAAATCAAACTCACCACCGGCGATGCCGCCGATGCGATGGAAAAAGTGGTGACGGGCGAGGCGGATCTGGCGATTGCCGGTAAACCGGAAACCCTGCCCGGCGCGGTCGCGTTTTCAATGCTGGAGAATCTGGCGGTGGTGCTGATAGCTCCCGCATTGCCTTGCCCGGTGCGAAATCAGGTCTCAGTGGATAAACCCGACTGGTCAACGGTGCCGTTTATCATGGCCGATCAAGGCCCGGTGCGTCGCCGTATTGAGCTGTGGTTCCGCCGTCAGAAAATCAGCAATCCGTCGATATACGCGACGGTCGGTGGACATGAAGCGATGGTGTCGATGGTCGCGCTCGGCTGCGGCGTGGCGCTGCTGCCGGAAGTGGTATTGGAAAATAGCCCTGAACCCGTGCGTAACCGCGTGATGATCCTGGAGCGCAGCGACGAGAAAACGCCGTTTGAGCTGGGCGTTTGCGCACAAAAAAAGCGGCTGCATGAGCCGCTTATTGATGCGTTCTGGAATTTACTGCCTGGTCACTAATGCCGGATGGCGGCGCAAGCGCCTTATCCAGCCTACGGCTCAAAAGAACGTAGGCCTGATAAGCGCAGCGCCATCAGGCATTTTCCCGAACACCCTAACCCGCCAGGAAAAAGCGGAACGCCGGGTTATCGCTTTCGTTGTGGCACTCATAGCCCAGCTCATTCAGCCGGGTTTCGAAATCAGGCTCGTTTTCGCCCAGTTCGAACGCCGCCAGCACACGACCATAGTCGGTACCGTGGCTGCGATAGTGGAACAGCGAAATATTCCAGTGCGTTCCCAGCGTGTGTAGAAACTTCAGCAGCGCGCCGGGCGACTCTGGAAATTCGAAACTGTACAGACGTTCCTGCAACGGTTTCGATGGGCGTCCGCCAACCATATAGCGCACATGCAGTTTCGCCATTTCGTCGTCGGAGAGATCCACCACGCTGTAGCCGCCTTCATGCAGCAGCGCGAGAATCTCTTTGCGCTCTTCCAGTCCACGGCTCAGACGGACGCCGACAAAAATGCAGGCATCTTGAGCGTCGGCAAAACGGTAGTTAAATTCGGTAACGGAACGGCCGCCCAGCAGCTGACAAAACTTCAGGAAGCTGCCTTTCTCTTCCGGGATAGTCACCGCCAGCAGCGCTTCGCGCTGTTCACCCAGCTCGCAGCGTTCAGACACATAGCGCAGACCATGAAAGTTCACATTCGCGCCAGAAAGCACATGCGCCAGGCGTTCGCCGCGAATATTGTGTTGGGCGATGTATTTTTTCATCCCCGCCAGCGCCAGCGCACCGGAAGGTTCCGCCACCGCACGCACATCCTCGAACAGATCTTTCATCGCTGCGCAAATCGCATCGCTGTCGACGGTGATAATGTCGTCGAGATATTCCTGGCACAGACGGAAGGTTTCATCGCCGATACGTTTAACCGCCACGCCTTCGGCAAACAGTCCCACACGCGGGAGATCCACCGGATGACCGGCATCCAGCGCCGCTTTCAGGCAGGCCGAATCTTCCGCTTCAACGGCGATCACTTTGATTTGCGGCATCAGCTGTTTGATGAGCACCGCCACGCCTGCCGCCAGTCCACCGCCGCCAACCGGCACGAATACGCGGTCGAGATGCGCATCCTGCTGGAGCAGTTCCAGCGCCAGCGTGCCCTGCCCGGCAATCACCATCGGATGATCGAACGGCGGAACCCAGGTAAAGCCCTGCTGTTGCGCCAGCTCGATAGCTTTTGCTTTCGCTTCATCAAAGTTCGCGCCGTGCAGCAGCACTTCCCCGCCAAACCCACGCACCGCGTCCACTTTGATATCGGCGGTCGCCAGCGGCATCACAATCAATGCTTTCACACCCAAACGCGCGGAGGAGAACGCCACACCCTGAGCATGGTTACCCGCCGATGCGGTGATAACGCCGTGGGCTTTTTGTTCTTCGGTAAGCCCCGCCATCATCGCGTAGGCTCCGCGCAGCTTGAAGCTGTGTACAGGCTGCCTGTCTTCACGCTTCACGAGAATAACGTTGTCGAGGCGCGAAGAAAGTTTTTCCATTTTTTGCAGCGGCGTCACCTGCGCTGCTTCATATACCGGCGCGCGGAGTACCGCACGCAGGTACTCCGCCCCTTCCGGGGCGGCTGACAGGGGTTGCGACTCGGCCATCATCAACCTCCCAGCTTCGATTTATCGCGTACCGCGCCTTTATCGGCGCTGGTCGCCAGGCTGGCATAAGCACGCAGCGCAAAGGAGACCGGACGCTGACGATCTTTCGGCGTCCAGGCTTTATCACCACGGGCTTCCTGCGCTTCGCGACGCGCGGCGATTTCCGCATCGCTCAGTTGCAGTTGAATACCACGGTTTGGAATATCAATAGCAATCATGTCGCCATCTTCAATGATGGCGATATTACCGCCGCTGGCCGCTTCCGGTGAGACGTGACCGATAGAGAGGCCAGACGTGCCGCCGGAGAAACGGCCATCGGTGATCAGCGCACAGGCTTTACCCAGCCCCATCGATTTCAGGAAGGTGGTCGGGTAGAGCATTTCCTGCATACCAGGCCCACCCTTAGGCCCTTCGTAGCGAATAACCACCACATCACCGGCAACCACCTTACCGCCGAGGATCGCCTCAACCGCATCGTCCTGGCTTTCATAGACTTTCGCCGGGCCGGTAAATTTCAGGATGCTGTCATCCACGCCTGCGGTTTTTACGATACAGCCGTTTTCAGCAAAGTTACCGTAGAGCACAGCCAGACCGCCATCTTTGCTGTAGGCATGTTCCAGCGAGCGAATGCAGCCTTCGGCGCGGTCGGTATCCAGCGAATCCCAGCGGCAATCCTGCGAGAACGCCTGCGTCGTGCGGATACCCGCCGGGCCTGCACGGAACATCTGTTTTACCGCTTCATTCTGGCTGACCATAACGTCGTACTGCTCCAGCGTTTGCGGCAGCGTCAGACCCAGCACGTTTTTTACATCGCGATTCATCAGCCCGGCGCGATCCAGCTCGCCCAGAATACCCAGCACGCCGCCTGCGCGGTGGACGTCTTCCATGTGGTATTTCTGCGTACTTGGCGCGACTTTACACAACTGTGGAACCTTGCGGGAAAGCTTGTCGATATCACTCATGGTGAAGTCGATTTCCGCTTCCTGCGCCGCCGCCAGCAGGTGTAAAACGGTGTTGGTCGAACCGCCCATAGCGATATCCAGCGTCATGGCGTTTTCAAACGCCGCTTTACTGGCAATATTACGCGGCAGTGCGGAAGCGTCATCCTGCTCGTAGTAACGTTTAGTCAGCTCAACAATGCGCTTACCGGCATTGAGGAACAGCTGCTTGCGATCGGCGTGGGTTGCCAGCAACGAGCCGTTGCCCGGCTGCGACAGGCCCAGCGCTTCCGTCAGGCAGTTCATTGAGTTAGCGGTGAACATCCCGGAACACGACCCACAGGTCGGGCAGGCGGAGCGTTCGACCTGATTGCTCTGATCGTCAGAAACTTTCGGGTCCGCGCCCTGAATCATCGCATCAACCAGATCGAGCTTGATGATCTGATCGGAAAGTTTGGTTTTCCCGGCTTCCATCGGGCCGCCGGAGACAAAAATTACCGGAATGTTCAGGCGCAGCGAGGCCATCAGCATCCCTGGGGTGATTTTGTCGCAGTTGGAGATACAGACCATCGCATCCGCACAGTGGGCGTTCACCATGTACTCCACCGAGTCGGCGATCAGTTCGCGAGACGGCAGTGAATACAGCATGCCCCCGTGACCCATAGCGATGCCATCATCCACGGCAATGGTGTTGAACTCTTTGGCGACGCCGCCAGCGGCTTCAATCTGTTCGGCGACCAGTTTACCGAGATCGCGCAGGTGAACGTGACCCGGCACAAACTGGGTGAATGAGTTCACGACAGCGATGATCGGTTTGCCAAAATCGGCATCGGTCATCCCGGTGGCGCGCCACAGCGCGCGGGCACCCGCCATATTGCGACCATGTGTGGTTGTGGCGGAACGATACTTAGGCATGCGTAATTTACTCCCAGTGTCTGTCTGTTAAATGGGACGGTGCGTGCCGTCCCATTTATTTTTAATTTATGGATTTACCTGATCCAACCAGCCCCATTTATCTTCGGTTTCACCGGTGAAGAGGCCAAAGAATGCTTGCTGAATACGTTTAGTGACCGGACCGCAGCGGCCTTCGCCTACCTGGATACCGTCCACGCTGCGAACCGGTGTGATCTCTGCCGCAGTACCGGACATAAACACTTCGTCCGCCAGATACAGAGATTCGCGAGACAGCACCTGCTCACGCACTTCGATATCCAGCTCTTTCGCCAGCTTGATGATCGCATCACGGGTAATACCTGGCAGCGCGGAGGAGGTAAACGGCGGGGTAAACAACACGCCATCTTTCACTTCAAACAGGTTTTCGCCTGCGCCTTCGGAAATATAACCATTCACATCCAACGCGATACCTTCCTGGTAGCCATGACGACGCGCTTCACTCCCTACCAGCAGTGAAGAAAGGTAGTTACCGCCCGCTTTTGCCGCTGTCGGAATGGTATTTGGCGCTGCGCGGTTCCAGGAAGAAACCATCGCATCGATCCCCTGATCCAGCGCTTCTGCGCCCAGGTATGCGCCCCACGGGAACGCCGCGATGATGACGTCAGTGCTGTACCCCGGAGGCGGGTTAACGCCCATCCCCACATCGCCCACAAACACCAGCGGACGAATATATGCGCTGGTCAGGTTGTTTTTACGGATAACATCGCGGCAGGCTTCCATCAGCTCATCAACGCTCTGGGAGACGGGAAAACGATAGATTTTGGCTGAATCATGCAAACGCTGCATGTGTTCACGATGGCGGAACACCACTGGACCTTTGTGAGAGTCGTAGCAACGGATCCCTTCAAACACGGAAGTACCGTAGTGCAGTGCGTGGGACATCACATGAACCTTCGCATCTTCCCAACGAATCATCTCACCATTGAACCAGATGTAATCAGCTTTTTTCGTCGTCATTTTTCTTCCTTTTGCGCTCAGGCGCGGATTTGTTGTGATGTGGTTGTGCTCTGGCAGATAGCAACATGTGCAACATCTACCAGTTTACTTAACTGACTAAACAGTAAGTCGACCGACCGGGGGCTGGCAACGGTCAATTCGATATTTATATTTTGCGCATCGGTGGCGGCTTCCATATTCATGGAGCACACCTGAAAACCACGGTGGCGAACCACGCGTAAAACACGTTCTAACGTTTCCGGGTTGAAGCGAGCTGCCACATTGACCTGATGTTGCATCATGATAATTTCTCCAGCATTTCTGAGTTACTGGCGCCAGGCGGCACCAGGGGCCAGACATTCTCAAGTTCGTCGATTGAGACATGAAGCAGGTATGGCCCATCACTGTTCAGCATGGTGTCGAGCGCCGCTTCAACCTGGTCTTTACGGGTGATGTGTTGGCCAGGAATGCCGAAGGCGCTGGCTAACATGAGGAAATCGGGGTTATCGGTAAGGGTGGTTTCGCTATATCGTTCCTGGAAAAACAGTTGTTGCCATTGTCGAACCATGCCTAACCGCTGGTTATCGAGTAAGACAATCTTCAACGGCAACTGCTTGCGTTTTACGGTGCCCAACTCTTGTACATTCATCATGAAAGAGCCGTCACCGGAGATACAGATAACGGTATCATTCGGCCTCGCAACCTGCGCGCCAACCGCCGCAGGCAGGCCAAAACCCATCGTACCTAAGCCGCTGGAGGTGATGAAATTCTCCGGGCGAGTGTACGTCATATGCTGCGCAGACCACATCTGATGCTGGCCCACATCCGTTGTCACCACGCTGTCTGCGGGTTTACGTTCCGACAACTGTTTTAACAGCAGCGGCGCATAGATGGCTTCACCGGGATGATCGTAACGCCAGGCGTGCTCAGTACGCAGTTCAGCATTGTGCTGACGCCAGGCGTCAATATTTAACGGTTGCTGTAACGCGGGCAATAATGCGTTCAGATCGCCCTGCAACGCGACATGCGCCTGACGCAGTTTGTTCATTTCCGCCGGATCGATATCCATGTGTATCACGCTGGCGCTCGGCGCAAAGGTATTCAGCTTGCCCGTCACCCGGTCATCAAAACGTGCCCCTACGGCAATCAGCAGATCGCACTCCTGAACAGCGAAGTTTGCCGCTTTAGTGCCATGCATCCCCAACATACCGAGATAATACGGATAGTCAGCATCCACCGCGCCCAGGCCTTTTAACGTGCAGGTCACCGGCATTTGCGTCGCAGCGATAAATTCGCGCAGCGCGGGTACGGCCTGCGCCATGCCTACGCCGCCGCCCACGTACAGCATCGGTTTTTGCGCCTGCGCCATCATCCGACGCGCCTGCTCAACGTCCGCGTGCGGGAAAGCCGTTTCGTTTTCAACGGTGGTGAAATACGGCTCCAGTGAACCATTGGCTAACTGGATATCTTTGGGGATATCAACCAGAACAGGGCCAGGACGACCCGAGTTCGCAACCCGGAAAGCCTCAGCCATGATGCGCGGCAGCTCTTCCAGCGACTGCACGAGGAAGCTGTGCTTCGTACATGCCAACGACAGCCCCAGCACATCAACCTCCTGAAAAGCGTCCGTTCCGATGAACGGAGCGGAAACCTGACCCGTGATGGCCACAACCGGCACGGAATCTAACAGTGCGTCAGCCAGACCGGTGATCAAATTGGTAGCGCCAGGGCCGGACGTGGCGATACAGACGCCCGTTTTGCCCGTTGAACGCGCATAGCCGATTGCCGCCATCGCCGCACCCTGCTCGTGACGACACAACAGATGTTCCACGCCGCCGTCATACAACGCATCGTAAACCGGCATAATTGCGCCACCGGGATAACCAAAAACGGTTTCAACGCCCTGTGCTCGCAAAGCATGTACCACCCACTGTGCCCCATTCATAGCTACATCCCCGCCGTAAATCTGGAGAAACAGAATTTTATGCTATTAGTCATTATCTGCTCCTCGTTTATGTTTTTAAGGTCAAAAAAAAACCCCCGGACCTTTCGGTGCGGGGGTCTTAGTTCGTTAAGGCTTGATTTCTAAGCCTTTCCTCGTCCAAGTGCAGCCCCGCACGGTGGGATAATAATCACCACCACGCTAATCACGACCAGGCTAATCACTCGTAGAAGGGCTGTCATTTTTGTCTATTCTTGCATCTTGTTCGAAGGAATGCCTAAAGAGTTACCATAGCTTTCGCCAATAGCACAAGATATTTTTATTTTCATTTTTCTGACGCAGCTAACGGTTTAGCAAAAAATCATTGTTTTTTATACAAAAAACAGGAAATGAAAAATTTTCACTTTTTGCCTCATAAACAACAGCAACCCCCATCTTTTTTTCGCATCTGTTATTTTTT
Source organism: Citrobacter sp. CK188 (assembly GCF_030333525.1). Classification (NCBI taxonomy): domain Bacteria; kingdom Pseudomonadati; phylum Pseudomonadota; class Gammaproteobacteria; order Enterobacterales; family Enterobacteriaceae; genus Citrobacter; species Citrobacter sp. CK188. The sequence goes on from NZ_JAOWFU010000026.1 coordinate 81,405, forward strand.
GCGAGCACGCTTCCGAACAGCAAAGCATATTTTGAAAACGCGATAAAATTACCTGAATATGCGCCGAAAATTAACAATCATGCAGGATATTTCTGGTTTTTAATGCAGCATAATTCTCTCAACGGGAGGAGTTATGTCACTGTCGATTGTTCACACACGCGCCGCACTTGGCGTTAATGCGCCGCCAATAACCATCGAGGTGCATATCAGTAATGGCCTGCCGGGTTTAACAATGGTTGGGCTACCTGAAACGACGGTAAAGGAGGCCCGGGATCGGGTTCGCAGCGCAATCATCAATAGCGGGTATGAATTTCCGGCGAAGAAAATCACCATTAATCTGGCCCCGGCAGATTTACCCAAAGAGGGCGGAAGATATGATTTACCTATCGCAATTGCGCTTCTGGCGGCGTCAGAGCAACTTACAACAAATAAGCTTAATGAATATGAACTGGTAGGCGAACTGGCCCTTACAGGTGCGTTACGTGGCGTTCCAGGCGCGATATCCAGTGCAACCGAGGCGATTCGGGCAGGCAGACATATCATTGTTGCAAAAGAGAATACGGCGGAAGTTGGGCTAATCAGCGGGGAGGGATGCCTGATTGCAGATCATCTGCAAACGGTATGCGCATTTCTGGAAGGGAAACGTGATCTTGAGAAACCAGTCTCTACCGATTCTGACGCCTGTTTACTGCATGACGATCTCAGTGATGTTATCGGTCAGGAACAGGGGAAACGAGGCCTGGAAATCACGGCCGCAGGAGGGCACAACCTGCTGCTGATAGGCCCACCAGGTACGGGAAAAACCATGCTGGCCAGCCGCATTAATGGGCTACTGCCATCATTAAGCGACAAAGAAGCGCTGGAAAGTGCGGCGATTCTCAGCCTGGTGAACGCCGATACGGTACAAAGGCAGTGGAAACGGCGTCCTTTCCGCTCGCCTCATCACAGCGCGTCATTAACGGCAATGGTAGGGGGAGGTTCAATACCCGCGCCAGGAGAAATATCGCTGGCGCACAACGGTATTCTGTTTCTGGATGAACTGCCTGAGTTTGAGCGACGCACGCTGGATGCGCTGCGTGAACCTATTGAGTCTGGTCAGATACACCTTTCGCGCACCCGGGCAAAGATCACCTATCCTGCGCGCTTCCAACTGGTTGCAGCGATGAATCCCAGCCCGACCGGTCACTATCAGGGGAACCATAATCGCTGTAGCCCGGAACAGACGTTGCGCTACCTCAGCCGTTTATCCGGCCCCTTTCTCGATCGATTCGATCTCTCGCTCGAAATTCCCCTGCCACCGCCCGGTATACTCAGCCAGGCAGCGGTGAAAGGCGAGGACAGCGCTACAGTGAAAGTACGGGTGATATCCGCACGGAAACGCCAGTACGAACGACAGGGGAAGCTAAACGCCCATCTGGACAGCCAGGGTATACGAAAGTACTGCTCTCTACACAGTGATGATGCGCACTGGCTGGAGGAGACGCTGATACATCTGGGATTGTCTATACGAGCCTGGCAGCGCTTACTGAAGGTTGCCCGTACCATTGCCGATCTGGAACAAACGGAGAATATTACGCGCCTGCATTTGCAGGAGGCTGTGGGCTATCGGGCAATAGACAGGCTACTGATTCATTTACAAAAACTACTGACGTAAAAAAAGGGCATTTCGCCCTTTTTTTATTAATCGTCAGATTCGGTGTAGTCTTCCGCACCTTCCATCTGCGGTTTACCGCCAGACAGAGTGTGGAAACGTTTTGGACGCTTAATACGCGTCATATATTTAGACCAGACGCGTTCTGCTTCTGTCACCGGCTCACGTTCGCCACGGCATACCGCGACAAACAGTCTCTCTTCTTCGGTTACTGGCTCACGTTTCCCCAGATCCAGCTCATTGAAGGCATAACCATGACGTTCAAGCAGTTGTGCCTCTTTGATGGTGAAATCACCATGACGAGAGAATCCGCGTGGATAATATTTGTTGTCGAAATATCGATTAGTCGTCGTAAAGCTTTCCGCCATCCTGCACGCTCCTAATTCTTTGGCCGAGCTATTTATGGCGCGGAGTATTAGTTACGCTTGACAGAGTGTAAAACAAAAGATTTAAATCATTACGACAAATAATTTTGTGGAGAGCGTTGTGGATACGGAATTGTTAAAAACTTTCCTGGAAGTTAGCCGGACACGCCACTTTGGACGAGCGGCAGAAGCGCTCTACCTGACCCAATCGGCGGTCAGTTTTCGGATAAGACAACTGGAAAATCAGCTTGGTGTGAACCTGTTCACCCGGCACAGAAACAATATCCGCTTAACCGCAGCAGGTGAAAAGCTACTACCCTATGCAGAAACGCTGATGAATACGTGGCAGGCGGCACGTAAGGAAGTGGCGCATACATCGCGGCATAATGAGTTTTCTATCGGTGCCAGCGCTTCTCTGTGGGAGTGCATGCTCAATGACTGGCTGGCACGCTTATATCAGTCTCTGGAGCCGCAAGCCAGTCTGCAATTTGAAGCCAGGATCGCTCAACGCCAGTCGTTAGTAAAGCAACTCCATGAACGTCAGCTTGATCTGCTCATTACCACCGAAGCGCCAAAAATGGATGAGTTTAGCAGCCAATTGCTGGGACATTTCACACTCGCGTTGTATTGCAGCAGCCCATCACAGATGAAAGATGAATTAAATTATCTGCGTCTTGAGTGGGGGCCTGATTTTCAACAGCATGAAGTGGGTTTGATTGCGAGCGATGAGGTTCCCGTTCTTACCACCAGTTCAGCTGAACTGGCGAGACAGCAACTGTCTGCTCTTAATGGATGCAGTTGGCTTCCAGTTGGCTGGGCCAAAGAAAAAGGCGGGCTTCATACCGTTGCCGACAGCGCTACGCTTTCACGCCCGTTATATGCAATATGGCTACAAAATAGCGATAAACATACGTTGATCCGCGATCTGTTAAAAACAAACGTCCTGGAAGATTAAAGGGACAGCCATGGCAAGGATGCCGGGAAAGGAGTTGAATGGATATGCTGGGGGCCGTTTTTCAGGCAAAAAAAATCCTTAGCAAATGCTAAGGATAATTTTCTGGCAGGGGCGGAGAGACTCGAACTCCCAACACCCGGTTTTGGAGACCGGTGCTCTACCAATTGAACTACGCCCCTAATTAGGGTGGCGGAACGGACGGGACTCGAACCCGCGACCCCCTGCGTGACAGGCAGGTATTCTAACCAACTGAACTACCGCTCCAC